>JBKQUM010000034.1:0-80433 GCA_052140165.1 Acidimicrobiales bacterium
AGAATTGCCATCGGGTACGAGCCCCGAACTTGGAGCTGATCCGCCTGCTGACGGAGACGACCCAAGCGGGACGCCAGGAACGCCGGACAAGGACCCGGCCACCAGGCGGCAGGACTCCGGCCGGGGCCTTTAATCTCGTCGATGGATCAGGCGACTTGCAATGACGTCATGAGGTCAGTGCGAGCTGGCGTGACGACAATTGAGAGCGAAAGGCCGAATGGAGGCGCCCGATGCCTGCTGTGACTGTCGACGACCTGTCGAAGCTGCCGAAAATTCCCGTTCCCGACCGGGAGGCGACGGCCGAACGGCCCGTCAGGTCCGTGACCACCGCGCCGAGCGGGCTCGAAGGAGAGGGGTTCCCGGTCCGCCGGGCGTTCGCCGGCGTGAGCCTGGCTGACCTCGACCCCTTCGTCCACATGGACCAGATGGGCGAGGTCAACTACGCGCCAGGTGAGCCCAAGGGAACCCCCTGGCATCCCCATCGGGGGTTCGAGACGGTGACGTACATGATCGATGGGACCTTTGCCCACCAGGACTCCCACGGAGGTGGTGGCCTCATCACCGACGGGGCGACACAATGGATGACCGCCGGTGGGGGGATCCTCCACATCGAAACGCCCCCCGAGGCGCTCGTCGTCTCCGGTGGCCTCTTCCACGGGATCCAGCTCTGGGTGAACCTGCCGGCCAAGGACAAGATGATCCCGCCCGCCTATCAGGGCCTCGAGGCCCAGGACGTGGTGCTGCTGTCCTCGGGCGACGGTGGCGCCCTCGTGCGGGTCATCGCGGGGGACATCGGTGGCCATCGCGGCCCCGGGTCGACGCACACGCCGATGGCGCTGATGCACGTGTCGGTGTCGCCGGGGGCACTCGCCGAGCTCCCGTGGAATCCAGGGTTCAACGCCCTCGTGTACGTCCTGGCGGGATCTGGGCGGGTCGGCAGCGAGGGCCGTCCGGTGCACGCCGGTCAGCTCGTGTCGTTCGGCCCCGGCGACTTCGTCGCCCTCAGGGCGGACGACACCCAGGACTCGCGCACCCGGGACCTGGAAGCGCTCGTGCTCGGCGGCCAGCCGATCGGAGAGCCGGTCGAGCACTACGGACCCTTCGTCATGAACACCCGGGACGAGATCGTGCAGGCCCTCCAGGATTTCGAAGCTGGTCGGCTCGGGACGGTCCCACCGAACGCGCTGATGCCACACGTGCCGGATCCCGACCCGGTGCGCGCCGAGCACACGGGCATCTGAGCGGGTCCACGCGATCGAGGAGCTGGTGCGCACGTGATGGTGTCTGCTCCGCTCACTGGCCGGGACCTCGCGTAGGTCTGGGTACTGTCGGGACATGGTGATGTCGGATCGGCCTGAGGTCCACACCGCAGCGTGGCCCATCGCGGCGGTCGACGTCGCCACTCTCGCCTCCAATTTCGTGAGCGCGATCGGCCGGCTGCCGTTCCGCGATCCGTGGCGTGGCCCGAGCCATCCGCCGCGCAACATGGCCGTCTCGGCCACCCGGGAGTTCGTGCGGACACTGCTCGGGTACGCCTCGTCGCTCCCCATTGACGAGTTCCGCGCGTTGGAGCGGGTGCTCGACGGGGTTGCCGGCCGGGTCCTGCCCCCCTTCGTGGCGCTCCAGGGCGTGACGAGCCGGACGGAGGAGGTCGGCGGCGTTCCCGGTGTCTGGTTCCACCCCTCTCCGGCGGCCGATCCCGACGGGGCGGGCAGGTCGGCCACGATGGTCTACCTGCACGGGGGCGGGTACATCGGGACCTCGCCCAAGATGTACTCCCTCTTCATGGCACACCTGGCCAGGGTCACCGGGTGCGCGGTGTTCGCCGCGGACTACCGGTTGGCGCCCGAGTTCCCCTTTCCCGCGGCCGTGGAAGATGTGATCGAGGTGATCGAACACCTCAAGCACGGTGGCCTCGTCTGCGAGGACCTGCTCGTCGCCGGCGACTCCGGCGGTGGGGGGCTGCTCGGCACGGTGCTGCACCGCATGGAGCAGCAGGGCCTCGGGCGCCCCGCCGGTGCAGTGCTGTTCTCGCCCGAGGTGAGTCTCACGCTCAGCGAGGACTCGATCACCGACAACGCGCCCCTCGACGTGCTGCCCTGGAACATTCCGACCAATCCCTACCTCCATGGGGTCGACCCCGACGACGACCGGGTGGACATACTGCAGGACGACCTCAGAGACTGGCCCCCGACCTTCGTCGTCTACGGCGGCGACGAGATGTTCCGCGACGCGGTCCGGCTGCTGGTGGAGAAGCTGCAGGCTGCCGGAGTGCCCCACGTGGCCTCCGAGGTCGAAGGGATGTTCCATGTGTTCCCGTTCCTGCTCCCGTGGGCGAAGGAGAGCAGAGACGTGTACGACCAGGTCGGCGCGTTCGTCAGATCGGTCCTCGCCGCGGGACCGAAGGCGGTCAGCTGATGCCTCCGGGCGGCCGGCCGCAGGGCCCGACGCCCGACAACCCGATCAAGCTCTTCTTGGCCGATGTCGACGGCACGCTGGTCACCCCGGACAAGGAGCTGACCCAAAAGGCGATCGAAGCCGTCCACGCGCTCCGTGACGCCGACGTGCTCTTCGCCATCACCAGTGGCCGCCCGCCGAGGGGCATGGCGATGCTGGTCGAACCGCTCGGGCTCACCACACCCATCGCGGCCTTCAACGGCGGGCTGATCGTCGAACCCGACATGACGGTGATGGAGCAGAAGCTCGTCCCGGAGCCACTGGTCGGGCCCATCCTGAGCCTCCTGGAGTCCCACGGCCTCGTGACGTGGATCTACCGGGGCGCAGACTGGTACGTGCGCGACCCGAAGGGTCCGCACGTGGACCGGGAGGCGGCCACGGTCCAGTTCCAACCCACCGTCGTCGACAGTTACGGCGTTCTCACGGACCAGGTCGCGAAGATCGTCGGCGTGAGTGACGACCACGACGCCATGGCGCGGGCCACCGAGGCGGCCCGGGACCAGTTCTCCGACGACGTCACCGCCGCGCAGTCGCAGCCGTACTACCTCGACGTCACCCACCCGGAGGCGAACAAGGGAGGCGTGGTGAAGTTCCTGTCGTCCTACTTCGGCATCGCCCCCTCCCAAATCGCCTCCATCGGCGACATGCCCAATGACGTGTTGATGTTCGCCCATTCGGGGCTGAGCATCGCCATGGGCAATGCATCGAGCGAGGTACAGCGCTCCGCCCGCATGGTGACCACGAGCGATGAGGATGAAGGGTTCGCCAACGCGGTCCGACGGTTCATCCTGAAAACCCCCTCGACAGTGCGCAACCCGATTCAGAAGGAGGAGTGATGGCCAAGGTCCTTTACACGGCGCGAGCTCATGTCACGGGCGGGCGCGACGGTCACGGGCGGAGCGACGATGGCGCCCTCGAGGTGGATCTCCGCCGTCCGAAGGAGCTGGGCGGGGAGGGGGGCGGTACGAACCCCGAACAGCTCTTCGCCGTCGGCTACGCCGCCTGCTTCGAGAGCGCCCTGGGCGTCGTCGCCCGCCGCCAACACGTCGACGGCGGCGAGGTGGTGATCGACTCCGAAGTGAGCCTGCTCCCGACCGGAGACGGAGGGTTCAGGCTGGCCGTGGTCCTCGACGTGTCCGTTCCCGGGGTCGACGATCGGGACACGGCCGCCGCGCTCGTCCGCGGAGCCCATCAGGTGTGCCCCTACTCGAATGCCACACGGGGCAACATCGACGTCGAGCTGCGGCTCGACGGTTCCGCCATCTGAGACCTGGCCGCCGCCCGAACGGTCACGGTGGTACCGAGCCTGTCCGCACAAAGTTGACTAGTTAGGTCGGGTTTGTAAAACTTAGGCACCTGCGGTTACCCGCCGGCTCATCGGCGGGGACCCGATCCAAGGAGGCCACTGCCATGCCCGACTGGGGTTTTGAGACTCGCCAGGTCCACGCCGGTGCCGTGCCCGATCCCACGACCGGTGCGCGGGCGGTGCCGATCTACCAGACCACCAGCTACACCTTCCGGGACACGTCGCACGCGGCGGCGCTCTTCGGGCTCGAAGAGCTGGGGAACATCTACACGCGCATCATGAATCCCACCCAGGCCGTGTTCGAGGAGCGGATCGCGTCCCTCGAAGGCGGAGTCGCGGCCCTTGCCGTCGCGAGCGGCCAGGCCGCCGAGACCGTCACCCTGCTGAACCTGGCCGAGAACGGTGGCCACGTCGTCTCCTCGGCGTCGCTCTACGGGGGCACGTACAACCTCTTCCACTACACGCTGCCCAAGTTGGGGATCGAGGTGACCTTCGTGGACGAACCCGACGACCTCGAGGCGTGGCGTGCGGCGATCCGGCCGAACACGAAGGCGTTCTTCGCCGAGACGCTCGGAAACCCGAAGGGAGACGTGCTCGACTTCGAGGGGGTGTCGGGCGTCGCGCACAGTCACAAGATCCCTCTCGTGGTCGACAGCACGGTGGCGACCCCCTACCTCGCCCAGCCGTTGCGCCACGGTGCAGACATCGTCGTGCACTCGGCCACCAAGTTCATCGGTGGCCACGGGACCTCCATCGGCGGCGTGATCGTGGACGGCGGGAAGTTCGACTACGAGGGGAGCGGGCGCTTTCCGAACTTCACGGAGCCCGACCCGAGCTATCACGGCCTTGTCTTCGGAAATCTGCCCGAGGCCCTGTTCCCGGCCCGCTTCGTCCTCAAGGCGCGCCTGCAGTACCTGCGCGACACGGGGCCCGCCATTGCGCCGCTCAACTCGTTCCTGTTCCTCCAGGGCCTCGAGACCCTGAGCCTGCGGATGGAGCGGCACGTGCAGAACGCCACCGCGGTGGCGACCTGGCTCGAAGGCCGCGACGAGGTGTCCTGGGTCGCCTACCCCGGGCTGGAGTCGAGCCCGTGGCACGAGCGGCAGAAGCGGTACCTTCCCAATGGCGGCGGGGCGATCATCTCGTTCGGGATCACCGGGGGCGCGGAGGCCGGGCGCAACTTCATCGAGGGGCTCGAGCTCTTCAGCCACCTGGCCAACGTGGGCGACGTGCGGAGCCTCGCCATCCACCCCGCCTCGACGACGCATTCTCAGCTCACGGAGGCCGAGCAGACCACGACCGGGGTGACCCCCGACCTCGTCCGCCTCTCCGTGGGCATCGAGTCGATCGAGGACATCCTGGCGGACCTGGACGCCGGGTTCCGCGCCGCCAAGGGGGCGTGACCTCGACGTCGTTCCCAGGGGTTTGGCGACCCGGGGACGAGCCGGGGCGGCGCCAGTTCGCCGTGATCGCGGACGGTCGAGGGGCAGCGTTCCCGCTCCAGGCGGGCGGCCGCCTTCCGGACGTGACGGTCGCCTACGAGACGTGGGGTGAGCTCAACCGGTCCCGGACCAACGCGGTCCTGGTCCTGCACGCGCTGACGGGCGACTCCCATGCGGCCGGTCCCCCGGTCGTCGGGCATCCGTCGGCGGGCTGGTGGGAGGGCCTGATCGGACCCGGCGCGGCCATCGACACGGACCGCTATCACGTGGTGTGCCCGAACGTGCTCGGCGGGTGCCAGGGGACCACCGGACCCTCGTCGCTGGCGTCGGACGGCCAACCGTACGGATCCCGCTTCCCGTTGATCACCATCCGCGACCAGGTCGCCGTCGAGGTCGCCCTGGCGGACCAGCTCGGGATCGATCGGTGGGCGTGCCTCATCGGGGGGTCCATGGGCGGCATGCGTGTCCTCGAATGGTGCGTCGGCCAGCCCGGGCGGGTGGCGCGCGCCGTCGTCCTCGCCGTGGGGGCGGCGGCGTCGGCCGATCAGATCGCCCTGTGCTCGCTGCAGATCAGGGCCATCCGCTCCGACCCCGCGTTCGAGGGTGGCGACTACTACGCGACGTCGCGGCGCCCGGTCGACGGGCTGTCCGTGGCGCGGGGTATCGGGCAGTTCAGCTATCGGACGGGCGACGAATTCCGGCGGCGCTTCGGTCGGCAGGCCCAGGGCCAGGAAGAGCCGCTGAAAGGCGGCCGCTACGCCGTCGAGTCGTACCTGCAGCACCAGGGGGAGAAGCTCGCGCAGCGCTTCGACCCGAACTCCTACGTGACACTCAGCGAGGCGATGAACCATCACGACGTCGGCAGAGGTCGTGGCGGAATCGCCCGGGCCCTGCAGAGAGTGCAGGCGGAGACCTTCGTGGCGGGCATCGCATCGGATCGCTTGTACCCGCTCGGGCAGCAGGAGGAGCTGGTCCGTCACCTTCCCGGGAGCCCACCCCTGCGCATCATCGAGTCCGAGTCCGGACACGACGGGTTCCTGCTCGAGGTCGAGCAGGTGGGGGCGACCGTCCAAGCCGCTCTGGGCTAGGCGCCGCCGCCGAGCGCTTTCGCCACGAGCGGCCGGGCGACCTCTGCCCACGGCGCCACCACTCCGTCGAGATCATCGAATTCCGGCTCGGTCACGAAGAGCCCGCGCGTCGGGATGCAGCTGCCCAGCTCGACCAGGAGCGGGCGGAGGTGGACCTCGGGCGCCAGCGCGTGCACCGGTGCCGCACCGGTCATGACGGGAACGGACACCGTGCCCGCGAGCGCATCGCTCTGGTAGCGATCGAAGAAGGACTTGAGCAATCCGGTGTACGTCGCCTTGTAGGTCGGTGAGGCCACCACGAGGAGATCGTTGCGCGCCACGGCATGGAGGGCTGCGTCCACCGCGGGGGAGTCGGGGTCGAAGAGCTCGGGCCCCAACGCCGACAGCTCGACGACGAGCGGATCCCCCGCGGACGCGCCGGCGGTCCCCTGGAGGGCGCCGGCGACGGCCATCGCCACTCGAAGGGTTCTCGAACCCGTCTTCGGGTTCCCGACGACGACGGCGATGCCCAACGAACGGCTCCTAGGCGAGGCTCTGGCGGAACTTCTCCAGCGCGGCGAGATGTCGCCGGAGCTCGTCGGGTTGGCCGACGTCGCGGGAACGGACCCGTCGCTCCAGTCGATCCAGGCGTTCGCCCTCCCGCTGCGTCATGGCGGCGCGTTCCTTCGCCGGGCGCGTCTGCAGGGCCCGGAGGAACGCCGCATGGGCGTCGCCGCTGTGCTTGATGCCGAGGGCCCTGGCCACCGCGGTGTAGCTCTTGCCCGTCTCCCGCAGGGTGACGACCTGCTCGTCGAGGGTGCCCTGAGCAGGCGGGGAGGCGGTCCGGGTCGCACCCGCCCGGCTCTTGCGCACGCGCCGCGGGCTGTCACGGTGCCCGTTGGTGCTGGGCACGTCGGGTCCGGGCATTGGGGGTCCTTTCGGCGACGCATCGGAGTGTCACGGCGAGACGTGACGACCCGGTCGGCCTGCGAAAGGAACCGAGAGGATCGTCACCACGCTACCCGACCCACGCGGCGCGCCGATCACGGGACCGGGAGCGGACTGCGTCAGGCGCCTCCGGCGATCCTCTCCAGGAGGTCGGCCGTGTCCTGGGGGGCGGCCAGCATCATGTCGTGCCCGCAGTTGAGCTCGTGGGTCTCCCAGCCGGCCACGACGGCGGCGTCGTAGAACCGCTGCAGGCTCGCCAGCGGCGGGTCGGTGTGCTGTACGTAGACCTTGCGGAGCCTGCCGAGCGGCGCCGGGTCGAAGCTGGTCGGTTCGGTTTGGCACCGGAAGGGGAAATCGGTGAGGCGGGACCCGACCCAGGCGCGCGTCGACGCGTCCCGGATCCCCCACTGCTCCAGGAAGGCGTCGGTTGCCGGCAGGTACCAACCCTCGCCGTCCCCGGCCACCTGCCGGCGGTAGCGATCCGCGACATCCCCCGGCTCGACGTCGAGCAGGCTCTCGCCGGGTGCGGTGACGAACGCGCCGAGGTAGACGACCGACGCCAGGCGATCCCCGACGCGCTCGGCCAGCGGCCCGGCGAGGACCCCGGCGTAGCTGTGGAGCACCAGGTGGACCCCGCGCAGGTCCTCGAACCACAGGAGATCCTCGAGGTCCGCAACGTGGGTGCTGACCCCTATCTCCGGTGCCAGGGAGGCGCGCCGGTCCCCCTGGCCCGTGAGGGTCGGCCGATGGACGTCATGACCGCGCCCCGACAGCTGATGGTGCACGTGGCGCCAGCACCAGCCGCCGTGCATCGCGCCGTGGACGAGAACGAACGTGGCCACCTCGATCCCCTTTCCGCCCGACAAAAGGCCAGCTCATCATGCACCCGGGGGGCCGCCTGCGCTCCCGCCGCCCCCCTGGAGTGCCAGGCGACCAAACAGCGACTCAACCCCCGGCGCAATCCTGTCGTCCTAGTTGGAATGGGCGTAGCAGTCGTGGAACGGGACGGGGAGGCGCCTGAGCTGCCTCTCCCGTCCGCCGATGTGGCCGGTGGCGTCGCGGGCGATGCAGGCTCGTGGGGTCCCCACCGGGTCCCCAACCGGGTCCGCTGGACGCTCGGGTTCGCCGTGCTGCTGGTGGTGGCCTTCGTCGTGTCGCTGCTCGTGCGCAGAACGGGCTCGTACTACACGCCGGTCGACGGGTGGGGGGTCGTCCTGCTGGAATTCACGATGGGCAACTTCTGCATCGCCCGTTATTTCGAGGGCTCCTGGCGCGCCAGCAACCCCGTGGCGCGGTTGTTCCCGCTCATCATGGGCATGGCGTGTATCTCGTGGGCCCTGGGCGATCTGGTCCTGACCATCGAGTCGCTGGGCGGCGCCACACCGTCGACGCCGTCACTGGCGGACCTGTTCTACGTCGGGTTCTTCCCGCTGTGCTTCCTCGCCTTCGCACTGCTCATCCGGCGTGGGAACCGGAGCTCACTCCTCGCGACCTCGCTGGACGGGCTGATCGCCGGCCTCGGCGTGGCCGCCCTGTCGGCGGCGTTCGTGGTGGCGGCGGTCATCCGGGTCACGGGCGGCGGCAAGCTCGCTGCCGCGACGAACCTGGTCTATCCCATGGGCGACCTCCTGCTGCTGGCACTGGCCGTCGGTGGCCTGCTGGTGCTCCCGAAGGGGTTCCGGCCGTTCTTCGTCATCATCTGCGTCGCCCTGACGGCGAACGCAATCGGGGACGGCTTCAACCTCCTCCAGCCGATGAGCCGGTTCGGGTACGTCGCCAACGGGGCGGCGTGGCCGATCTCGTTGACGCTGATCGCGGTGGCGGTCACGATCCTGCCTCCCAGGGTGGAGAGCCCGGTGACCGAGCGGGTGGCCGGCTTCGCACTGCCCGCCTTCGGCGCTGCCATCAGCATGGGGATCCTGGTCGCCGCGAGCTTCTGGCACATCGGCCGGCCTGCGATCGCGCTCGCCACCGTCACCCTCTTCGTGGCCTCGGTGCGCCTGGCGCTCACCCTGCGGGAGGCTCACTCGCTGAAGACGGCCCGGTTCCGGTCGCTCATCGACAAGACCTGGGACCTGATCGCCGTGACCGAGGCCGATCTCCGGATCGCCTACATCACGCCGTCGGCGGAGCGCATCCTCGGGTATCCCTCCGGCGACCTCGAGGGCCGGCCGTTCACCGAGCTCGTGCACCCGGACGACTCCGGCATGGTGATCGAGCAACTCGTCGGCCTTACCGACGCCGGCACGGTGGTCTTCGAGGTGCGCATGCGGCACGCGGACGGCCATTGGCGTACCGTCGACTGGACCGCTGCCGACCTGCTCGACGACCCGTCGGTCAACGGGTACGTCCTCAACGGCGGTGACGTCACCGAGGCGCGACAGGCGGCCCACGATCTCGTGGCGGCACGTGATGCGGCACTCGTCGCCTCCAAGACGAAGTCGCAGTTCGTCTCCATGATGAGCCACGAGATCCGGACGCCGATGAACGGGGTCATCGGGCTCACGGATCTCCTGCTCGAGACGGCCCTCGACGAGGAGCAGCTCGAGCTCGCCTCGGGCGTCAAGCTGTCCGCCGAGAGCCTGTTGGTCATCATCAACGACATCCTGGACTTCTCGAAGATCGAGGCCGGGAAGCTCGAGATCGAGGAGTCGGCGCTCAGCGTGCCCAACGTCGTCGACGACGTCGGGCGCATCCTGGCCGGCACGGCCCACGCCAAGGGCATCGAGCTGCTGGTGGACATGCAGCCCGATGTTCCGACGGCACTCCTCGGGGACGGCACCCGGATCCGCCAGGTGCTCCTCAATTTCGGGGCGAACGCCGTGAAATTCACCTCCGGGGGCGAGGTGGTGATACGGGTGCGCATGCTCCATCAGAACTCCGAGCGCGTGGCGCTGCACTTCGACGTCGTCGACACGGGGATCGGCATCGCCCAGCAGGACCAGGAGCGGTTGTTCAGCGCCTTCGCGCAGGCCGACTCGTCCACCACCCGCAAGTTCGGCGGCACCGGTCTCGGCCTGACCATCAGCCGCCAGCTGGTGGAGCTCATGGGGGGAAGGCTCGGTCTCACGAGCGCCCCCGGGGAGGGATCGACCTTCTGGTTCGAGCTCTCGTTGCGACGCTCGGACGACGTGCCGGCCGACGAGAGGACCGGGGACCCGCGCACGCTCTCCGGTCAGCGCGCGCTGGTCGTGGACGACAATGCGACCAACCGCAGGATCCTCCGCCAGCAGCTGCTCTCCTGGGGCGTCGAGGCCGTGGAGGCCGCCGACGGATACGAGGCGCTCGAGCTCGCGCTCACCGCGGCCCAGGACGGCCGCGCGTTCGATCTGGGCGTGGTCGACCTGAACATGCCCGGCATGGACGGCCTCGAGCTGGCCGGCATGCTGAAGGCGGATCCCGCCACCGCGCCGACCATGCTCTTCCTCCTGAGCTCCTCCGGCCATCGGCTCGAGGCCGCCGAATCGCATCTCACCGGGTTCGCCGCCA
This sequence comes from Acidimicrobiales bacterium, assembly GCA_052140165.1. Lineage (GTDB taxonomy): Bacteria > Actinomycetota > Acidimicrobiia > Acidimicrobiales > RAAP-2 > Bog-473. Next base: position 10,710 of record JBKQUM010000034.1, read on the forward strand.
GCCTCACCAAGCCCGTCCGCTCCTCTGAGCTCTTCGACTGCCTGATCACCAGTCTCAATTCGGGGGCCGCGCTCGAACCGGCTCCGGCTCCGGCCGAGGACGCTCCCGAGACGAGGGAGACCTCGGGAAGGATCCTCCTCGTCGAGGACAACAAGGTGAACCAGCTGGTCGGCACCAAGGTGCTCGAGAACCTCGGGTACACGTTCACCATCGTCAACAACGGGGTCGAGGCGGTCGAGGCGTTCCGGCTGAGCACGTACGACGCCGTCCTCATGGACTGCCAGATGCCGGAGATGGACGGGTACGAGGCGACGGAGGCCATCCGGGGCCTGGAGGGCAGGGGTGAGCACATCCCGATCATCGCCATGACCGCCGCCGCGATGGAGGGCGACCGGGAGCACTGCATGGCCGCCGGAATGGACGACTTCATCACCAAGCCGGTGCGGCTCGACGCGGTGTCCACCGTCCTCCTGCGGTGGGTGGACGGGCCCGCGCGCGATCGCGAGGAGGTGGGGGCGCCATGAACGACGTCGTGCACGATGCACTGGCCCGTTCGCAGATCGAGCTGCTCCTCAGCCTCGACGACGGGGCGGGAGGGGCGCTGCAGGAGATCGTCGGCGAGTACCTCACCATGAGCGCGCAAGGGCGCGCGGAACTCCTGCGTGCCCTCCAGGTCGGCGACGCCCCGGCGGTCGGGCAGGCCGCCCACTCGCTCAAGGGCGCCAGCGCGAACGTGGGGGCGCTGGCCCTGGCCGACGTCTGTGGCGACATCGAGCGGTGCGCACGGCAGGCGCAGGTCGAGGAGGCGGAAGGTCTCCGGGAGCAGTTCGAGTCCGAATTCTCCCGCGCCCGGGTGGCCCTGCAGTCCGTCGCGTCGAGGCCCTGACATGCGGATCCTCATCGCCGACGACGACCCCACGAGCCGGCTGCTGCTCAAGGCGATCGTGTCGAAGCTGGGTCACGAATCGGTCGTCGCCGAGGAGGGATCCAAGGCCTGGGACCTGCTGTCGTCCGGTGGGATCGACGTCCTGCTCACCGACTGGATGATGCCGGGCGTGGACGGCCCCGAGCTCTGCCGGCGTGTGCGCGACGGGACCGGCGACGGCTACGTCTACATCGTCCTGACGACGGGGCTCGACCATCCCGAGCACATCCTCGAGGGCATGAGTTCGGGCGCCGACGACTACCTGATCAAGCCGGTCGACTCGTTCGCGCTCCAGACTCGCCTGATCGCGGCGGAGCGGATGACGGCACTGCACGACGCACTGGCCCATACCCAGGAGGAGCTCGAGAGAGCCAACTTCGAGCTGCTGGAGCAGTCCCTCACCGACGACCTCACCGGACTCGGCAATCGCCGGCGCATGGAGGAGGATCTCATCCGCACCCACGCGCGCGCCCTCCGGGTGGGGCGGACCTACGGCATCGCCATCTTCGACGTCGATCATTTCAAGCTCTACAACGACCACTACGGCCACGTGGCCGGCGACGAGACCCTTCGCAACGTCGCCGCCCGGATCGACTTCATCGTGCGCGCCGGCGAATGTGCCTACCGCTACGGCGGGGAGGAGTTCCTGCTCCTCATGCCGGACCTCGGCCTCAGTGGCCCCCGCCTGAACGACTCCCTGCTCGCCACCGGCGACCGGATCCGGCGCGCCGTCCTCGAGGCGGCCATCCCGCATGCCGCCCGGTCGTCGCTCCCGCCCTTCGTCACCATGAGCGGCGGAGTGGCGAGCTGGTCACCGGGCTGCCCCTTGTCCTTCATGGAGGTCGTCGAGCAGGCGGACGAGGCTCTGTTCCGGGCCAAGTCGGCCGGCCGCAACCGCATCCACGCCGCTCCCGCTGCCACCCACGACCAGGCCGCCTCGACCGCCTCGACCTGACCCGGAGCGCGCGCACGGCGCCGCCGCTACGGCCAGGTGCCTCCGGTCCCGGCATACTGAAGGGTCGACGGCGATGGGCCAGCGGGAGGGATCGGCATGGGCACGGCGCAGGTGCAGTTCTCCGAGGAGGAGCTCCTCGCCGACACCCCGGCGGCCGAGCCCCTCGTCGCCGGCGGTGTCCGCTGCCACGGCGGCTTCGACGAGGCGGGCTCCTACGTCTCCCCGCGCACGAGGTTCCGCGTCCCGGCGATCGCAGCGTGGGGCGAGCAGAACAGCGAGCGCTTCTCGAGCGAGCTGATCGACGTGCCACTCGAGTGGTGGGCGCGGTCGTTCCCCAACGTCGACCAGGCGCGCTTCCTCATCCGCGCCGGTGTCCCGGAGCCGCTCATGGCGACGCTCACCCGGATCGGCACCGTCGAGGGGTACGGAGCCAACATCCGCCTGCTCGAGCCGACCGACCTGCAGCGTCACTTCCTCGAGGACGTCGGCGGGACGGCGATCGGTCATCTCGGCGGAGGGCTGTTCGAGGCCCACGGCCGCGACGAGGCCGGCTGGGAGGAGGAGGCGGGGCACAGGGACATGTGGTTCGCCGCGCGCGACATCGCGTTCGACCGAACGTGCCAGGAGCCCGACATCGAGGCGATGCTCGCCCGGATGGGCTTCGGACCGGGGCGCTCGGGCGCCGGCGCCGCCCGGCTGCTCCCCGACGACATTCCGCACGAGCTCGAAGTGATGGTGTCGCTGATGGTCCGCGTCCTCTTCATCGAGATCTCGGCCTTCCACACCTTCGCCTGGGCCGAGGAGTGGATGTCCGACAGCGAGCTCGTGGCCGGCGACGGCGAGGCCGCCCGCCTCGTGTCGTACATCCGTGCCGACGAGACCCCCCACGTCGGCTACTTGCGCACCGCGCTCTCCGAGATGCGGGACCGCACGTGGGTCGGCGAGGGCGGCCGCCGCCACGCCGGGGCCGACATGATCGGACGGATATGGGAGCCCCTCCTCGCCCACAGCCTCGGGCCGGGCCGCGACGAGGGCCGGCGTGCCGCGCTCGGCGAGGTCGAATTCTGGTGCGCCCGGCGCCGCGACGGGGCGGACGTGCTCGCCGAGTTCCACTCTCTGGGCGCCCCGTCTCTGAGCACTCCGTGAAGTTCGGGATCTTCTACGAGCATCAGCTCCCGCGACCCTGGGAGGACGGGAGCGAGTACCGGCTCGTGCAGGATGCCCTCGAGCAGATCGAGCTGGCCGACCGCCTGGGCTTCGACGTCGTCTGGGAGGTCGAGCACCACTTCCTCGAGGAGTACAGCCACTCGTCCGCGCCCGAGGTGTTCCTCGGTGCCTGCAGCCAGAGGACGAAGGACATCCGTCTCGGCCACGGCATCATCCAGACCGCGCCCGGCTACAACCATCCGGCCCGCACGGCCGAGCGCGTCGCCACCCTCGATCTCATCTCGGGCGGGCGGGTCGAGTTCGGGTCGGGGGAGTCGGGCTCGGAGGCGGAGCTGGGTGGCTTCCTCGTCGACCCGGCGACCAAGCGCGACGCCTGGCTCGAGGGGCTCGAGGTCGTCCTGCGGTGCATGACCGAGACCCCCTTCACCGGCATCGACGGCCGGTTCGTGCAGATGCCGCCGCGCAACGTCGTCCCCAAGCCGATGCAGCGGCCGCACCCGCCCCTGTGGGTGGCCTGCTCCCGGCGCGACACCATCCTGCTGGCCGCCGAGAAGGGCATCGGCGCGCTCACCTTCGCCTTCATCGATCCGGAGGAGGCGCGCATGTGGGTGTCGGACTACGAGCAGACGCTGGCCGAGCGCTGTGTCCCCGTCGGGCTCGCCGTGAACCCCAACATCGCGTGCGTCACCCAGATGATGTGCCACCCCGACGAGCGGGTGGCCCTCGACCGCGGGCTCGAGGGCGGCAACTTCTTCGGCTACTCGCTCGGCCATTACTACGTCTTCGGCCAGCACCGGCCCGGCTCGACCGACGTCTGGAGCGAGTACGTCGACCGGCGGGGCGAGCAGGGCTACTCGCCGGAGATCGAGACCGCGCTGCGCCAGGAACGGCTCGGCGCCAGGCTGGCGGCGGGTGACCGCACCGGGCTGCGCGGCGCGACCGGGACGCCCGACCAGGTGCGCGCGTATCTCGAACGGTTCGAAGAGGCGGGCGTCGACCAGGTCATCTTCGTGCTGCAGGCCGGCAGGAACCGTCACGAGCACATCTGCGAGTCACTCGAGCTCTTCGGCCGCGAGGTGCTTCCCGCCTTCAAGGAACGTGACGAGGCGCAGGCCCGGGCCAAGGCGGCACGTCTGGCGCCCGCGGTCGACGCCGCCATGGAGCGGCGCACCCGGGAGCCGGGACCGCCACCGCTGCCCCCGGACTACTCGTTTCCCGCCCTGCCGCGCCGCTGGGCGGACGAGACGGGCAGCGAGGAGATGCGGGTCTGGCTGGAGGGCTTCGCCGACGCGCGGGCGAAGGGGATCCGGGAGGAAGGTCTGGGCATCCTGGGGGGCTGAGCCGCCGCGCCCCGCCGCCCGGCCCGGCCCGGCGGGCTGACCCGGGATTCATCCGGAAATCCACCCCCCGGGTTGACGATCTCGCGAGCCCGAATCCCGAGACTGGGGGCATGACCTTCACCGATTACCTCATCGGCATCTCCCTCATCGGCCCGCCGGGCTGACCGTCTGTCGCCGCGGGCGATTCGGTCGGAGTCCTAGTCTCGGACTCTTCGAGGAGGTGCGCGATGGAACAGGCCGACGCGGGCGAGGAAGGTCCGGGGCCCCGCGAGGCATGGCGGGTCCTCGTCACCGGTGCGACGGGTCGGGTGGGGTTTCCCATCGCCCGGGCACTCGCCGCCCGGCACGACGTGTTCGGGCTGGCGCGCTGCCGCGGCGCGGGCGACCGGCAGCGGCTGGCCGACGCGGGGATCCGACCGATCGTGGGCGACGTCGCGACGCTGGACCTCGAGGAGCTCCCGGAGGGGATCACCCACGTCTTCCACGCGGCGGCGCACTTCGGTCGTGAGTCGCCGTCGGACTGGCAGCAGTTCTTCGAGGTCAACGCGCAGGCCTCCGGTCGCCTGGTCGCCGCCACACCCGGAGCTTCGTTCGTCTACTGCTCGACGGGCTCGGCCTACGACTATCAGGGCCGGCGCCCGCTCTCCGAGGACGACCCGCCGGGCGTCCACCTCGGTGCCTACAGCCTCTCCAAGATCGCCGGCGAGGCGGTCGTGCGGTTCGCCGCCGAACGGTGCGGCACGCCGCTGACCATCATCAGGATCTTCTCGACCTACGGGCCCGAGGGAGGAGCGCCCGTCACCCGCCTGCGGCGGATCCTGGCCGGCAAGGAGGTCGTGCTGCATCCCGACGCGCCGAACAACTACAACCCCATCTTCGAGAACGACTACGTCCGGCTGGGCATCCGGGCCCTCGAGGTGGCCGCAGCGGATCCGGTCGTGGTCAACTTCGCCGGCAGCGACACGGTGAGCGCGGAGGAGTACTGCGCCTACCTGGGCGAGCTGGTGCAACGACCCGTGAGGATCCGCTACGCCGCCGACGCTCCGTGGCCGCTGTGGCCCGACGTCACCCGGATGCACGGCATCCTCGGGCACACCGAGGTGCCCTGGAGGGAAGGTATGGGCCGGGTCGTCGAGAGCCTGGGCTGACGTGGTCCGGCCCATGTCCGTGCGCCGCCGCACGGTGCGGGCCTCGCTCCTTATACCCTAGGGGGGTATCAGCGAAGGGAGCGCCATGGGACCCGGTTACATCGACGACAAGGAAGCCCTCCAGAAGCGGCTGCGCCGGGTGGAGGGCCAGGTCCGGGGCTTGCAGCGCATGGTCGACGAGGACCGCTACTGCATCGACATCCTCGAGCAGGTCTCGGCCGCGACGAAGGCGCTGCAGGCCGTGGCGCTCGTGCTGCTCGAGGACCATCTGGCCCACTGCGTGTCCGATGCGGTGCGCCAGGGCGGCGACGAGGCGACCGAGAAGCTCAGCGAGGCATCGGCCGCCATCGGGCGCCTGGTGCGGTCCTGAGCCCCGTGCTCGCGACGGCCACCATCGTGGTGGATATCGGGCGCTCGCTCCGCGAAGCGTTCTTCATGTTCTGGGAGACCCTGTGGCCTCTCGTCCTGGGGTTCGGGATCTCCGGCGCCGTGCAGGCCTTCGTCAGCCGCGACGCCATGCAGAAGAAGCTGGGCGACCATCGCCCGGCGGCGGTGGTGCGGGCCTCGGGCTACGGCATGGTCTCCTCGTCCTGCTCCTACGCGGCCTCGGCCATGGCGAAGTCGCTCTTCGCCAAGGGCGCCGACTACATCGCCGCCATGGTGTTCATGTTCGCGTCGACGAACCTCGTGCTCGAGCTGGGCATCGTGCTCGTCGTCCTCATGGGCTGGCAGTTCGCCGTCAGCGAGTTCGTCGGCGGCATCATCATGATCGGCCTGCTGGCCACCCTGGGTGCGCTCTGGCTGCGCGGCCGCCGGATCGTCGAGGCGCGTGAGCGCGTGAGCTCGCACGGTGCCGGTGGCGAGCACCAGCACGGCCCGAGCGAGAGCGCTGATCTGCAGCGGGAGCCGTGGTCGGTGCGCCTGCGCTCCAAGGGGGGGTGGGCGGACAGCGCGACGTACACCATGTCCGACCTCACCATGCTGCGCCGCGAGCTGTTGATCGGCTACGTGGTGGCCGGGTTCCTGGCCGTCCTCGTCCCCACCTCGGTGTGGCAGGCCGTGTTCATCAGCGGCCACGGGTTCTGGACGAGCGTGGAGAACGTCATCGTCGGGCCGTTCATCGCCGTCATCAGCTTCGTCTGCTCCATCGGCAACGTGCCGCTGGCGGCGGCGCTGTGGAAGGGGGGCATCTCCTTCGGCGGGGTGATCTCCTTCATATTCGCCGACCTCATCGCCTTCCCGCTGCTCCTGATCTACCGCCGCTACTACGGCACCCGGCTCATGCTGCGCATGCTGGCGGTCTTCTGGGCTCTCATGTCGACCGCCGGCCTCGTCACCGAGGGGATCTTCCGGGCCGCCGGTCTCGTGCCGACCGTCCGGCCGACCACGATCGCCCCGGCCCACTTCTCGTGGAACTACACCACCTACCTCAACATCGTGTTCCTGGCGCTGTTCGGCCTCCTCTACTGGACCTATCGCAACCGGGAGAGGCTGGGCGGTGGGACGGGGTATGTCCGTGACCCCGTCTGCGGCATGCAGGTCGAGACGGCGCACGCCCCGTCCTCCCTCGTCCAGGCCGGCGAGCGGTTCTACTTCTGCTCGGATCATTGCGGCGAGCTCTTCGCGGCCCAACCGGGGGCGAGCCGGGATCAGTCGGACGGTGGCGCCCCGCACCCGGCGGCCCCTCACTGACCGGCGCGGCACGGGGTTCGCCCGCGCTCCGCGCGCCGTGGTCACGCGCCGGTTCGGGTCAGGACTCGTCCTCGCCGGGACCGGCCGAGAGCTGACCGGCCGCCCGCTGACCGGCGGAGGCCCCCATGTCGCCGATGCGCTCCGTCAGCAGTGCGACCTGTTGCCCGAGCGAGGCCACCTCGGCGACGAGGGCGCCCAGGGCGGTCGTCGAGTCCGGACCAGGTCCGGCGCTGTCGTCGCCCGCCGTCACGTCGTCTCCGGGGGGACCTCCCTTCCCGAGCCGGAAGAAGCTGGCCAGTGACCCGGCGAGGAGGCCCAGCACTGCGACACCGGTGAGCATGATCACCACGGCCGCCCAGCGGCCCGTCGGCGTCTTGGGCACGATGTCGCCGTACCCGACCGTGGTCATCGTCACGATGCCCCACCAGAACGCATCGCCGATCGTCGCGAACTCGGGATTGGTCGGGTGCTCGGCGTAGTACGCCACGAGCGATCCGGTGACGAGCACCCCGCCGGCCACGGCGCCGACCCGGCCCAGTCGCTGGAAGAGCTGGCGTGAGCCCTTGCTGGCCATGATGATCCGGCCCAGCCTGGCCAGCCGGAGCAGGACGACGAAGCTCCCACCATGCGCCCCGGGGAGCAGGAACCACGGGGCGGTGGCGACGACGATGAGCAGGTCGAAACGCCCGAAGGCCGTGCGGCCGAAGTGCTCGGCGTGGCGCAGGTGGACGACGTAGTCCACCAGGAAGACGAGCCACGTGACGACGCCGATGACGAGGGAGACCACGTTGCCCTGTTCGGGCGCGACGATCAGCGGCAGGACCGCCGAGATGATGATGGGAAGCCGGAAGGCCGAGTCGAAGTGCTCGAGGAAGGCCGCGTCGGCGTCGCTCGGCGGTTCACCCTGTCGTACCGGACTGCCGCCGGGCGCGACCATCCCGACATCTTGCCCGCCCCGCCCGGACCGAAGGTGGACCGACCCGGTCGGCGCGTGCGCCCGTGTGCGGGTCCACGCGCCGGGTGCCTCCATACGGGTTGCGTCGAACCGTGGGGAGGGGAATCAGTCGGCTGGCGGGAAAGAGCGAGGGGATCTGCGTCGGGAGGGACTTGCTGATCTCCGGTCGGGTCGGGTCAGTCGATTTGACCCTCGCCCTCAATCTCGGCACCGAGCTTCCCCATCTCCCGCTCGTGCGCGGCGACGTCGGGATCGAGCTGGTTGCGTTCGGCGGCGGCCTCCTCGCCGGGGGTCGGCGGGCGGTCGGCCGTGTGGGAGGCCACGGCCTCCCGGGCCTCCTCGTCCTTGGTCGCCTCCTGAACCGTCGTGTGTGCAGCGGCCACGTCGTTGGCTGAGTTGCTCACGGCTCCTCCTTCTCTCGGGGGGAGCATTGCCAATCGACGACCTCTCTAATCATCTCGGGGTCACGGGACGCCGCCCCGTTCCCCGGTGACTCGCCGCCGGCAGGCTCCGAGTACTACGTCCGGCGTAACAGCCTTTCTCCCCGCGGCGCCTGTCGCGGGTCGCTACAGTCCCGTCACGATGCCGGACTACGACGCCATCGTGATCGGTGCTGGTCACAACGGCCTGACGGCCGCCGCGGTCATGGCTCGTGGCGGCCTGCGGGTGCTGTGCCTCGAGAAGAACCACTTCATCGGCGGGATGGCCTCGACCACCGAGCTCATCCGCGGCTACCGCTTCGAATTGGCCGGATCCATCCAGTTCCCGGTGCCCAACGAGATCTTCGAGGATCTCGACCTCGGTTCGTGCCCCATCTACGAGCCCGAAGTGCAGTCGGCCAGCATCAACGAGGGCCAGCAGCCGATCTTCCTCTACTCGGATCCCGAGCGCCTGCTCGAGCACCTGGGCGAGGCGCTGGGGATCGAGGCGGTGCTCGGGATGGCGGAGGTGGCGTCCTGGGCCGAGGCCCCCGCCCGGGCCATCGGGCGATTCGACGTGCGCACGTGGCCGCCGCGGTCGCTCGACGCCATGTGGGACTGCGCGGCCAACGAGACCGAGCGCGAGGCGATCCGGACGGCCATGTTCGGCAGCGTCATGGACGTGGTCGACCGCTTCCTTCCCGACAAGTCCAAGCACGCGCCGGTGCGCAGCATGCTGGCCTTCCTCGCGGTCAACTCCACCTTCCGCGGTCCGTACTCACCGGGGAGCGCGCTCTGTCTCGCCTTCGCCCTCGCCTCGCCCGGGACGGCGACGATGTCCAAGGTGCGCGGCGGTCTGGGCACCATCGCCGATCACCTGAGTGCGCTGTTCGAACGCCACGGCGGTGAGCTGCGCCGTCATGTGAAGGTGTCCCGCATCCTGGTCGAGGACGGCGCCGCCAAGGGGGTCGAGTTCGGGGACGGGGAGGTCGCGACCGCCCCGGTCGTGGTGTCCAATCTCGACCCGACCGCGACGTTCGCGCACCTGATGGATGCCGACACCCTTCCGGAGGCCTTCGCCCGCCGGGTGGCGGCCATCGACCATCGTGCGGCCTACTTCCAGGCTCACTTCGCGCTCAGTGGGTTGCCCGGGTACAGCGCGCCGTACGAGGCGCTCAACGACGGTCAGTTCGGCCGCAACGTGACCTTCTTCGGCACGGCCGAGCAGATGCAGCTCGACTTCGAGGGGTGCGTCCGGGGCGAGGTGCCACGGTCACCCTCCTTCAACCTGCAGATCCCGACGCTCGATGACCCCAGCCTCGCCCCTCCCGGCAAGCACGCGGCGAGCAGCTTCGCGTTCTACCTGCCCGTCGCGGCCGACCGCGAGTCGCAGGCGAGGCAGCGGGACGAGATGGCCGAACGGATCGTGGCCAAGATCGCCTCCGTCGCCCCGAACTTCCCGGATCTCATTGAGCGCCAGCTGAACTACCCGGCCTACACCTACGAGCTGATGTTCGGGTGCACGGGCGGGGACTTCACGCACGGGCTCTTGCAACCCGAATTCATGGGCCCCTTCCGACCGGGACCCCGGGGCTGGCCCGACAACCCGGTGCCGGTCGACGGCCTGTACCTGTGCGGCGCCGGGTGCCACGGGGGACCCGGCGTCACCTTCATTCCCGGCTACAACGCCGGCTACGCGGTGCTGGAGGGCACCAGCGACCGGTTGTAGCGGAGCTGGCGCTCCATGAACGCCAGGAACAACGCGATCGCGAAGGCCAGGCTCGTGAAGAGGCTGATGACGAAGAAGATCCATGCCCACCTGAGGCCGCGCCGGCCACCCTCGACGATGGTCCACAGTGGCATGAGCACCACGTTGACGATGACGTAGTCCTGGGCCGCCGAGTCCGCCGCCCAGTTGGTGAAGAGCATCTTGGTGTAGTTGACGTAGGTCGCCCGGTGGCCGTACAGGTGGGTGTAACGGATGTTGAAGTACCAGCCGAGCAGCAGCGAGCACACGCCCACGGCGTAGTAGATCCCCTCGAGCACCGTCACCGGGCCCGCCGCGCCACCGGAGAACAGCCGCCGGTTCACGAGGAATGCCAGCACCGTGCTCGCGATGCCCAGGATCCCGTAGAACACCAAAGAACCGGTCACCACCGCCCTCCTCGTCTTCCCCCTGTCACCAATTGCGCCAACCCTAAGAGCCGTCGCCAGCTGGACGTGGGACGCTCAGAGGAGCTCGAGCACTCGCTCCGGTGGACGGGCGATCACTGCCCTCTGCCCGACCACGAAGATCGGCCGCTCCAGGAGGATGGGATGCCGGGTGATCGCCTCGAGCAGCTCGTCCGACCTGCGGTCCTGGAGCGCCAGCTCGGCGTACACGGGCTCGCCGGTCCGCATCATCTGGCGTGGATCGTCGATGCCCAGCAGGTGCATGAGCCGTCCCAGCTCCGCCGTCGTGGGCGGCTGGTCCAGGTAGTGGACGGTCTCGGCCTCCACATGGTGCTCGTCCAAGAGGGAGAGTGCCGAACGGCACTTGGAGCACGACGGGTTCACGAAGATCTGCGGGCGCACGCACAGACTCTACGAGGGGCGCGCGCAAAGGGGGTAGAGGTGCCGCTCAGTTCGAGCCCGGTGGCATGGCCGCCAGGGTCTGCGCCCAGCCGTAGGTGAACGACCGCGCCGGTGCGTCGGCGACCGCGAGCGTGACCGCCATGGAGGTGCCGCCGGAGTCACCCCTGTGGGTGTCACCTCTGGTGTTGACGGCGGCCCCCATCACCAGGTTGGCCCCGGACCCGAAGTCGTCCAGGATGCCCTTCCGGTGTCCCCAGCAGCCGGGGGCCCCTCGATGCAGACAGTCGAGATTGCCGCTGTCGAACCCGTCGTCGTACATCCACCCGTAGTCGGCGTCGAGCCCGTTGGAGGAGCCGCCGGCCCACTCCGCATCGTCGAGCACGTACTCCTGGCCGGGATCGGGCGGATCGCTGGCGATGTCCGCGCCTCGTTGGGCGTTCTCGTTGAGCGCGGTGGTCAGGCCGCCGAACGGCGAGAGTCCCCGGTCGACTCTTTCGAGGTTGACCACGACGAAGAGCTGATCGGCCACGCTCATGTGGGCAAATCCCGAGGGGAGCACCATGGGCCGGATGCCCTCCAGCGCGTGCGCGTGGTTGATGGCGGCCAGGGCGGCGTCGATGCACGCAGGGGAGTCGTCCAGCCCGCTGGCGCACACGCGGGTGTAGTCGGGAACCGGGAGCACGTTGGTGCGCGGATCGGGGATGCCGGTGTCGGACTCGGTGGACGGGATCGACCGGAGCGGCCGTAGCGTCCCGGCCGCCATGGCCGCCTGGGCCTCCCTCCACGAGTAGCTGTAGGCAGCGTCGCGTGAGCTGGTCGCCGCGAATGTCGCCGCGAGCGAGGACCCGCCTTTGTCGCCCGGCGACGTGTCACCGGCTGGGTCGAAGGCAGCTCCCATCACGAGGTGCCGGGACCCGAACCGGTCCAGGACGATCTGCCGGTCGGCCCAGCACCCCGACGTCCGGCCGCCAGAGCAATCCGGGACGCCGCTGTTGGGGCCGTCGTCGTACATCCACTGGAAGTCGGCATCGAGGCCGTTGTCGATCGCACCGATCCACTCGGTGTCGACAGCGGAGTAGCCCGCGCCCGGGCGGGGCGGCAACCCCGCGTCGTCGGCGCCTTTCTGGGCGTTCCCGTCGAGGGCCGGGGTCAGGCCAGGGAACGGGAGGAGCCCCCGGTCGACGCGCTCGCTGTCGATCGCCACGAAGAGCTGCTCGGGCACGGTCAGGCGGCCGAAGTCGGACGGCAGCCGCATCGGGCCCAGGCCCTCGGCCGCCCGGGCGGTGTCGATCGCCTCCAGTGTGATCCGCAGGCACGGGCTGGAGGTGTCAGCCCCGATGGGGGCGCAGATATCCGTGTAGTTCGGCGAGGGGGACACGGTGTGGGGAGGGTTCGCCAGTCCTCCCTCACCGGAGTGCCCGCCCGCCGAGCACCCGGTGAGGAGCAACGCGAGGGGCAGCACGGCCCACACGGCCAGGCGGCACCACCCCCGCCTGACATCGGCAACGGTCAGGTTGTCGCGGCCCCGCATCAAGGGTCCCAACGTAGCCATGCCGGCAGTCGGGGTCAGGGCGAGCAGGGGCTAGGAGGCCGGACTCCCCGTGCCGCCGTAGCGAGGCGGTCGCTTCTCGAGGAAGGCGGCCACCGCCTCCTGCATGTCGCCCGTCATGGAGGAGAGGACCTGGGTCCGGTTCTCGAGGTCGATGCCCGCCTGGAGGGACGCCACCTCGAGCTGCGACCACATCACCTCCTTGGTCATCCGGATGCCCCAGGTGCTGTTGGCGGCTATGAGGCCCGCCGTCTCCAGCGCGGCGCCGATCAGGTCGTCGTCGGGGACGACGCGCAGGACCAGGCCGATGCGGTCCGCCTCCTCGGCCCCGATGATGCGGCCGGTGAGCATGAGCTCCCAGGCCCGCGAAGCCCCGATCAGGCGGGGGAGCAGCCAGCTCACGCCGATGTCGCAGCCCGAGATGCCGAGCCGGACGAAGGCGACGTTGAAGCGCGCCGACGACGCCGCGATCCGGATGTCACTGGCCAGGGCCAGCGCCAGGCCACCACCCGCAGCCGGCCCGTTGACGGCGGCGATCACCGGCTGGGGCAGCGAACGAAGGAGCGGGACGAGCGCAGCGATGTGCGTCTGCGTCGCGAACGTTCTCTCGACCCGGCCGAGGCCCTCGGAGCCCGGTGCGCTGCCGTAGCCGCCCAGGTCGAGGCCCGCGCAGAATCCCCGTCCCGAGCCGGTGAGCAACACGACTCGGCACGAGGTGTCCGCCGCGATGCCGCTCAGGACGTCATGGAGCTCCGCGATGAGCTCTGCGTTCATGGCGTTGAGTGTCTCGGGCCGGTTCAGGGTGATCCGGACGACACCGTCCTCGGGTCGGTCAACGAGCAGCGTGGACATCTGGTCTCCCTCCGCTGGGCTGGTCACATCCTTTCCCAGCTCTGCGGTCGTGGGCCAACTCCGGCCGGTCCCGAGCCGATCAGCGCGCCGTACGTGCGTGACACGTGGCACCGGGGGCGGCGCCACCGTATCGTCGCGGTGCATGATCACCGGGGTCCACACACTTGTCTACGCCGAGGACGCCGACGCGGCGCGAGCGTTCTTTCGCGATGTGCTCGGCTGGCCCCACGTCGATGCCCACGGAGGCTGGCTGATCTTCGGGACCGGGCCCTCGGAGCTCGGGGTGCACCCGGCCGACGGGGGAGCGCCGCACCACGAGATCTCGCTCGTGTGCGACGACATCGAGCAGACCGTCGCCGAGCTCACCGCCAAGGGCGCGCATGTCGCGGGGGGAATCGAGGTCCGGGGGTTCGGCCGCACCATTGAGCTCGAGATCCCCGGTGCGGGCCACATGCTGCTGTACGAGCCGAGGCATCCGACCGCGTTCGATCTCTGATCAGGCGCCGCCCCCGGACGCCCGGACGTTCAAGCCCCGGGCTTCACGGCTGCTCCGAGGGTCAGCCAGCACCACGGCTTCGGCCCACGCACGTAGCGCTGCTCGTTGCGCTGCATGACGAAGCCTGCACTCTCGACCAGCGCAGTCGGTTGTCGGGTCAGGTGGCACCCGTCGGCGACGCGCCGCTGTACCGGCTCGAGGCGGTGCTGCCAGCGGGCCACGCGGGCGTCGGGGGACAGCCCGTGTTCGAGGAAGTGGACCGTGCCGCCCGGCCGGAGCACCCGTCGCACCTCCGAGAGCGCCAGGGCGGGTTCCGGCACCGTGCACAGCGTGAACGTGAAGAGCGCCGCGTCGCAGCAGGCGTCGTCCAGCGGAATCTCCTGTCCGTCGAGGCCCACGTGCTCGACGCGGACCGTGGAGGCGCGGATCCGTGTCTCGGCCCGGCGCCGTGCCACGAGAGCGGGCTCCACGGCCAGCACCTCTTCGACGGAGTCCGGATAGTGCGGGACGTTGAGCCCGGAGCCGAAGCCCACCTCGACCACCCGGCCCGAGAGGCCGTCGGTCACCCGTGCCCGCCAGGGGTCGAACCCGGCGGCCCCACACATCCGATCGACCAGGCGGGGCACCACCTGGTCCCGGTAGACACCCATCGCGGGCACGCTACCGCCGAGTGTGCAACTAGGAAAGAATCGGGCCCATGGACATTCATGGGAGTGCGCTTGTCACAGGTGCGAGCCGCGGCATCGGGAGGGCGGTTGCGCTCGAGCTGGCCAATCGGGGGTTCGACACGGTCGCGACCATGCGTGACCCGGCCGCAGGAGAATCCATGGCGGACGAAGCACGCGGTCGGCTCACGGTCCGGCGCCTGGACGTGACCGATCCGTCGACGTTCGAACTGCCCGACGACCTACGCGTGCTGGTCAACAACGCGGGAATCGACACCGATTACCTCCCCGTCGAGCACGCCAACCTCGACGACTGGCGCCGGATGTTCGAGACCAACGTCTTCGGGGTCGTCTCCGTGACGGCGGCAGCCATTCCGATCCTGCGCGCCAACCAGCCATCGGTGGTGTGCACCGTCACCTCGTCCTCGATCATTGCCGCCGTGCCCTTCTTCTCCGCGTACCGGGCGTCGAAGGCGGCCGCGTCCGCGTTCGGGGACAGCCTCCGGGTCGAGGTCGCCCCCTTCGGCATCCGGGTCGTCGAGATCATGCCCGGTCCCGTCGACACCGACATGTTCCGCCTCAGCACGGGCGAGTCGGACGCATCCCGCTTCGCCGACTACCGGGCCATGGCGGGAGTCGCCGCCACCCTGCGACAGGAGTACGCCGATCCTCGTGTCGTGGAGCCGGCAGCGGCGGCCACCGCCGTCGTCGACGCCATCCTCGACAGCTCGGGCCCCATGCGCTACGGCTGCGATCCCATTTCGCTCGAGCTGCTCGACCTGTGGCGCCAGTGTGACGACGAGACCGTCTTCACCATGACGGGCAGCTCGCTCCTCGACCTCGTCGCCGCCACCGACGATGGGGACGCGGTGGCCGGTTAGCCACCGATCGGGTCTGCCTTCCCGCCCGGGGGGGCCTCGGCGATGAGTGCGGCCCTCGCGTCGCGCTCCAGGCGTCTCTGCTCCTCGGTGACTTCTGGGTACTGGGGGTCGAGCTCCTCGAGCGCCTCCACGAGTATGGCCCCGACGCAGATGCGGGCGAACCACTTGTGGTCCGCCGGGATCACGTACCACGGCGCCCACTCGGTGCTCGTGTGGGACAGCATGTCCGAGAACGCCCGCTGGTAGTCGTCCCAGTACTTGCGTTCGTGGACGTCGCTCGCCGAGAACTTCCAGTTGTGGTCGGGCAGGTCGAGACGCCGCAGGAAGCGCAGCCGTTGCTCCTCCTTCGAGATGTTGAGGAACACCTTGAGCACGCGGATCCCGTTGTCGCTCAGGTAGCGCTCCCACTCGTTGATCTCCGTGAACCGGCGCTTCCAGATGTCCTCGCCCTTTGCCTCACCCGGCAGGTGCTGGCGCTGAAGGAGCTCGGGATGCACCCGGACGACGAGCACCTCCTCGTAGTGCGAGCGGTTGAAGATGGCGATTTCGCCGCGGGCCGGCAGCCGCTCGGCGTACCGCCACATGTAGTCGTGGTTGAGCTCCTCGGTCGAGGGCACCTTGAAGCTGCTCACGTGCACGCCCTGGGGGTTCACGCCGCTCATCACGTGGCGGATGGTGCCGTCCTTCCCGGCCGCGTCGAGCGCCTGCAGGCAGAGCAGCAACCCGTCGGTGTCCTGGGCGGCCAGGCGATCCTGGTACGCCGCCAGGAGCTGCACGCTCTCGGCCAGGAACTCGGCTCCGTCCTTCTTGTCGACGAAGCGGGAGGTGAAGGAAGGGTCGAAGTCCTTGGAGAGCGTGACACGGGAGCCGGGCGCGACCCGCAGCAGGTCGACCAGCTCCCCGATCCATTGTGGCCTGGTGCGGCTCATCGTCGCCCTCCCGGTCCGTGCGAGGCACGGCGGTGCCGTGCCGATGGGGTCGAAGGTACCTTTTTCGGTGGCAAGAGCGTTGCACGGGCGGCCAATGGGTCATTCGGCCCTAGGACACCCCCGTCGCCATCGCCATCGTGGCTTCATGGGCGGAACGGAGATTGAGGAAGGTCCCGCCGCGGACGGCCTGGACGGGTCGACCGCGCGCGGCGCCGACTGGCTCGACTGGAAGCGGACGACCGTGGACGGCCGTGGCGCCGAATACGGCGAGGCCGGCACGGGTGCTCCGGCCGTGTTCCTCCACGGCTGGGGCCTCGACCACAAGGCGTACAAACGCGCGCTCTCGCGCCTCGTGCGCGCCGGGCTGCACGTCTACGCCCCCGCGCTCCCGGGGTTCGGAGGGACGGCGGCCCTGCCGCGCGCGTCCTCCTCCCTGCGTGGTTACGGGGACTGGGTCGCGTCATTCCTCGACGCCGTCGGCGTGGGGGACCCCGTGCTGCTGATGGGCCACTCTTTCGGCGGTGGGGTCGCCATCGAGCTGTCGCACGACCACCCCGACTTGGTGCGCGCCCTTGTCCTCATCAATTCCGTCGGGGGCTCGGCCTGGGCCCACTCGGGGTCGACGATCCGGTCCATGTCGGAGCGGCCGCTGTGGGACTGGGGCATCCACTTCCCCTCGGACCTGTTGCCCATCCGCCAGGCGCACCGGGTCCTGCCCGTCATCCTGTCCGAGGCCGTCGGGAACCTGGTGCGGAACCCGAGGTCGTTCTGGCGCACGGCCGGGATCGCCCGACGGGCCGACCTCATGGAGGAGCTCGACGAACTTCGCACCCGCGGGCTGCCCGTCGTGGTCCTCTGGGGGCAGCGCGACCACCTCATCACACGCGACTCGTTCGAGGACATGTGCCGAGCGCTTGGTGACCCCGACGTCGTGACCGTCGCGGGGACACACTCGTGGATGCTCGCCGACCCCGATGAGTTCGGCGAGGTCATGACGAACGTCCTGGCAATCGTCGACCGGACGGACCCCGGGGAGCCCGTGGCCGACGCGGTGTGACCGCTGCGAGCGAGTGCGCCGCTACTCGCTGACGCGCGGCGGGTTGTCGAGCTGGAAGAGCACCGACTCGAGGATGGCTCGGCGTGCGCGCAGCGCCTCCCGGTACTCGGGATCGTCGGTGCCGGCGATCTCGGTGCTCAGGTCACCCAGTGACCACTCGAGCAGGCGCTGAAGCTCCGCGCACTGCACTTCGGTGAGTTCGATCAGCATGGACGTGCCTCCCCGAATCCTCGGGCCGACGGTCGGCCGGTCAGCGGTGACCCCGGAGGGTCGCCCGACACAAACTACGTGAAGCGCCCGGTCGGCGCCTGCACGCTACGTTCGGCCCCGACAGAAAGGTCGCATGCAGCTCGCCATCGTCCTCGCCGTGTATCCGATCATCTTCCTGGGCGAGCTCCCGGACAAGACCATGTTCGCCTCCCTGGTGATGTCGACGCGGGGTCGCCCGGGAATCGTATGGCTCGGAGCCGCCGCCGCCTTCGCTGTCCACGTGGTCATCGCCACGACGATCGGCGTGGCGCTGTTCCATCTGCTGCCCCACCAGGCGCTCGAGGCGCTCGTGGCCGTGATGTTCCTCGCCGGTGCGGTGCTCGCTCTGCGGGAAGCGGCCAAGGAGCGTCATGAGGAGGAGCTGGTCGAGCGAGAGGTGGCGTCGCACGGCCGCGTCGCCGTCACCGCCTTCCTGGTCATCTTCGTCGCCGAGTGGGGCGACCTCACCCAGATCCTGACCGCCAACCTGGCGGCGCATTACCACAACGCACTCTCCGTGGGCGTCGGGGCCGTGCTCGCGCTCTGGACGGTGGCGGCGCTCGCCGTGGCCAGCGGACAGAGCCTGTTGCGCGTGATCAACATCGCCACCGTCCGGATCGTCACCGCAGTGGTGCTGGCCGGACTGGCCGCCTGGGCCGCCTGGGCGGCGATCCACTGAGCCGGCGGTCCGACGGCCCGGTGGGACGCGTATGACCTGTGGCCCTGGCGTACCGCGGGGTCATCCGATAGAAGGGAGGCATGGTGGCGGTGCACGCACGCGTGGTCGTATGCGCAGTCCTGGGCGTCGTGGCCGTGCTGTTCGCAGGCGGCGCTCGGGCGGCCGGTGCCGCCTCCAGCGCTCAGGTGGCGTTCACGACTTCTCAGGCGCCCGGCGGGGCGGCGACGGCAGGCCATCGGGTGATCGCCCTCACCTTCGACGACGGTCCGGGCCCCTTCACTCCGCAGGTGCTCTCGGTGCTCGAGCGCTACCAAGTGCCCGCCACGTTCTTCGAGATCGGCGAGGAGGTTGCCCGCTACCCCCAGTACTCGAAGATGGTCGTCGCCGCGGGCTTCCCCGTCGAGGACCACACGTGGAGTCACCCCGACCTCACCACGCTCCCGGCCTCGGGTGTCGACTCCCAGGTCGACATGACCCAGGCCGAGATCCGCAACGTGACGGGCACGACGCCACAGTGCGTGCGCCCCCCGTACGACGCATGGAATGCCGGCGTCCTGAGCCAGATCGCGTCGCGCGGGCTGACGACGATGAGCTACTCCATCGACCCCAGGGACTGGACCCTCCCCGGCGCGCAGGCGATCGCCGACCGGGTGGTCGGTGCGGCCTTTCCCGGTGCCGTCGTCGACATGCACGACGCCGGGGGGGACCGCTCGCAGACGGTGGCCGCCCTCCCGCAGATCATCACCCGTCTCCGGGCGATGGGGTACTCCTTCGTCTCCATTTGTGGCGGGGGACCGGCGGACCTCCCCCAGGTCACCGCCACCTACCCCTTCGGTGATGCACTGGCTGCCGGAGCCGCCGTGACGTCCGATCGACCGCTGGTCGGGGCGGCCACCGCCGGCGCCGCCGGCTACTGGGAGGTGGCGTCCGACGGCGGCATCTTCTCCTTCGGCGACGCGTCGTTCGACGGGTCGATGGGCGGCACGGCGCTCAACGCGCCCATCGTGGGCATGGCGGCCACCGCCGACGGCGCCGGCTACTGGGAGGTGGCGTCCGACGGCGGCGTGTTCGCCTTCGGCGACGCGTCGTTCCACGGGTCGATGGGCGGCACGGCGCTCGACGCGCCCATCGTGGGCATGGCGGCCACCACCGACGGCGCCGGCTACTGGGAGGTGGCGTCGGACGGTGGCGTGTTCGCCTTCAACGCACCGTTCTACGGTTCCCGCGCCGGACTGAGCACCGAGGACAGGTTCTTCTCAATCGTGCCGACGTCCGACGGCGGTGGCTACCTGCTGGTCGGAGAGCACCCCGCCGAGTAGCGAGCGCCGGCCCGGGGGCCGTGGTGCGCGCTAGCCGCCCTGGTCGGAGAACCGGTACCCGATGCCGCGGATGGTGGTGATCCACCGCGGGTTCTCGGGGTCGGCCTCGATCTTGAGGCGGACCCGGCGGATGTGCTCGGTGACCGTCGAACGGCCCTGCCAGCGCCCATTGGAACCCCAAACCCGTTCGAGCAGGTCCTCGCGCGAGAAGACCCGTCCCGGTGCGGAGGCCAGAAAGGCCAGCAGGTCGAACTCCTTGCGCGTCATCGCGACTTCGGACGCGCGGACCGTCACCGTCCGGGTGCCCTGGTCGATGACCAGGTCGCCGTGGTCGAGGGTCGTCGTCGGTGCCGCAGTGCCCCGGCGGAGGACCGCCCGCACACGCGCCTCGAGCTCGGCGAAAGAATACGGCTTCGTGATGAAGTCGTCGGCACCGAGGTTCAGCAGGCTGACGCGATCGCGCTCGGAGGCGTGGCCCGAGCAGACGATGACGGGGACCGTGCTGCGGCGCCGGATCTTGGTCAGGACCTCGGAGGTCCCGCCGCCCTGGTCCAGGTCGAGGATGACCAGATCAGCCAGGTCGCTGAAGGCGGCCTCGAGCGAGGACGTGACACTGGCCGCCTCAATGACGTGGTAGCCGAACCGGCTCAGGTAGTGCTGCAGGGCCCGACGGCAGTTGCTGTCGTCTTCCGCCACGAGGATCGTCCGCACCGCGGCGCCGCCCGCGCCTGGCGGAATCAGGACGCCGGGGTCGTTGGAACCGAGCCGCTTGGAAGGCGGATCCCCGTGATGAGCCGTCGAGCGGGTTGACACGTCGAGTGGCATCAGTCACGCGCCGCCGGATCCGGAGATGGCGGAGCGGGGTGCGGCGGTGAACCGATGCTGCTGACCGGGCGCGCGCAGCGAGCCGGATGTCATGGTGAATTCCCCCTTGTCCCTTTCCGTACCACTCATGCGGCTGCGGGTCGTCACAACTAATTGTCGGAGCGCAATTCGTCCGGCTGCATAGGTCTTTCGGCCCAATCCGGGCGCGGGGATTCAGGCTTCGGGCACGGAGAAGCGATAGCCGACGCCGCGGACGGTGGTGATCCACCGTGGCGTGTCCGGATCGGGCTCGATCTTCAGCCGGACGCGCCGCACATGCTCGGTCACCGTCGAACGGCCCTGCCATTCCTCGGTGGAGCCCCAGACCCGCTCGAGGAGGTCCTCGCGTGAGAAGACCTGGCCCGGAGACGCAGCGAGGAAGGCGAGCAGATCGAATTCCTTGCGGGTCATCGGCACCACCTCGTCGAGGATGGTCACCGTGCGCGTGTCGCGATCGACCACCAGCTCACCGTGGTGGAAGCAGGTCGCCGCCGGCTGGTTGTTGCCACGGCGCAGCACGGCACGAACCCGAGCCTCGAGCTCGGCAAAGGAGAAGGGCTTGAGAACGTAGTCGTCGGCTCCCAGATTGAGCATGCGGATGCGCTCGTCTTCTGAGACGCGGCCCGAGCAGACGATGACGGGTAGGGCGCTGTGGCGGCGGATCTTGGCCAGCACATCGCTGCCGTCGAAGCCCGGGAGTCCGAGGTCGAGGATCACCAGGCTGGCTGAATGCTGGAAGACCGCCCGCAGTGTCGATGGTCCGTCGATCGCCTCGATGACGTGGTATCCGGACCGCTCGAAATACGTATGCAGCGCGCTGCGGCAGCTGAGGTCGTCCTCGGCCACCAGGATCGTCTGTTCGGCGCTGTCGGCGCTGCCGTTCGTGGACGGGGAGGTGGCGCCCGCCGGCCTCGTGATCCGCGGGCCGCGAGCGTGGGTCGTGGCACGGAGCGCGACGTCAATTGGCGGAGTCATGTGCGGCAGGGTCCTCTCTGGGATGTCGAGCACAGCGCCCTCACCTACTCTCCCTCTCACTCACTCCCGAAATGTCGGTTCGACAGGCCGCGACCTTGAGGGATGGCTTCGACCCTGGGAACAAAGCCCCACCGCGCATCCAGGCCGCCGGTGTGTGGCGCACGCCTGGAACCGGGTGCTCCGGGGAACGGCCATCGGCACGGCACGCCCCCAGACCCCACGCCGGTCCGGTGACGATGCGACGGCGATCGGACGACGGGCACCACGCCACGTTCGACCGCCACGGAATTGTTGCTCGCTGGTTGCGGTGGCCTCTGCAACCGGGGAGCAACGTTCGAGCAACCGCTCTGACAACACACGGTTGATTAAAGTGGTGTACTCCTGAAACACGCTGATGGCGAATGCGAAATGGGCGTGGTCACCTGGGCCTCAGGAGAAGAAGTGGCATCTGTCGGAGATGCCACCTGAGGGAGGGGGAAACGTGGGATCGACGTCACGTCAAGTTTCCACGGCGCACGAGTCGGCCGAGAGAGGCATCAACGACCTGTGGTCCGAGTTCAAGCGGACCGGGTCACAGACGCTGCGCAACCAGCTGATCATCTTCTACTCGCCGTTCGTCAAGTACGTCGCCAGCCGCGTCCTGGCCGGCCTGCCCCGGCACTTCGACGAAGAGGATCTCGTGAGCTACGGGATCATCGGGCTCATTGACGCCATCGAGCGCTTCGAGCCCGACCGCAACCTGCGGTTCGAGACATACGCCATCCCGCGCATCAAGGGGGCGATCATCGACGAACTCCGTTCCATCGACTGGGTGCCCCGGTCAGTACGCACCAAGGCGCGTGCTGTCGAGCAGGCGTACACGCATCTCGAGGGGACGCTGCGCCGTACGCCGAACGAGGCCGAGGTCGCCGCCGAGCTCGAAATGACCGTCGGCGAGTTTCACAAGGCACTACGCAAGATCTCCACGGTCGGCATTATGGCTCTCGATGAGACGTTGCGGGGGGGTGAGCGCTCCGAGCGCTCGACGCTCGGCGAGACGTTGCCCGACCGGTCGCACAGCCCGGTGGACATGCTCGAGGCGAAGGAGTCCAAGGAGGCGCTCGTCAGGGCGGTCGATGGCATGCCCGAGCGGGAGCGCACCGTCTTGATGATGTACTACTACGACGGCCTCACGCTGACGGAGATCGGTGACGTCCTGGGCGTCACGGAGAGCCGGGTGTGCCAGATCCACACCAAGGCGCTCCGTCAGCTCCGTTCGAAGTTGGCGGACCGACCCGAGAGCGCCGACCAGCGTGCCGTTGCACGTGCGCCGGAGCGCCGGGTCCACTCGGGCCGGCGTGACGAGCGGGCACGCCTGCAATTGATCGCCTCCTGAACGACTCCTCACTCGCGACGAGCTCCGGCCGCGTAGGACTGCCGGAGCAGCCCGCGACTGATCGCGTCTCCGGTCGCTCGCGGCCGAGTGGGCCGGTACGGTGGGTCGTACCGCTGTACGAGCCGACAGGAGGGCCGCGATGCCGCTGCACAAGAGGGAGACCGTCCGGGAGGGGATGCTCGACTCGCTCTACGCCGACCGGGACATGTTGGCCGGCCTCCCCACGCACCACTGCCCCGGCCAGGAGATGCCGCCGCTCGAGGCGTTCCAGGCGATCTCCGACGAGCTGCTCCTCGACGGCAACGCGCGCCAGAACCTGGCCACCTTCTGCCAGACGTGGGAGGAGCCGCAGATCCACCAGTTGATGGACCTCTCTATCGACAAGAACCTCATCGACAAGGACGAGTACCCCCAGACGGCCGAGCTCGAGCACCGCTGCGTCTCCATCCTGTCCCACCTGTGGAACGCGCCCACGACCGAGGATCCGGTCGGCTGTTCGGCCATCGGGTCCTCGGAGGCCTGCATGCTCGGTGGGATGGCGGCCAAGTGGCGCTGGCGGGCCAAGCGCCGGGCCGCCGGGAAGCCGACCGACAGCCCGAACATGGTGTGCGGGCCCGTCCAGGTGGTCTGGCACAAGTTCGCCAAGTACTGGGACATCGAGATGCGCGAGATCCCCATGTCACCGGGTCGCTACTGCATGGACGTGGAGCAGATGCTCGAGCGCGTCGACGAGAACACCATCATGGTGGTGCCCACCTTCGGCGTGACCTACACCGGCGCCTACGAGCCTGTGCTCGCGCTGTCCGAGGCCCTCGACAAGCTCCAGGAGGACACCGGCCTCGACGTCGACATCCACGTGGACGGGGCCAGCGGCGCCTTCCTGGCCCCGTTCTGCGCCCCGGACATCCTGTGGGACTTCCGGGTCCCGCGGGTCAAGTCCATCAGCACCTCGGGGCACAAATTCGGGCTGGCGCCACTCGGCGTCGGCTGGGTCCTGTGGCGCGACGCCTCGGAGCTGCCCGACGACCTCATCTTCCACGTGACCTACCTCGGCGGGGACATGCCCGTGTTCCAGATCAACTTCTCCCGGCCCGCCGGCCAGATCGTGGCCCAGTACTACAACTTCATCCGCCTGGGGATGGACGGCTACCGCAACGTGCACACCGCCTGCTACGACACCGGCCAGTTCCTGGCGGCGGAGATCGTCAAGCTCGGCCCGTTCGAGCTGCTGTGCGACTCCGACCCCCTCACGGGGATCCCCTCGGTGGCCTGGCGCATCCGGCAGGGCGAGGACTCGGGCTACACGCTCTACGACGTCGCCGACCGCCTGCGGACGCGCGGCTGGCAGGTGCCGGCCTACCCCTTGACCGGGTCCGTCGCCGACATATCGGTCCAGCGCATCCTGGTGCGGCAGGGCGTGAGCCGGGACCTGGCCGGGCTGCTGCTCGAGGACATGACGCAGTCCATTTCCCACTTCGACCGCCACCCGGTCACCGTGTCCATGACGAAGGAGGAGTCGGGCGGCTTCAGCCACCTGTAGGCACCTGTAGCCACCTGTAGCGGTCAGGAGAGGGGTGCGCCGGCCGGCGCCGCCACGTCCATCGACCAGTCGACGTGCAGGGGGCGCCGGCGCACGAAGCGCGGCTTTCCGACTTCGGCCGGGCGGTCTGTCGTCCAGGGCGAGGAGTAGGCGGAGGTGAGGCCGGCCAGGGCCCGCAGTGCGGGGTCGTAGGCGGAGCGGATCCGGGCGAAACGGCGCCATCCCTCCTCCTCGCGGCCCGGGTCGAGCACGAGGATGGGAGCCACGGCGGCCATGGCGGCGAGGTACTCGTCCCGGCCGATGCTGATGGGCGGCGCGGGCTCCCCGAAGTGCGGGGTGAGCTCGGCCAGCCTCGTCGGCTGGGGGAGCGGGATGTTGGCCGCCCTGGCGATGCGCACGACGAGCGGCAGCCCGTAGACGAGGATCAGCAGGGGCCCCTTCTCCACGTCCGCGTAGACCTCGCCGGCCTCCGTCTCCGACGCCGACACGACCAGCGCGGCGGCGTCGAGCAAGGTCCCGACGGTGGCGACCCACGAATGGTCGGTGTCGGTCTCGGGGAAGTAGGAGAGGATCGGGAAGGCGGCGTGGGTCTGCTCGAGGTCGAGCATCCAGTCGGCCTGGGTCTTCCAGAAGTCGGGGTTGTCGAGGACTCCCGTGCGGTGCAGCGTCAGCAGGAGATCGGTGGCACAGGGGGGCGCCCCAGCGACGGGGCGCAGCCTGATGATGCCCTTCTCGCGCCCGTTGTAGGCCGAGAAGATGGTCGGGAGGTAGCTGATGAGGAGGGCGACCAGCCCGAGCCCGATCGTGGCCTCAATGAAGGCGAGCCAGATGCGGCCCGTCCCGTCCGGCTTGGAGAACCCGAGCGTCGTGAGGGAGGAGCCGCTGATCTCGAACGCCTTCTGAATCGTCAGGCTGCCCGTGCCCCAGAAAACGAAGGTGAAGGCGACGACCATGAGGAGCATCCAGACCAGCGGGAGGCTCACGAGGGCGACCGGCGCGTAGAGCGCCCGCAGCGCCTTGGCCAACGACCCGCTGCGCCACCGGCGCACGAGGATGCGGTACACCAGCGCGAAGACGGCCTGGGACAGCCGGGGGAACCCCCCTTGGGGCAGCACCACGGTCTTGAGCGCCGAGCCCAGGATGGCGAGGACGACGAGGGTGCCGAAGAGCAGGGACAGGATGTGGAGGGCGATCATGACCTTCGGCGCGCCGCGCGGGTGCTGCGGACCGCCCGAACGCTACCGGGCGGCGCGCCGCCTGGGTCGGGCCCCTGCCCGCGGGCCTTCAGGAGAGCTCCTGCGCCGCCTCCTGGACGGCCTTGTCGACGTCCTTCTTGTCGACCTGCAGCTCCTTGGACACCTTCTTCTGCGCCTTCAGCCCGGCCTTCTCCACATAGGACTCAATGGTCGTCTCGCCGACGATGACCAGGGCGGCCTCGCCGGCGTCGATGGCGTCGCCGAACTCCTTCACGTCGGCCCGCGACATGCCCTTCCAGAGGTGGCCACTGACACCCCCGATGGCCGCGCCGACCACGGCGGAGCCGATGATGGAGGGCGGGAACAGGATGCCCACCAGTGCGCCGACCCCGGCACCGCCCCAGGCCCCGTGGCGGGTCGTGGTCTCGTCCTTGTTCACGTGGACCTTGCCCAAGTCGTCCTTGGTCACCACCGCGGCGTCGTAGGTGCCGACTGCCCCCACGGCGTGGAGGTCCTTGACGACGTCATAGTCGGCGCGGGCGTCGACCTCGCTGGCGTACGTCCCGATGTAGATGAAGACACCGTCTGCCTTGGACATGGCAACGCTCCTTTCAGCGCCCGCGGCACGACGGGCGCGCCGCACACTCCTGGTGGGGCCACTCTTCCCGGCGGGAGCCGTGCATGCGTAGGGCCTTTGGTCACATTCCCCTCTCGGCGGCCGGTCGCCGGGGTCTGGCATGATCCCTCACGGTGCCTGTGCCCCCGGCCATCGAGATCGCGCGGCGTGCGACCCTCCGCCCGGTCGCCGACATCGCCGCACAGATGGGCATCTCCCCCGAGCTCCTGGAGCCCTACGGCAACCACGTGGCCAAGGTGAGCCTCGATGCCGTCGAGGCCCTGGCGGACCGGCCGCAGGCCCGCTATGTCGTGGTGACGGCGGTCACCCCGACGCCGCTCGGGGAGGGCAAGACGACGACGACGGTCGGCCTCGGCCAGGCTCTGGCCTGCGTCGGACGGCAGGCCACCGTGGCCATCCGCCAGGCCTCCATGGGCCCCACCTTCGGGATCAAGGGCGGCGCCGCCGGCGGCGGGTACAGCCAGGTGGTCCCCTTCGAGAACCTCAACCTCCACCTGACCGGCGACCTGCACGCGGTCACGGCGGCCAACAATCTCCTGGCGGCCATGGTGGACAACCACCTCTACAACGCGAACGCGCTGGGGATCGACCCGCACGGGATCACGTGGAAGCGCGTCCTGGACGTCAACGACCGATCGTTGCGCAACATCGTCAGCGGCCTCGGTTCCGGGCTGGACGGCATTCCGCGGGAGACGGGGTTCGACATCACGGCGGCCTCCGAGGTGATGGCCGTCCTCGCGTTGACCTGCTCGCTGCAGAATCTGCGCGAGCGCATGGGCCGCATCGTCGCCGGCTACACCAAGGCTGGGGAGCCGGTGTCGGCGGAGCAGCTGAAGGCCGCCGGGGCCATGACGGTGATCATGCGTGATGCCATCAAGCCCAACCTCTTGCAGACGCTCGAGAACACCCCCGTGCTGGTCCATGCCGGCCCCTTCGGCAACATCGCCCACGGCAATTCGTCGGTGGTGGCCGACCTGATCGGGATCCACGCCGGCGAGTACCTGGTGACGGAGGCCGGGTTCGGCGCCGACATGGGGGCCGAGCGCTTCTTCAACATCAAGTGCCGGACCTCGGGCCTGGCGCCCGACGCCGCGGTCGTGGTCACCACGGTGCGGGCGATGAAGCTGCACTCCGGCCGGCACCGGGTCGTTGCCGGACGCCCGCTGCCGCCGGCCATGCTGGAGGAGAACCCCGAGGAGGTGCAGCTCGGTGCCCCCAACCTGCTGGCCCATCTCGCCATCGTGCGCCGTCACGGGGTGACCCCCGTGGTCGCCATCAACGCGATCGACGGTGACTTCCCCTCCGAGCACGCCGCCATCCGGCAGATCGCCGCCTCGGTGGGGGTGCGTGCCGCGGTCTGCACGCATTTCGTGGACGGCGGCAAGGGCGCGGTGGAGCTGGCCGAGGCGGTGGTCGAGGCCGCAGCCGAGCCGGGCGAGTTCCGCATGCTCTACGACGACGAAGCGACCTTGCGCGAGAAGGTCGAGGCCATCGCCACGGAGGTCTACGGCGCCGACGGGGTCGACTACCTGCCGGAGGCGGCGAGCCAGCTCGACACCTACGAGCGGGCGGGCTTCGGCTCCCTCCCGGTCTGCATCGCCAAGACCCACCTGTCAATCTCGTCGGATCCGAAGCTCCTGGGCGCCCCGCGGGGCTGGCGTCTGCCCGTGCGAGAGGCGCGGGCCAACGTGGGGGCCGGCTTCGTGTATCTGGTCAGCGGCGACATGCGCACCATGCCCGGGCTCTCGCACAGCCCTGCCGCCGAACGGATCGACATCGACGGGGACGGCAACGTGGTGGGCCTCTACTGAGGCCGGGAGGAGCACATGGCCATCGACTTCACCCTCGCTCCCGAACACGAGGAGATCAGGGCTCGCGTGCGAACCTTCATCCGCGACACGGTGCAGCCCAGGATCGAGGGCTTCGACGACGAGGGGAAGGTCACGTCGCGCCGCGAGTACCTCGTCACCATCGTGGAGCTGCGCGAGGAAGCCAAGAGGGCCGGACTGTGGCTGCCCCACATGCCCAAGGAGTGGGGCGGCCTGGGCCTGGGGCACGTGGAGCTGGCCATGGTGCAGTCCGAGGCCGGCAAGACCCGGCTCGGGCCATGGATCCTCAACTGCATGGCGCCCGACGAGGGCAACATGCACACGCTTCTGCACTGGGGCACCGAGACGCAGAAGGAGAACTATCTGCGGCGGCTCTGCGAGGGCACCGCCATGTCGTGCTTCGCGATGACCGAGCCCGAGGTGGCGGGCTCCGACCCGACGCTCATTCAGACCAGGGCCGAGAAGGACGGGGAGGAGTGGATCATCAACGGCCACAAGTGGTTCATCTCGAACGCGCGTCGGGCCCAGTTCGCCATCCTGGTGGCCCGGACCGAGCCCGACGTCCCCGCGGGCTCCCGCGGCGCCAACACGGCATTCCTCGTGGACCTCCCGGCGGAGGGCTGGCGTGACGTGCGCGAGGTGGAGACGATGCACGGTTCGACCGGCCATTCCGAAATCGTCATCGAGGACCTCCGAGTGCACGACTCACAGATCCTCGGTGGCCGCGGCAACGGCCACCGGCTGGGACAGTACCGGCTGGGTCCCGCCCGTCTGGCTCACTGCATGCGCTGGATCGCCCAGGCCGAGACGGCGCTCGACATGATGGTGGACCGCTCCCTCAACCGCTACTCGCACGGCTCCCTCCTGGCCGAGAAGCAGGGCGTGCAGTGGCTCATCGCCGACTCGGCCATGGAGCTGTACCAGTGCAAGCTCATGGTGCTCCATGCGGCCTACAAGATCGACCGCGGCGAGGAGTTCCGGACCGAGGTGTCCATGACCAAGCATTTCGTGGCGAACAGCCTCAATCGCATCATCGACCGGTCCGTGCAGGTCCACGGCGCACTCGGCTACTCGACGGACACCCCTCTGGCCTCCATGTTGCAGCACGCCCGCTGGGCGCGATTCGCCGATGGGGCCGACGAGATCCATCAGATGCGCATCGCCGAGCGGACGATCGCGGCCTACCGGGACACGGGGTCGA
The DNA here is from genome assembly GCA_052140165.1 of Acidimicrobiales bacterium. Classification (GTDB taxonomy): domain Bacteria; phylum Actinomycetota; class Acidimicrobiia; order Acidimicrobiales; family RAAP-2; genus Bog-473. The sequence goes on from JBKQUM010000034.1 coordinate 40,178, forward strand.
CCTGGGCCGCCACCGGCGGCCTCCCGGTCTGAGATCCGGTGGGCTGCCTCCTCGCACTCCTCGCGGCCATTTCGCCCCGCTTCGTGATCTTCCTGCTCTGGGTCTTCACGGACCGGCTCGCCATCGCTTTCCGCTCGGGGTGGGAGGGCGTGCTCGGCTTCCTCCTGCTGCCGTACACGACGCTGTTCTACGCGCTGGTCTACGCACCCGGGAAGGGTGTCGACGCGTTCGGCTGGGTGATCGTGGCGGTCGGCGTGCTGATCGATCTCTCCTCCCTGACCTTCGGCTCGCGGGCGCGCCGGCGCCGGGCCAGGGCCGAGAACTAGCCGAAGCGCAGGCGCAGGTCCGGCTCGGGCCCGAAGGCCCGACCGCTCGGGCCCGATGCCCCCAGCACGTGCCACGCCGCCACGCCGATCATGGCGGCGTTGTCGGTCGCCATCGATTGGGGCGGGATCAGCAACCGCGTGCCGAACTCGTCGGCCAGGGCCTGGGCCCGGGCGCGCAGGATGGGGCTGGCCGCCACCCCGCCGACGATGGCCACGGCGGGGTCGCCGAATTCCTCGAGGGCCCGGCGGAGCTTGGCGCACAACACGTCCATGCAGGCCGCCACGAAGGAGGCCGCGACCTCCGTCTCCGAGAAGCCGGGGTCGGCGCGCACGTGGTTGACGACGGCGGTCTTCAGTCCCGAGAACGAGAACGAGTAGCCGTCGGCGAGCATGGGCCGCGGGAAACCGAGCACGTCCTCGCCGGCGGCGGCCAGTCGGTCGAGGACTGGGCCTCCGGGGTAGCCGAGGCCGAGGAAGCGGGCGACCTTGTCGTAGGCCTCGCCGATGGAGTCGTCGACGGTCTCGCCGAGCAGCTCGTACCGCCCCGGTCCGGTCGACCGGGTGAGCATGCAGTGCCCGCCGGACACGAGGAGCGCGATCTGGGGGAACGGCACGTCGCGGTCGGCGAGGTACACGCTGGCGAGGTGGCCCTCGAGATGGTTGACGCGCACGACGGGCACGCCCCAGCCGAGCGCCAACGCCTTGGCCGTGGCGATGCCGACGAGGAGGGCACCGACGAGGCCGGGGCCCGACGTCACCGCCACCGCCGCCAGGTCGGTCCCCACCACGCCGGCCTCGTCGAGGGCCCGCTCGACGATCTGGGTGATCACCTCGACGTGGGCGCGGCTGGCGAGCTCGGGCACCACACCTCCGAAGGCGGCATGCAGGTCGATCTGGCTCGCCACCACCGACGAGCGCACCGTGTACGCGTCGTCGACGACGGCCGCGGCCGTCTCGTCGCACGACGTCTCGATGGCCAGGAGCAGCCGGGTCATGGTGCGTCCGACAGGGCGTCCGCCACCTCGGCGCGCGAGATGGCCCCCTCGCGCTCGACCACCGGCTCGGTCCCGCGCACCGTGACCAGCGTCGACGGGACGTCCTGGAGCTGGCCGCCGTCGACGACAAGGTCGACGGACGGGCCCAGGCTCGCCGCCACGTCGAGCGCCGTGCGTGGCGTCGGCGCACCGTGGGGGTTCGCACTGGTGACGACGAGCACACCGGTCCGCGCCAGCAGCGCGCGCAGGAAGTCGTGGTCCGGGATCCGGACCGCCACCTCGTCGCGCCCCGAGAGCCAGTGCGGTCGCCCGGACCCCTCCTCGAAGCCGAACGCCATGGTCAACGGGCCCGGCCACCACCAGCGGGCGAGTGCGAGCGCGGCCGGGGTGACGTCCACGCCCAGGGCGCGCACCTGCTCCAGCGAGGCGGCGAGGACGGGGAGGTGCATCCCCTCGGGGCGGCCCTTGGCGCGGAACACCGCCTGGACGGCCGCCGCGTCGACGGGCCGTGCCGCCAGCCCGTAGACGGTGTCGGTCGGAACGACGACGACGCCCCCACCGTCGAGCACCTCGGCGGCGACCAGCGCGCCGTCGGCGTCGGCGCGCACGATCCTCATGACCTGCTCACAGGACGTTGCCTCCGCGCCGGCCGGGCCGGCTCAGAGCTTCAGCGGGCGGATCGGCGCGGCGATCAGCGCCGGGTCCGACCGCCAGTCGACCCCGGGCACGTCGACGTAGAGCTCGATCTCGTTGCCGTCCGGGTCGAGGATGTAGAGGCTGTGGGTGACCGTGTGGTCCGAGGCGCCCACGACGGTGGCCCCGGCCTCGCGCACCTTCGCCAGGGCCTCGCGCAGGTCGTCGTCCGTCTCGCCGACCTTGAGACCGAAGTGGTAGAGCCCGACGTGCCGCCCCTGGGGGATCGGCGTCGCATCGGCACCGACCTCAATCAGCAGGAGCTCATGGTGCGTGCGGCCCGACGAGAACGCCGCAGCCCCGACCGGGTCCAGTCCCGGCTCGGGCATGATCTGGCGCCAGCCGAGCACGTCGCGGTAGAAGGCCGCCGAGCGAGCGACGTCGCGCACGTACAGGACCAGGTGGCCGAGCTCGCGTACCGTCATGCACTCACGCTACCGGTCGCCTCCGTCCTGCTCGACGCGTGGGACCGGATCCAGTTCGCCGTGGGCGGCATGCCGGGACCGAGGTGGATGGGCACGTCGAAGGGCTCGGGCTCGATCCCAGCGGCCTCCATCAGCTCCGTGAGCGCGTGCGGCACCGCCGCCGCGATGTCCCACAGGCGTGGCACGGCCCGGGCGTCCGAGGCGAGCCCCCAGTAGAGGACGCCGAGGTAGCTCATGATGGTGATGTTCAAGCCGAAGCCGTCCATCACGGGGCCGAGGGGGAACATCCCGAGCAGCTGGCTGCCCCCGAGGTAGAGGGGGAAGTCCGGGCCTGGCACGTTGGACACGATCAGGTTGGCCACCGGGCGGTGGCGGTCGGCCAGCTTCATCCCGGTGTAGAGGCGGGCCGCGGCGGCGAACACGTTGGGCGTCGCGTGCTCGGCCCAGTTCTGCAGCGTCGTGGCCCCGAGTGCCTTGTGCTCCTCCTTGGCCCCCTTCGTGCACTCGTGGATGACGCGCAACCGCTCCAGCGGGTCCTCGATCTGACAGGGCAGCGGGACGAACATGGCCGACACCTTGTTCGATCCCCTGAGCTCGGCCACGTCCGGTGTGACCGAGACCGGCACCACGGTGACGAGGGGGACGTCGGGGAGCTCGTCGCCGGCCAGCAGGTACGTGCGCAGCGCGCCGGCGCACATCGCCAGCACGACGTCGTTGACGGTCGTGCCCATTTCGTTCTTCAGCTTCTTGACGTCGCCCAGGCCGGCGGCGGCGAAGGCGACCCGACGCCGGGCGTGGACGGCCACGTTGATGGACGTGCGCGGCGCCGTCAACGGCAGCGCCGCGTTCCCGGTCAGGCTCTGGCGGATCCGGCGCACACTGAACAGGTTGCGCGTCGTCCGCAGGAGCATGCGCCCCGCGTCGAAGGGCGCCACCAGGCCGGCGATCATCGCCTGGGACACGAGCTCGACGCCCGAAGGGATGCGCGAGTCGAGCTGGCGGGGGGTGAGGGTCGGCGTGGCGGGTGTCTCGGGCTCGAAGTCGAAGAGCACGCCCAGCAACTCGGCGCCGGAGACCCCGTCGACGGTGCTGTGGTGCATCTTGGCCACCAGTGCGATCTTCCCGTCCTCGAGGCCCTCGACGATCCACATCTCCCACAGGGGACGATCGCGGTGCAGCTGGCGGCTGATCACGTCGGCCGCGAAGTCCGCGAGCTCACGCATGCCGCCGGGGGAGGGGAGCGCGGCCCGCCGGAGGTGGTTGTCGATGTCGAACTCGGGGTCGTCCACCCACACCGGGAAGCCCAGCCGCATGGGCACCTCGACCAGGCGGCGCTGGAAGACCGGTGCCAGCGGGATGCGGTCGCCGATGAGCTGGCGGACCCGCCGGAACGAGTAGCCGCCGGGCACGGTGGAGGGGTCGAAGACGGCCGTGATCGCCACGTGCATGTGCAGGGTCGGCGTCTCCATGTAGAGGAAGCTCGCATCGAGCCCGCTGAGGCGTTCGGGGGTCATCGACTCTCCTTGGTCATCGCGTCCCCTCCTAACCTCGCACCAACCGGGCCCTGGGGCAAACGGGCACCCGCTGCGACCAGGGCAGACCTGCGCCGCGGGCTCTCCCGGGAGAGAATGGTGGGGTGGTGTCCTACGCCTTCCTGATCGTCACGCTCGTCGGTGCCGCCGCCGTGACGCTCGCCTACCGCCCGATCCGGCGGGAGCCGTTCACCATCGTGAGCTTCGTCTCCGGCTGGGTCGCCGGGGAGCTCGGCTTCCAGAACATCGTCTGGCAGATGATCGCGACCGCCATCTTCATCTCGTTCGGTGCACTGCACGGATGGGCGGGCTGGCTCGGCCTGGCCGTCGCCGTCGTCGACTGGGTGGGTCTCCTCGGACTCGGCATCGCCGGCCGCCGGGCCGCCGCCGTCACTGCCGCCGCTCTCGATGAGGTGCGCAGCGACGCCTTCCCGGTCCCCACCCAGCCGATGGCGCCGACGTGGGGCCGCTGGTGGCGTGTGACCCGCGCCATCCCGTTCAAGTCGCGTGAGGTGCAGACGACCTGCAACATCGACTACTGGGGTGACGGCATCCGCCGGCACCGCCTGGACGTCTACCGCTCGCGCCTCGCTGCGCCCGAGAAGGCCCCGGTCATGGTGTACATCCACGGCGGGGCCTGGATCATCGGTGACAAGCGCGAGCAGGGGAAGCCGATGATGTACGAGCTGGTCGCCCGCGGCTGGGTCTGCATCGCCATCAACTACCGCCTCAGCCCGAAGGCCACCTGGCCGGACCACATCGTCGACGCCAAGCGCGCCGTGGCGTGGGTCAAGGAGCACATCGCGGAGTACGGGGGCGACCCCTCCTTCGTCGCGGTCAGCGGGGGATCGGCCGGCGGCCACCTCTGCGCGTTGCTGGCCCTCAGTGAGGGTGACCCCGCCTTCCAGCCGGGCTTCGAGGAGGCCGACACGGCGGTGCAGGCCTGCGTCCCCTTCTACGGCGTCATGGACATGACGGGCTCTCCGGAGGGGTCGGGACGCTATGGGCCCGGCCTGCTCGAGATGCTGGAGAAGACGGTCATGAAGACGAAGGAATCCGAGCACCCCGAAGTCTTCCGCGGGGCATCACCGACCTTCCGGGTCCGCCCCGATGCGCCGCCGTTCTTCGTGCTCCACGGTGTGAACGACACGCTGGTGCCGGTGGAGACGGCCCGCACCTTCGTCGAGCGGCTCCGGGCCGTGTCGCGAGAGCCGGTGGCCTATGCCGAGCTGCCCCTGGCCCAGCACGCCTTCGACGTGCTGGCCTCCCTGCGCTGCCAGGCCACGACCTCGGCCGTGGCCGACTTCCTCGAGGGCGCCCGGGCTGCGGCAACACCGGACGACGGACCGAGCGCTTCGGCCAGCCCGATTTCACCTGACGCGGAGTCGGAAACCCGTTCATGACCTGCCGCCCCGGTCAGGCCTCCTCGGCGAGCTCCGCCTCCACCGAGAGGGTGTCGCCCGCCGCGACCACGAGCTCGTCCACCCCGCCGGCGTCCATGAGGTCGCCCCGCGCCGCCTCCACCGCGGCCAGCGTCGCCGCCGGCCCGGTGACCGTGAGGCGCGCCACCCGCGCCCGCATGGAGCGCTTGTGCGCGGTCTTCTCGCGTCGCACCACCCCCAGCACCTCGGCGGCCACCGGCAACACGTCGGCGTCCGCACCGGCGTGCGTCCCCAGCTCGGCGATGCCCGGCCATGGCGCCACGTGCACCGACCCCTCCTGCCACCAGCTCCAGACCTCCTCGGTGACGAAGGGCAGGAACGGCGCGAAGAGGCGGTGCAGCACCGAGAGGGCGATGGCCAGCGTCGCCCGGGCCGAGTCCGTCCCGGCGGGGTCGCCCTCGCCGTAGGCCCGTGTCTTGACCAGCTCGACGTAGTCGTCGCAGAAGGTCCAGAAGAACGTCTCGGTGATCTCGAGGGCGCGCGCGTAGTCGAAGCCCTCGTGCGCCGCCGTGGTGGCCTCGACCAGCGCGGCGAGGTGCTCCAGCAGCGCGGCGTCGAGCGGCTGTCGCACCGCGTCAGGGCCGGGCACCGGCCCGTCGCCGAGCCGGCCCAGCGCGAATTTCGACGCGTTGAGCACTTTGATCGCCAAGCGTCGACCGATCTTCATGACGCCGGTGTCGAGTGCGGTGTCGGTCCCGGGCCGCCCGTTGCAGGCCCAGTAGCGCACCGCGTCGGAGCCGAACTCCTCGAGGGTCGCCATGGGGGTGACGACGTTGGTGCCCTTGGACTTGGAGATCTTCTTGTGGTCCTTGTCGAGGATCCAGCCGTTGATGGTGGCGTGCCTCCAGGGCAGGGTGTGGTGCTCCAGGTGCGAGCGCAACAGCGTCGCGAAGAGCCAGGTGCGGATGATCTCGGGCCCCTGGGGGCGCAGGTCCATGGGGAAGGTGGCGGCGAACAGCTCCGGCTCGTCCTCCCACCCGCAGGCGATCTGGGGTGTGACCGACGACGTGGCCCAGGTGTCCATGACGTCGGGGTCGCCGCTGAACCCGCCCGGCACGCCCCTCTGTTCGGGCCTGTAGCCGTCGGGCACGTCGGTCGTCGGGTCGACCGGGAGGCTCGCCTCGTCGGGCACGATCGGCGCGTCGTAGTCCGGTTCGCCGTCCGCGCCGAGGGGGTACCAGACAGGGAAGGGGACGCCGAAGAAGCGCTGGCGACTGACTAGCCAGTCACCGTTGAGACCGTTGACCCAGTCGTCGTAGCGCACCTTCATGTACGGCGGGTGCCAGTCGAGCTGCGCGGCCCGCTCCAACTGCTCGCGACGCAGCCGCTCGTCGTGGCCGCCGTTGCGGATGAACCACTGCCGGCTCGTGACGATCTCGAGCGGTCGGTCACCCTTCTCGTAGAACTTCACGGGGTGGGTGATGGTCCGGGGGTCGCCCACGAGGTCCCCTGACGCAGCCAGCATCTCGACCATGGCGCGTTGGGCCTGCTTCACCGTCCTCCCCGCAATGGCACGCCACGGCGCTCCGTCGGGCACGCCGGCCGGGGGGGACTCGGTGATCCGTCCCGACCTGGTCACGATGCTGCGGGTCGGCAGGTCGAGCTCGCGCCACCACACGACGTCGGTGACGTCGCCGAACGTGCAGATCATGGCGATGCCCGAACCCTTGTCCGGCTCGGCCAGTGGGTGGGCCAGGACGGGCACCTCGACCCCGAAGAGCGGGCTGTGCACCGTGGTGCCGAAACGCGCCGCGTAGCGCTCGTCGTCGGGGTGCGCGACCAGCGCCACGCAGGCGGCGATGAGCTCGGGCCGCGTCGTCTCGATCTCTATGTCGTCGAAGCGCACCCGGTGGTAGGCGCCCTCCCTCTCGCGGTCCTCCATCTCGGCCTGTGCCACCGCGGTCTGGAAGTCGACGTCCCACAGGGTGGGCGCCTCCGACGAGTAGGCCTCGCCGCGGGCAAGGTTGCGCAGGAACATGCGCTGGCTGGTCCGCCGGCTGCGGTCGCCGATGGTGGCGTAGGTCCGGTCCCAGTCGACCGACAGGCCGACGCGCCGCCACAGGTCCTCGAAGGCCTGCTCGTCCTCGGCGGTGAGCTCGTGGCACAGAGCGATGAAGTTCGGCCGGCTGACCGGGATGTCGTCCTTGCCGGGCTCCTCGGGCAGCCTGAAATCGGGGTCGAAGGGGAGTGAGGGGTCACAGGTCACCCCGAAGACGTTCTGCACCCGGCGCTCCGTGGGGAGGCCGTTGTCGTCCCAGCCCATGGGGTAGAAGAGCTTCCAGCCGCGCATCCGCCGGTAGCGGGCGATGGCATCGGTCTGCACGTAGCCGAAGACCGATCCCATGTGGAGCGAGCCCGACACCGTGGGTGGGGGGGTGTCGATGGAGAAGACCTCGTCCCGGGTGGCCGAGGGGTCGAAGCGGTAGGTCCCGGTCTCCTCCCACACGACGGCCCAGCGCTCCTCCAGGCCGTCGAGGGTCGGCTTGTCGGGGACGCGGGGCGCTCCGGTTCTGGGAGTCGACATGATCGGGTTACCGTACCCGGGTGCTGCGCCTTCACGACACCGCCACGGGCACGATCCGCCCCCTCGAGCTCCGCAACGAGGGCGAGGTGTCGATGTACGTCTGTGGCCCAACCGTCTACGACCTGCCCCACATCGGCCACGGCCGGGCCAACCTGACCTTCGACATCCTGCGCCGCTACCTGAGCTTCACCGGCCTCCGTGTGCACCACGTGGCCAACGTCACCGACGTCGACGACAACATCATCAAGCGGGCGTCCGAGCTCGGGCGCACCGAGCCCGACGTGGCCGCCGAGTTCGAGGAACGTTGGTGGGAGTCGATGGACGCGCTCGGGGACCTTCGCCCGCAGGACGTCCCGCACGCCACCCGCTACATCGAGGACATGGTGGCGCTGGTGCGCGATCTGGTGGACCGGGGGATGGCGTACGAGACGCCCGACGGCGTCTACCTGGAAGTATCCAAGGTCCAGGGGTACGGCCTCCTGGCACAGCAGTCGCTGGAGTCGCTCCAGGCCGGCGCGCGGGTCGAGGCGAACGAGGACAAGCGGTCTCCCCTCGACTTCGCCCTCTGGAAGAAGGCGAAGGAGGGCGAGCCGAGCTGGCAGTCACCGTGGGGGCCGGGCCGGCCGGGCTGGCACACCGAGTGCGTGGTGATGTCGCTCGACCTGCTCGGAGAGGGGTTCGACCTGCACGGCGGGGGCCAGGACCTGATGTTCCCGCACCACGAGAACGAGCGCGCCCAGGCGGTTGCCGACGGCAAGGCCTTCGCGCGGCACTGGATGCACCACGGCTGGGTGGAGGTCGAGGGCACGAAGATGTCCAAGTCCCTCGGCAACTTCTCGACGCTGCCGGACCTCCTGTCCCGCAGCGACGCCCGTGCCTACCGGCTCCTCGTGCTGCGGGCGCACTACCGCTCGCCCATCGAGGTGACGCCCGAGACCCTGGCCGACGCCGAGAAGGCACTGGCCCGGCTGGACGGGCTGGCCCGCCGCTTCGACGTCGCCGAGCTCCTGGCCCGGACCGAGGACGGCTACGTGGTCGAGGGGAGGCCGCCGGCCTCGGACATCGACCCCGGCGCCTCGGCCGCCTTCCGGGCGCACATGGACGACGACCTCGACACGCCCGGCGCGCTGGCCGGCATCTTCGAGCTCGTCACGGCGGCGCACTCGGCTGCGGACGCCGGTGACGAGGAGGAGGGCGGTCGCCTGGCCCGCACCGCTGCGGTGCTCGCCGCCGCGCTCGGGCTTTCGCTGCGCGCCGCCGACGTCGAGGTCGACGACGAGTCGGCGCGGCTGGTGGCCGATCGCGACGAGGCCCGGCGCACCAGGGACTTCGCCCGCGCGGACGCCCTGCGCGACGAGCTCGTGGCCAGGGGCTGGACCGTCGAGGACACCCCCACGGGCACCGCCGTCCGTCGCTGAGCGCCCGGTAACCCCTGGTCATCGGCAAGATTCTCCCCGCGGTGGACCAGTGAATCGACGGTAGGTTACTGTGTAGTAACCAGGGACCGGCTGGGGCGCGCGCCGCACGCTGTCGCGCCCCGGAGTTGGTTCCAACGAACGCAGACGGGTCCGGCCGTGGCCGGGGTCACGCAAGGAGGGCGCAACATGTCCGACTACTCGCTCGAGCTGAACGAAGATCAGCTTCAGATCGTCAAGTGGGTCCACGAGTTCGCGGAGAACGTGGTCCGTCCTGCCGGCCGGGAGTGGGACGAGAAGGAAGAGACGCCCTGGCCGATCATCAAGGAGGCAGCCGGGAACGGGCTGTACTCCTTCGACTTCATCGCCCAGTGCTTCTCCGACCCGACCGGCCTCCTCATGTGCCTCGTCAACGAGGAGATGAGCTGGGGCGACGCGGGGATCGCGCTCGCCATCTTCGGCTCCACCCTCGCCGTGGCCGGCATCTTCGCCAACGGCACGCCCGAGCAGATCGGTGAGTGGATCCCCCAGTGCTTCGGTACCCCCGAGGACGTGAAGCTGGCGGCCTTCGGCGTCTCCGAGCCCGACGCCGGCTCCGACGTCTCCTCCTTGAAGTCACGCGCCGTCTACGACGAGGCCAAGGACGAGTGGGTGCTCAATGGCACCAAGACCTGGATCACCAACGGCGGCATCGCCAACACGCACGTGCTCGTGCTCTCGGTCGACCCTTCGCTCGGCAGCCGTGGTCAGGCCAGCTTCGTAGTGCCCGAGGGTACGCCGGGGATCTCCCAGGGCCAGAAGTTCAAGAAGATGGGCATCCGGGCTTCGCACACCGCAGAGGTCGTGCTCGACGACTGCCGCGTCCCCGGCCGTTGCCTGCTCGGTGGCAAGGAGAAGCTCGACGAGCGTCTGGCCCGGGCCAGGGAGGGCAAGAAGACCTCGACCCAGGCCGCCATGGCCACCTTCGAGGCCTCCCGACCCATCGTCGGCGCCCAGGCCGTGGGCATCGCCCGCGCCGCCTACGAGTACTCGCTCGAGTACGCCAAGGAGCGCAAGCAGTTCGGCCGGGCCATCATCGAGAACCAGGCGATCGCCTTCAAGCTGGCCGACATGAAGATGCACACCGACGCCGCCCGGCTGCTCGTGCACCGGGCCGCCAACATGGCGAGCACGGGCAAGAAGTTCGAGAACGGCGAGGGCTCCATGTCCAAGCTCTATGCGGGTGAGAACGCGGTGTGGGTGACCGATCAGGCCATCCAGATCCTCGGTGGCTACGGCTACGTGCGCGAGAACCCCGTCGAGCAGTGGCACCGCGACTCGAAGATCTACACCATCTTCGAGGGCACCTCGGAGATCCAGCGGCTCGTGATCTCCCGGGCGATCTCGGGGATCCACATCAACTGATCCCGTGGCCGTGAGCTCACCTCGTCGTCGACACCGGCGGGGTGAGCCGGCCGGTCAGGGGTTGATGGTGGCGGTCACGCCGTGCATCTCGATGTTGGCGGACGCCGCGGCCTGGGCGCTGTCTCCGGAGTTCGCGTCCGCCAAGAGGTCCACTTGAAGCCCCACCACGCCCGGGGCGAGATCCGAACCGTCGGGACAGGAGGGCTGGACGGTGGCGGTCCCGGACGCCGGTCCCATCGGCGCTTCGAGATCGTATTGCCCCGGCGGTGTCGACCAGATCCCGTTCGAGCCGTCCACGCAGCCGAGCAGCCCGAGGGCTCCACTGAAGGACACACGGGCGAAGGCGGTGTCGCCTGACGGCATGTAACCCGAGGTGGTGAAGGGGGAGGTGGTGTAGGGAATCGAGAAGTCGACCGACGCCGCGGGCGAGTTCAGCGTGACGGAGCCGGTGAGCGCGGTGTCCACTTCAGCCGACTCCTCGACGAGGTCGTTGCCGAGTGCCTGGACCGAAACAGTGGCCGAACCGTTCGGCGAAGCGACCGAGGTGGCCGAGGCGCTGCCGGCCACCGGGGACAGCTCCGTGGGAAGAGGCGAGCAGCTGCTGAGGCTCGGCGGAGACGCCCCTCCTCCGGGGGGAGCCCCCACGAGCTCGTCGAGCGTGCCGTACACGTCAAAGAGCGCGGGGTCGAGGACCGGCAGGTATGTCGGGCCGTCGCACTGCGACGACGTCACGGTGAACGTCGTCACGGGTACGACGGTCGACGCGCCGGCGGCCGACGCGGCCGACGCGGCCGACGGCAGGAGCATGAGCGACAGCGCGAGTCCGCCGAGCGCGCCGACCACGCTCTTGCGGAGGATCCGGGCGCATGACTTCACGGGATCACCTCGTTCCCGGTTGTCCGCAGCGCTGGCTGCGGCCTCCGCCCCCGGCCTGGAGGGAGAACGGCTCGAGCCACTGGTCCTTGCGTCGGCCCAATAGTCTCTGGCTGCCATGAGCCCGCCCGAACTCCTCCGCTCCGCCGCGGATGTCACGCCGGACTGGCTGACCGGCGCCCTGCGCGGCGCGGGTGCGCTGGCGGAGGGCCCCCGCGTGGTCTCGTTCGAGACCGAGCCGGTCGGGACGGGCCAGATGGCCGACACCACACGGTTCTCACTCGTCTATGACGCGCCGGGGGCCGGACCGGCCAGCGTGGTCGGCAAGTTCGCCTCGGCGGACGAGCAGAGCCGCGCCACCGGGTTGGCGCTGCGGGCGTACGAAATCGAGATCCGCTTCTATCGCGAGGTCGCGGCGCGCGTCGCAGCGCGCGTGCCTTCATCCTACGTGGCGGAGGTGGAGCCCGAGACGGGATGGTTCACCCTGCTGCTCCAGGACGTCGTCGGCGCCGCGCAGGGGGACCAGATCGCCGCCTGCACCCCGGACGTCGCGGCCGCCGTCCTCGACGAGATGGCCGGCCTGCACGCGCCGTGCTGGGAGGCGCCTGACCTCGCCGCGCTCGAGTGGCTCAACCGGGCCACGCCCGAGTCGGACGCGCTCCTCTGCATGCTCGTATCCTCGCTGCTGCCGGGATTCCTCGAGCGCTACGAGGACACCCTGGCACCCGATCATCGAGAGGTCTGCCGCCTCTTCGCCGAGCACCTGCCCGCCTATCTGCATCTCCGGACGGGTCCACGGACGGCCAGCCACGGCGACTTCCGCCTCGACAACCTCCTGTTCGAGCCGGGCGTCCGGCGACCGGTCGTCGTCGACTGGCAGACGGTGGCGTGGGCGGGGGCGTCCTACGACGTGGCGTACTTCATCGGAGGCTGCCTCAGTGCCGAGGACCGCCGGGCCCACGAGGACGACCTGGTGGCGCACTACCACGACGCCCTCTGCCGACGCGGGGTGCGGGACTACTCCCTCGAACAGCTGCGTGCCGACGTGCGGAGGGACACCTTCGGCGGCGTCCTGATGGCCATCGTCGCCGCCATGGTCGTGCAGCGGACGGAGCGTGGGGACCTCATGTTCCTGACGAGCACCACCCGTCACGCCCAGCACGCGCTCGATGCCGACGCCCCCGCCTTGCTGCTGGCCGCCCGATGACGGACATCTTGGTTCTCTGCACCGGCAACGCGGCCCGGTCGGTCATGGCCGGCTTCATGTTGGAGCACCTGCGCGACGGCCGTGCCGGGGATCCGCTGCACATCGTGACCGCGGGCACCCACACCATTGACGGGCAGCCGATGGGGATGCGGACCCGTGCCGCGCTGGCGCGCCTTCCCGAGCTCGCGGGCGCCGACTTCCGGCGGCACCGGAGCCGCCAGGTCCACGGGGTCGATCTGGTGCACGCCGAGCTGGTGGTCGTCATGGAGGCCGATCACGTGCGCTTCGTCCGGCGCCGCTTCCCCGACGCGGCCGACAAGACCGCCACCATCCGGCGCCTGTGCCGCGACCTGCCGTCGGCGCCCCCGGGCCTGGGCGAACGGGTGGCGGCGCTCGGTCTCGCGGCCGTGGAGGTGTCCGACAGCGAGGACGTCCTCGACCCGGCCGGGCACGAGGCGGACGTCTACGAAGCCTGCGTGGACGAGCTGTGGGGGATGTGCCGGACGCTGGTGAGCCTGCTCTGAGCAGGCGGCGGCCGGGCCTTAGTCGGCGTGCACCGACCGCAGCCCGGCCCACGCCAGGTCGGCCATGCGCCGGGCCAGCTTCTGCGCCTCCTGGTCGAGCTCGGCGTCGGGGTCCGGCCGTTGCGCCATGAAGCGCCGGCTCGCTCCCTCCGCCATGCCGACGATGCCGTAGGCCAACAGACGCCGGTGATCGTCGTCGAGACCGGCATCGATCAGCGGATCGATCGCCTCAGCGATCGCGTCCTCCACGGTGCGCAGTGCGCGGCCCAGCTCCTGATCGTCCGCATGGTCCCTGCCGTAGAGCAGGCGGAACTCCGCTTCGTGGCGCACGACGAGTCCGAAGTAGGCGGCGAAGCCGAGCTCGACCTGCTGGCGCGGGCCCCCGGCTCGCATGACCGCACGCCGGATGGCCGCCAGCAGGTCCTGGGCGATGGAGTCGACCAGCTCCAGGTAGAGGGCCCGCTTGGAGGAGAAGTGCTGGTAGAGAAGCGGTTTGGTGACGCCCGCCGCCTCCGCGATGTCGTCCATCGTCGTGGCCCGGTAGCCGCGCTGCGCGAACAGCTCGAGCGCCACGGTGAAAAGCTGCCGGCGCCGCTGTTCGGCGGTGAGTCGTCGCGAGGAGGCCGGCATGGCACCTGGCATGCCGCTCAGGTTACCGAACGGTCATAGAGGGGTCGGGCAGGCCGGGGACCCGCCCCAGGACCCGGGACAGCCGGCGGGGGAGATCGGCCAGGTTGAAGTGCTCGGCGGCCACCCGTCGGTTGTCCGCCAGCAATTGGTCGTCGGGCGCCCGCAACCACTGCGCCAGGGGCACAGGGTCGGCGGCGTCGAACCAGCGGAAGCCGTACGCCGCCAGCTCCGCCGCGACCGGGTACGTGCCCACCGCGAGTGGGCGGTGATGTGTCGCCGACTCCACCGACGGGTTGCCGAAACCTTCCCAGGACGACGGCAGCACGACGGCGTCGCAGGCGGCGTACGCGTCCGCAATGGAGCACCCCCCCTCCGGCTGGCCGAGCACGACGCGGCAGCGCGCCCGGCCGACGAGCCGGTCGAGCTCGGGCCCGTAGCCGTCCTCGGCCGGCCCGAGCAGCCAGTAGGTGCCGCCGATGGCCTCGGTCAGCGCGATGGCCCCCGCGACGTTCTTGCGGGCGAGCGCCCGCGTCGGTTGGAGCAACAGTCGGGTCTCGTCACCCGCGCCCAGCGCGGCTCGGACCTTCGCCCGGTCGCCCGGTGCCGGGTCGGGGTCGAACGCGTTGTAGATCGTCGTGGCGGTCATCCCGCGGGCGGCCAGCTCGGCGCGGCTGAGCTCGTTGATCGTGACGTGCGCCCATGCCGGATCGTCGGGCGGGGGCGGCAGGTGGGCCAGGTGCGGCCGCTGCCATGGGAGATCGTGGTGGTGTAGCAATGCGGGGCGGCCCGCGCACGCCGCGGCGACCAGGGCTGCCGCCGGCGGGTTGAGCGGCAGCGAGCACAGGTTCTCCACGACGACGAGATCGGCCCCGGCCAGCGCGTCCTGCACCTCGGCCCGGGTCGGCGGTTCGGGCGCGTCGATCGCCAATCCGGGGAGCAGGGTGTCGACGGGGCCGGACCCGGCGACGGTGCGGACGTGCCAACCCAGGAGGCCCAGCGCAGCGGCCCATTTGGCCGCCTCGACCGAGACGCCGTCGCCTCCCCCCAGTCGGAACGAGATCATGCACGCCGTCGCCACGTCGGCACTGTACGCGCGCCGGAGTGGCCGTTTCGCCGGTGGACTAGCGTTGCGCCGATGCCGAAGCGCGCACTCATCACGGGCGTCACCGGTCAGGACGGGTCGTACCTGGCCGAATTCCTGCTGGCGCAGGGCTACACCGTGATCGGCATGGTGCGGCGTTCGAGCACGCTGAACTTCGAGCGCATCGCGCACATCCAGGACCAGATCGAATTGGTCGCCGGGGACCTCCTCGACGAGGTGTCCCTCATCAACATCCTGCGTGACCACCGGCCGAACGAGGTCTACAACCTGGCCGCCCAGTCGTTCGTCCAGACGAGCTTCAGCCAGCCCGTGCTCACCGGCGAGACCACGGCTCTCGGCGTCACCCGGGTCCTCGACGCCATCCGCCTCGTCGACCCGGAGATCCGCTTCTACCAGGCCAGCTCCTCGGAGATGTTCGGCAAGGTGCAGGAGGTCCCCCAGCGGGAGTCGACCCCCCTGCACCCGCGCAGCCCCTACGGGGTGGCCAAGGTCTACGGGCATTGGATCACGGTCAACTACCGGGAGAGCTACGGCCTGCACGCCTCGTCCGGCATCCTGTTCAACCACGAGTCCCCGCGCCGCGGCCTCGAGTTCGTGACGCGCAAGGTCACCCACGGCGTGGCGCGCATCGCGCAGGGGCTCGACGACAAGCTGGCGCTCGGGAACCTCGATGCCCAGCGCGACTGGGGCTACGCGGCCGACTACGTCCGGGCCATGTGGCTGATGCTCCAGCAGGACGTGCCGGGCGACTTCGTCGTCGCGACCGGGCAGACCCACCAGGTGCGCGAGCTGTGCCGCCTCGCTTTCGACGCGGCGGGACTCGACTGGGAGCAGCACGTCGTCACGGACGAGCGCTTCTTGCGGCCGGCCGAGGTCGACCTGCTGGTCGGCGACCCCACCAGGGCGCACCAGGTCCTCGGCTGGCAGCCCGAGGTCGACTTCGCCGGCCTCGTCGCCATGATGGTGGAGGCCGACATGGACCTGGTCCGCAAGAGCCTCACGTAAGCGGAGGGGCGCCGCGCTCCAGTCATCCGCCGTACTCGCCACGATCTCGGCCGATCCGGCCGGCGCGCTCGTCGCCTTCGGGGCAGGGATCCTCTCCTTCGTCTCCCCCTGCGTCCTCCCGCTGGTCCCGGGCTACGTCTCCATGGTCTCGGGCCTCTCTGCGGCCGAGCTGGAGGCGGGCGGCGACGGCACGACGCCGTCGACCGCCCTTCGTCCCGTCCTGCGCGGCATCGGTCTGTTCGTGGCCGGCTTCACGATCGTCTTCGTCGCACTGGGCGCCGCGGCGTCGAGCATCGGGCGGCTGCTCGACGCGCACGAGATCACGCTGACCCATGTGAGCGGTGCGGTGATCATCGTGCTGGGCGCCGTCATGCTGCTGGGCGCGCTGCCCTCGAGCGTCTGGGCCCACGCGGGGTCGGGCACGCTCGGTGTGGTCTCGCGCGTCACGGGCGAGCACCGCTTCGACGTGCGGCCTTCCAAGCTCGGCGTGTGGGCCGCCCCGCTGATGGGCATGGCGTTCGCGTTCGCCTGGACACCGTGCATCGGCCCGGTCCTCGGTGTCGTCCTGAGCCTCGCGGCGCGCAACGGGACGCTGCCCGGCGGCGTCCTCCTGCTCTTCGCCTACTCGCTCGGCTTGGCGGTGCCCTTCGTGCTCGTGGGGCTGGCCTTCGGCCGGCTGACCGCGACGCTGGCCCGGGCGCGGCACTGGCTGTGGGCCGTTGAGCTCGTGGCCGGCATCATCCTCGTGGTCTTCGGGGTGCTGCTGCTGACGGACAACGTGAGCTGGGTGTCGACGCAGATATCGAACCTGCTCAACGACCTCGGCCTCGGCCGCCTCTCCAAGAGCTAGCGGCCCGGGCCGTGGACGACGGACCCACTCACCGCGCCGCTCCGGGCCCCGCAGACGTGCTGGGCCGACGGATTGAGGACCTGGCGCGGGGAGCAGCCGGTCCGGTCCTCGTTGCGCTCGACGGGCCCTCGGGCGCCGGGAAGTCCACCCTGGCGGCCGCCGTCGGGCGCCCTCGTCATCGACGGCGACGACTTCTACCGCGGGACGGACGAGTACTGGGACGCCATGGACGCGCGGCGGAAGATGGAGCTGGTCGTCGACTGGCGTCGCCAGCGTGCCGCGCTCGAGCGGTTGCGTCGTGGCGCGGCGGCGACCTGGCGCCCCTACGACTGGGATGCCGACGACGGGAGCCTGTCAGCGGACGTCGCGGGTGGGCCCTGCGACGTGGTCATCCTCGACAGTGCCTACAGCGCCCGACCCGAGCTGGCTGACCTGACGGACCTGCGGGTCCTGCTGCAGGTCCCGCACGACGTCCGCCGGGCACGGCTCCTGCAGCGCGAAGAGCAGGCTTCCGGGCGGAGTGGGAGGCCCGATGGGGAGCGGCCGAGGACCTGTACTTCGGCACGGTCATGCCACCGGAGGCATTCGACCTCGTGCTCGGCGGGGCCTGAGCTCGGCCGCTACGGGAAATGTTCGGCGAGCACCTCGGCGAACGTCCGGGCGAACGTGTGGGCGTCGCCCGGCCAGCGGGCGGAGACGTACGCGCCGTCCCGCACGACCCAGGCGGGCCGGGGATCGGTCGGCGTGTCCCGGGACCGCCCGCTCGTCTTGCGCCGGTAGTCGGGGATGCCGGGCTCGACATCGACGAAGTCGCCCTGGTCCGCCAGGGCGCGGGTGACCTCCTGTTGCACCGACATGTAGCCGGCGGGCTGTCCCGGCTCGTCCACGTAGGTGCGGTAGTAGTCGGGGTCCCAAAAGCGAGTCCGGCTGGCGAGCTCCCATGCCCTGCGCTCCAGCTGCCACGTCAGTGCCGTGGTGCGGCGGCCGTGGAGCACCGAATGCCCGGTGGCGGGTTCTGTGGCACGCGCCGCCACGAGCACGCCGTGGCAGATCGCCCCGACGGGCCTGCCCGATCGGAACGAGTCCACGGCCATCTGCTGCACCTCGGGGCTCTCGAGGTAGTCCCGCATCCCACGGGCCCGGTGGCCCCCGGGCAGCACGAGCGCGTCGTAGTCGCTGCGCCGTGCCGCGCCCCAGTGCAGCGGCGATCGGAACGCCGCATCCTCCAGCAGCGCCGAGTAGGCGCGACGGGCCGCTGCGTCGGCGCGCAGGATGCGGCCCATGACCGTCACGTTGCGCAGCAGCGGGACCGCGCCCCAGAAGTCGAGGCCCCGCCCCGTGACCATGAGATCGTCGGCCTCCCCGGGCTGCCCCGAAGGCGTCGCGAACACGACGTCGTGGCCGGCGCCCGACAGGATCCGCCAGCTCACGGCCACCTCGGTGGGGTCGAAGTCGCACGCCGGGAGCGGCATCAGCACGGTCGCCATGGGTGTGACGCACACTACCGAGGCCCGGCCGAGCACCCTCAGGGGAACGGGGATAGCGTCGCCGGCATGAGCGACGCCGACACCGACACCGAACCTCCGGCGATCTTCTCGGCCGACGACGGGATCGAGAAGCTCTGGGTGCAGGCCTACCAGGGCGAGGTACTGGGCGAGGCCCTGTTCGAGGGCATCGCCGAGGTCGTCGACGATACTGAGCACGCCCGCAAGATGCGGGTGCTCGCCACGCTCGAGCTGCGCACCAAGGAGGCCGTGGCACCCTCCCTCGAGCGAGCCGGCATCTCGACCGAGCCCGATGTCGAGATGCTGAGCGTGGCCGAGGCCATGGCCGCCGGTTCGGTCGACAGCACCTGGGAGCAGATGATGACCTCTATCGACAGCGTCACCGGTCAGTTCATCCCGCTCTACGAGCGGATCGCAGAGCTCGACCCCGCCGAACGCGAGGCCGCCGAACTGTTGGTGGCCCACGAGGTCGCCCTGCGCGACTTCGCGCGCGCCGAGCTGGCCGGCCGGACGGACTCGTCGCTGAATCCCGTCAACGCGCTGCCGCACATGCGCTGATCCGTGGCCGCGGGGCCGGACTTCGCGCGCTTCGACCGCCGTCACTACCCGATGGTCACGGTGCGCGAAGGGTATGACGCGTGGGCGCCGACCTACGAGGAGAGCGTCGAGGACATCATGGACGTCGCGCTCCTGGAGCGCATCGGCTCGGTCGCCTGGGACCGGGTCGAACGCGCCGCCGACCTCGGATGTGGCTCGGGTCGCACCGGGGCCTGGCTCCGCACCCGCGGCGATTTCCCCGTCGACGGGGTCGACATCACGCCCGCCATGCTCGAGCGCGCCCGCGCCCGCGGCGTGCACGACCGGCTTGTCGAGGGCGACGTGCGGCACACCGGGTTGCCCGCCGGCGCCTACGACCTCGTCGTCTGCGTGCTGGTCGACGAGCACCTGCCCGAGCTGGCCGGCCTCTACCGGGAGGCCCGCCGGCTGCTGGGCCGGTCCGGCTCCTTCGTGGTCGTCGGGATCCACCCCTTCTTCGTCATGTCGGTGGGGATGCCGACCCATTTCGACGGTGCCGACGCCGAGCCGGTGGCCATCGAGACCCATGTCCACCTCCTCTCCGAGCACGTGGCCGCCGCCGACGACGCCGGCCTGGCCGCCCGCGAGATGCACGAAGCCCTGGTGGACGATGCATTCGTCCAGCGCAAGCCGGGATGGCAGCCCTACCGAGACTGGCCGTTCAGCTACGCCTGTGTCTGGGCCGTGGCCTGAGAGGGCGGGGTCCGACCCCGCTTGGAACCCCGGGACCGACCCCCCCTACCATGGAGGGGAAGGCCATGGCCCCTGTCGTCCAATTCCGCGCCGCTGTCGCTCTCGCCGGCCGCTTCCCCGCCCTTGCCGGGGTCGACCTCTGCCTCGAGCAGGGTGAGGTCGTCGTCGTCGTGGGCGCCAACGGCGCGGGAAAGACCAGCCTCCTGCGCGCCTGTGCTGGGCTTTTGCCCGTCACCTCGGGCGAGGCGACCGCGCTCGGCGTCGACCTGACCACCGACCACACGTCGGTGCGGCGGTACGTCGGGCTCCTGGGTCATGCCGCCCCCCTCTACGACGAGCTGAGCGCGGCGGAGAACGTCCGCTTCGCGGTCCGCGCCCTCGGGCTCCCCGTCCAGGGCGCGGACGAGGCGCTGGAGCGGCTCGGTCTGACGGGCCGTCTGCGGACCACCCCGGCCGGGCGGTTGTCGGCGGGCCAGCGTCGCCGCGTCGCCCTCGCCGCCCTCGTGGCCCGCCGTCCCGCGCTCTGGCTCCTCGATGAGCCCCACGCGGGCCTCGATGCCCCATCGCGCTCGCTCCTCGGGCATCTGATCGCCGGCGCGGTGTCGGATGGTGCAACGGTGCTGCTCTCCTCCCACGAACCACAGCTCACGGTGCCCCTGGCCGACCGTGTCGTGTCCATGGGCGGCGGGCGGGTGACCGGTGAGGAGCCGGGCGGCCGCCGCGTCACCCTCACCGCCCTGCCCGCAACCGAGCCGGACAGCGCCGGCGGCGTGGGAGCGACCAATGTGGCATGACGCGGTGCTCGTGGCGGGCAAGGACCTCCGGATCGAGGCGCGGTCGCGGGTGGGGCTGTGGCAGGTCGTCCCCTTCGCGTTGCTCGTCCTCGTGCTCCTCGCGTTCGCCATCGGTCCGGACCAGGCCGCACTGCGCCACGCCGCCCCGGGGATCTTCTGGGTCGCCCTGCTGTTCTCGACCGTGCTGGCGATTCAGCGCAGCGTGGCGGTCGAGTCCGGTGAGGGCACACGCGACGGGCTGCGGCTCTCGGGCATCGACCCGGCCGGGATCTTCCTGGGCAAGGCGGCCGCGGTGGGGCTGCAGCTCCTGGCGCTCCAGCTCGTCCTGTGGGCCGGCGTGACGTTCCTCTTCGACGTGCGGGTGCACGTCGTGTGGCTCGCGGTGACGGCGTCCCTCGTGGCCACCGTCGGGCTCGCGTGTGCCGGCGTGCTCTACGGCGCCCTCTCGGCCGGACTGCGCGTGCGCGACACGCTGCTCCCGCTGCTGGTGCTGCCGGTGTTGGCCCCGGTCCTGCTGGCGGGCTCCAAGGCATGGGAGGCGGCACTGAACGGGAACGCGTCGTCGGGGACCCAGTGGCTCAAGATCCTCGTTCCCTTCGCGGTGATCTACCTCGTCGTGGGGCTCGTCCTCTACGGCCCGCTGCAGGAGGCCGCATGAGCGAGCCCGTGCTTGTGCGCCGCCGGCCGCGCTGGCTGGATGTGGTCGGCGTCCTCGGTGTCGTCGCCATGGGGTTCACGGTGTGGCTCGGGCTGTGGGTGACGCCGCCCGACGTCGTGCAGGGGAACCTGGCCCGGTTGCTCTACATCCACCCGCCCATCGCCACGGTGGCGCTGTACTGGGTCGGCCTCGTCGCCGCCGGTGGCAGCCTGCTGTACCTCTGGCCGCGCACGCGCTCCTTGTTCTGGGACCGGCTCGCCGCGTCCGCGGTCGAGGTCGGCGCGGTGTTCTCGGCGCTGACCCTGGTGACTGGGTCGCTGTGGGGCCGGCCCGCCTGGGGTGTCTGGTGGACGTGGGACGCCCGGCTGACGTCGACGGCCCTGTTGTTGCTCCTCGAGATCGGCTACATGGCGCTGCGCCGCGTGCCCGCCGAGCCGGCCATCCGGGCGCGCCGCTGTGCGGTGGCCGCCCTGCTCATCGCGATCGACATACCGATCGTCCACTTCTCCGTCGACTGGTGGCAGACCCTGCACCAGGGCGGCACCGTGCTCGATCCCGGCTTCGACCTCCACGTGCACGGGATCATGCTGTGGACGCTCGGGCTCGGCTTCCTCGCCTTCTCGTTGATCTTCGTCTGGCTCCTCGGAGTGCGCTACCAGGTCGAGGTGCTCCAGGACGCGGTCGGGGACCAGGAGCTCGAGGTCTCGCTGACCGAGCGCTGGAGCGAGGACACCGAGCTGGTGGGCGTCGCCTCCGGCGATCGTGACCCGCACGCGGGCGGTGGTGCACCGTGAGCTACGTCGACGCCGGCTATGCCGTCGCGCTCGCGTCCCTGTTCGTCTACGCGATCGGCCTGGTCCTGCGCCGGCGGCGCTGGGCCCGGGCGCTGAAGGTGTCGGAGGTGCCGGCCCCCGGGGCGGACGGCGTGCCGGGGCCCGGCGAGCGACTGTGACCGGCACGACCACCGAGCCCAGCCCGCCCCCCAGCCCGCCGAACTCAGACGTCCGCCCGGGGCCGGCGATGCCGCCGCCACGGCGCCGGCGGCGCCTCAGCTGGCGGCTGCTGGGCGTGTTCGCCCTTCTGATCGCCGCCTTCGTCTTCCTGCTGGCCGAGGGGCTGGGCAGCTCGCTCGACTACTTCGACACCATCGACCAGGCCCTCGCCCACCGGGCGTCGCTCGGCACGCAGACGTTCCGACTCGAGGGCACGGTGGTCCCGGGCACCATCCGCGCCACCTCGTCGGGTTCCGACTTCAGCATCTGCCAGGGCCCGAACGTCGTGGACGTCACCAACACCGGCAGCCCGCCACAGCTCTTCCAGGCCCGGATCCCGGTCGTGGTCGTCGGCCACTTCACATCCCCCACGTCGACGCGCTTCGTGTCCAACACCATCATGGTCAAGCACTCGGCGAACTACAGCGCCCAGTACCCCGGCCGGGTGGCCAAGGCGACCGGAGCGGTCTGCTGATGGTCCTCCACTGATGGTCGACGCCCATCTCGGGACGGTCGGGGTGTGGCTCGCCTTCCTGGCGAGCGTCGCCGGCGTCGTCGTGATCGTCACCGGATTCGTGACCCGCCGCAACGCCGACGGCCCCTCGCCCGCCGCGACGACGGCCGGACGGGTCGCCGGCGACGGTCGGCTGCTGGCCCCCGTCATGCTCGTCGGTGCCCTTCTCGCCGCCGGGGCGATGGAGCACGCGCTGGTCACCCACGACTTCACCCTGGTGTTCGTGGCCGAGAACAACAGCACGGTGACCCCGCTGCTGTACTCCATCACCGGCATGTGGTCGGCACTGGCGGGGTCCATCCTGCTGTGGGGGCTCATCCTCGCCGTGGTCTCGACCGTCTTCGTCTGGCGGTACCGCCGTCAGGTCGCCGACCCCGTGATCCGCTGGGCCTCCCTCGTCCTCTACGTGGTCTCCGCCTTCTTCTTCGGGCTGATGGTCGGGCCCGCCAACCCGTTCGTCACCGCTCCCGGCGCGACGCAGGGCCTCGGGCCGAACTCGCTCCTCCAGGACAACCCGCTGGTGGCCATCCACCCGCCGCTCCTCTATGTCGGGTTCGTGGTCTTCACCGTCCCGTTCGCGTTCGCGATCGGCATGCTGGCCACGGGTCGGGTGGGGGACCGCTGGCAGATCGAGTGCCGCCGCTGGACCCTGGTCGCGTTCACCTTCCTCTCCGTCGGCATCGTGCTGGGCGCCTGGTGGTCCTACCAGGTGCTGGGCTGGGGCGGGTTCTGGGGCTGGGACCCGGTCGAGAACGCCGCCCTGCTCCCCTGGCTCTGCGGGACCGCCTACCTGCACTCGGTCCTGGTTCAGGAGCGGCGCGGCCTCATGCGCGTGTGGAACCTCTCGCTGTCCATCGCCACCTTCGCGCTCACCATCCTCGGGACGTTCCTCACGCGTTCGGGGGTGATCACCTCCGTCCATGCGTTCTCGGAGTCCTCCCTCGGTCCCCTGCTCATCGGTTTTTTCTTCGCGGTGGTCATCGTGGGCTTCGGGTTGATCGCCTGGCGGGGGGACCGATTGCGCTCGCCGGGTGGGATCGACGCCCCGCTCGGCCGGGAGGGCGCGTTCCTGCTCAACAACGTGCTGTTCGTGGGCTTCGCCTTCGTCGTGCTGCTCGGGACCCTCTACCCGCTCCTCTACGAGGCGCTCACCCAGCAGCAGGTCACGGTCGGCGCTCCGTTCTTCAACACGATCGCGGTGCCGGTCGGCCTGACGCTGCTCTTCCTCATGGCCGTCGCACCGGTGCTCAGCTGGCGCAAGATGAGCGGGGCGGTGCTGTGGCAGCGCCTCGTCATTCCGGTGTGGATCGGGGTGGGCACCGTCGTGCTGTGCGTCGCCTTCGGCCTCCGCGGCAGCGCCACGCTGATCGGTTTCGGCCTGGGTGCGATGGCGGCGGCGACCGCGGCCCGCGCGTTGGTGCTCTCGGTGCGCGCCGCCCACACGCGCCACGTCGGCTGGTGGCGCGGCCTGGTGGGGCGCGCCAACGGTGGCATGATCGTCCACCTCGGCGTCGTGCTGCTCGCCGTCGGGGTCATCGCCGCCACGTCGTACCGTCATCAGGCCGAGCTGGCCCTGCACCGCGGGGCGGTGGTCGCCTACGACGGGCACAGCTTCCAGTACGAAGGCCTGCGCACTGTGACGTCGCCTTCACGCACCTCGCAGGAAGCCCTGGTCAAGGTGGACGGCGCCACGTTCACCCCGGCGACGACCAGCTTCGGCAGCGCGCTGTCGGTGGTCGGCACGCCGGCCATCGACTCGGGGCTCTTCGGCGACGTCTACCTCACCTTCGACGCCGTGGGCGGGCTCGGCGCCTCGTCGGGCAACCAGGCGATCAACAACCTGCCGCAGGGGTCCGTGGCGATCGGCGTCGTGATCGAGCCGCTGGTGGCCTGGCTGTGGGCCGGCGGTCTGCTCATCGGGCTCGGGGGCCTGCTCGCCCTGGTGCCGGGGACCCGCCGGCGGGCGACCGACCCGACGTCCTCTCCCTCGGTTTTGGTGACGGGCGCGCCGCCCGACCAGCGCGTCGAGCGGGATGCGGCGCCCGAGCCGGTGGGTGCTCTGCTGGCCCGCCGCGTCGGCCCGGCATGACGGGTCGACGCGGCCGCCACCCGATCCGCTGGGTGGCGGGTGCCGTCCTGCTGGTCCTCGTCGTCCTCGGCGTCGTGCTCGCCACCAGGACGCCGCAGGAGGCCACCGCCGTCGCCAGTCCGCTGCTCGGCCACCAGGCGCCGGACTTCACGGGCACCGACCTGACCACGGGTTCGCCGGTCTCCCTGGCGTCGCTGCGCGGCCACTACGTCGTCGTCAATTTCTTCGCCAGCTGGTGCGGCCCGTGCAAGGTGGAGGCACCCGACCTCGCCCGCTTCCACTACCAGCAGACGCACACGACCGACGGCGCCGACATGGTCAGCGTGGTGTTCCACGACACGTCGTCCACGGCGCGTGAGTTCCTGCGGGCCAACGGCGACCTGTGGCCCGCCGTGAGCGACCCCGGCGGGACGATCGCGGAGCACTACGGCGTCACCGGGCCGCCGACCACGTTCGTGGTCGGCCCCTCCGGCCGGGTGACCGCCGTGCTCGAGGGCCCCGCGACGCAGAAGAACCTCGATTCGTTCTTGCAGGCGGCCCGGACGGAACAGGCCCGGACGTCCGGTGGCTGAGCGTTCGGCCCACCTGCCCCTGTGGGTACGGGTCGCCGTTCCCCTCGTCGTCCTCGCCGCGGCGCTCGTGATCGGCAGCGGTGCCTTCGACAGCGGCCCCCCCACGGTGGCGGAGCGGGCGGCGGCCATCGAGGCCAATGTGCGCTGCCCGTCCTGCACGGACGTCTCGGTGGCCGAGTCGAACGCGACGACGGCCATCGCCGTGCGCCACCAGATTCAGAGCATGGTGGCGGCCGGCCGTTCCACCGCCGACATCGACCAGGCGCTCGTCGCCGAGTACGGCGAGACCATCCTGTTGGTGCCGCCCGACGCCGGCGGGGTCCCGCTCATCTACGTCGTGCCCCTCGTACTGGGCGCCGCGGCGCTGGCCGGGGTCGGTGTCGTGTTCTGGCGCAGGAGCCGCGCCTTCGACGCGCTGAAGGCGAAGGAGCCCGTGGCGTGACGGTCGACGGATCGCCGGAGACCGGGCGGCGGGACCACCCCGAGCGTGACGATCGCTGGTACCTGGCGGACGAGCGCGAGTTCCTGCTGCGCTCCCTCGACGACGCGGACCGCGAGCGCGCTGCGGGCGACCTCTCCGACGAGGACCACGCGGTCCTGGTGGCGCGGGACTCGGCCCGCTTGGCCGAGGTGGAGGCGGAGCTCGCCGCCTTGGTCCCCGAGCCGGCGGCACCCGCACCGCCGCCGCCCGCGGGCGGGCCCGAGCGACGACCGCTGCCGCTGTGGCGCCGGATGGGGATCGTCGCGGCGTGCCTGCTCATCGCGGCGGGCGTGGTCATCCTCGTGGCGCACTACGTCCAGGCGCGCCAGCCCGGTCAGTCCTCGTCGGGGACCGTGAGCCTCTCGCAGGCCCAGCTGATCGAGCAGCAGCTGGAGCAGGCGTTGGTGCAGAACAACCAGGGCAACACGAAGGCAGCGCTCGAGCTCTACGACAAGGTGCTCACCGAGGACCCGTCGAACCCGGCCGCGCTGGCCTACGCCGGGTACCTGCAGTGGAACGTCGGATCGTCGGCCCACGTCGCCTCGCTCGTGAGGATCGGGCGGGCCGAGATCGAGACGGCGGTCAGGGACTCGCCCTCGTATTACCAGGGGCACCTCTTCTACGGCCTCGTCCTGGAGAACCAGGACCACGACGACGCGGCCGCGGTGACCCAGTTCGACGACTTCCTGGCCGACGACCCGCCGACGGCGGAGCCGGCGCAGGTCGCGGACCTCGTGGCCGGCGCCTATCGGGGCGCCGGGGTGCCGGTGCCGTCCGCGTTCTCCGGCGGGACCGGGGCAGGCACGTCAGCCCCGTAAGGCCCGGAGGTCGGCCACGACGCGCGCGAAGGCGTCGGCGAAGGCGGCGCAGTCGGCGTCGGTCGTCGTCCAGCCCACGCTGACCCGCAGCGAGTGGCCCGGGTCGACGCCCATGGCCTGAAGCACCGGCGAGGGCTCGATGCTCTCCGACGAGCACGCGGAGCCCGAGTGGACCGCCACACCCGACCGGTCCAGACCGATCAGCACCGGCTCGGCCTCCACGCCGTGCACACCCAGGCACACGAGGTGGGGGAGCCGGTCCCCCGGCGCGCCGGGCCCGACGACCGCGACCCCGTCGGTGGTCAGCGCCGCTGCGACGACGCCGGCGATCTGCTTCCGGGCCGTCGCCGCCTCGGTGCCGACGAGGTGCCGCCCGTCGGCGGCCAGCGCCGCTGCCGCGGCACCGAAGGCGAGGAGCGCCGGAATCGGCTCCAGTCCGCCCCGGCGCCCGCGCTCCTGCGCGCCGCCCACCAGGAGGGGTTCGAACCTGGCCCCCCGCCGGACGATCAGGGCGCCGGCTCCGGGCACCCCGCCCAGCTTGTGGGCGCTCACGCTGGCGAGGTCGGCGTCCAGGGTGCCCAGGTCCGTCGGCACGTGCCCACATGCGGCAGCGGCGTCGACGTGCACGGCGACGCCGGCCTCCCGGCAGAGCCCGACCACCTCGTGGACCGGCTGGAGGGTGCCGACCTCGTGGTTGGCCCACTGGCAGTGCACCAGGGCGGGTCGTGGCAGCGACGACGACCCGAGTCGCTCCCGGAGGGCGTCGACGTCGAGCCGACCCGCACCGTCCACGCCGATCTCCTCCGTCGGCGCGACGCGCGCCGAGGCGTCGCGGACGGCGGAGTGCTCCACGGCGGCACAGAGCACCGGCGCGCCCGGGGCGGCCCGGGCAGCGCCCCAGACGGCCGCGTTGATCGCCTCGGTCGCCCCCGACGTGAAAACCACCTGGCGGGGCGCGACATTGACCAGGCCGGAGACCTGCAGGCGCGCCACCTCGAGTGCGTCGCGCACGATGCGCCCCTCCTCGTGGAGCCGCCCGGGATCACCTGGCGGGAGGGTGGACCATCCCGCCAGCGCGGCAATCGCCTCGGGCCGGGCCGGTGTCGTGCTGGCGTGGTCGAGGTAGGCGCGCGCCACGGGGGCTCAGGCCGAGGCGGTGCAGGTGTCGTCGCCCCGCGCCCGCGAGGAGATGATCACCGGGAGCGCCCGCTCGGACGCCGTGCCGCACAGCCCGGCCAGCAGGCCCTTGACCATGCCACGGTCGACCGCGCACAGCACGGGGTTCGTGCTGCTGGCGTCGCCGAAGGGGCATTGCTCGGCAACGACTGCCGTGGTCTCGCCCCTGTCCTCGGCGTGCGCGGCGAAGCCGTGGGCGGTCAGGGTCTCCGCCACGACGTGCATGGCGGCCCGCACCGTCCGCTGCCCCTCGTTGGGGGTCATCCGCGAGGCGAGGGAGCGGCCGTACTCCTCACCGACGTGGGCTGCCATCTCCTCGGCCTCCTCGGGCCCCAGGCGCTGCATGGCCTCGCCGAGGAGGCGCATGAGCAGATCGTCCCGTCGCTGCATGAGGCCGAGCGTCAGCTCCTCCTCCACGCAGAAGAACCGCTTGGAGGGGCGGCCGGCACCGGCGGCGTTGCGACCCGTCTCGACCCGGAGGTAACCGCCGTCGACGAGGCGCTGCAGGTGGTGGCGCGCCACGTTGGGGTGGAGGGAGAAGGTGGCCGCGACCTCGCTCGCCGTCACGCCGGGCGCGGTGCGGACGTGGAGGAAGATGTCCCGCCGGGTCGGGTCGCCGAACGCAGCGGCCACGGCGGCGACGGCGGCGCTGAAGCGGCCGTCGTCCGTGCTGGCCGGCCGATCTGGCTCGACGGTGATCGAGGCGGTGCTCACGCTGGGTAGTCTACCGAGAGATCAGCCCTTCGAGCTGGGGTGACGCGGAGCGTGCGCTCTCAGCCCGTGCGCCGCCCGATCCCGATCCCGCCTGAGACGAGGGAGTGCATGGCAGCAGACCAATCACAGCTCGAGGCTGCGCTGAGCGCGGTCGAGGACCCCGAGCTCGGCCTCTCGCTCGGCGACCTCGGCGTGCTGCGGTCGGTGCGCCCGCGCCGGCGCCGGGTGCTCGTTGAGGTTGCCCTGCCCGTGGCGGCCTGGCCCGGCACCGACGAGCTGGCAGAGGCGATCCACCGGGCCGCGCTGGTCGTGCCGGGCGTCGAGGAGGTCGAGCTCGAGTTCGTGGTGATGACCGACGAGGAGCGCACTGCGCTGCGGCACCGGCTCCGCGCCGGCATGCTCGGGAGCGACGTCGCCGAGGGCGGTGACGGTCACGGCCACGACCACGCGGGACACGGGCACGCACCGGCTGCGCCCATGCCGGCCTTTCTGGGTCCGGACGCCTCCACGCGTGTCATCGGGATCTCCTCCGGGAAGGGCGGCGTGGGGAAGTCGACGGTGACGGTCAACCTCGCCATCGCCCTGGCCCAGGCCGGTCACAGCGTCGGGCTCCTCGACGCCGACGTCTACGGCTTCTCCGTCCCCAAGATGCTCGGGACGGACCACGACCCGGTCATCATCGGCGACATCGTCATCCCGACGTCCGCCCACGGTGTCAAGTGCCTGTCGATGGGCTACTTCGTGCCGGACGACCAGCCCGTGATCTGGCGCGGGCCGATGCTGCACAAGGCGATCCAGCAGTTCCTGACCGACGCCTACTGGGGTGAGCCCGACTTCGTGCTGATCGACATGCCTCCGGGTACCGGGGACGTCGCGCTCACGCTGGCCGAGGTGATGCCGCGTGCGGAGATCGTGGTCGTGACGACACCCCAGGCGGCCGCGCAGCGCGTCGCGCAGCGCTCCGCCTTCGCGGCGCGGCGGCTGAAGCTCTCGGTGCGCGGCGTGGTCGAGAACATGAGCTGGTTCACGGGTGACGAGGGCACCCGCTACGAGCTCTTCGGCTCGGGCGGCGGCGAGACCCTCGCCGCCGATCTCGGCGTGCCGCTGCTCGGCCAGGTTCCGCTGGTCAACGCCGTGCGGCTGGGCGGAGACGAGGGGCATCCGGTGGTGGCGGTCGATCCGGACAGCGAAGCGGCCCGCTCGCTCAGGGCCATCGCCGAGAAGCTGGCCGCCCTCGGCCCGGCCCGCGTCTACCGGCGGGAGCTCAACTTGCGTTGAGCCGTGCGGCGCGGGTGGGGCTCAGGCCCCACTTCAGGTTGGCCACATCACGCGCGTTCGTGCGGTGCAGCACGGTCTGATCGCGACCCGAGCGCTTGGCGTCGTACATGGCGTTGTCGGCATCGCGCAGCAGCATGGCGGGTGCGGCGGACGAGTCGTCGGTGACCACGATGCCGATGCTGGCGGTGACGACCAGGTGCGCCTCGCCGATCGTGACCGGCGCGCTCAACCCCTTGCGGATCCGCTCGGCCATGTCGAGTGCATCCGCCTCGTTGTCCACCTCCGCGAAGGCCACGAACTCGTCGCCGCCGAAGCGGGCGACCACGTCGACCCCGCGCGTCATCCTGGTCAGGCGGTCGGCCATCTCGTTGAGGATGACGTCACCGGCCGAGTGGTCGGCCCGGTCGTTGACGAGCTTGAAGCGATCGAGGTCGATGAACATCACGGCCAGCCCGGCCCGCCGCCGCCCGACATGGCTGAGCGACTCCTCCAGCCGTTCCATGAACAGGCTGCGGTTGGCCAGGCCGGTCAGTCCGTCGTGCGAGGCCTGGTAGGCCATCTGCTCGGCCATTTCGCAGCGCTCGATGGCCAGGCCGACCATGTCCGCCAGCTGCTCCAGCTTGTGGAGCTCGTCGCTGCCGAAGTAGGGCATGTAGGAGCTGATCTTGACCGCCAGCGTGTGCGTGGTCCCGCTGTGGGTCCGCACCGTGATCCGGCGCTGCGGCCAATGGTCGGGGTCCGGGTCCCCGCGCCAAGGGTCGGGCCCTTCGCTGTCGCTCCACACGGGGTAGCGCGCCACCAGGGTGCCGTCGCCGGCCAGGAGGGCGGCCTCCGATGCGCCGACGAGGGCGCAGACGTGGGGCAGGAGGTGCTCGGCCACATCGCGTGAGTCACCGGCGGAGACCAGCTCGCTGACGGCACGGCGGAACGCCAGGTCCGCCTTCCGGCTCAGGAAGACCCGCACGAAGGACGGGAGCACCAGGGCGACCAGGAACAGGACGCCCATGGCGACGGTGAGCGCTTCGGTCGCCAGCGTCACCGTCGGCCCCTGCAGCCCGAGGGCGGCCACGACCACCTGCACCTGGAGCCCGGCGACCGCGACGGCGAGCAGGCGCATGCGAGAGGAGGCAATGGGCGGCTCGCCCCTCCCCGCCACGGACAGGCAGATGACCACATAGGCGAACAGGAACCCGAAGGCCACGGCGAACGCCACGCGGTAGGCGATGAAATCCGGAGGCGGCGGCGCCCCGGGGGCGGGCAGGAAGTCGAGCGCGAAGGTGAAGGCGACGATGGCGATCGTGACGCCCGCAGCGAGGGAGCGGACCACCCGGCTCGGCCGGCGGAACGTCGCGGCGAACCGGAACAGGCAGTACGGCATCAGCAGGAGCAGCGCCACCAGCGCCTTGGCCGCCACGTTCTGGTGGGTGACCAACGTGGGATCGATCTTGATCGTCAGGGCGAGCCCGCCGAGGATGGCAAAGGACAGGGCGACCCATCCGGCACCGGGGATCCGGTGGCGGATCCACTGCAACGCGGTGAGCGCGGCCAGGAGGACGAACTCCACCAGCGAGACGTCGGACAGGACCTGTGTCCAGTGTGTCACCGTGCCGTGTCCTCCTCCGCCTTGCCGCCCGGATCATCGAAGTGGACGGCGGTCCCCTCTCCAGGTGCGCGAGACCCGGAACGTCTCACAGACCCTATCTCCCGCCCGTCCGCCCGTGGGGCATTTCTCACCCTCTTCACCTTGGTGTCACCTTTGTTCGCGTGACGCCCGTCGTGCTCACGGACGGGGCCGCCACCCTCGACACGACGCGGTATCGTCACACGGCGTCGTGTCCGCGGAGGCCCTTCACGGGTCGTCGGGGACGCGGACCAGCCCGCAGCGGGCCGCCACCACGACGGCGTCGAGCCTGGAGTGCGCGCCCAACTTCGCCATCAGGTTGCGGATGTGGTTGCGGGTGGTGTGGAGGCTCAGGCCGAGCTCCTCCGCGATGTCCCTCGTCGAGTGGCCCGACGCCATGAGGGTGAGCACCTCGTGCTCGCGCGCGCTGACGTCGGTGCCGGACTTCGGCGTGGGCCCGACGACCTCGTGGGGGAACCAGGTGCTCCCGTCGGCGGCCGCCCGGATGGCCGCCACCAACTCGTCGAGGTGGCCCCTCTTGGCGACGAAGCCGCAGCATCCCGCGTCGAGCGCCTCCCGGGCGACGTGCCGGTCGGGGTGGGCGGTCAGCATGACCACGCTGACGTCCGGCAGCATGGCACGCAGCCGCCGCGTCGCCGCCAGGCCGTCGGCATCGCCCTCGTTGTCGCTCAGGCGGAGGTCCATGACGACGACGTCGGGCAGGAGCCCGCGGGTGAGACGGAGGCATTCGGCCACGCTGCCCGCGGTCCCGACGACCTCGAGGCCCGGCTCCGCGCCGACAGCGGCGGCCAGGCACCCCGCCACCATCTCGTGATCGTCGACGAGGAGCACGCGGATTGCTGTCACGCCCGCCGCACCCACCGCCCCGGTGCTCACATCGATCGACATCGGCCTCTCCAGACGTGCGATCGCCACGTTACTGCGGCCGCTGCCCGCGGCAACCCGCCGATCGAGACGCTCCCCCGGCGGTGTCGATACTGTGAGGCACGGCTCGTGGGAGGTGGCATGGCGCAGGACTGGGCACGGCCCGTGGTGCACTGGGAGATCGAGGCCAGGGACCCCGAGCGCCAGCGTGCCTTCTACGCCGACCTGTTCAACTGGCAGATCGGTGACGGGTTCATCATGGAGATCCCGGCCGGCATCGGTGGCCCCGAGCCCGGCCCGGCAGGCCACATCCGCGGCGGCGAACGGTCGGGCGTGACGCTCTACGTGCAGGTGGCCGACCTGCGGGTCTCGCTGGAGCGCTCGGTCGTCCTCGGCGCCACCGTCGTGGCGGAGCCATTCGACGTGCCCGGCGGGCCTACGCTGGCCGGCATCACCGATCCCGAGGGCAACCCGCTCATGCTCGTGCAGGCCTGACGCGATGTCGATCGTCGAGATCACGACCTTCAGGCTGGCCGAGGGCGTCACGGACGATTCGTTCCTCGCCCTCGACCGCAGGATCCAGACCGAGCTGGTGCCCAACCAGCCGGGCTTCCTGCGGCGTACGACGGCGCGCCACGGGGACGAGTGGCTGGTGGTCACGCTGTGGGCCTCCGACGCCGACGCCGGCGCTTTCCAGAGGGCCGCGGACGGTCATCCCCTGCAGGCCGAGCTCGAGCACGCGGCGGAGGCGGGCACCCTGCACCTCACCCGCTACACCACTTTGGACTGAGGTGGACCTCGCCGAGCTCAAGGTGACGCGTTACGAGGTGCGTGACCGCATCGCCACCGTGACGCTCGACCGGCCCGACCGCCTCAACGCGTGGACCGGGCGCATGCATGCCGAGTACCGGGCGTTGCTGGACCGGGCCGGCGCCGACCCGGCGGTGCGCGTCATCGTCGTCACCGGAGCGGGCCGGGCCTTCTGCGCCGGCGCGGACAGCCGCGCACTCGAGGGCCACGTCGAACGGGGTGCCTACGACGCCGGGCTGGGCGACGACGTGGCCATGCCGGGCTACGGCGTCCGCCCCGAGTTCGACGCGGACTTCGCATACCACTTCGGCGTCCCGAAGCCGATCATCGCCGCCGTCAACGGCCCGGCCGCGGGCGTGGGCCTCGTCCTCGCCTGCTACTGCGACCTTCGGTTCGCGGCGTCGGGCGCCAAGCTCACCACGTCCCACGGGCGGCTCGGGCTGCCGGCCGAGTACGGGCTGTCGTGGCTCCTGCCCCGCCTGATCGGTGTGACCCGGGCCGCCGACCTCCTGCTGTCGAGCCGCGTCGTGCCGGCCGAGGAGGCCGAGCAGCTGGGACTGGTCAACCGGGTGCTCCCGCCCGCGGATCTCCTGCCACAGGTGTACGCCTATGCCGGGCGGCTCGCCACGGAGATCGCGCCGTCCTCGCTGGCCGTGACGAAGCTACAGCTCTACCGGGACCTCCACGGGGACGTTGCGACGTCGGTCGACGACGCCTCCTCGCGCATGGCCGAGATGATGCGCGGCGCCGACTTTGCCGAGGGGGTGGCCGCCCTGACCGGGAAGCGCCCGCCGACCTTTGCGGACCGGCCCTTGTGACGGACCGCCCGCCTCAACCGTCGACGCCGGCCGGGAGCTTGGACGGATCCCAACCGAGGAGGGCCACCGCCTGGCGGAACGCGAAGCGGTCGGTCATGCCCGCCACGTAGGTGACGGCGGCCCGCACCGCGTCGGGGCTCCCGGCGAGGACGTCGGAGGACTCGGGCGGTGGCGTGGCGCGGTCGGTGATCAGGTGCGGCCGGTCCGAGAAGTGCTCGACGAGGGCCCGGAGCACGCTGACCACGGCGTCGCCTTGGCGCAGCGACGCGTCGCGGAGGTAGATGCGCTCGTAGTTGCAGGCCCGGAATGCGGCCAGCGCCTCCGCCCCCTCTTCTTCCATGCCCACCTGTCCCGTGCGCAGGGTGGCCGAGACGACGCCGGCGATGAAGGCGCCCAGCTGGGCGCTGCGCCGCTCGCCGCACAGCGTGCGGACGGCTGCGGGCAGCTGATGGGGGGCGACGATGCCGGACAGGACGGCGTCCTCCCAGTCGTGGCAGACGTAGGCGATCCGGTCGGCCCAGCTCACGACCTCGCCCTCGGGGGTGGACGGGGCAGGCCGGGACCAGCTGTGGTTGGCGATGCCGTCGACCGTCTCGGCGCACAGGTTGAGCGGGGCCAGGGACACGAGCGCCCCCCAGGGCGCGTGGTCGAAGCCACCGGGCACGTAGGGGTCGAGCGCGTCCTCGCTGGCATGGCCGCCGGGCCCGTGTCCGCAGTCGTGGCCGAGGGCGATGGCCTCGGTGAGGTCCACGTTGAGGCGGCATGCACGCGCGATCGCCGTGGCGACCTGTGCCACCTCGAGCGCATGGGTCAGGCGGGTCCGCTGGTGGTCCTGGGGGAACACGAAGACCTGCGTCTTGCCGGCCAGGCGGCGGAAGGAGCTGGCGTGGAGGATGCGGTCGCGGTCACGCTCGAAACAGGTGCGCCAGGCGTCGGGCTCCTCGGGCTCGCGCCGGTTGCCGGCGCCCGACGAGCGGGTGGCGCCGGGCGCCAGCAGCGACTCCTCGAGCTCCTGGCGCTCCTCTCGCCCGCTGGGCACGGCGGGGAGGGCGCGTCCGGTGGGGGGGGATCCCGGCGGCGGCCCGACACGGGCGTGCGAGTCGGCGTGGGCCAGGCGGACGGGCCCCGAATAGCCCGACATCGTCGCCGCCCAGCGGGCGCTGCGCTCCGTCGTGTCGGGCCTCGGCGTGCCGCTCATGCACTGCAGTCTGCCCGGTCGCTGTAACGTCCAGGTGGCCCCCGGAACCGCCCGGGAGCCCCGAGAGGAGTGAGACCAGGTGGACGTGCGCATCGGCATCACCCACACACCCAAGGAGCTCGAGGTGGAGATGCCCGACGACGCCGATCGCGACAAGGTGGTCGCCGACATCGAGAAGCTGCTCAAGACCGGCGACGGGGTCCTCTGGCTCACCGACAGGAAGGGCCGCCGGGTCGGCGTCCCGGTCGTCAAGGTCGCCTACGTCGAGGTCGGGGCGCCGTCCTCGGACCGCCGCGTCGGGTTCGGCGCCCCCTGAGGACGTCCACGTCCGTACGGCAGGCACGGGGGCGGTGAGCGCGGCCCCGGACCTGCTCGACCTGCGACTGCTCTTCGTCACCGGCAAGGGCGGCGTTGGCAAGACCACGGTCGCCGCGGGCCTCTCGCAGCTGGCCGCGGAGCACGGCAAGCGTGTCCTCGTCTGCGAGGTCGACGCCAAGGGTGACGTGACCTCGCTGTTCGAGGCACCGCCCACCGACTTCTCGCCGCGGGAGATCGCTCCCGGGGTCTGGTCGATGTCGATGGACACGGAGGCGTCGCTGCGCGAGTACCTCAAATTGCAGTTGCGCATCCCGGTGGTGGGCCGCATCGGTCCGCTGGCCAAGGCCTTCGACTTCGTGGCGACCGCGGCGCCGGGCGTCCGTGAGATCCTCACCGTGGGCAAGCTGTGCTGGGAGGTGCGCGAGTCCCACTACGACATCGTGATCGTCGACGCCCCGGCCAGTGGCCACATCATCGGGCAGCTGGCCGCGCCGCAGGCCATCAACGACCTCGTCAAGGTCGGGCTGATCCGCAGCCAGACGGACTGGATGCTCGACATCCTCTCGGACGCGCGCCAGACGGGGCTCGTCGCGGTGTGCACGCCCGAGGAGATGCCGGTGAACGAGACGCTCGAGCTGGTCACCAGGGTGCGCGAGGAGACGACGGTGCGCATGTCGGCCGTCGTCATCAACCGCGTCCTGCCCGAGCTCTTCGGCCAGCGCGAGGAGGAGATCTTCGAGCAGCTGCGGGCGCCCGACGTCGAGCGTGTGCTGTCGGAGCGGGCGGGGGGGACCGTGACCCCGGTGCTCGAGGCCGCCCGGCTCGCCGTGACCATGCGGCGGACCCGCTCGGCCCACATGCAGCGCCTCCAGGCCGGTCTGCCCGAAGGGCTCCCCGTGCTGCTCCTGCCGTACCTGTTCGCGCGCAGCTTCGGGGCGCGCACGACGCGCCAGGTGGCCCGTGCCCTCGGCGAGGAGCTGGGGCTGTGACGACGGCCGCGACCGGCGCAGCCAAGACGGTGGCGCAGCTGCTCGCCGCCAAGGACATCGTCATCGCCTGTGGGCCGGGCGGGGTGGGCAAGACCACGACCGCGGCCGCGCTCGCCGCGACCGCGGTGGTCGAGCAGGGCGGCCGCGTGCTGGTGCTCACGGTCGACCCGGCCCGCCGGCTGGCCGACGCGCTGGGGTTGAAGGGGATCGGGAACGACGAGGTCCGCATCACCGACGATGTGTTCGAGCGGGCGGCGGCCCACCCGAGGGGCGAGCTCTGGGCGGCGATGCTCGACACCAAGCAGAGCTGGGACGACCTGATCCGCACCCATGCCCCCGACGCCGAGACGCGCGAGCAGATCCTCGCCAACCCGCTGTACCAGAACATCTCGGGACGCTTCGTGCAGTCGCACGACTACATCGCCATGGAGCGTCTCTACGAGATCCACTCCGAGGGCACCTACGACCTCATCGTGGTTGACACGCCTCCGACGCGCAACGCGCTCGACTTCCTCGATGCGCCGCAGCGCATGGCCGACTTCTTCTCGTCCCGGTTGCTGCGGTGGCTCATCGTGCCCTACCGCTCGCGTCTGGTGAACTTCGCGTCGAAGCCCTTCTACCAGATCGCCGACCGCATCCTCGGCACGCAGTTCCTGGCCGACATCTCCGAGTTCTTCATCCTCTTCCAGTCGATGTAC
This sequence comes from Acidimicrobiales bacterium, assembly GCA_052140165.1. Taxonomy (GTDB): domain Bacteria; phylum Actinomycetota; class Acidimicrobiia; order Acidimicrobiales; family RAAP-2; genus Bog-473. Next base: position 77,322 of record JBKQUM010000034.1, read on the forward strand.
GCCGGCTTCGTCGAGCGGGCCGAGGCGGTGACACGGCTCCTCTCGGACCGGCGCACCACCTTCATGGTCGTCTCGACGCTCGAGGCCACGCCGGTGCGGGAGGCCGAGTTCTTCTCGGCGGAGCTGACGGCGCGCCAGCTGCATCTCGGCGCGGTCGTGCTCAACAAGGTGCTGCCCGGGTACCTGCGCGACGCCCAGGCGGACAAGCTGGCCCAGTCCATGACCGGCCGGACCACCGAGCTGGCGGACGGGCTCACCGACGACCCGGTCGTGGCGGCGCGCGTCGTGGGGGAGGTGGCGGAGAGCTTCCTCAACTTCGGAGTGGTGGCCCGCCGCGAGGCCGAGCAGCAGGCGGAGCTCAAGGGCACTCCCGACGTGCTGGTGACCGTGCCGTTCTTCGACGCCGACATCTACGACATGGGCGGGCTGCTCCAGCTCGGCGCGCAGGTCTGGGACTGAGCAGCCGGGTGGCGGGCCGGCCGGGCGCCGGCCCCGGGCGCGGCGCCTACCATGCGTGGCATGGCCCAGCTCATCAATCCAGAGGTGCTCGAGTACGCCGACGCGCACACGACGGCGCCTCCGGGCCACCTCGAGTCGGTGGATGCCTCCACCAGGGAGGGGTTCGCCGCCTGGGGGATGATGGTGGGCCGCCAGGAGGGTCGCTTCCTGGAGCTCCTGGTGTTCGCCACCCAGGCGAGCAGCGTCCTCGAGATCGGCACCTTCACCGGCTACTCGGCCATCGCCATGGCGGCCGGCCTCGGCAGAGACGGCGCCATCATCTCGCTCGAGGTCGACCCGCACCACGCCCAGGTGGCGCGAGGGAACATCGCTGCCGCAGGGCTCGAGAGCCACATCAGCGTGATCGAGGGCCCCGCACTGCGCTCCCTCGAGGAGCTGCAGGGTCCGTTCGACCTCGTCTTCATTGACGCCGACAAGGTCTCCTACGGCGCCTACTACGAGGCGGTGCTGCCCAAGCTGGCGCCGCACGGGCTCATGGTGGTCGACAACACACTGCAGGGTGGCGGCGTCCTGGCGTCGGAGCACGACCCGCACGAGGGGGCCCGGGCACTGCGCGCCTTCAACGACAAGGTCGTGAGCGACCCTCGCGTCGTGTGCGCCCTCACCACCATCCGCGACGGCGTGACGCTGATCCGCCGGGCCGGCTGAGGGCCCGGTCGGGTGCGGGCGCGGTGCGGAGCAGGACGGTGACGGGCTGACATGCTCGACTACCACCTCCATCTGTGGCCGCACCACGAGCACGGCACCCCGCTGCGCGTCGAGCAGCTGGCCGACTACTGCGAGCGGGCGCAGGCCGCCGGGGTGACCGAGCTCGCCCTGACCGAGCACCTGTTCCGCTTCCGCCAGGCCGACGCGCTCCTGGGCGGCTTCTGGGACGACGGGCGGGTGCCGCCGGCGCTGGCGGAGTCCATGGCCGGCTACTGGAAGTTCCACGCCACGGCAGACCTCGACGCGTATGTGGCGTGCGCGCAGGAGGCCAAGGACGCCGGCCTGCCCGTCGTCATCGGCCTGGAGGTCGACTACTACGAGGGCCGCATGGACGACGTCGCCCGGCTGCTCGGCGGGTACCCCTTCGACGTCCTGCTGGGCTCGGTGCACTGGGTCGGCGGCTGGCGCTTCGACGACCTCGACGATCCGGTCTCGATGGAGCAGTGGTCCGCGCGCGAGGTCGACTCCTGCTGGGACGCCTACACCGCCGCCATGGAGGAGCTGGCGGCCTCGGGTGCGTGCGACGTGCTGGCCCACCCCGACCTGATCAAGGTCGCCGGCTACGTACCGGACGCGCCGGCCGAGTGGTGGGACCGCATCGCCGAGGCGGCGGCGACCTCGGGCATGGCGGCGGAGCTCTCGTCGTCCGGCTGGCGAAAGCCGGTGGGGGAGCAGTACCCCGCCCAGGGGTTGCTCGAGCGTTTCGTGGCGCGCCGCGTCCCGCTCACCACGGCGTCGGACGCGCACCATCTCGACCATGTCGCGCACCGGGCCGACGACCTCCGCGCGCTGCTGGCCTCGGTCGGGGTCGGCGAGCTGCAGGGGTACCGGGCCCGGGCCCCGCACGCGGTGCCGGTGGCGCGCACAGGGGCGGGATCGGGCCACCCCGCCGTCGAACGGTCGGGGGGGTAGGTGCCGACCCCGGCCGAGCTGGCGCAGAGCCACACCGACCTCAAGCCCGAGGAGCTCGAGCATCTGCAGCGCCTGCTCGGGAGCTGGAGCGTGCTGGCCGACCTCTCCTTCTCCGACCTCCTGCTCCTGGTGCCGGTGCAGACCGAGGGCGAGGCCCAGGCCCGTGAGGCGGGGGAGGACCCCGAGCTCGTCGTGCTCGGGCAGATGCGGCCGAACAACCGCCCCACGCTGGTGGACCAGGATCTCGTCGGCCAGACCGTCAACGAGTCGCAGTGGACGCTGGTCGCCCGCTGCCTGCACTCCGGTGAGATCGTGCGCGGGAGCATCCACCACCCGATCCTGGGCGAGCAGGTCCCGGTGGAGAACATCCCCGTCCGCTTCGAGGGCCGGATCATCGCCGCGCTGCTACGGGTCTCCCTGGCGCCGCTCAAGGGCCCGACCAGCATGTACGAGCGCACCTACCTCGACGTGTTCGAGCGGCTGGCCGACATGGTGGCGCAGTCCGCCTTCCCCTTCCCCGACGAGGACGTCGGTACGGAGGAGGCCCCGAGGGTGGGCGACGGGGTCGTCGTGGTGGACGCCGACGGGCGGGTGGAGTTCGCCTCGCCGAACGCGATGAACGCGTTCCACCGCATGGGGATCTACACCCAGCCCGAGGGGCGCCGGTTCGGGGACCTCGACATAGAGGAGTCGGCAGTCGAGTGGGCGCTCGCCACCGGGCGCCCCGTCGTCGAGGAGGTCGAGCGCCGCCCCGACGTCATCGTCCTCGTGCACTGCATCCCGCTGCTGTCGCACGGCGTGGTCACGGGGGCGATGATCCTGCTGCGCGACGTCACCGACGTGCGGCGCCTCGACCGGCTGCTCCTCTCCAAGGACGCGGCCATCCGGGAGGTGCACCACCGCGTCAAGAACAACCTGCAGACGATCTCGTCGCTGTTGAGCCTCCAGGCCCGCCGGGTGGGCGACCGCGCCG
>JBKQUM010000035.1:0-3522 GCA_052140165.1 Acidimicrobiales bacterium
GCGAGGCCCACGGCAACGTGTGCGTGGTGGGGGACTCGGACCAGTCGGTCTACCGCTGGCGCGGCGCGGACATCCGCAACATCCTGGAGTTCGAGCGGGCCTTCCCCAACGTCACCACGATCATGCTGGAGCAGAACTTCCGCTCCACCCAGACGATCCTCGATGCGGCCAACGCCGTCATCGCCAACAACATCGGCCGCCAGCCCAAGGAGCTGTTCACCGTGGGCGACACGGGTGGGCCGGTCAAGCGGTACCGGGCCGAGGACGAGCGCGACGAGGCGTCGTGGGTCTGCAGCGAGATCCTGCGCCTGCACGCGTCCGAGGACCTCACGTGGGGCGACGTCGCCGTCTTCTACCGGACCAACGCGCAGAGCCTCCCGCTCGAGACGTCCATGAAGTTCAGCGGCATCCCCTACAAGGTCGTGGGCGGGGCCAAGTTCTACGACCGCAAGGAGATCAAGGACATCCTCGCCTTCGTCCGTGTGTTGGCCAACCCCGACGACGAGGTGTCGGCGCGCCGCATCGTCAACGTCCCCAAGCGCGGCATCGGCGACACCTCGGTGTCCCGTCTGGCCGCCTGGGCGCAGACCGAGCACGTGCCCTTCAGTGAGGCGATCGACCGGGCCGCCGACGCCGGCCTCTCGGGCAAGGCGCTCCGGGGCGCGGAGCAACTGTCCAAGACGCTGGCCGAGCTGCGCCCGCTGGTGCAGACCGTCAACCCGGCCGACTTCGTCCAGCTGGTGGCCGACCGCACGGGCTACCTGGCCGAGCTCGTGGCGGAGCACACGCATGAGGCGGACGGCCGGATTGAGAACCTGGCCGAGCTGGCCACCCAGGCCGCCGACTTCGACGACGTCATGGGCTTCCTCGAGACGGTCGCGCTCGTGGCGGACTCCGACGAGCTCGACAGCGATGGCACGCGGGTGTCGCTCATGACGCTGCACACCGCGAAGGGCCTGGAGTACCCGGCCGTGTTCGTCGTCGGCCTCGAGGAGGGGATCTTCCCGCACTTCCGTTCGCTCTCCGAGCCGAGCGAGCTCGAGGAGGAGCGCCGCCTCTTCTACGTGGGCATCACCCGGGCCCGGCGCCACCTCGCCATTTCGCACGCCTGGTCGCGCACGACGTGGGGGCGCACGCAGCCGGCCATGCCGAGCCGCTTCGTCACCGAGGTCCCCTCCCACCTCGTCGACGACGTCGGCCTGGGGTCGCCCCGCCGGGGCACGGGGTACGACACCCTCTCGGGCGAGGAGCACCTCCCGGGTGCCACCTTCGCCCCGGCGGTGCCGATGGCCGCCCGCGCCGCCGGGTCCAGGGCGGGCCCGCGGGGCAGCACGGGGGCCGAGGATCTCGGGCTCGTGGCCGGCGACGAGGTGGTGCACGACCACTGGGGCCACGGGGTCGTGCTCAGCGCCAAGGGCGAGGGGTCGCGGGCCCAGGCCACCGTCGCCTTCGACACGGTCGGCACGAAGAACCTGCTGCTCTCGGCCACGCCGCTGCGCCGGGCCTGAGCCGGCTCGGTCGGCGCAACCACGGGTCGACGGCGGGCCTGCTCCGCCGCCGAACGAGCAGGGCGGGTTGCGGTCTGGCGTCCGCGCGGGGGCATCCCTATTCTTGGGCACGCATGAAACGTCCCTACAGGGTGGTCGTGGCCAAGCCCGGCCTCGACGGTCACGACCGGGGGGCCAAGGTCATCGCCAGGGCGCTGCGCGACAGCGGTTTCGAGGTCGTCTACACGGGCCTGCACCAGACGCCCGAGCAGGTCGTCCAGGCCGTGGTGCAGGAGGACGCCGACGCCGTCGGCCTCTCCCTGCTGTCGGGGGCCCACCTGACCCTCGTGCCCAAGGTGGTCAAGCTGCTGGCCGACGCCGGCCGGGGCGACGTGCTCGTCATCGTGGGCGGGATCATCCCCGAGGCCGACATCCCGGTGCTCAAGGAGGAGGGCGTGGCCCAGGTCTTCACGCCGGGGGCACCGCTCGACTCCATCGGGTCCTGGCTGGCCGACGCGCTCGATGCGCGGGAGGAGGCCCTCGAGGCCTGACCCGACCCCGTGGCGGCGCCCCGGCCGACCGCCCTGCTTCCCCCGGCCCCGGCTCCCTGCCTGGACCGGACCCTGAGCGCGACTGCTCACACCGACAAAGGAGACAGCACCCAAAGTGGACCTCTACGAGTACCAGGGCAAGCAGTACTTCGCCCGCTTCGGCATCCCGACCTCCCCGGGCGGGGTGGCCGACACGGTGGACGAGGCCGTCGAGCAGGCCGAGGCGGCCGGCTACCCGGTCGTGGTCAAGGCACAGGTCAAGGTGGGAGGCCGCGGCAAGGCGGGCGGCGTGAAGCTGGCCGCCGACGCGGACGAGGTGCGTCTCCACGCCGGCAACATCCTCGGGCTCGACATCAAGGGCCACGTCGTCAAGCGGCTGTGGGTCGAGCACGCGTCGGACATCGCCAAGGAGTACTACGCCAGCTTCACCCTGGACCGGCCGGCCAAGCTCCACCTCGGCATGCTGTCGGCCGAGGGCGGGGTCGAGATCGAGGAGGTGGCGGAGACCAACCCCGATGCGATCGCCCGCATCCACGTCGACCCGGTCGCCGGGCTGAGTGAGGAGGCGGCCCGGGAGTGGGTGGACCGGGCCAACCTCGACCCCGAAGCGCGGGACCAGGCCGCCACGCTGCTGGTGCGCCTCTACCACTGCTACGTGGAGGGCGACTGCGACCTGGCCGAGATCAACCCGCTCATCCTCACACCCGAGGGCAAGGTGCACGCGCTCGACGCCAAGGTCACGCTCGACGAGAACGCCTCGTTCCGCCACCCCGAGTGGGAGGAGTACGCAGACGACTCCGACGTCGACCCCCGGGAGAAGATGGCCAAGGAGAAGGGCCTCAACTACATCGGGCTCTCGGGCACCGTCGGCATCATCGCCAACGGCGCCGGGCTGGCCATGTCGACGCTGGACGTCGTCACCCAGGTGGGCGGGGAGGCCGCCAACTTCCTCGACATCGGAGGCGGGGCCAACGCCGACGTGATGGCCGCCGCGCTCGAGGTGATCAATGCCGACCCGGCAGTGAAGTCCATCCTCGTCAACATCTTCGGCGGCATCACGCGGGTCGACGAGGTGGCGAACGGGATCATCGAGGCGATCGGGCGCGTCAAGTTGAGCTCGCCCATCGTCATGCGCCTGGACGGCACCAATGCCGTCGAGGGCCGCGCGCTGCTGTCCTCCCACCTGTCGGACACGCTCATCGCCGAACCCACCATGCTCGAGGCGGCCCGCCATGCCGTCGCCTTGGCGAAGGCCTGAGCACGCGGCACTCAAAGAGCACAGACCCGAGCACCAGAGACCGAGCAAGACACCGAGAGGACAGAGACAAACGTGAGCATCTTCGTCGACGAGACGACCAAGGTCGTGATCCAGGGCATCAGCCCGACGAGCCAGGGGCTCTACCACGGCCTGCGCAACAAGGCGTACGGCACCAAGATCGTGGGCGGCACCAACCCCAAGCGGGGCGGTGAGGAGATCGAGGGGA
>JBKQUM010000036.1:0-112060 GCA_052140165.1 Acidimicrobiales bacterium
GTCCTCGGCTTCCTCCCGGCTCCCGGGGTGTAGGGGTTGTCCCGTTTGTTCACGCTCCTCCAACTCTAGGTGTTTCTAACTCCGTTCTTAGAAGACGGGAGAGGCCGTCATCCTGAGCCGTCCCGCCGGGGGTCTGGTACAGCGGTAGATCCGGAAGAGCGGTGCACCGGGGGTTTAGGGTTCCGGTGGGCGGTCGTAGAGCAGGGATGAGCAGCGACCGCGGTGCGCCAAGGGGTCGGCGGCGGCGAGCGGCAGTAGTTGGCCGCAAGCAGGGTCGGCCGAAGATCTGGAAAGGGGGCACCGGTGGATCCAGCGAGCGCCGCTGCCCTCGCGGCGAACGTCGTCCAGATTCTGACCGCAGTCAGCGATCCGGTTGTCAATGCCATCAAGAAGAGAGCATTGAGGAAAGCCCTCAACAAGACCGTTGCCCGCGTCTCGTTGGAGTTTGTCGCCGAGTTCCCCGGGGCGGGGATCGCCATGCAGGCCTCCTCTGCCCCGGCGATAGCCGCCGAGCTCAGGCGCCTATTGACTGCTGGGGCACCGCTTGAACCGCAGACTTTGATCAATGAGTGGATGAACAAGGGCTACTTCGACCACGCCGATGCAGATCGGTTGGCGACGAACTACACAGAGCGTTTGCACGACGCCCTGATCGCGATCGATGGGTTCCGCCCGCTCATGGTGGCCAGTGCCACTCTCACGATCGCGCAGCGTGCGGACGAGGCCGAAAGACGGGCGCAAAGGAGCGAAGAGCGCGAGGTCGCTCGGGCGTACTTCGACGCTGCCGATGGCTACTTCAGGAGCGCCCTGAGCTTGTTTGCGGGTGATGAAATCGCAGCCCAGGGGTCCATCTATGACGCCGGCAGTCTCATAGAGAGAATCGACCTCATTGCTGACTGGCGAATCAAGGAGAAATTCAAGGATCTGCGATACGACTTTGATGACCTCGTCGAGCAGCGCTACGAGAATTTCGTGGAGCTGTGGGAGACGGGAGCAGATCCCGAAGCGCTACGAGCAAGCCTGGAAGAAGTCAGGCTGGGAGCAGTCGAACTCAGGCGGCGTGTGAAGGTCTCGTACTTGAGCTAGAACGACTGCGACGGTTCAACCGAAAGAGAGGGGTCGGCGCTCTCGGCTGATCCGGCCTCATTCGACCGATCGATCCGTGCGTCGTTTTCGGCATCACGAGCGACACGGTACGCGAGCACGTCACGCAGCCTGATGCGGCGGTGACCTCCGGCACGTGGCCCCACTCTCTGAACGGGGATGCGAATCGCCTCAGTCTCGAGAAGTTGGACCAGGTACGGGCGCGACATTCCCAACAGGTCAGCCGCTTCTTGCGTCGTGAGAACTTCGTCGTACGGCTTCATTGCCAGGGCTACGTCCGCCGCCAGGTACGAAACCAGACGCATCAAGCCCTCACGGGCGGACGGGGAAAGTTGCAAGTCGTCCCCGTCATCGCACCGGACGAAAACCTTGCTGGCAACCTCCAAAGCGTCAGCCAGCTCCCGAAGTCCTTCGATCTCGTCATCGGCTGGCACGATGACGAGGTCATCCGTAAGAGGTTCTTTCACGGCGACCTCCAAGTGAGTCTCGGAGCAGCGTATCGCAGGAAACGCCGGAAACGTAACAGACGAAACAAACGACGTTATCGATGGTACCTTCCGCGGCCCCGGTGAACCTGGAGAGCACCCCGTAGCCGGGCCTATTGCAACTTTCTAGCTTTGTAGTTAGAAGACCGTAGAAAGGGGGCTGACGGCAGTCCCAGCCGTCGAGCACGACCCGATGCTCCTTGTATGCATCCCACGCGGTAACACCCCCTCCGTAGGCTTACCCCGATGACACCAGCCGGCGGTCACGCCCACCGCCCTGCCCCGGGACGCCCCTGATGGCGCAGCTCCCCATCGGGCTCGACGGCGTGCCGGACGCGGCGGGCGCTCCGATCGGGCAAATCGTCGGGTCCATCGGCGTGGAACCGCCCGAGGTGCCGGAGCTCGACTTCGACGACGTCCCCTTCCGGCCCACGACCGACGACTCCGCGGTGGTGCGGCGCACCAAGGCGGTGGCGGCCACACGCCCACTGCACGACCTCGAGAGGAACAAGGGGCTGTACGAGGGCGACTTCTGGGATCGCTACGACCTCGTCTCAATGGGCATCGCCGTGATCGACCAGGTGGCCATGGCGATGACGGTCTCGGCCGGCATGTCGCTCGACGAGGCTCATGCGTTCTTGGCCGAGCAGGCCAGCCGGCACTCTCCCGGTGCGAGTGAAGAGGAGCGGGCGGCCGTAGCCGCGAAGGTCCTCGACGGTCTGGTGACCGAGAAGCCTCATGAGTACGTCTACGTCGACCACGAGGGCAGCACCCCCGTCCGGCACACCTATACCTTCGACCTCCTGTACGAACAGTGGAACGCGGACGAGACGATCCACCTGCGCGCCACTCCCCAGGCCGTCAACGTTCTGGTGAGCGCACTGGACTTCGACTCGGACTCCGCCGAGGCGGCCGACGAGATCCAGATCCGCCGCGCCATCGACTCCGGCGCGTTCGAGTCGGCCGTGACGGCCGCCGAACATGCTCGGTTCCGGAGCATCAACGACATCGAGCGAATCCGCCAGATCGTGCGCGACACCCAACTCGACCCGTCCACCCACGACTGGGCCGTGCAGGTCCCGGCCATCTTGAGGGCCTCCCTCTCTCACATCGAGCGGCGGCGCAACATCGAGGACGCCCTCATCGACGCCATCGAGGAACGGCGCAGCACGCTCGAGGACCCCGACGCACGGCGTGGCGCCAACCGGCTCGTGGCGCTCCTACGGGACTGCTCACGCAGGCACTCCGAGCTGGCCGACCACCTCATCACCGCCCGCTCGAAGTTCCGGGCCGCCCAAGACGAACGTTTCCGGCGGCCGTCGACGGGCATCCGCCGCGCCGATGTCGAGAAGGACCTGATCGTCCCCGCACTCGGCACCCCGGTCGTCCTCGTCGCCCCGTGGTGCGAGGACCTCATTGGCCGGGCCACGTCGCTGTGTCGCCCCATCGGTCCCGAGGGCGCCGTGCTCATCGCCAACCTCTTCGAGCCACCCCCTGAACCCGAGCCCGGAGTCGAGCTCCCCGACCCCGACTTCGACGACACCGAGACCTCGCCGTGGTGGGAGGCATCGTGGGACGCCGCCGAGGGCGTTCTCGCCGAAGTGCGCGAGCCGACGCAGCTCTCCGGCCTCCTGGCGCGTTCTCGTGACGTGGCGGGTCGCATCGACGGTGAGGACCGTCCGCTCGACCCCGACGAGATCGCCGTGGCGGTGTGCCACCTCGCGCACGAGCTGCTCTCGCCTGATCTCGAGGCGGCCGACGACGGAGCGATCCTCCTCGCCGTGCCGAGTGGGACAGAACTCTGCGACCCCGCGGTCGAGGGCGACGACCTTCTCGTGGTGCCCGCCACAATCGAACGCAGCACCCGCCCGCCCCGAGAGCCCACCAATGACGACAGGACAGCACCATGAGCCCACCCACCGCCACCGATCTCGCGGACGCCGGTCGCCTCATCGGCTGGGCCGCCCGGCCCAAGGACCGCCCCGCCCGCTCCGTCAGCTACCGGGAGGTGGTCGACAAGTACCTGGACAACCAAGAGTTCGCCGATCTCGTCGATCAGGTCGCCGTGGGGGCCGGGCTGACGATCATCGTGGACCGCGCCGTCGGCGTGGTGGCCATCGCCGAGGAGGACTCCCCGTTGCGAGAGCCCCTGTCGTCCTTCATGAAGAAGGCCAACGTCAGCCGGGCCATGGCCGGGCTGGTCATCTTGGCCATCGTCAAGACGGCCTATCCCCTCGAAGGCCAGATCGACGACGCCGAGCGGGTGCCTCGGGTGTCGGTCTACGCCGTCACCGACTACGTCAACCGCCTCGTCGAGGGGATCGCGGCCTCTGCCGGCGACCCCGACGCCGACCACCCCGAGAACAGCGAGCTCTTCCGGGCGTGGAACGCTCTGCGCCACGCCCGCAGCGAGCTGGTGCGGTCCTCCACCAAGGACCGGCCCGGGCTCGTGAACAAGGTCTGCCAGCACTTCGAGAACGAAGGCCTCTTGACCCGGCCTGGCCCCGAAGACGGCGGGACGTGGCGGGTCACGCCACGCTTTCGCATCGTGGCCAAGTCCGTCATCGAGGATTCGGCCATCTTCACCAGGCTCATGTTGCTGACCCAGCAGGCCCAGGACGGCACGACGGATGCAATGGCCGCACCCCTCGACGTAGACGACGACAAGGGCGGGGAGCAATGACCCTGAACGCCGGCGCCAAGACCACCACACCCACTCTCAGTGCCAAGCCGGTCCTGCGCCTGGCCCGACTCCACCTGCGCAGCGTCGGCCCCTCGGACGCCCGGCTCGACCCGCTCGACCTGCGCTTCGAGTCGGACCGCTCGGCGGTCGCTCAGCGCGCCCTGATGGAACTGACCAACACCGGTGGCAAGAGCACCATCATCACGCTGGCCTATTCGGTACTGGTGCCCCGGGCCACCCAGCAGATGGGAAGGGCCAAGCTCGGCGAGTACGTCCTCAAGGGAGACACCAGCCATGTCGCCATGGAGTGGGAGTCCGACGACGGCCAGCGCTTCGTCACCGGGGCGGTCTACGAATGGCCCGGGCGCACCCCGGCGAGCAGCGGGGGAACGGGCTCGCTCAACCGCGCCTGGTACTTCTTCCGCTCGAACGAGGTCGGGATCGACGACCTCCCCTTCGACGACGGCACCAGCCGGCGCCGGATGACCGAGTTCCGCAGTCAGCTCGACCAGCTGACGAGCCGCCACAGCGGCTCGCTCTACGCCTGGGCGACCGACCAGCGTGAGTGGGCCGGGATCCTCGACACTCGCACCCCGATCGACCCCGAGCTCGTGACGTACCAGATGCGGATGAACGACAACGAGGGCGGGGCGGGCCATCTCACCAAGACCCTGACCAACGAGGCGGCCTTCATCCGCTTCTTCGTGGGCGCCCTCAACGACGAGGGCGCGCTCGAGGAGTTCTCCAGGAACCTCGACAGCTACGCCACCTTGGCCGGGTCGCGCCAGGACCTCGAACTGGAACGGGACTTCTGCGCCTCCATCGTGGAGCGCCTCGGCGAGCTCGCGGGGGCCCAGGCGGCGTGGGCCCGGGCCACCGAGGCCGTGAACGGGTCGGCCGCACTCGGGGCCGAGCTCGCCGCCGGCCTGCAGGCTCGTATCGCCGAGGATGCGCTCCGAATCGATGCGCTGTCCGAGCAGATCGAAGTGGCGGCTGCCGAACGTGATCCCCTCCTCCAGGAGATCCGGCGGTTCGAGGATTTCCGCTCCCAGCTGAACCTTGAACAGGCACGCTTCCGCCTGGCCGATGTCGAAGCCGAGGTGGAGCGGCTCGGCGATGAGCGGAATGGCGCCAAGGACGACTGGGAGGCGTGGCGCGCCGTGCCGACGCTGACGAAGTGGGTCAAGGCCCGATCTGCCGTGGAGACGGCCCGCTCGGTCTACGAGGAGAAGGAGGCCGGTCTGGCTCCACTGCGGGCGAAGCGCCAGGCGGCCGGGGCGTCCCTGGCGGCCAAGTACGCCGCCCTGGCCGACGAGGCCGAGACCAAAATGACCACGGCGGACGAAGAGGCGAGGCTGGCCGCCGACGATGCCGAGCGCGCCAAGGGGGACCGGGACCGGCAGTCGGAGACGGCGCGCCGGCTCGAGGCCGAGCTGGGCGACATCAACCAGCTCGAACGCCGCGCCCAGAGTGGTCGAGCCCGACTGCGCGACGAGGGCCACGCAGAGCCGGGCGAGAAGGCGGCCGACGCGGTGGCCCGGTGGGAAGACTCTGCCGAGCAGCTCGACGCACATCGCCGTTCCGTCGACGCTCAGGCGGAGCGCGCCAGGGCCGAGATCACGCAGCTGACCACTCGCCGCAGCGAGCTCGCCGGAGCCCTGCAGTCTCAGCGTGAGCGCGTCACCACGATGGAGACCCAGGAGCTCTCGTACCGGGCCGACCTCGCCGCCATCAACGCCATGGAGGAGGCCCAGGAGGCACTCGACGGCGACCTCATCGACTCCGAGCATGCCCGGCGGGCGATCTCCGAGCTCGACGAGGCGGCCGGCGTGGCCGAGCAAACGGCCGACGAGGCCCGCCGCCGACTCGGCGAGGTCCGCCGAGAGCTGGACCCGCTCGAGAGCGGATCCACCCTGGCGACGGCGGCCGACATCGAGGCCGTGTGCGCCCACCTCAACGACGCTGGGATCGGCGCACTGACCGCATGGAGCTGGCTGGCCCAGCGCGGAGATGCCGCCCGGGCCGACGCGCTCATCACCGCACACCCCGAGATCGCCAACAGCGTGGTGCTCTCCGACCCCGGTCGGATCGGCGCCGCCAAGGTGGCGCTCGAATCCCTTGGTGTGGCCCCCCGCATGGCCGTGTTGGTGAGCGGTGCCGACATCGACGCGCTCGGGACCGATCCGGTCGAGTCCGGCTTCGTGGTGTCGCCGCACCGGGCCCTCTACGACGAGGAATGGCGCACCGCCACCATGGCCGAGCTCCGTGAGGAGCTCGCACGGCTCACCGAGCGCTCCGAGAGCGCCACCAGGGCCGCCAAGGCGGCCAGGCGGATGGTCGTCGAGCTGGAGTCCTTCGTCGGGCGTTGGCCCGAGGACGCCTATGGGGCACTCTGCGCCGAGCTCCGTGCGACGCAGTCCACGCTGGCCGGCACCGAGCAGGCGCACGCCGACAACGAGGCGCGCCTGTCGGCGACCACCGAGCACCACGAGACCCTGACCGCCGAGGCGGGCCGGGCCCGCGACGAGCACCACGCCGCGCAGACCCACGCCTTGCATGCCGGCGAGGTGGCCAAGCTCGAGGCCGAGTACTCCGCCGCCGTGCTGCGCCGGCCCGGCATCACCCAGCGTCTCGAAGAGGCCCGGGCCGCCGGGGTCGAGGCCGGCGAGGAGCTGCGCACTGCAGAGGAGCGCAACATCGAGGCCCGCCTGACGTCCTACCAGGCGGCCGCAGAAGGGGAGGGCTACCGGGTCAAGCAGGGAGAGGTGGGCGTGGAGCCCGCCAGCGTTGTCCCCGCCGCCGCCCTGAGCGAACTGACCGCCGCCTACGACGCGCTCGAGAAGAGCCTGCGCGACGAGGAAGCCGGCTCGGACCACGCCACCCGGCTCCAGCAGGCCGAGGAGTACTGCGCCGACGCCCGGGCGGACGTCGACCGGCTCGGGTCCGCGCTCGAAGTGGCCGGAACGGAGCGGCTCGGGACCTTCGATGCATCCAACCCCATGCTCGTCGCCGCGGCGACACGGCGGGCCGAGGAGCGCCACGGCTCCGCCCAGACCGCCCTGAGCAAGGCCGAGGCCCGTCGTGGGGCCGCGCAGGCCCTGTACGACGGCCGCCTCCCCAAGGACGGGAGGAGCATCCATGTGCTGCTGCCCGAGGAGTGGGCGCCGAGCGACGCCGACAGCGCCACCGAGCTCCTCGGCCGGGTGGACGAACTCCTCGACGGTCACCGGGCTCGCCGCGACGAGCTGGGTATCGCGATCGACCGCCTCCAAGGCGAGAGGGACACGGTCGAGAGTGCCCGGTCCTCGTTCGAGCAGACCGCGGGGAACTGGATCGTCGAAGACGAGGCGACCGTCGCCGTGCCCGCTTTCATCGGCACCCCGTCGGACGCGCAGGCCCAGATGCGAGAGCTCCAGGTGGCCCACCGCCAGGCCGCGCAGCGCCAGGAGGCGGCGAAGGACGCCCGGGTGGGTGCCCACGGGAGGGTGACGAGCGAGGCCAACAAGAGCAAATGGGACACCCTGACGGCCCCCATCCGCGAGCGATGCCGCATCGGGCTGCTCGACGACCTCGCCGTCAATGCCGCCACCTACGTCGTCGAGCTCGAGAGCCGCACACGCTCACTGGCCGACGACCTCGAGGATCTCGACCGCCACCGGTCCATGCTCGTCGACAAGCTGGTGAACCTGTGCAAGTCGCAGCGCCGCATGCTGCGGGAGGTGACGGCCAGCTCGATGCTGCCCGAAGGACTCGGTGAGCTGAGCGGCCAGTCGGCCTTCAAGATCACCTTCGACACGGTTCCCGAGGCCGAGGCACGGGGCAAGCTGGCGGCCCGGGTGGACCTTTGGGCCAACGGATCCGCTGCCTCGAACAAGGAGCGCACCGACCGCCTCGCCGAGGCCCTGGCCGACACGGTCCGTCACCGCGAGCGCAGCGGGCCCTGGACGGTCCAGGTGCTCAAGCCCTCCGTCGACTACACGCCGGCGTACCGCTCACCCGACCGCATCGACGTCGAGTTCTCCGGCGGGCAGGAGTTGACACTCGCCGTGCTGCTCTACCTCACGCTCTCTCGGGTGCGCGCCCACAACCGCACCACCGGGCAGCGCCCGCCCATGCCCCTGATCCTGGACAACCCCTTCGGCGCGGCGTCGAACCCGGCGCTGATCAAGATCCAGCAGTCACTGGCCGAGCGCTCCGACGTGCAGCTGCTCTGCGCCACCGGGCTGACCGACGCCTCGGTCATCACCGCCTTCGAGGGCGAGAACGGCCGCATCCTCTTCCTGCGCAACGACAAGGACCAGAGGCGGGCGCTGCGTTACCTGCGCATCCGTGACGAGCGCGACGGTGAGATCAAGGCCAAGCTCGGCACCGGGCGCGATCCCGAGGACCCCGCCAACTACCTGAGCGCCGCCACCTACCGGATCATCACGCCCCCGGCGGCGAGCACGGGAGCCCAGGGGCCTCAGCCGTGACGCTGACCTCCCTCGACGGGCGCACTGCGTCGTTGTCGGTGGCCCTGGGTGCCCGGGGCAAGGTCCGCATCTCCCTCGACGAGCTCCTCGCCACCTGGGGTGAGACCGTCCCCGAGTTGCTGGGGCGGGCCGATCAGCTGAGCGAACTCGCCGGAGCCCTGGAGGCGCTGGCGAGCGCCGGCGACGTCGTGCTCCCCGCTCCGCGGTCGTGGGATCGCACGACCCGACCACCCTTGCCGCTCTTCGTCACAGTTCCCGCGGCGCGCACACGGAGGCGGGACACAGCATGGAAGCGGTTTCCGTGGCGCCACGACCTCGCCTTCGTGGCCTCGCTCCCCACGCTGACCCCGAACCAGTTCGAGATGCTCAAGCGCCTCAACGACTGGCTCGGGACCGGCGCTCGTCACGGCGAGGTGGTGTCCACGCGTCTTCGGTCCGCGGAGATCTTCGACCAGGAGAAGTACATCGACGAGCTCGTCAGGTCTCCAGCCCTGTTCGGACCCGGCAGGATCACCTACGAGCTGCTCGCCACCAGGCGACTTGCCCCTCCGATGTACGTCGAGCGGGTCGGTGCCGGTGACGAGCTCTTGGTCGTGGAGAACGCCGACCCCTTCTGGGCCGTCGTCGAAGTGCTCCGGGTTCTCGACTCGCCGATCGGTCGGGTGGGGTGCGGGTGGGGCCGTTGTGCCGAGGCGTCCATCGGCGGCGCCGAGCGAGGCGGCCGGCCGAGCGTGATCTGGTACTGGGGTGACTTCGACCCCGAGGGCATCGACATCGCCGAGGGGGTCGCCGCCACGGCCGAGCGTTTCGGGCTACCACCCGTGCGTCCCGCCGTCGCGCTGTGGCTCGAGATGGCCGGCCTGGAGGGCCAGGACCCCGGCCGGTACCGCTGGGACAAGGTCGACTCCGGTTGGCTCGGGACCGAGGCGTGGACGGCGTTGGCTCCGGTCCGCCTGGCCCGTGGCCGGGTGGCCCAAGAAAAGGTCGGCCTGCCCGCGTTGCGGCGGGTGCTCGGGGCCGATCGACCCGATGGCCCCGAGCATTCGGCACGTGCCGGGTAGTCGCTCGTCGCCATGAGCGAGATCCCCCCGCAGGGGGCCTACCTGGCGAAGACGTGCCCGCAGGCCGTCCAACTGGAGGTCCTGCACCCGTGTGAGCCGCTGCCCCGCTCCCCGTTCATGGCCATGCTCGGCCAGGAAGGCCGGGACTTCGAGACCCAGGTCGTCGACATGCTCGTCGCGGCCGTCCCCGGTGCCGTCGTCGTCGACCGCGACCTCTCCAGAAGTGGGCGGGAGGCATCGACGCTCGGCGCGTTGGAGCGCGGCGTCCCGCTGGTGATCGGAGGCAGGCTGCCCGTCGACGAGACGGCGCACCGCACCGGTGAGCCCGATCTCCTCGTTCGCTCCGACGCCATCGACCCGAGCACGACGGAGCGCGGATACCTGCCGGTGGAGGTGAAGCATCACGGGACCCTGCAGACCAAGAAGAACGAGGATGCGGACGGCGCCGTCACCTCGAGCCCCGAGGCGCTGTTCCTCGGACCGTCCGGCCCGGACACCGAGCTCGAGGCCCAGTGGCGCTGGCCCGATCTCATGCAGCTCGCCCACTATCAACGGATGCTCGAGGCGTGCGGGCACGCCTCCCGGCGGGGCCGCTGGGCCGGCGTCGTGGGACGCGAGGGACTGGTGGTGTGGCACGACCTCGACGCACCTCGGTGGGGCCTCACGGAGTACATCGATGATCGTCCGCGTCAGCCGTTGTCGACCATGGAGGCCTACGACCTCGAGTTCGGCCACCGTCTCGCGGTCGTGGACGCCGCCCTGGTGCACACGTCGGATCCGGCCGCGCCCCTCCAGGCCCAACCCATCGCCGTCGACGGCTGCCCGGAGTGTGGCTGGCGGGAGTGGTGCTTCGGACGGATGGAGGAGACCGGCGATCTCAGCCTGCTACCGGGGATGGCGATGGTGAAACGGCGGAGATGCTATGACCGGGGCGTCACCACCATGGAGGAGATGGCCTCCCTGGACCCCACCACGGCCCGGCTCCTCGCGGCCGGGGTGGACCTCGACGGCTTCCTGGCGAAGGCGGGTGCCTGTGCGCCGTCGACACCCGTCGCGGACCTGCTGTCCCGCCGCCCGAAGCAAGTAGCGACGCTCGAGGCAGAAGGCATCCGGACCGCGGCCGACGCCGCCCACATCGATGAGCGCACCCGCACGTTCGGCGATGCGCGCCTCACCGATCTCCCCACGCACATCGACAACGCACGGGCCCGGCTCGGGCCGCAGCCCGCCTACCGCCGGCGGGGCGCCGACCGCGTTACCGTCCCCCGAGCCGACATCGAGATCGATGTGGACATGGAGAATGTGGCCGCGGGTTGCTACCTCTGGGGCACGCTGTTCAACGAGCGGGACGCGTCAGATGCGGTGGGTTCCGAGTACGTGCCCTTCGTCTCGTGGGACCCCGATACGGCGCGGGGGGAGATCGAGGCGTTCCTGGCCTTCTGGGAGTGGCTCACGGACCTACGGCGGGAAGCGGCGAAGAGACGCACGTCGCTGCTCGCCTACTGCTACAGCAAGGGCGCCGAGAACGGGCAGCTGCGTCGCCTCGCGGCACTCTGTGGACTGACGGACGACGTCGACGAGCTGCTGCACTCCGACCAGTGGGTCGACCTGTACCCGATCGTGAAGCAACAGCTCGTGACCGGCCACGGGATGGGCCTCAAGACGGTGGCCCCGATCGCAGGATTCACCTGGCGGGGTCCCGAGGTGGGCGGCGACCTGGCCATGGTCCGCTACATCGAGGCGACGTCCGCTGCGGATGAGCCGGTCCGCGACGAGGCCCGGCGGTGGATCCTCGAATACAACGAGGACGATGTCCGGGCCACGGCGGCGTTACGTGAGTGGCTCGACCAGCGCGCCGGCCTGCTGCCCTCGATCGATGACGCTGTGCCTACCCGGTCCCGCTCATCCAACGGCTGACGCCGCTCTTCGTCGAGGCCGGTTCAGTAGGCGGTGGCGTGCTCGAAGTAGCGCCGCGGCGTCTCCACGAGCATGGTGTCGATTTGCGCCTCGGTCACACCCTGCTTGCGCATGTGGGGCAGGACGTCGTCGTGAATGTGGAGGTAGCTCCACTGGGTCATCATCGCCCGCACGTCGGGGTCGATCCAGTCGATGTAGCAGGCAGCGTCGTGCGCCAGCACCATGCGGTCGGCGTAGCCGCGGCGGCACATCTCGACCACGGTGTCGGCCCGCGCCTCGAAGGTCGTCTCCACGTTGAGCCCGAAACGGTCCATGCCGAGGATGAAGCCCTCGTCGGCCAGGAAGCTCAGATGGTCGACGTCCGTGCTGTCGCCCGCATGGCCGAGAACCACGCGGGTCGGGTCCACGCCCTCCTCGTCGCACAGCAGCGCCTTCACGTCCAGGCCCGACTGCGAGCCCGGGTGCGTGTGCACCGTGATGGGAGCGCCGGTGTGGCGGTGCGCCCGGGCCACGGCCCGCATGACCCGGGCGACCCCGTCGGTCATGCCCTGGTGGTCGATGGCGCACTTGAGGAAGGCGGCCTTCACCCCGGTGCCCGCGATGCCCTCCGTGATGTCCTCAATGAACATGTCCACCATCGGGTCGGGCACCTCCGCTCCCAACGCCGCCGACAGGGCCGGGCCCCGGTAGGAGAAGAAGAACGGCACCTGGTCGTAGGTGTAGCAACCGGTGGCGGGAATGATGTGCAGTTCCGGCACCTGCTCGGCGACGCGCTGGATGCGGGGGATGTAGCGGCCCAGGCCCACGACGGTGGGGTCGGCGATGCTGCGGATCCCCTGGGCCGCGAGGGCCTTGAGCTTGCCGACGGCGTCGGCCACGCGGTCGTCCTCACCACCCCACTCGGCCGGGTAGTTCTGCTGCACGTCGGGGTCGAGGACGAAGACGTGCTCGTGCATGTAGGTCGGCCCGAGGTCGGCGGTGTCGATCGGACCCCGGACGGTCTCAACAATTGCCATCTTCCCCACTCCTTCCGGTCTGCGACGGCAACCCTATGTGTCTCGGTGGTTCCGCGCCCGCGTGAGCCGGCCCGCGCGGCTGCTTCGAGTCCAGAGGATGGCGGCCCGAAGCACCGAGGTTCTGGCACTGTCGTCGGCTCCCTTGGGAGCGGTGTCAGTCGAGGGCCAGGAGCGCGCCCGAAATGCTGAACCCGCCGCGATCCTCCAGGCGGTCTATGAGGTCCTCGTGCGAAACGGGATCCCAGGGCGCGACGCTGCATCCCCTCCAGGGTTCGTCGGCGTCGGCGATGCAGAAGCACCCCAGCGTCCCACGACCCGTCGGAACGCTCAGCGTGCCGTACCGTTCGCTGACCAGGACCGACGTGCCGGGCTCCGCGATGTCGAGCAGTGCCTCCACTTCGTGGTTCCGGTACCGGGCACTACGGTCGGAGAAACGCACCGTGATGACTTGTTCGTGCACGCCTTCGAGCACGGCCCACTCACGGGGATGCTCCCAGGCCAGCCTGGCCTGGATGTAGTGGACCATGTGCCCGGGGATGTAGAGGTCGCACTCGGGTCGTGGCCGCCTGAGCCCTCCGACCTCGCTGCCACCTCGATCACCGCTTCCACGCGCCGTCATGCGGACTCACTCGGAAAGAGCGAGAGCTGGTCGAACCCCTGCGATCTGCTCGCCTCGGCTTCCTTCTCCCGGTAGGCGCTCTGCTCGGCCAGCACGTCCTCGGCCAGGGCGAGCCACGCGTCGAGCGACGCGAGTGTCTTCGACACCATGTTGGTCTCCTCATCGAACCTGGCGTTGCCACCGTGCCTCGCGGCCGGTTGGTGAGCGTCATCGACCCAGGTGTCTCAGCTCGTCTGGATAAGTGATGTGCATTATAGACGCGTGACCAGGATGGGAGTCCGTGGGATCCGTACCCCGCAGTAGCGTGTGCTCGACCGCTCGATTTCCCGGTCAGGGGATTGACCACAGCGCCGTAGGAGGCTCATGACGTACACCGCGTGCGCTTCGGACAGTGCGGAACCGTGGCAGCACGCGCTTCGGACAGGCTCAGCGCAACCGGAAACGGCAGCATCTCACGCACCATCTCTCGTCGATCGGATCACGGGGCCATACCGGACGATCACGAGATTCCTGGAGCGGCGCGCCCTCGTGCGCGCCGCCCGCGCGGTGCCACGGACCCTGCAATTTCTGCGCACACCCATCAACACCGGCACGGTGGTCGGCACCGTGCGCGCCCACCGCCATTCTCTCGGGTTGGCGATCGGTGTGGCCGCGGACGAGGCCTTCCTGGCGATGGCCTTGGCGCCGAGCAGGTTTCCCCGACGCGCGGACTATGCGCGTGTGAGCACCGAGCTGGCCGACGCGAAGCAGATGTTCTCGTCTCGCGGCTGGATCACCCGTCCATCCTCCTACCATCGCACGCCTCCGCCCCTGGCGAATGAGGACGTGCGGACGAGTCGCGGGTGGGCGATGGGCCTCGGCTACGAACGGATCACCTACGAGAGCGGGTTCTCGCCCCGCACCGGCGAGCCAGGGTCCGAGCGGTGGATGGGGTACGAGCCGAACCGCGAGGCAGTAGCGGCCATCGTGCGCCGACCCGACGACGCCGGTGGGCCTCGCCCTTGGCTCGTGTGTGTCCATGGCTTCGCCATGGGTTACCCGTTCCTGGACTTCACGGGACTGCACACCACCAAGCTCCACCGTAGGCTCGGGGTCAACGTCGCACTGCCGGTGCTCCCGCTGCACGGACCCCGCAAGGTGACCAGGGTGAGCGGCGAACCGTTTCTCTCGTTCGACCTCATGAACACCGTGCACGGCTTCTCGCAGGCGGTCTGGGACATCCGACGCCTGTTGTCGTGGATCCGAGCTCAAGGAGCGACGTCGATTGGCCTGTATGGCGTCTCGCTGGGCGCCTATGTGGTGGCGCTCCTCGCGGGCATCGAGGACGGGCTCGACGCGGTTGTGGCCGGTATCCCGATGGTGGACCTCCCGGCCCTGTTCCATGAGCAGAGCCCCGCACACATCCGAGCTCGATCGATTGAGCACCACATCATCGGCGGTCCGGTGGAGGAGGTTTTCGCGGCGGTGTCGCCCCTGAGCTTCGCACCGAAGGTGCCACAGGATCGCCGCTTCATCTTCGCCGGCCACGGCGATCGTCTCGCGCTTCCCGCACATGCGCATCGACTGTGGGAGCACTGGGAACGCCCACAGATCAGCTGGTACTGGGGGTCCCACGTGGGCTACGTCTGGTCCCGCCAGGTTGCCACCTTCCTCGAGGACTCCCTCTCGGCATCCGGCTTTGGATGCCTGCCACCGCACGGGGGAAATTGAGCAGGGCAGCCTCACCGACACGGCGACGGCCTCCTGGGAGGGCGACCCGCCGCGCCTCGCCTCCCCCGATCGTGCTGCCATTTCGCCGTGTCGGCGGGTCATTCGGAACGTTGGGCCAAACGACCCTTCCCTCAGAGTCCGGATACGGAGAGGGTTGAGGGTGGAACGGGAGTAAGAATGGCCGTTACGTCGGAGCATGTCACCGAGTCCGCAGGGGGGCGGGAAGCGAGCGGGGCTTTTGCGCCCTTGATGCGCGGGCTGTCGGCACGGGTGGATCACGTGCGCGACCAGCCCCTCTTCCAGCGGGATCCGGAGTTCCTTCGGCGCCAACTCCCGGCGGTGACCCGCTACGTGAACTACTTCTCACCCGAGGTCCGGGGGCAGGAGTACCTCCCCCCCAGCGGTCCGGCGCTCGTGGTCGGAAACCATTCCGGCCTCTTCTACATGCCCGACGCCTGGGTGGTCGGGCTCGAGATCATCCGGCGGCGCGGCCTGGACCAGCCCGCGTACGCGATGGGCTACGACCTTCTGTTCGGCATCCCGGGCGTCGGTCCGTTCCTGCGCCGCATCGGAGCGATCCCCGCCGGCGGGGAGGCCGCCGAGCAGGCCCTGGCGGAAGGTGGCCTCGTTGTCGTGTACCCGGGAGGCGACCGGGAGGCGTGTCGGCCCTGGACCCAGCGCAACAAGGTCGACCTGGGTGGCCATCAGGGGTTCGTTCGCCTGGCACTCCGTGCCGGCGTGCCGGTGGTGCCGGTGGTGGCACACGGGTCACAGGACGCGGTCGTCGTCGTCTCGAGCGGCGAGCGCCTGGCGAAAACCCTCGGCTTGCAGCGCATCCGGATCAAGGTGTTCCCCATCCTGCTCGCCCCTTACGGCCTGACCACTATCCTCACACCGCCGCTTCCGATGCCCTCGGCGATCAACGTCGAGTTCCTGCCACCACTCGACTGGACCAGCTACGGCCCCGACGCTGCGGACGATGAGGCAACCGTGGCCGCGTGCTACGCGGAGATCACCGGCTCCATGCAGACGGCACTGGACCGCGTGCATGCACAGAACCGACATCCCGTGATCCGGGGCTGGTGCAACCTCCTGCGGCCCGGCCGGACGCGCCTGCAGGTCCCGGGATGACGCGCAGGCTCAGCCGTCGTACTTCGGGTTCTCGCTTCGCGACACCAGCCGGACAGGTGGACACCGTGTAGCTCAGTTCGAAACACACGATGAGCATGGAGCGCCCATCGTCGCGAGCGGGGTGTGCTGCCTCCTGCGCGGGATCCGGATGAGTTCTGACGGACCCGGGAAGCCGTCCTGCCAGCGGCGCTTGGCGCACTGCCGGCGCTCTGCAATGGTGGCCGGGTGAGCACCATCGTCGTGGCGTCCGAAGGCGCCGGCTACGGCTTCCTGGTTGACAACCAGGGCCGGCTGCACCAGGCGGGCTTTGGGCCCGACATCGACGCCCACATGGAGCGGCTGCCCGACAGGATCCCACTGGCGCTCTACCCCCTGGCCTATCCGGCCTACGACGAGGAGCCGACCCGGGCGCCCGCGCTGCGGGTCACGCACGGCGATGGCACCACGACCACCCGCCTGAAGGTGCAGGACGTCCGCGTGGCCGACCCGCAGACCGACATCCTCCTCGTCGACCCCGACTGCCCACTGGAGGTCACGCTCTCGTTCCACGCCGACGACCACGGCGTGCTGCGCCAGTGGGTCAGCGTCACCAACCGCCAGCCCGGGGCCGTCACCCTCCACGAGATTGCCGCCGCCTCGCCACTGCTCGCCACGCCCGCGCCGTACCTGACCCACTTCGGCGGGGGCGACTGGTCCGCCGAGTGGACCACGACGACGGAGGCGCTGACACCGGGGACCAAGGTGGTGGAGTCGCGTGGCGGCGTGCAGCCCCACCTACGGTCCTGTCCGTTCTTCCTGCTCGCCCCCGACGGGGCGCCCGAGGAATCGGACGGCACCGTCGTCGCCGGCGCGCTGGCCTGGGGTGGCAACACCCGCTTCGCCTTCGAGCGGACGACCACCCCGGGGGTGCGGCTCTGGTGCGGGCACAACCCTGCGGCCTCCGAGTACGTGCTCGACCCCGGCGCCACCTTCGTCACCCCCGAGCAGATCTGGATGTGGTCGACCGAGGGCATGGGCCCGCTCAGCCGGCGTTTCCACCGCTGGGTCCGCGCCCACGCCGTGCGCGACGGCGACGCGCTGCGGCCGGTCGTGGTCAACAACTGGGAGGCCACCTTCTTCTCCTTCGACACGGACCGGCTGTTCGGGCTCATCGACCACACGGCGGACCTGGGCGCGGAGCTCTTCCTGCTCGACGACGGATGGTTCGGCGAGAGCCACCCCCGCGACGACGACACCACGGGCCTGGGCGACTGGCAGGTCGACCAGGCCAAGCTGCCCGGCGGCCTGGGTCCGGTCATTGCGCGGGCAGCCGAGCGCGGCGTCCGCTTCGGGCTGTGGGTGGAACCCGAGATGGTCAACCCGGACTCCACGCTGTACGCCGAACACCCGGACTGGGTGGTGGGCCAGCCGGCACGGCACCGGCGCCGGTGGCGGAACCAGTTCGTCCTCGATGTCCTGCAGCCCGACGTCGCCGACTTCGTGTCCGGCGTGGTGGATCGCGTCCTGGCCGAGAACCCAGGCATCAGCTACTTGAAGTGGGACGCCAACCGGCCCCTGACCGATCCCGGGTCCCCCGCGCTCGGCCCCGACCGGCAGGCCAACTACTGGGTCGACCAGGCGCGGGCCACCTGGCGCCTGATGGAGACCGTGGCCGAGCGTCACCCCGAGCAGATGCTCATGCTGTGCGCCTCGGGCGGCGGGCGGGTCGACCTCGGGTCGCTGCGCTGGTTCCACGAGGTGTGGCTCTCGGACAACACCGATCCGCTCGACCGGCTGCGGATGCAGTGGGCCGCATCGCACTTCCTGCCCGCCAACGTCGTCGGGGCCCACGTGACCCGGGAAGGCGACCGGCCGGTCGCCTTCGGCTGTGCGGTGGCGATGAGCGCGCGGTTCGGCTTCGACCTCGACTTCGAGGCCCTCACCGACGAGGAGCTGGCCGTCTGCCGCCGCGCGGTGGCGCTGTACCGCGACGTCCGGCCGCTCGTCCAACAGGGGGACCTGTGGCGCCTGGTGCCACCGGGTGAACGCTCCGCCCTCGAATACGTCGCCCCGGACGGCCAAGGGGCGGTCGTGTTCGGCTTCCAGCTCACCGCGCCGACCGGCGACGCGGCACCGCTGCGCCCGGGTGGGCTCGACGCGGAGCGGACGTACGAGGTGACGGCCGTCGATCTCGCGGCGGACGTCGATCCGACTGCGACCGGCGGCGAACGACGACAGGGGGCGGCGCTCATGGAGGAGGGGCTGCAGTGGCCGCTGCGCGAGCCCTGCACCGCCCGGATCTGGGTGCTCCGATCCGTGTAGTGCAACAGGGCATCTGCACAGCGACGATCCACGTGGCCCGCGGGCCGTCGGCCTAACTTCTTCCTCGGCGCGAGGTCGATGGCCTCCGCGGTCGCACGAGGAAACGAGCGGAGGAGGACGAGGGTGGCGGGGCGCACACGTTTGGCCTGTGGGGCGGCAGTGCTCGCGGTCTGTTCGACGCTGGGTGTGGGCATGGAGCTGTCGACGCCGGCCGGTGCCGCGACGTCGGAGGTCATCGGGACACCGGCGGCCGTCCCGGCGGTGGCCCACGCTCTCGGCCAGGTGTCCGCGTCCACCCCGGTCCACGTCTCGGTGGTGCTGCGCTCCCAGGACCCGAGCGGACTCGAGGACCTGGCGACGGCCGTCTCGACGCCGGGGTCGGCGTCCTTCCGCCACGGGCGCCGTCGTGACCGAAGGACGCGCCGCCCAGCATGGGCTGGCGCGGGAACGGCCGCAGGAAGCCGGTGGCCCACGTCGGTCCGTCGAACGGGTTGCCCCACTGCTTGCCCTCCGAGCACACCACTGATGCCGTTGGCCGCCACCTCCGGGTGAGCGCTGCGGACTGCACCGGCACACGCTCGGCGTCGTGGGACAAGATGAGCGCATGGGTCCAGCCGATCGGACTACCCGCACTGACGCGGCCTTCGTTGGCGGAGCGCAACGGTTCTCCGGCCAGGTGGCCGTCGTCACCGGTTCGACCGCCGACCCGAGCATCGGCCGATCCTGCGCCTTCCGCCTCGCCCGTGAGGGCGCGTCGGTGGTCATCAACGGCCGCGACGAGGATCGGGTTGCCTCGACGGAAGCCACGTTGCGCGCGGAGGGGTTGGCCGCGGTCGGGGTCGTCGGGTCCATGGACGACGAAGACGCCGTGGCTGTCCTCACGGACCGGGCCGTTGCCGCGTTCGGCCGCATCGACCTGATCGTCAGCACGGTGGGCGGCGCCCCCTACCCGCTGTCGTTCGACGCCATCAGTGAGGCACAGCTGCTCGAGACGATCAGACTTAACACGTGGCCGGGGGTCGCGCTGATCCGGGCGGCGCTGGCGCGAGGGCTCGGTGCCGGCGGCTCGGTCGTCACCATCTCGAGCGGCTCACCGCGCAAGACCACGTCGGCCATGGTGGCGTACGCCTCGGCCAAGGCGGCGCTGAACGCCATGACGCGCACCATCGCCGCCGACCTGGCCCCGAAGGGGGTCCGGGTGAACGCGGTCAGTCCCGGCCTGGTGCGCACGACGGCCACACGGTCCATGTGGAAATCCGACGACGGCGCTGCCGCCGGCTCGAATCTCCCCCTCGGCCGCCTGACCGAAGCCGACGACATCGCCGCGGCGGTGTGCTTCCTGCTCTCCGACGATGCACGGCAGATCACCGGGATCACGCTGGACGTCGACGGGGGGAACCACCTCTCGAGCGGCTGGACACCGATCCGGTAGTCACGGGGCGCCTCGCGCCGGCACGGGCCAGACCTTCTGCAGCGACGGGACGACGGTGGACCCGATCCGTGCGATCTGCTCGCGCACCTGCTCGGGCGACATGCCGGGCAGCTGCACCCGGAGGTTGAGCGCGTCGGCGCCGACGACCTGCACGGTTGCTGCGAGCCGCTCGGCCATGTCGTCCGGGTCATCGCACGCGATCGTCTGGTCCTCGCCGAACGAGCCTGCGGCATAGCTCTCGTAGATCGCGCGCTGGCTGTCCACCAGCTCCGATTGCACACTGCCCAGCCACACCCGGCGGATCAGGACCTTGGCGCTCGTGCCCCCGGCCTGGTCGAAGGCCCGGGTCAGGTGGGCGAGTCTGGAGGGCGCCGACATTCCCTCCATGAGGATCCCGGCCCCGCAGCGGGCCGCCCGCACGGCGGCGGCAACCGACACGGCCGCGCTGAGCACGGGGACCGGCGCCTCCCGGCAGGCGTGCAGCGCCGGGTCCTCTTCGAGCTCGCCCAGATCCTCACCGCGGAGCATGGCGACGAGCCGGGGAAGCTCCGCTTTGAAGCGTTCCACTGCATCGGCTTGGCTGACGCCAGCCACCTCGAAGTCCAGGGGCAGGGCGCCCGCGGCCACGCCGAGCCCGACGCGGCCGCGATGACGCGCCTGGAGCCAGGCAACCTCCTCGGCAACGAGCGCCGTGGCCCGCAGTGGGAGGAGGAGCGGTGCCGCGGCGGCCCAGCCGGTCGCGTGCTCGGAGAGGACGAAGGACGCCATCTGCAGGGGCTGCGCCATGTAGCCGGCAAAGCCACCGTGATGCTCGCTCGTCATGACCCCGTCGAAACCGCTGCCGAGGGCGAGGCGGGCTTGCGCGCAGAGCTCGCTGACGATGGCATCGGCGGGAAGCTCGTTGTGCGGGTACAGCCGGATGGACACCGATCCGGGTGCGAACGGGGCGGACGACAGGACCGACGGTGATGACTCCGTGCGCGATCCCACGCCATCCACCCCGCGTTCGCCAGTCACCATTACGCGAACCTAAGAGACACTGACGACCGACTTCCCGACGGCCTCCGCCCGGTCGACGGCACCGAGCGCCTCGGGCAACCCGTCGAACGGAACCACCCGGGTGGTGCCGCCCAGCCGGCCGTCCGCCGCGAGGGCGAGCAACACCTCGTGATCGGCCTCAGCCTCGGCACGCGTCTGGCCGCCGGCATAGACACCCACGATGGATGCGTTGCGCTGGACGAACTCCCCGATGTCGGCGTCGACCCATGTTCCGCTGGCGAACCCAACGGCGAGGAGCCGTCCGCCCGTCGCCAGGCACCGCGCCGTCGCCCCGGCGAAAGCACCACCGACAGGGTCATAGACGACGTCGACCCCGTCGCCCCCCGTCACTTCCGCCACCGCGTCGGGCACCGGGCTCACCGTGCGATCGACGACGACGTCCGCGCCCGAGCGCGCGCACAGCTCCCGCTTCGCCTCCCCCGCCACGACCGCGATGACCCGCGCCCCGAGCGCCGCCCCGAGCTGCAGGGCGGCGAGACCCGAACCGCCCGCGGCCCCCAGCACGAGCAGCCACTCGCCGCGCTGCAACGCGCCCCGCCTTACCAGTCCTATGTAGGCCGTCGAGTAGCCGATCCGGAACGCGGCGGCGTCCTCGTCGAGCATGGCCTCGGGCACACGGAAGGCGCTGTCCGACCGCGCGATCGTGGCCTCGGCAAACCCACCGCGGCCATCGAAGAAGTTCGTCACCGCCATGAGCCGCCTGCCGAGGGGCAGCTCCACCCCCGGTCCGACGGCGTCGACCGTGCCGCACACCTCCTGACCGGGGACGAACGGAAGCGTCGGGGAGAACGCGTAGGAGCCCCGGCACATCAGCGCATCCGGGAGCCCGACCCCCGCGCAGCGCACGCGCAGCCGCAACTCACCGGGGCCAGGGACCGGCTCGTCGACGACGACGCGCCGGAGCACTTCGCCCGGTGGGCCGTGTCGTTGGACCTGCCAGGCCTCCACGCCGGGGGACCGTAGCGCGTCGCCCTCAGGGCACGGAGCTCTATGACTCCTCACCGAGGGCCAGAGCCGCCGCACCCGCAGTGATCGCCTCGTAGAGGGGGCGCAGCGCGTCAAGGATCCGCTCTCCGTCGTCACCGAGCGCAGCCGGGTCGAGCTGGCGGAGCACCAGATCCGGGGCAACGGCCAGCCGGGGACGGATCTCCAATGAAGCAAGCTCGGCGGCCCGTCCCCACCATTCCTCCGTGTCGGGCGACCACGGGGCCGGACCAGGGTCCTCCTCGGTCAGCGGCCACCCGAACGCCCCCGCCTCTCCGTCCCCGCTCTCCTCGACCGCGTCGGGGCCGACGTCGCCGTCGGTCGAATCGGCGCGCCGGCGGCGCGCCCGCAGCCCTGCCAGCAGCTCGTCCTTGGTCCGGCCGCGCCAGGAGAAGATGAGGAAGGGATCGTCGTCGAACGCCTCTGCCAAGAGGAAGAACACGGCGGCAATGTGCTTGCACGGGTTCTCCCAGTCGGGGCACGAGCACGCCGCATCGAGGTCTCGGGCGGACGCCGGAAACAGGGAGCCCGACGGGCCCGAGAATGCCTTCTCGATGTCGTGAGGCATCTCGCCGGCCAGCAGGGGGGCCACGAAGGCGGCGTTCGACGCCATGGCGCTCTCGACCGCATCCCACTCGGACTTGGTGAGGGCGCGCGTCTCGATGAAGACACGGTACGGCCGGGTCCGCGAACCCTGGACCGACCCCGTCACCTGCCCCGGCGCGATCTCCATGGAGAGCACCTGACCGGTGCGGGCGTAGCGCTTGCCGCGCTGGAGGCGGCTGCCCATCCCGAAGGACTCGAGCACCGCGATGAAACGCTGCGACCACCACGTGTCACCGATCGCTCCGCGCCGGCTGCGGGCCTGCAGGCCGCCCTCCACCGGGATCGGAGTGGAGCTGGGCGGCCACCAGCCGTCGCGGTGGGGCGCTGGCGAACGGGCCCGTCGGCCAGTGGGCCGCCGTTCGGGCTGTCGCCGTGAAGGCATCAGTCCTCCCCCACCGCGTCGGCCGACAGGGCGATGATCTCGCGCAGCTGCTCGGTCGACATCTCGGTGATCCAGCCCTCGCCCGAGCCGACGATCCGCTCCGCCAGCGCGCGCTTGGCCTCGATCATGACGTCAATCCGCTCCTCGAGCGTGCCCCCGCAGATGAACTTGCGCACCTGCACGTTGCGCTGCTGCCCGATACGGAAGGCCCGGTCCGTGGCCTGATTCTCCACCGCCGGGTTCCACCAGCGGTCGAAGTGCACCACGTGCGTCGCCGCGGTCAGGTTGAGCCCGGTGCCCCCGGCCTTCAGGGACAGCAGGAACACGGGCGGGCCGTCGGCGCCCTGGAAGCGCTCCACCATGGCGTCGCGCTTCTTCTTGGAGACACCGCCGTGGAGCCAGAGCACGTCGCGGGCCAGGTGGCGACGGAGGTAGCGCTCGAGCATGTCGCCCATCTCGGTGAACTGGGTGAACACAAGGGCCCGGTCGCCCTCCTGGACGGCCTCTTCGAGCACTTCGACCAGGCGGGTCAACTTGCCCGAGCGGCCGGGCAACGCGGAGCCGTCGGCCAGGAAATGCGCCGGATGGTTGCACACCTGCTTGAGCTTCATCATGGTGGCGAGCACCAGGCCGCGCCGCTCCATCCCTTCGGAGTTGTCGATGCGGTCCAGCATGTCGTCGACGACGGCCTGGTACAGCGTGGCCTGCTCGCGGGTCAGCGTGCAGAACTCCTTCATCTCGATCTTGTCCGGCAGGTCGGCGATGATCGTCCGGTCGGTCTTCAGCCGACGCAGCACGAACGGTGCGGTGATGCGGCGGAGCTGCGCGGCGGCCTCGTCGTCGCCCAGCCGCTCGATCGGGATGGCGAAGCGCTCGCGGAAGGACTTCTCCGAGCCCAGCAGGCCCGGGTTGAGGAACTGCATGATCGACCACAGCTCGGCCAGGCGGTTCTCCACCGGTGTCCCGGTCATGGCGATCCGCCGCTCGGCCGGGATGGCCCGCACGCTCTGGGTGGTGCGGGCCGCGCTGTTCTTGATCTGCTGCGCCTCGTCGAGGACCAGGCGCCGCCAGGGGACGGTGGTGAGGAGCTGCTGGTCGCGCGCGGCCAGGCCGTAGGTCGACAGCACCAGGTCCGCCTTCTTGGCCTGCCGGGTGAACGCCCTGCCGTCGAGCCGATCGGGCCCGTGGTGCACGTACACCGACAGGTCCGGGGCGAAGCGCGCCGCCTCGCGCTGCCAGTTGCCGACGAGCGACATCGGGCAGACGACGAGGGTCGGGCCGGCGGAACGGGGGGTACGGGCCCGCTCGTCGACCAGCAGGGCGAGGAGCTGCGCCGTCTTCCCGAGCCCCATGTCGTCGGCCAGGCAGGCCCCGAGGCCGAGGTCGCCGAGGAAGGCCAGCCACCCGAGGCCGCGCTCCTGGTAGGGACGGAGCTCCCCGGCGAACCCATCCGGGGTGGGCAGGGACTGCAGCCGGCGGTCCTCGGCCCCGGCCAGGAGGTCCCCGAGCCAGCCGTCGGCCTCCACCTCGGTGACGGGCAGGGCGCCCCCGCCGTCGGAGATCGGCACGAGGCCCAGTGCGGCGCGCAGGACCTCGCCGGCGGGCATCCGGGTCGCGGTGCCCTTCCTCCCGACGGCCGCGATCGCCGCCTCGATGTCCCCCTCGCGCAGCTCCACCCACTGGCCGCGCACCCGGACCAGCGGCTGCTTGAGGCGCGCCAGCGCGCGCAGCTCGGCGAGATTCAGCCGGTCGTCGCCGAGCGCGACCTCCCAACGGACGTCGCACAGGCCGTCCAGCCCGATGGCCGTGGTCGACGACCCGCCGGCGGAGCGGGTCTTGGCCTTGAGGCGAAGGCCCAGCCGGGTCCGGGGCGAGCGCCACCAGGGAGGCGCCAGGACCCCGAAGCCGGCCTCCTCCAGGAGCGGCGCCCCTTCGCGGAGGAACGTCAGCACGCCGGCGGCGTCGGTCACCTGCTCCGAGGGCGTCGCCGTCGCCAGCGCCGAGCCGAGCGAGGGGACGAGCCGGGCCGCGAGCCCGAGGCCGCGCAGGAGCAGCTCGTCGGGGTGCGCGACGTGGCGTTCCAAGGCGGTGAGCTCGGGGCCGTCGGCCCATACGGCCGGGGCCGCGACGAACAGGCTGGGGTCGTCGACCGCCTGGAGCGCGAACTCGATCCGCCAGTCGTCCGCCCCGGCCGGCTCGCGCGGGCGGCGGCCTCGCTCCCGGCTCCGGGGCGGACCTGGGTCGGCATCGACATCGTCCTCGTCGCCGGTCCGTTTGCCGGAGTCCTCGCCGTCGCTCTCGTCGCCGACAGTCGGGGGCTGGATGCGGAAGCAGGTGCGCACCGCCTCGGCGGCCGTGTCCGCCGTGGCATGCCAGGCGCGCAGCGCCTCGGCGAGCGACTCCTCGCCGGCGCGTACGTCGAGGTCGTCGGGGACGACCGGACCGGCAGGGCCGTCCGGCGCGGTCAGGCCGGCCAGCCAGGCCTCGACGGCATCGGCCCTCGATGGGCGGCGCCGGCGCCCGGGTGGTGGCTTGGCGGGAGGCCGATCGGCCACGAAGCGGCGCGTCAGCGCGTCGGTCACGCTCCACATGTAGGAGCGCACCACATCGGGCGGCGCCGGGGGGTCCGACGCCGTGCCGGGCCGGTGGCCCTCGTCGGCCATGCCGGCACACGTGAACGACTCGGGAAGGTTCCAGCAGAGGGCCTCGATGCGACCACGGTCGTTGCGGTCCACCAGCGGACGCCACCGGGCCCGACGACCGGTGGTGGTGAGCTCCAGATCGGGCAGGATGCGACCCCTGGTGATCAACTCGAGGACCAGGTCGGCGGCCCTGGCGGCGAATCGGAGGTCCGTGGCGAGGGCGACATCCGGCTCGCCCGTGACCACCGCGCTCCACGGGTCCGCTGCGCAGAGGGCGAGGGCCAGACGCCCCGCGTCGCCCGGTTCGAGGGCAAGTCCCGGCGCCGTCCACCCCGGCCGGGGCTCGCCCGACCCCGGTGACGGTGACGAGCCCGGGCCGTCGGGGGTCGCGGGCTCGTCCTCCAGCAGCGGAGAAGCGGTGGGACCGGCCGCGCCGCCGGGCAGCCGGAGAAGCAGCTCGACCTCGTCGGCCTTGACGATCAGGTCGTCCGCCTCGACGCCTCCCACCTCGGCGGCAGCGAGGCGGATGCCGTCGTGGCCGAGGGCGAACGGGTGCGGGACCGGGCGTCGGTGCCGGGGTGGCCGGCCGCGACGCGGCGCGGCCGTGCGGGGCCCGCTGCCGTCCTCGGCCCACACGACGAGGCGCTCGGCATCGATCAGCCAGGCCGAGTGGAGAACGCGCACCCTCGCATCATGCCCGACGCTGTGACACCGACTGATGACCCTGGTCGGACGCCAGGAAGAGCTGTCCGATCAGCACCCGTGCAACGGGACCATCCCCCACGGAGTGGGTCCGGTCGGGTCCTCGGGGCGAGCAGGAGTGCCACGGCGACATCGAACCCGGCGCCGGTGAAGAGGTTGCTCGCCCGACCGCTGGGCTCGACGATGAGCGGGTCGATGTCCCGATCTCGACTGTCCGCGACCGTTCGGATAGCGGGCGGTACGGTGGCGCCAGAGCGAGGGAGGGAGGTCGACGCCGTGGGCGGACAGCGCAAGAAGAAGGGCGGCCGGGTCACACCCAAGGGGTCTGCTCGCACCGGTCGGTTCACGCCCGCCGAGCAGGCCGGGCTGGAGGAGATCTTCGAGAGCGTTCTCCGGTCCGCCCCGAAAGCTCTGACTGACGACCTGCCCCCGGTGGCCGTCGAGATGTGGGCGTCGCAGATGTGGTCCATCTGGGCGACGTCGGAGCTGATCGGTGCCGACGCGATCGAGGTGTTTGCCGGCGGGATCATCAAGTACGCGGCCAGGCGGGCGACGCCGGGCGCACTCATGGTGCTGCGGGCCCTGGGGGCAGTGGCTCCAGAGCCCTATGGGTCGCGGGCCCGGCGCGAGGCCGGTCGCCTGGCTGCCGCCGGCGCCACCGAGCGGCGTTGGGCTGCGGTGGTGGGAACAGGGCGGCCGACGGGTGCCTACCTGTCCTACGACCCCATCGACGACGACGGCGTCGCGGTCATTGTCGGGCTCGACGGCCCGGGTGAGCCGAGCACGGTGGGGGTCTACGTCGACCACAATCTGGGCGGGATGGCCAAGGACGCGTTCGCCGTACCGGCCGGAGTTGACGAGGTGGTCGCCAACTTGCAGGAAGATCACAACGACTCGGAGGCGCTCGAGTGGTGCGAGATCTCGTTGGACGAGGCGGCCGCACG
Source organism: Acidimicrobiales bacterium (assembly GCA_052140165.1). Taxonomy (GTDB): domain Bacteria; phylum Actinomycetota; class Acidimicrobiia; order Acidimicrobiales; family RAAP-2; genus Bog-473. The sequence goes on from JBKQUM010000036.1 coordinate 27,251, forward strand.
TTGGCGGGAAGCGTTCGAAATGACCGACGTGACCTTCGAGCCACCGACGGGTGAAGACCTCGATCACCTTCGTGCCCTCGTGATGGCCCGCCTCGCCACGCTGCCGGACCGTGGGAAGGTTCCCGAGCCGGCAGGACTGGGGGAGGGCGAGAGGAAGCAGCTCCTGGCCGAGTTCTCCCAATCGGACGAGGCAGCCGTGCTCTGGGACCCCGACCGCGACGAGAACGAGACCGTCGAGGATCTGGCGTACCAGATACTGAGCTTCTCGTTGGACTACGTACGCGGCACGCCGCTCCGGTTCAGCCCCGTGATGGTGGAGATCTTCTGCCTGGACTGGGCTCCCCGCAAGATCGCCGTCGACGGCGACGGGTTCACTCTGCTGCCCGACGTGCTGGCGGCCTGGATCCGATTCGTGGGCCGGCGGCGGGGCATCCCCGGGGAGTCGATCAAGGTCGCGGTCGAAGCGGCCTACGGGTACGCGCCAGAGATGATCGAGCTGTCCCAGGACCCCGAGGAGTGGGGACCGGCCAAGACCATGGCGCTCGCCCTCCAAGAGCGCGGGATCGATGTCACCGACCAAGCGGCACTGGACGACTTCGTCGACGAGGTCAACCGCAACGGCGGGATGGACGTGCTCGCCAACTCGCTGGCGGGATCCGTGGCCCCTCGGCGCTGACGGTCCGCTCCCATTCCGACGAGTGGTCGCGAGCTGCTACCGGATGGTGCCCGCCCCGGGGATGAGCGGCAGATCGAGCGCGGTGGCCCACCCCGGAGGGAGATCGTTCACCGCCGGCACCGCGTTGAGGGCGCGCAGCCCCGTGGCCAGACAGCCGGCCGCAGCCGCGTCACGCCCCGAGCCGTCGGTGAAACGGAAGGCCGTCTCCTGGGTGATCGAGGGCGTCCCCTCGATCTCGACCCGGTAGACGTCGTCCTGGGTGCCCCGGGGCCAGTCCGGCGCGGCGTCGGTGCCGACCCGGTTGATGTGCTCGAGGCAGATGCGGGGCTCGCGTTTGTAGATGCCGTCGATCGTGAAGTGGATGGCGGCCACCTCCCCGGGGTTGATGACCCCCTTGGCGGTGGTGATGGGGACATCGGTGACCCACTTCTCCCACGTGGTGGTGATCTCATCGAGCTCGATGCCCACGGCGTGAGCCATCATCGGCACCGTTGCGCCCCACGACATGACGAGGATGTCGGTGTGCTCGAGCAGCGGCGTGAACTCGGGTGGGCGCCCGATGCCCATCTCGTCCTCGTAGGCACCGGTGTAGTTGAGGTAGTCGAGGATCTCGAGCGCCTTCACCTTCTTCACCTCGGCGCACAGGCCCATCAGCGTCATGGGGAAGAGGTCGTTGGCGAAGCCCGGGTCGATGCCGGTGGTGAAGCAGGTGGCGCCGCCCTCCGCGCAGGCCTCGGTGATGGGGTCGATCCACGAGGGCGGGTTCTGCGTCATGTGCGGCCAGACCCACGGCGTCATGGCGGTCGAGCACACGTCGATGCCGGCCCGGAGGAACGCACCCATGTCCCGGATGTTGGCGTCGGCCAGGCCCGCCGTGGGGCCGTAGTGCACCAGGGCGTCAGGCCGGAGGGCCACCAGCGTCCCCAGGTCGTCGGTGGCGGCGAGCCCCGTGTTCCCGATGCCACAGATCTCCCCCACGTCCCGGCCGACCTTGTCCTTGTCGTTGACGCCGACGCCGACCAGCTCGAAATTGGGGTGGCGGAGCACCTCGGGGATGACCATCTTCCCCACGAATCCCGTGCCCCAGACGACGACCCTCTTCTTCTCTGTCATGGGGGCATCATCGCACCGGGTGCTCACGGTTCGCATGTGCGCCGCGAAGCCGATTCATGTGCATCAGGAAGGCGGCTCGGTCGGGACTTCGGACGTAGGGTTCCGGTTCCAATCTTGATAAGGAGCGGTGGATGAAGGAATCAATACCGGGGCCAGGATGGGAAAAGGGGACCGACGGTCGCTGGCATCCCGATTGGCTCACCTATGCCGATTTTCGAGGTGCTGCAGCGCTCTCTGCTTTCTTCAAAGTGTTCGCAGTGGTCGTGGTGGCCGCAGGGGTCGTTGCAGCGGTTCTGGTCGGTCGCTCCTTGCATGCCGACGGTGCGGGTGGGGATACCGCAGCTGTTGTCGTGGGAATCATTGGTGGGAGCGTGGTCGCGGCAGCTGCAATTGCCTTCTTCGGTTTTGTGCTTGAACTGCTGATTGCGATTCATTTTGGAGTCAGGTTCTCTGATTCAGCTCGGGAGGCAGCCCGACGGGATCAGGTCTCGAGCTGATGGGGCCTGGAACTACGAGCCTGGTGAGTCGCAGGTGAATGTTCCCCAGAGGACCGTCCAGCCAAGCCCGTGGCGAGGCGCCATCTTCTCGGCGTGCGGTGCACGGCCTGCCGCTCCCGCCCTGCCGCTAGGTTGACCGCCATCAGCCGAACTGAGACCGTCCAACCAGTTCAGGAGGTGGATCCCAATGCCGCACTACGACCCGGCAACCGGTCGCTACGAGTCCATGCCCTACCGCCGCTGCGGCCGGAGCGGGGTGCTGCTGCCGTCGCTCTCGCTCGGGCTCTGGCACAACTTCGGTGACGACCGGCCCCTCGAGGTCCAGCGCGCCATCCTGCGGCGCGCCTTCGACCTCGGCATCACGCACTTCGACCTGGCCAACAACTACGGGCCGCCCTACGGGAGCGCCGAGACGAACTTCGGTTCCGTCCTCCGCACCGACTTCGCCGGCCTGCGCGACGAGCTGATCATCTCGACCAAGGCGGGCTGGGACATGTGGCCCGGCCCCTACGGCGACCACGGCTCGCGCAAGTACCTGCTGGCCAGCCTGGACCAGAGCCTCGGCCGGCTGGGCCTCGACTACGTCGACATCTTCTACCACCACCGCTTCGACCCCGACACCCCCCTCGAGGAGACCATGGGCGCGCTCGATTCGGCAGTGCGCCAGGGCAAGGCGCTCTACGCCGGCATCTCCTCGTACTCCGACGTGCGCACCCGCGAGGCGATCGGGATCCTGCGTTCGTTGGGGACCCCGCTGCTCATCCACCAGCCGTCGTACTCCATGTTCAACCGCTGGATCGAGGACCGCCTCCTCGACGTCCTGGGCGAAGAGGGCGTCGGGTGCATCGGCTTCTCGCCGCTGGCCCAGGGACTGCTCACCGAGCGCTACCTGCACGACATCCCGGCCGGGTCGCGGCTCACGGAGGGGTCGTCGCTGTTGCCCGACATGGTGAGCGAGGAGAACCTCTCCCGCGTGCGGGCGCTGGCGGAGATCGCGGCCCGGCGGGGCCAGAAGGTCTCCCAGCTCGCCCTCGCCTGGGCCCTGCGTGACCCGCGCGTCACCTCGCTCGTCATCGGGGCGAGCAGCGTGGCCCAGCTGGAGGAGAACGTCGCTGCCCTCGACACCATGGACTTCACCGAGGCGGAGCTGAAGGAGATCGACGCCTACGCCGTCGAGGGCAACATCGACCTGTGGCGCGGGCCGGCCACCAGCTGAGCGGGAGCGCTGCGCCGGCGGGCCTCAGAGCGTGCGGAAGAACCCGCCGTCGACCAGCACCTGGGCCCCGTTGACGTAGCTGGCGGCGTCGCTGGCCAGGAAGACGCAGACGCCGACCATGTCCTCGGGCCGCCCGATGCGCCGCATCGGGTTGATCGACGCGACCCGCGCCTTCGTGTCGGGGTCCCAGGCCTTCGCGATGTCGGTGTCGAAGGCGCCGGGCAGCACGAGGTTGGCCCGGACCTTGGGCGCCCACGCGCCGGCGAGGCCGAGCGTCAGCGCGTTGAGGCCGGCCTTGGCCATGGCGTAGGGCAGGTCGTCGGCCCCGGGGCGCAGCGTCCCCGCCGTCGTGACGTTGATGATGCAGCCGCCGTCGCCCTCGGCCATGCGCGACCCGACGAGCGCGCTCAGGCGGAACGGCCCGCGCGCGTTGACGGCGTGGACCTTGTCGTAGAGCGCCTCGGTGACCGAGGGGAGGCCGTCGTAGAGCGGCGACATGCCGGCGTTGTTCACCAGCACGTCACAGCGCCCGAACTCCTCGTACACGGTCTCGACCAGCCGGTCGCAGTCCTCCCACTCGCCGACATGGCAGGCGACGGGCAGCGTGCGGCGCCCGGTGGCACCCGCGATCTCGGTCGCCGCCTTCTGGCAATTCTCCAGCTTGCGGCTGGCGACGACGACGTCCGCCCCCGCCGTGGCCATGCCCTCGGCCACCGCCCGGCCGATGCCCCGGCTCCCCCCGGTGACGACGGCGATCTTGCCCGTCAGATCGAACAGGTCTGCGGGCGGCCTCATCCCTTGTAGTCGCTCGACTCGGCCAGCTCGCCGGCGGCGGCCATGAGGTCGAGCACCACCGGGCCGAAGCCCTGCAGCTTGTAGTCGTCCCCGGCGCGCTGGTAGCCCTGCTCGAGCACGATGGCCAGCTTCCACTTGGCCAGCACGCAGTAGTAGTCGATGTCGTCGACCTGGCGGCCCGACTGCTTCGAGTAGTGCTCGAGCACCTGGGCCCGGGAGGGCATGCCGGTCATGTCGACGTAGCCGCCGACGCTCCCCTCGCCGCCGCTGGTGTCCTCGGGCCAGGAGTGCACGACCCAGCCCAGGTCGAGCTTGGGGTCGCCCACGGTCCCCATCTCCCAGTCCACGATGGCGGCCAGCCGCGCCGGCGCCCCGTCCTTGAACATGACGTTGGCGAATTGGTAGTCGCCGTGCATGATGCCCGGGACGTAGTCGAGCGGCTTGTGGGCGCGCAGCCAGGCCGACGCCTCGTCGAACCCGGGCAGCTCGCGTCCCTTGATGCGCTCGAAGAAGGCGGTCCAGCGGTCCACCTGGCGCTCGTGGAAGCCGTCGGGGTGGCCGAGGTCCTCGAGCCCCCTCGCCTTCCAGTCGACCTTGGACAGCAGGGCGATGCCCTCCACCAGCTGGTACGCCAGCCCCTGGCGCGCCTCGAGGTCGGTGTCGAAGGGAGCCGGCCAGACGCCGCGCTCCATGCCCATCGGCGACCAGCCGTCGACGAAGCCCATCAGGTAGAAGGTCCGGCCCAGCACCGCCGGATCCGTGCAGACCGCGATGGCCTCGGTGTGCGGCACGTCCGTCCCGTTCAGCGCCTCGATGATCCGCCACTCCCGCACGATGCCCGCGTCGCGCTCGGCCGGTGCGGTGGGCGGCGGGATCCGCATGGCGCAGTGCAGGTCGCCCCGGCGCAGCTCGTAGATCTCGTTCTGGCTGCCCCCCGAGATGTACCCGTGCTCGAGCGGCGCCCCGGTGCCGAGCCCCTCGGCGTCCATCCAGGCCACCAGCCGGTCCACGTCGGCGATGGTCGGGGTCGTGTCTTCCGTCGTCGTCACAGGCTCTCCGTTCCAGGTCGGGCCCGCTGTCAGCTCGCGCGCCCTCGTCTCCGCTGTCCGGGCATCATCGCACCCGGGCCGAGAATCGTGCCTGAACCGAGGGCCGGGAGGGAAATGCGGGCGGGGCCGGGGGGACCGCCCGGCGGGGAGGGCCCCGGGGGTGTCCGGATCCCCGGCAATCCCAGGTGCGGCACCGGCCCCTACGACCGTGCGTGGCCGCCCGCGCCGGGCACCGCTACAACCGGTTCGCATCTCAGGCACAGGCACGAACGCGCCGATATCTCACACTGTGAGCAACGGGTCGAACCCGAACGCGCGGGACCGCTGGCGCTGGTACTCGCCCCACCGCGCCATCGTCCTGCTGGGCACCGTGCTGACGCTGGTCGCCTTGGCCGGGGGGATCCTCGGCGTGGTCAACTCGTCACGGGCCGAGCAGCTGAACTCCCGCCTCACCGACCAGTACCTCGTGCTCGCCGGGCCGGTGCGGCAGATCCGGGCGTCGGAGAGCGAGTTCCAGCTCCTGGCCGAGGAGGCCTTCAGCAAGACCGTGCCGGCCACCAAGATCCTGACCGGAGCGGTGAGCACCTCCAACGCCCTCGACAAGGCCTACATCACCCTGCAGCACCTCCTCGCGCAACCGGGCAACGAAGGCCTCGCTCCGCAGCTGGCCGGCCGCATGGCGGCGTTCACCGCTTCGCAGTCGGGCCTGAGCGCCTTCCTGGCCGGCGAGCCGCAGACGTCCCAGACCGCGCACGCGGCCGCGGTGGAGAGCGCGGCCGAGGCGAAGCTCGATACCACCCTCGCCGCCCTACAGGCGACGATCGCGGATCGCCTGGACCAGACGGCCAACCAGGCGGCCGCGGCGGCCAACAGCGCCCGGGTCGACCTTCTGTGGGCCCTCGGCATCGGGATCGGGATCGCGTGCATCGTGACGAGCGTCCTGGCCGTGCACGCGCTGCGGGTGGAGCGTGAGCAGTCCAGGCGTGAGGCCGTGCAGTCCGACCTCGCCCACAGGATCGCGTTCGAGGCGAGCCTGCAGATCGCCCTCGAGATGTCCAAGGCGGAGGCATCCGTCTTCGACCTAGTCGCCGAGGCGCTCAGCCAGGCCGCGCCGGGCATGCGCTCGGAGCTGCTGCTGGCCGATTCCAGCACCGCCAACTTCCGCCAGGTGCTGTTCAGCACCGCGCAGGCGGACGACGCCGGGTGCGGGGTCATGTCCCCCGACGACTGCCCGGCCGCATCGAGGGCACGGGCCATGGTGTTCCCCTCGAGCACGGCGCTCGATGCCTGTCCCAACCTGCGCGGCCGCGGCTGCTCCGCGCTGTGCGTCCCCATGAGCATCAGCGGCAACTCCATGGGCGTCTTCCACGTGACCGCCGAGGACGGTTCGCCGCCCTCGGACACCATCCAGGCGAACGTCGAGGTCGTGGCGCGACGGGCGAGTGAGCGGTTGGCCATGCTGCGCGCCTTCGAGTTCTCCCAGACGCAGGCGAACAGCGACTCCCTGACGGGGCTCATGACGCGGAGGAGCCTGGAGAGCGCGGTCGGCAAGCTGCACGAGACCGGGACGCCGTACTCCGTCGCCTACGGCGACCTCGACCACTTCAAGGATGTGAACGACGAGTTCGGGCACGCGGCCGGCGACCGCGCGCTGCGCACGTTCGCGCAGGTCCTCCGGGACTCCCTCCGGCCGGCGGACATCCCGGGCCGCTACGGGGGAGAGGAGTTCGTCATCGTCCTCCCGGACTGCCCGATCGACGAGGCGCGCCAGGTGCTCGAACGCGTCCGGCAACGCATGGCCGACCGGATCCTCCTCGCCGAGCTCCCGACGTTCACCGTCAGCTTCGGCCTCGCCTCCTCCGACCAGGCGGGCGACTTCGACCACGTCGTCTCGCTGGCCGACACCGCTCTCCTCAGCGCCAAGGCCGCCGGTCGCGACCGGATCGTCGTCTCGACGGGGCCGGAGACGCCCGTACCGGTGGCGGTCGACCCCGAGCTGAAGCCGACCCTACCGCCACTCGGCGACCCCAGCGATGCGACCTTCTGGGAACCGCAGCACAACTGACCGGGCCGTGGTACGGGCGGAAATTCGAAGACGATGAGGAGCAGTTGACGTGCCCGTCTTGGCGCCTTGGAACAGTAGGATCGGAAGACTGTGAGGGGTAATGAGGTCGCTTGCGCGTCGTCGCTCCCCGCGCGGTTCGAGCTGCAAGAGGCCGAGGTGTGGGCGCGTTGTGTGGAACTCACCGCGGCGGTGCCGGGGAATCCGCTCGGAGCCGTCGTCGGCCACGAGGGGTCCGTGCCATTGGCAGCACTGACCGCCGCCGCTTCGGGCGCGCTGAACAGGGTCATCGCCCTCGGCGTCCCGTCACCGTCGAGCAAGGCCGCCGTCGATCGAGTCGTCGAGTTCTTCGAACGGGTGGAGCAGGACTGCTTTCAGGTCGAACTCGCTCCCATCGCCGCTCCGCCGGCTCTCGGCGATTGGCTCCAGGGTGCGGGGTTGCTCATTTCTCCGGAGACCGTGACGAAGGTCTGGCGAGACCTGGAAGGCTTCGACCTCACCGTCGACGATGTCGACGTCCGGAAGCTGACGGCACGCGACGCGGACCAGGTTGCGGGACTCAATGTCCGGGCGTGGGGTGCCTGGCAGCAGCCGTCTCTCCACTCGTGGTTCGCCGCCACCGTCGGGCAGGACGGATTCCACCATTGCGGAGCGTTCGTCGACGATCGCCTCGTCAGCTGCGGCGCTCTCGTCATCGACAACGACCTGGCCTGGATCGGGTTCGATGCCACCCACCCGCGTCACAAGCTGCTGGGATTGCGCCGGTCGCTGACCGTCCGGCGCCTGGCCGACGCGCGCGCTGCGGGCTGCCGCTATGCGCACGCCGAAACGCGCCAGGGGTTCGCGAAGTCCCGAGAGAGCCTCTTCGACACGCTCTACGAGCGGCGCCTGTTCACGCACAGCTCCCACGACGACACCACGCGGTGACAACGGTTCACTGACACGGGGGCTCACACTTCCCTCACATCCTGTTCGCCCGCTCCTGACATCTGGGGTGGCCCTCTACCCCGACCGAGGAGCGGCGACCTCTTCCCCCTGGTGGCCGGGCACGGTAGAACGGGGTCCTGCCCCGCACCTCTTCTAGGAATTCCCTGAGAAGATGGCAGAAAGGGGGGCCTCGCAGAATGAGCCCGCCAGGAGATACCGCCGGGGTCGCGCTGGTCGGCTACGGCATGGGCGGCGCGGTGTTCCACGCCCCCTTCATCGACGCCGAGCCCCGGCTGCGGCTGGTGTCGGTGGTCACGGCCAACCCGGAGCGCCGGGCCGAGGCAGAGGCCCGCTACCCCGGGGTCCGGGTGGAGCCGGAGATCGGGTCGCTCCTGGCCCGGCTCGACGGCATCGACCTGGTGGTGGTGAGCACGCCCAACGCCTCGCACGCGGAGGTGGCCGGGGCGGTGCTGGCGCAGGGCCGCGCGGTCGTGGTCGACAAGCCGGTCACGCCGACGAGCGACGAGACCCGGGGGCTGCGCGCCATGGCCGCGTCCGCCGACACCGCCGTCGTGCCCTTCCAGAACCGGCGCTTCGACGGCGACTTCCGCACCGTCGTCGACCTCCTCGGCGGCGACGCTCTCGGCCCGCTGCACACGTTCGAGTCGCGCTACGAGCGCTGGCAGCCCGACGTGTCGCCGCGGGCGTGGAAGAACCGCCCGGGGCCCGGGGCCGGGACCGGCCTCCTCTACGACCTCGGCTCCCACCTGATCGACCAGGCCGTCGTGCTCTTCGGCCGGCCGCAGTCCGTCTACGCCGACCTCGCCGTGCGCCGGGCCGTCAGCCGCGTCGACGACGACGTGTTCGTCGCGCTCGGGTATCCGGACGGGCCGCGGGTCCACCTGTGGATGAGCGCCGTCGCGGCCGACCTCGGCCCGCGCTTCCGTCTCCTCGGCCGCACGGCCGCCTACGTGAAGCGCGGCATGGACGTGCAGGAGGCGCTGCTCGTCGCGGGGCACTCCCCGGGCGGGCCCGGATGGGGCGAGGAGCCGGCGTCCTCGTGGGGCGAGCTGGTCGCCGGCGACGAGCGGCGGGCGGTGCCGACGCGGCCCGGTGCCTACGGGCTCTTCTACGCCGGCATGGCCTCGTTCCTCCTCGACGGCGCGCCCCCGCCGGTCGACATCGACGATGCCGTGCTGACAGCGGAGATCATCGAGGCGGCGCAGGCCTCGGCGCGCCAGGGCGCGGTGGTGGTGCTGCCGTAGCCGGTGCGCGGCGGGCGCCCCTCAGGAAGGGGTCCACCTCGTGAGGGGCGAGCCGAGCCAGTCGAGCACCTGTCGCCGCGTCGTCGGCCCGTGCGGCCGCCACGGCGACGGGAGTGCGCCCTCGGCGCGCAGGAAGGCCGTCTCGGCGATGTTGGCGGTGAGGGGATCCTGCGTCAGCCCGCACCGCGTGGCGGTGGGGTCCACCCCGAAGAGCGAGGCGGCGTTGAGGCCGAACAGGTCCGCCTTCACCTCGTCGGTGAGCGCCGGGTAGCCGTAGGCCTCCTGGAACTCCGGCGTGATCTCGAAGGCCCGCATGGCCATGATCTGGGGCTCGGGGCTGCCGTACCAGATGGCGTCGGTGCCCCACATGACCCTCTGCGCGCCCACCCGCAGGAGCAGCTTCCCGACGGCGTGGGCGGCCTGGTCGGGCATGGTCAGGAGCTGGCGCCACAGGGTCGCCACGTCGACCCACACGTTGTCGTTCGGCGGGACCCCGTGGCGGTCGAGCGCGGCGAGCAGCGTGTCGATGCCGATGGTGGCGGTGGGGTCGTAGGGGCCTTCGACCTGCGAGGGGTCCCAGGCGGCGTGGTACACGACGAACTGCATGTCGGGGAACTGGCGCGAGACCGCCACGATGTCGTCGGGGTGATTGAAGGCGGGATCGAAGTTGACCAGCGGGAGCCCCTTGTGGGCCACGAACACCTTCACCCCGAGGTCGTGCGCGTGCTGCACGGTGGGGAGCCCGATGGCCGGGTCCTCGAGCGAGTACCCCTGGCCGCTCGGGCTCCACGCGGTGTACACCTTGAAGGCGGCCGGTGGTCCGGCGGCCACGGCACCCGACATCTCGTCGAGCGTGGCGGACAGCGGCCCGACGTTGGGGGCGAGGATGTTCTCCACCAGGAGCCGGCTGGCCCCTCCTCCGGTGAGGCCCGCCGTGATGTCCTTCGTGCCGAGCGCCTCGGGGAACGGGATCGGCGCGTTGGACGGCCCCGAGTTCGGGACGTCGGTCAGCACGGCCATGGTGGTGTCGCTCGCCAGGAAGAGGTCGTGCAGGTACGACGCCCGGTCGACGCAGTCGAGCTGGTCGGTGTCGCTGCAGCCCGCCGGCAGCATGGAGAGCACGAGCGAGACCGTCTCGGGCGCGCTCTGCACCCAGGGCCCGCTCGGGATGACGTGATGGGTGTGGACGTCGAAGACGAATTCGCTCCCGCCGAGCGCGTCCTGGCAGGCGGCCACGTCGGTGGGGACCGGCGTGGTGAAGCGCCCACCCTTTCCCTTCGGACGGGCGATGCCCTCGGGGTGCGCCGTCGTCGAACAGCCGGCGAGATCGAAGGCGGCCAGGGACGCCGCCACCGCCCCCGCCCCCTGCAGGAAGCGCCGGCGGTCGAGGCCGCTCCGTCGCGCGGCGTCGTCGACGGAGGCCCGGATCAGCGCGTTGACGCTCCGGTCGCGCGCGCTCGCCGGAGCCGGGACGAACTCGCCGTTGGACACGGGCCCGGCCGGGAGCGGCAGGTCGTCGTCGCAGCGGTCTCGTAAGCGACGGGAGAGCGGGCCGATCCCAGCCATGGGGCGAGGGTACGCCCGCAGCCACCCGCAGCGTTGGTCGGGCGCGGGCCCGACTCAGCGGGCCGGGCGGGTTCCGATGACCGAGGCGCGCTCCATCGTGCGGCGCTGCGGCCAGTAGTCGCTCGAGGCGTAGTGCTGCACGGCCCGGTTGTCCCAGAACGCCACCGCGTCGGGGGTCCAGGTGAAGCGGCACTGGTGCTCGGGCGCATCGGCGCGGCGGCACAGCCGGTCGAGCAGCTCCCGGCTCGCCTCGGGCTCGAGCCCCTCGATGTGGCTGACGAAGGGCCGGTTCACGTAGAGGTGCCGCTTGCCCGTGCCCCGGTGCGTGCAGGCCACCGGATGGCGGACCGGCGGGTACTTCGCCTGCGCGGCGCGGCGCTCGTCCCCCGTCATGGAGTGCCCGAAGGTCTGGGTGAAGTCGTGCACCGCGTCCAGCGCGTCGATCTGCTCCTTCGTCGCCTCGTCCAGCGAGTCGTAGGCCGCGTACATGTCGGAGAACAGGGTGTCGCCGCCCACCTCGGGGACCTCGAGCGCGTGCAGGACGGCTCCCATGGACGGGCACTCCCGCCAGGTGACGTCGTGGTGCCACGAGTTCTCGTAGCCGCCCACCTCCGCCGTCTTCTCGAAGCGCACCAGCTCGGGCTCCCCGGTGTTCGACGCCAGGAAGGGGTGAATCTCCAGCTCGCCGAAGCGCCGGGCGAACGCGACGTGCTGAGCCGGGGTCAGGGGCTGGTCCCGGAAGAAGATGACCTTGTAGTCGTGCAGCGCCTGGCGCAGCTCGGCGACGACGCCGTCGGGCAGCTCGGTCGCCAGGTCGACGCCCGAGATCTCCGCCCCGCACGTCGCGCCCAGCATGCGGGCGTCGAAGGCGCGCCAGCGCAGTGCGGCCAGGCGGTCCCGCTCGGCCGCCACGTGCGTGAAGGGGCCGACGACGATCGGGTACCCCGGCAGGGGGAAGGCCCGGGGCGGGTCGGCCTTCGTCGTCGTCATGTCGGTACTGTACCGAAGGGTCATCCGTCGTCGAGGGTGGGGGTCGCATGCACAGTGGCGGTGCGCACCGTGTCGGCGCGGTCGCCGTGGCGGCCGGCCTGCTCGCCCTCGCCCCGCTGCTCGCCGCCTGCGGCCCGGGCCAATCCGGATCCTCACAGGCTCAGGCGGCGGCCGGTTCGCGCCGGGGTCGGAGCCCTAGCGGGTCCAAATCCCGCACAACTCACTCAAGCGCGCCCGTATCCGCGACGAGTGATAGACCTAAGTCCTGAAACGAAAGGGCGGCGTGTCAGACGTGGCAGTGGCTGTGACTCCCTCCGGCTCCGCAAACCTCGGAGGGCGTTCGCGCCCGCGCCCGGAGGCGCCGGACCCCGACGGCCGCCCCACCTTCGTCGCGCCCCCCGCCGCGGTCACCACCATGAGCGACACCGCGCTGCAGCGCGCCGTGCGGGCCGCCGTGGACGAGGTGGCGAACCCCGACGAGCGCCTCCGCGTGAACCAGACGATCGCCTCGCTCGGCTGGGGCGACGTGCTCTTCGTCGACATCTACACCAAGTCGCGCGCCGAGACGCTCGAGGACCTCGACGAGGCGCTGCGCAAGAACGTCGCCGTGTTCACGGGCCAGGCGTTCGAGCGCACCACCATCAGGTGGCGCGTCAGCAGCTGACGCCGTGCGTCAGTCGGCGGCGATGGCCGCCAGCACGTCGAGGCGGGCGGCGCGCCGGGCCGGCCAGCTGGCCGCGAGCAGGCCCAGCAGGGCGGCCAGGATGAGGAACACCACCAGGCTCGAGGTGGGGACCACGGTGTTGGTGATGCCCTGCGAGTGCAGCGCCGACACGAGGGCGATGCCCAGCCCCGTCCCGATGATGATGCCGATGATGGCGCCGAACACGGCGAGGATCACCGACTCGGAGCGGATCATGGCGCGGACCTGGCGCCGCTTCATGCCCACGGCGCGCAGCAGGCCGATCTCGTGGGTGCGTTCGAACACCGAGAGCATGAGCGTGTTGACGATGCCGATGAGCGCGATGACCACGGCCAGGGCGAGCAGGGCGTAGACCAGGCCCAGCAGCTGGTTCACCTGGGCCGACTCGGACGCCTCGAACTGGGCCCGGGACTGGACCTTGACGTTGGGGTAGGGGGCGAGGGCGCGGGCGACCGCCTGCTGCACCCCGGTGCTGCCGTCGGTCTTCAACAGGACCGCTCCGGGAAGCGGGTTCTGGAAGTGGCGCACGAAGAAGGCGTCGCCGACGAGGAAGTGGCCGACGAGGGCGTTGGGCTGGTAGATGCCACCGATGCGCATGGTCTGCGGGCCCGTGAGCGCGAATTTCACCGGGACGCTCTCGCCCACCGTGAGGTGGTCCGAGTTGGCCGTCGTCGTGTCGACGAGAAGATCGCCGGCGGCGAGCGCGGGGGCACCGCTGCCCGACGTCGTGCTCAAGATGACGGTCTGCGACATCTCCTTGGTGTCGATGGCGAGGAGGGACTCGAGGGAGGAGCGGAACTCGAACTGGTCGCCGTAGACGGTGGTCGAGGCGGTGACGCCGGGAACCGAGGACGCCACCTGGGGCACCGACTCGCTGAAGTTCCCGTTGCCGGCGTTGTTCGTCGTCGAGACGATGAGGTCGGCGCTGATGGCGTTGTCCACGCTGGCGGTGGCCGAGCGCGACAGGGAGGCGCCGAACACGGCGATGGCCGAGACGAGGGCGAGCCCGACCATCAGGGCCGACGACGTCTGCGCCGTCCGCCGGGGGCTGCGCATGGAGTTCTCCCGGCCCAGCCGACCCGAGGTGCCGAGCAGGCGGGCGAGCGGGCGTCCGATGACGCTCGCCATGGGCCGCGCCACGGCGGGGGCCAGCATGGCCACGCCGACGAAGATGAGGACCGCACCGAGACCGACCAGCGCGATGGCCGGCGCGGTCAGCCCCCAGGCGAGCAGCGCGACCCCGACCACGAAGATGATGCCGCCGCGGGTGAAGCGGCGCCGCAAGGGGACCTCTTCCTCGGTCTGCTGGGCGGACACCGCCGCCACCGGGGCGATGCGGACGGCGCGGCGGGCCGGGCTGATGGCGGCCACGAGCGTCACCCCGACGCCCACGACGAGGCAGACGATGACCGTGCGCGCCTCGAACACGAGCGGTCCCGACGGCAGCGTGACCCCGAACCCGCTCAGCAGCTTCTCCAGGCCGATGGCGGCCAGCACCCCGAGCCCCAGGCCGATCAGCGACGACACCAGCCCCACGATGGCCGCCTCGCCCAGGACGGAGCGGAACACCTGGCGGCGACTGGCCCCGACGATGCGCAGGAGCGCCAACTCGCGCGTGCGCTGGCCGACGGTGATGGAGAAGGTGTTCAAGATGGTGAAGCCGCCCACGAAGAGCGCGATGAAGGCGAAGACGAGCAGAGCCGTGTTGAGGAAGCCGAGCGCCTGGCCGATGGCGTTCGTCGCCTCGTTGACCACGGTCTGGCCCGTGACCACCTCGACGCCGCGCGGCAACGCCCGCGCGATGTCGCGCTGGACCGTGGTCTTGTCCGCGCCCGGCTGGGCGACGACGTTGATCGTGTCGAACTGGCCGACCTCGCCCATGAGCGCCTGGGCGGTGGAAGTGTCGAAGGCGGCCAGGGTGGCGCCGGCCAGGTTGTCCGCCGTCCCGAAGCGCGCCAGGCCGACGATGGTGAACGTGCGGGTCGGGCCCTGCAACAGGATCCGCACCGACTGGCCGACCTTGAAGCCGTACTTCTGCGCCGTGCCGAGGTCCATCACGACCTGCTGCGGTGTGGTCGGGTCCTTGCCCTGGACGAGACGGAGCGCGGAGATCTGCGCGTTGGGGTCGAAGGAGAGGCCGAGGGTCGGCGCGCCGCC
Organism: Acidimicrobiales bacterium; assembly: GCA_052140165.1. Classification (GTDB taxonomy): domain Bacteria; phylum Actinomycetota; class Acidimicrobiia; order Acidimicrobiales; family RAAP-2; genus Bog-473. Next base: position 42,267 of record JBKQUM010000036.1, read on the forward strand.
GGTGGAGATCGCCTTGCCGTCGGGCGCGATGTACTGGGCGTAGCCGGTGACCGAGCCCTCGGCCGCCTCCACACCCGGGACGCGCTGCACCGTGGCCACCAGCGACTCGGGGACCGGGTTGCGCGTCGCGGTCCCGCCGCTGCCGAACTGCGCCACCCCGCGCACCTGGAAGTCGATGTTCTGGTAGACGTTCCCGAACAGCGAGTCGAACGTGTTGTGCAGCGTGTCGGTGAGGACGAAGGTCCCGGCGATGAACGTGACGCCGAGCACGATGGCCAGCCCCGTCAGGGCCAGGCGGAGCTTGTGCGCCAGCAGCCCCTTGATGGTGACCCGCCACACGTCAGGCGCCCAGTCCGCCGACGCGCTCCAGGACGGATTCGGGAGTGGGGTCGCGCATCTCGTCGACGATGTTGCCGTCGGCCAGGAACACCACCCGGTCGGCGTAGGAGGCGCCGCGGGGGTCGTGGGTGACCATGACGATGGACTGGCCGAACTCGGTCACCGAGCGGCGCAGGAAGGCGAGCATCTCCGCGGAGGAGTTCGAGTCGAGGTTGCCGGTGGGCTCGTCGGCGAAGATCAGGTCGGGCCGGTTGATGAGCGCCCGGGCGCAGGCGCAGCGCTGCTGCTGGCCACCCGACATCTCGGTGGGCCGGTGGGTGAGGCGGTCGGCGATGCCCAGCTGGCCGACCAGGTAGTCGAACCACTCCTTGTCCACCTTCTTGCCGGCGAGGTCGGCCGGCAGCGTGACGTTCTCGCCGGCGGTCAGCGTGGGGACGAGGTTGAACGACTGGAACACGAAGCCGATGCGGTCGCGGCGCAGCTGGGTCAGCCCCTTGTCGTCGAGCTTCCCGATGTCGAGGTCGCCGACCCAGGCCTCCCCCGACGTGGGCCGGTCGAGGCCGGCCATGCAGTGCATCAGCGTCGACTTGCCCGACCCCGAAGGTCCCATGACGGCGGTGAAGCGGCCCCGCTCGAACGTGACGTCGATGCCGGCGAGCGCGTGCACCGTCGCCTGCCCGGTGCCGTAGGTCTTGCGAAGGTCCACGGCGCGGGCGGCCGGGGAGCCGGCCCGCGCCGCGGGGAGTGCTTGGTCGGTGAGCGCCACACGGCCTCGTTTCGTCGTTCGGAGATGGAGGGCGGACCCCATGCTGCCAGCCTGGCGGCATGCCACCCGACCGTGAATCCGGCAGGTCCCTGGTCCGACCCTGAGTGCGTCGCGACGTTCTCGGGGATCTCCCCGGGGTGCGTCCTCAGGGTGGCCGTGGCCCCACCCCCTGCCCTCCACGGGACAACGGCCGTGTGCAACGACGGGATTGGTCCCTTGGCGCGCCAGCGCCGGACCACTACCCTGAGGCGCGCCGCGAGCAGGACCAGCAGGTGCAGATCGGCTAGTGAGCTACCCGGGGGGGCACGTTCGCCATGTCGTACGAGGCATGACCCGATGAGAAGGGCCTGAGTCGCTGAGGGTCAGCGCGGGTCTCCCCGAGCGCAGCGCCACGGCGGTCGCCGCGATCGTCTCCGTGGCGGCGGTGCTCGCCGTGCAGCTCATCCTCTTCCCGGTGCCGCTCGGGGTGTGGATCCAGGGCGCCGTGCTCGGCCTGCTCGGCTCCCTCATGGCGGTCGGACTGGGGCTGACCTACCGCCTCAACAAGGTGATCAACTTCGCCCAGGGCGACCTCGGCACGGCGCCCGCCGTCCTGGCCGTCGGCCTGATCGCCTTCTCCGGCGTCAATTACTTCGTGGGGCTCGCCACGGGCCTGGTGGCGTCGGTCATCTTGACGGCCACCGTCGAGTTCCTCGTGGTGCGGCGATTCCGGCGCTCGCCCCGGCTCATCCTGACGGTGGCGACCATCGGCTTGGCGCAACTCCTGGTCGTGCTCAGTCTGCTCATCCCCCGCATCTGGGGCCAGACCCCGATCGGCAGCGCGGTGGTGACCTTCCCCTGGCACCTGGCCTGGCACCTGGCGCCCGTCGTCTTCGACGCCAACGACCTGGTGGCGGTCATCGTGTCCGTGGCCTGCCTGGCCGCGGTGTGGGCCTGGTTCACCCGTAGCGACATCGGTATCGCGGTCCAGGCGGCGGGCGACCGCCGTGACCGCGCCTCCATGCTCGGCATCCCCGTCGGGCGGCTGCAGTCGGTCACCTGGGTGGTAGCGGGCGTCCTGTCCTTCGTGAGCATCTTCTTCCAGGCAACCATCCTCGGCCTCCCGCTCGACCCGACCTATGGGCTGACCGCGCTCGTCACGGCGCTGGCCGCGCTGGCGCTGGGCAACTTCAGCGAGCTGCCCGTCATCGCGGCCTCGGCCGTCGCCCTGGGCATCTTGCAGCAAGGGGTGGCGTGGAATTACCCGACCAACCAGGCCCTCGGGTTGGCCGTCCTGGCCGGCGTGGTGTTCGCCGCCATCGTCGTGCGCCAGCTGCTGGCGCGCCATACCGACCGCGAGGACGAGTCCACCCTGGCGCTGGCCGGCAGCGTGCGCGACCTCCCCGCGGCAGCCCGCGACCTCACCGAGGTCAGGGTCGGGACGTCCGCCATCGGCCTGATCGCCTTCGGCGCCGCCTGCACGCTGCCGCTGTGGATGGGCCCGGGCGAGCTCATCCGCGCCTCGGTGCTCGTCGTGCTCGCCATCGTCGGCTGCTCCGTCGTCGTGCTGACGGGGTGGTCGGGCCAGGTCAGCCTGGGCCAGATGTCCTTCGCCGCCGTCGGGGCGGCCGTCGGGGCGGTGGCGCTCCTCGACTGGCACTGGGACCTGAGCCTCGCCCTGCTCCTGGCCGGCGCCGTCACCGCGGCCGTCGCCGTCGTGGTGGGCCTCCCGACACTGCGCCTCGACGGCATGTTCGCCGCCGTCACCACGCTCGCCTTCGCCCTCGCCGCCTCGGGCTACCTCCTGGTCCGCGCCGAGTTCTCGTGGATCCCCCAAGGCCAGCTCGGCATCCCCTACCTGTTCGGTCTCTCGCTCACCACGCAGTCCTCCGTGTTCGAGCTCTGCCTCGGCGTCCTGGTGCTCGTGCTGGTCGCCATGCAGGGCCTGCGGCACAGCCGGACCGGCCGCGTCCTGCGCGCGCTGCCCACCAATCAGCAGGCCGCGTCGGGATACGGCGTGCGCGTCCTGTGGGCGAAGCTGACCGCGTTCGCGCTCTCCGGCTTCATCGCCGGGCTGGCCGGCTGCCTCTTCCTCGTGGTGAACCAGTCCTATGAGGAGACGTCGTTCCTCGTGCCCGTCAGCCTGGTCGTGTTCACCGCGACGGCCGTCGGCGGGCTCGGCTCGGCCCTCGGTGCGATCCTCGGCGCCGCGCTGGTCGAGGGCAGCACCACCTTCCTCCCCCCGAGCTGGCAGCTCTTCCCCGCCGGCCTGGGCGTGCTCGTCGTCCTCATCCTCTTCCCACGGGGTCTGGCCGGCCTGTGCTTCGACCTGCGGGCCTGGGCCGTCGATGCGCTGACCCGGCGCAAGGCGGCGGCCGTGCCGGGAGCGCGGGGCCCGGTCGACCCGGCGCTGGCGCCATGAGGTTCACGAACCGCATCTCCGATCTCGGCGGCGGCGTCACCCTGTTCCCCCTCGGGGTGCTCTTCGGGATCGAGCTGCTGGACCAGGCCACCCAGAGCGCCTTCAACGTGCTCACCCCGAACATCCGCGACGCGTTCGGGCTCACCAACGCCGGCATCCTGCTCATCGTCGCCATCGCCGGCGCCGCGGCGCTGCTCTGCACACTCCCCGTCGCCGTGCTGGCCGACCGCGTCAACCGGGTGCGCATCGCGCTGATCGGGGCGCTCGTCGGCGCCGCCTTCTCCATCGGCCTCGGCGCGTCACAGGGCGTCGTGGTGGCCACCATCATGCTCGTCGGCGTCTCCATGGGGCAGGCCGTGATCTTCCCCACGCACAACTCGCTGCTGGCCGACTACTACCCCGTCCCGGCCCGACCGCGCATCTACTCGGCCCACCGCTCCGGCATCAGCATCGGTGCCATCGTCGGCGTCCTGCTCGGCGCCGGGCTGGCCTCCGGCTGGTCGTGGCGCGCGCCCTTCTTCTTCTTCGCCGTGCCCATCGTGATCGTCGTCGTCATCGGCCTGCGCCTGCGCGAGCCCGCGCGGGGGCGCCACGAGCAGCTCGAGCTGGCCGAGCAGATGCTCGCCTCCGAGCGGGGCGAGCCCGCTCCGCTCGGCGACGCGCCCGAGCCGGACATCCCGGTCGAGGCGCCGCCGTCGCTCGGCGAGGCCTGGCGGACCGTATGGAAGATCGGCGTGCTGCGGCGCATCTTCATCGCGCTGCCCTTCCTCGCCGCCGCCATCGCCGGCTTCACATCGCTCGCCTCGCTGCAGTACCAGGAGACGTTCCATCTCGATGCCGTGCAACGCGCCTACCTCATTGCGCCGATTCAGGTCTTCGACCTCATCGGGCTGGCTGTGGGCGCGGTGATCGCCACCCGCCTGGCCAAGCGCGACATCGGCCTCGTCTTCCGCATGCTGGCCGTGGCGTCGGTCGTCGCAGCAGGCTTCGCCGTCCTGTTCGCGCTGGCCCCGAACGTGCCACTGGCCTTCATCGGCAACGCCGGCATCGACGCGTCGCTGGCCATCGTCGGCCCGGGCGTCCTGGCCTCGCTCTCCCTGGCCATCCCGTCCCGCGTGCGCTCGGTGGGCTTCTCCATCGGCGCGCTCTTCGTGCTGCCGGGCTTCCTCGTGCTCCCGAGCGTCGGCGCCATCGGCGACGCGGTCGGGTTCCGCTACGGCCTGCTCATCCTGGTGCCCATCTTCACCATCGGCGGCCTCATCGTGGCCAGCGCGGGCGGCCTGATTCAGCGCGACGTCCAGAACGTGTGGACGTCCATGCGCACCCGGGCCCAGATGCTCCGCGACCGCCACGCGGGGAGGCTGCCGCTCCTCGCCGTGCGCGGGCTCAGCGTGGGCTACGACGGGGTCACGGTGCTCGCCGACGTGGAGATCGAGGTCGGCGAGGGCGAGATCGTCGCCCTCCTCGGTACCAACGGGGCGGGCAAGTCGACGCTGCTGCGGGCGATCGGCGGCGTGCTCGAGGCCGATCACGGCGCCATCGTCTTCGACGGCCGAGACATCACCCACCTGCCGCCGGACGAGATCGCTCGGCTCGGCGTCGCGCAGGTGCCCGGGGGCGAGGGGATCTTCCCCAACCTGCGCGTCGAGGAGAACCTGCGCGCCGCGGCGTGGCAGGGGCGCCGGCGCGGCGAGCGCGACGCCGACATGATCGAGGAGGCGATGACGGCCTTCCCGTCGCTCGCCTCGCGCCGGGGCGAGCGGGCGGGGAACCTCTCGGGCGGCCAGCAGCAGATGCTCGCCCTCGCCATGGCGACCATCACCCGCCCCAAGCTGTTCCTCATCGACGAGCTCTCGCTCGGGCTCTCCCCGCTCGTGGTCGAGCAGCTGCTCGGGGCGGTCGAGTCCATGCGCCGGGCCGGGACCGCCATCCTGCTCGTCGAGCAGTCGATGAACGTCGCCGTGTCGGTGGCCGACCGCGTCTACGTCATGGAGACCGGTGCCGTGCGGTTCTCCGGATCGGCCGACGAGCTGGTGGCGCACCCCGAGCTCCTGTGGTCGATCTACCTGCAGAAGGCATCGGAGTCGCTCGGCGGGCCCGGAGCGCCCGCGCCCGGAGCGCCGCACGGCGGCAACGAGCTGGAGGTCCGCGGCGTCTCGATCGCCTTCGGGGGCAACGCCGCGCTCGACGACGTGACGCTGCACGCCGCCCACGGCGAGATCGTCGGGATCATCGGGCCCAACGGCGCCGGCAAGACGACTCTTTTCGACGTCGTCTCGGGCTTCCTCCGCGCCGACGCGGGCCGCGTCGAGCTGGGCGGCGTCGACGTGACCGACCGCACGGCGTCGGCCCGCGCCCGGCTCGGGCTGGGCCGCTCCTTCCAGGACTCGCGCCTCTTCTCGGGGTTGACGGTGCGGGACGCGTTGGCCGTCTCGCTCGAACGCTTCACCGACGTGCGCGACCCGTTCAACGCCGTCCTCCGCCTCCCCGCCCAGGTGCGGACCGAGGCTGCCGTCATGCACCGGGTCGACGAGCTCATGGACCTGTTCGGCCTCGGGCGCTTCGCCGACAACCTGGTGAGCGAGCTCTCGACCGGCTCGCGCCGCCTGGTCGACCTGGCCGCCGTCGTGGCCCACCAGCCGACCGTCGTGCTCCTCGACGAGCCCTCCTCGGGTGTGGCCCAGCGCGAGGTGGAGGCCATGGTGGAGCTGCTGCGCAACGTACGGGACCGGCTCGATGCGACCATGCTCGTCGTCGAGCACGACATCGCGTTCATCGCCGAGCTGGCCGACCGCCTCGTCGCCATGGACCGCGGCGCCGTGCTCGCCAGCGGCCGGCCGCGCGACGTCCTCGAGTCGCCCGAGGTCGGCGAGGCCTTCCTCGGCTCCGACCCGCTGGCACGCTCACGCTCGGGCCCGACCTCGGCCCGGGCCGCCACGACCACGGAGGTGCACCCCGCATGAGCGACCCGGAGCCCGAGCCGCGACCGAGCGAACGGCCCTGGCCGCGCGTGAGCCGGCTGCGCATCGCGGTCCCCGTCGTGCTCATCGTGGCCGCACTGGTGGCCGCCGGCGTCTCGGCCACGGTGCACGAGAACAACAACGGGGCCTCGTCCACCACGGCGACGAGCACCGCGAGCACGCATCCCTCCACGCGCTCGTCGGTGCCGATCACCTACGCGGTCGCCGCCAAGGAGGGCAAGGTCGCCGCCTTCGACTGGGGCCCCGGGTGCGACCACAAGACGGGCCGGCTCAAGATGCCGAGCGTCTACGCCCCACCCTGCGTGCCTGTCCCCACGGGTGCCAACGGCGGCGCGACCTCGAGTGGCGTGACGGGCAACACGATCAACGTCGTCTACTACCAGGCCCAGCCGGGAGGGCTGGCCTCGACCGTCTCGGGCGCGGCCGGCACCAACGCCCAGGCCCTCGCCACTGCCCAGGCCTACGTGGCCATGTTCAACCGGGTCTACGAGCTCTACGGGCGCCACGTGAACCTCATCCCCTTCACCGCGTCCGGGGCCGACACCGATCCGGTGGCGGCCCACGCCGACGCCGTCACCGTCGCGCAGCAGCTCCACGCCTTCGCGTCCATCAACGGCCCCGGTGAGACCTCCGCCTACGAGGAGGAGCTGGCCCGTGAGCACGTGTTCTGCATGGCGTGCGGGGACTCGTCCACCTATGGCGAGATTCAGCGCAACGCGCCCTACCAGTGGGCCAACCTGCCCACCGCCGACACGTCGCTCAACGAGACCGTCGGCTACGTCCTCGCCAAGCTCAACGGCAAGGACGCGATCTGGGCCGGCGACACCGCCCTGCACACCCAGAAGCGCAAGTTCATCGTCGTGAGCGAGACGTCGGAGCCGCCCGCGCCGGGCTACGCCGAGCTGACCGCGTCGCTCACGAAGAGGCTGCAGGCCGGCCACGTCAACCTGACCCAGCAGATCGACCTGCAATACACGCTCGACCTGACCACCCTGCCCACGCAGGCCGCCACCCTCGCCGAGAAGCTGAGGAGCTCGGGCGCCACCAGCGTGATCTTCGCCGGCGACCCGATCATGCCGATCTACCTCACCAAGGCCTGCGCCGACATCGGCTACTTCCCCGAGTGGATCATCACCGGCATCGTGCTGACGGACACGTCGACCCTGGGGCGCTACTACGACCAGGCGGAGTGGTCGCACGCGTTCGGGGTGACCAGCCTGGGCGTGCCCACGCCCGTCGCCTCGGGCGACGCCGACCGGCTCTACCACTGGTGGTACGGCGCCGGCACCTCGCCGCCCTCCCTGGCGGCGCCGGCGATCATCCCGCCCATTCAGCAGTTCTTCGAAGGTGTCCAGGTGGCCGGTCCCGACCTGACGCCCTCGACCTTCACCACGGGACTGTTCCGCGCCCCGCCGACCGGCGGCGGTCCGACCTCCCCGCTGTACGCCTTCGGCTACCAGGGCGCGGCACCGCTCCCGAGCTACTCGTCGCCCGCGGACTACACCTTCCTCTGGTACGACGCCGCCGCCAAGGGTCCCGACGAGGAAGGCGTGACCGGGAGCGGGCTCATGCGCTACGTCAATGGCGGGGCGCGCTACAAGGCGGGCACGGTGCCCGCCGGCGCGGTCCCGATGTTCTCACTGCCGGGGTCGGTCACGAGCTACCAGTCGCCCCCCGACCGGGCGCCGTCGTACCCGGCCTGGCCCGGGTCCCCCGCCGCGCGCTGAGCGGACCGCGCCCGGGAACGGGGGGTTAGCACCAGCACGGGGACGCCCGGTAGCGGCATTCCACCGGTGCCTGTCGCACCGCATGCTGGCAGTGCAGCCGGCACGGGCTGCGGGAGGAGCCAGCCAACATGATCGTCACCGACGGACTGACCAAGCACTACGGGAAGAAGCGCGCCGTCGACGGCCTCAGCTTCTCGGTCACCCCGGGCGTCGTCTATCGGCCACAATCGGCACCGTGTTCATGGTGACGTACTGCGCCGCTGCGCTGATCGTGGGCGGCGCAGTCCTCAACCGGCGGGACGCCTGATGGCCGAGCCGGCCGAGGACACGGGGGTGCACGTGCGCATCGGGGGCAAGGAGCTCTCGCTGGCCATCAGCGAGGAGCACGCGCTCCGCCTGAAGGCGCTGGCACAGCAGATCCTCCGCGAGCCGTTCACCAAGCGGCCCTGGGCCGAGCTCGCGTTCTTCCTGGTGTCGGGCGGCCTGGCCGGGCTCGGCCTCGCCTTCGTCGGCGTCACCATGGTCGCCGGCGTGGTGCTCGCCATCACCTTCTTCGGCCTCGCCCTGCTCGCCCTCTCCATCCGCAGCGCCCGCGGCATGGGCGGCTGGCAGCGTGGGCTGGCCCGGGCCATGCTCGACGAGACGGTCGAGGATCCCGAGCCCTTCGCCGGCCGCCGCGGCTTCCTCGGGTGGCTGCAGGCCTCGCTGCGCGACCGGGTGGGCTGGCGCGCCGTGGCCTACCTCGCCGTCAAGGTGCCCTGGACCATCCTCGGCGTGTTCGTGGCCGTCAGCCTGTGGTGGGACGCCTTCGCCTGCCTCACCGGGCCGATCTTCAACCGGGGCGGCGGCGGCCCGGCGGTCTGGGGTCTCGTCCGCGGCGTCTTCCCCGGCAGCCAGTCCTGGTTCGGGCAGGAGGACTTCCTCCACGGGGTCGGGGTCTTCATCCTCGGCGCCATCTTCCTCTTCGCCGCTCCCTGGGTCACGCGCGGCTTCGTCACCGTCGACCGCCTGCTCATCCGCTCGCTGCTCGGGCCCGACCCGACCGCGGCGCGCGTCCGCACCCTCGAGCAGGCCCGGACCCAGACGGTCGACGCCTCGGCGGCCACGCTGCGGCGCATCGAGCGCGACCTGCACGACGGCACCCAGGCCCAGCTCGTCGCGCTCGCCATGCGCCTGGGCATGGCGAAGGAGAAGCTCGAGGACGCCGACACCGTCGACCTCGAACGGGTACGCGAGCTCGTCGACGAGGCGCACCGGGGCGCCAAGGAGGCCATCGCCGAGCTGCGCGACATCGCACGGGGCATCCACCCGCCGGCGCTCGACATCGGCCTGGAAGGTGCACTGGCCACCCTGGCCGCGCGCAGCGCCGTCCCGACCGAGGTCTTCATCGACCTGCGGTCGCGGCCGACGCCCGCCATCGAGGCCATCGCCTACTTCTGCGTCGCCGAGCTGCTGGCCAACGTGGCCCAGCACGCGCAGGCCTCGCGGGCGTCCGTCTCGTGCGCGCAGCAGGGCACGTGGCTCCGACTCGTCGTGCGTGACGACGGGCTGGGCGGCGCCGAGCTCTCCCGGGTCGGGTCCTCGTCCAGCGGGCTCAGCGGCCTCACCGACCGGGTGCACGCGGTGGACGGCCGGCTCCACCTCGTCAGCCCGCACGGCGGGCCCACGGTCGTCACCGTCGACCTCCCGTTGACGGCGTGATGGTCGGCGCGCTGCGGGTCGCCATCGCCGAGGACTCCGCCATCCTGCGCGACGGCCTCGTCCAGCTGCTGGTCGACCGCGGCTTCGTCATCACCGGTGCCGTCGGGGAGCCCGACGCGTTGCGCAGCTCCATCGCCCAGCACCCGCCCGACGTCGCTGTCATCGACATCCGGATGCCGCCCACGTTCACCGACGAGGGCCTGCGCCTGGCGCTGGAGCTGCGCGCCCGCTACGAGGGGCTGGGCATCCTGTTGTTCTCGCAGTACATCGAGACGCGCTACGCCGCCGACCTGCTGGCGGACGACGCCGCGGGTATCGGCTACCTGCTCAAAGACCGTGTGGCCGACGTCAGCGACTTCGTCGAGGCGCTCGAGCGCGTCGCCATAGGAGGTACGGCCTTGGACCCCGAAGTGGTGACCCAGCTGATCGGCGCCACGCGCCGCACCGGCTCGCTGTCGGTGCTCACGCCACGCGAGCGCGAGGTCCTCGCCCTCATGGCGGAGGGCCGTTCCAACGCGGCCATCGCCAGTGCCATGGTGGTCAGCGAGGGTGCGGTGGAGAAGCACGTCGCCAACATCTTCACCAAGCTCGATCTGCCCGTCTCGGAGAACGACCACCGCCGCGTGCTGGCGGTCCTGCGCTTCTTGGAGTCCTGACCCTCAGACGGACGCGCCGTGGGCCTCGTAGGGCAGGCCGCGCGCGGCCGCCAGCTGACGGCCGGCGTTCATCTGGAAGGGGCTGATCCCCCCGGGCTCCCAGGGCCCGACCGACCCTGCCGCCACCGCCGCCTCCGACTTCGGCAGAATCCGGAACCGGGCCCGGACGTCCGCGCAGGTCCGGTCGGCCACGGCGAACCAGTCCATGCGGAGGAAGTCGATGCTGTCGGACCCCGTCTCGCAGTCGTGGCACAGGGCGCCGCGCCGCATGGCGTCGGCCAGGCGGACCGCCATGTCCGGGCTCGCCGAGAGGTGGCCGGGCGAGGCCTCGAACAGCCCGGCTCCCGTGGCGAGGTAGCCGGTCTCGAAGAGCGAGATCACCATGGCCAGGAGGGAGAAGGCGTGCATGTCGTCGTTGGCCCGGGCGATGAGGCCGAACACCTCGACCTCGGCCTCCACCGTCGTCCCGTAGTCGGCCAGCACGTGCACCCAGTCGTGCTGGGCCAGGAGCGGGGGCGCCGATCCGGGCGTGCCCGGGAAGGTGAACCCGCGCGCCTGGTACAGCTCCCACACCTTGCGGCCGAGGGTGTCGGGGGGCAGGGCCTCGAGGGCAGCCCAGCGCGCCGCCAGCGCGGGATCGGCGACGGAGAACTCCCAGGCGTCGTGCAGCACCCGTGAGGAGTGCAGCGCGGCGGAGGCCTCCTGCTCGTTCCACGTGCCCTCGTAGCCGTTGCGGGTGAAGTCGAAGGCCGCCAGGCCCAGTGAGCCCGCGGCGAACTTGCGCGCCACGTCGACCATCCCGTCCTGCACCCCCATTTCGCTCGCGTAGACGGCCACGCTGTCGGCCACGTCGTCGGGGAGCGGGTGCCGCACGAGTGCGCACAGCAGCATCGCCTGCACCATGCGCGAGCGGAACCCGAGGTCCCGGCGTTCGAGCGCCACTGCGAACTCGCGCGCGCTGACCGCGGGGCGATCGGTCAACGTCACCGGGTGGCCCGTCATGGCCGGGAACAACGCCTCCATGAGCGCGCGCTGCACGGGGAGCAGCCCGTCGCGGGCGGCGACGGCGGACGCGACGGCGTCCGTGATCAGCTGCGTCTCCGCCGCGTCGGGCGGGACCAGGTTGACGGTCTCGGCGCTGGGGAGCGGGACGGGCATGCGCGCTAGCCCCCCGCCAGCAGGGTCAGGCCCGAGCGCAGGAACGCCGCGCAGTCCGCCACGTCGCCGGCCCGGGCGCGCGGCACGAACGCGCCGAAGGGCGCATTCCAGTAGGCGGGGTCGCCCGGCCGCTCGGGGCCCCAGGGCCCGACGTAGGCGTACGGCTCCTCGCAGAAGGCGTCGCCGCCCGAGAACCCGAGGTTGACGCCGGCGCCGGCACCGAGGTCGAGGGCGGTGGCGGCGTCGAAGTGCTCCGGCCAGAGCTGCACCGTCGCCCGCCCCGGCGCGGCCGCGTCCGAGGTGACGGCGTCGAGCACCCGCCATCCGAGGTCGAACCAGTGGAAGAGCCCGTCCAGCTCCGCCGCGTCGAGTCGCAGCGGGACGTCGACCGAGCCCAACGGGGGCGTCGCCGGGCCCGCGGAGAAGTCGGCACCCAGGTCGGCTCCGGCGAAACGGGCCAGCTCGGCGACCGTGGCGCCGTCGAGGGGCATGGAGCGGCACTGCGTCCCCACCTCGCGGACCAGGAACGCCCCCGCCAGGCGCAGGACCTCGGGCTCGGGCCCATACGCCGGGGTGGCCACGCCATCGGGACTGGAGCGCAGGCCGAAGTGGCCGCTCACCGCGGAGCGGCGGCGGCCCAGCACGTGCGCCGCAATGCGGTGCAGGTCGTCGCGCGTCGCGCCCATGTCAGCTCCGCAGAGTAACGGCGGGTGCGGCCCGACAGTGCGGCCCGACGGTGCGGCCCTCGTGGACCCGGGAAGGCCGGCGGGCCTGTCAGGCCCGTTGCGGGCAAGGCGGCACACACGGCCCCAGCAGGAAGGCGAGGCGATGAGGCGGTGGCGCCGCTGTGCACCGCCCGGCGAACGGGTAAGAAAACGGGTAAGAAGAGGGGTGGTGAAGCTGATCCGTGGGGGACTCGGGGGCCGGAAGGCTCCGTCGATCGGCCTGGTGCTCGGTGCCGGCGGTGTCGTCGGTCAGGCCTACCAGGCCGGGGTCCTGGCCGCGCTGCAACGCGAGATCGGGTGGGACCCGCGCCGCGCGTCCATCATCGTCGGCACCTCCGCCGGCTCGGTCACCGGTGCCGCGCTGCGCGTCGGCGTGCCGGCCACCGACCTCGCGGCCTCCCTCTACGGAATGCCCACCTCGCGCCGCGGCGGCGCCATCCTGCAGCGCATCCTCCCGGCCGACGCCGGGCCCCTGCCCTCCCCGTCGGTGCGGTCGCTGCTGCGGCCGTGGAACCTGCCGTCCCCGGCGCTCCTCACCCGGGTGGCCCGCCGGCCGCTCGCCTTCCGCCCCGAGGTGGCTGCCGTCACCCTGATGCCGCGCGGCCTGGTCGACATCTCCGAACGGGCCCGCGGCCTCGACGAGCACATCGGCGACCGCTGGCCCGACGGTCTGCGGATCTGCGCGGTGCGGCGCACCGACGGCGCCCGCGTCGTCTTCGGCCGGCCCGGCGCACCACCGGCGCGGCTGGCCCCGGCGGTGCTGGCGTCGTGCGCCATCCCCGGCTACTTCCGGCCCGTCACCATTGAGGACACCGAGTACGTCGACGGTGGCGTGCACTCGGCCACCAATGCGGACGTGCTGCGGTCCGAGGGCCTGGACCTGGTCGTCATCGTCTCGTCGATGTCCGCCGCCCAGGGCAGCGCGACCGGGGCCGACGGCCTCCTGCGCCGCACGGTGCACCGCCGGCTCGAGCGGGAGGTGGCCCGGCTCCAAGAGGCGGGGACGGCCGTGGTCAGCCTGGAGCCCGGGGCCGAGTCCCGCCGCGCCATGGGGCTGCGGGCCATGGCGGAGGACCGCAGCACGCGCGTGATCGAGGCCGCCTACGGGGAGGTCATGGACCAGATCCACGACACCCCGCTGCTGGCCTCGCTGGGCGATCCCATCGCCGCCGCCAGCGCCGGCTGACCCCGGGGGTCCGGGACCGGCCGGTAGTAGCGTTCCGGCCGGAACTGCCCTGAAGGGAGGGTCGGTGAGGCCTGATCGATTGAGTCCCCTGGACGCATCGTTCCTCCACATCGAGGACCACGTGTCCCACATGCACATCGCCTCGGTCGCCATCTTCGAGGGCCCGCCGCCACCGTACGCCGACGTCGTGGCCATGGTCGACGCCAAGCTCGACCTCGTCCCGCGCTATCGCCAGAAGGTCAGGTTCGTCCCCTTCGAGCTGGGTCGGCCGGTGTGGGTGGACGACCCGCACTTCAACATCGAGTACCACCTGCGTCACACCGCGTTGCCCGCCCCCGGTGGCGAGAGCGAGCTGCGCAAGCTCGTCGGACGCGTGATGGCGCAGCAGCTCGACCGTTCCAAGCCGCTCTGGGAGATCTGGGTGGTCGAGGGGCTCGAGGACGGGCGCTGGGCCATGCTGGCCAAGACCCACCACGCGCTCGTCGACGGTATCTCCGGGACGGACCTGCTCGCGGTGGTCATGGATCTGAGTCCCGACGCCCCGCGTCCCGACCACACCGAATGGGTCCCTCACCCGCTGCCGTCGGGCTTCCAGCTCGTGGTGGACGCGCTCGAGAACATCGTGCGGTCGCCCTACGAGCAGCTGCGCGCGGCGCGGGCGCAGACCCGCGTCGTCCGCCGCTTGGCCCACGCCGCACTCGAGGTGGCCGGCGGCTTCGTCGCCCTCAGCGGGCTGGTGCGCCCCACGCCGGTCTCGAGCCTCAACGGCCCGCTGGGCCCGCATCGGCGCTACGCCTGGGCCACGACGTCGGTCGACGACATCAAGCGGGTCCGCAGGGCGCTCGGGGGCACCTTCAACGACGTCGTGCTGGCCTGCATCACCAACGGGTTCCGGGAGCTCCTCCTGTCGCGCGACGAGGACGTGGACCGGGTGGTGCGCACCCTCGTGCCGGTCTCGGTCCGGCCGCGCGACGAGTCGGGCAAGGCGGTGGGGGACGGCACACTGGCCAACCGGGTCTCGGCGATGTTCGCCGAGCTCCCCGTCGACATCGAGGACCCGGTCCTGCGGCTCCACACCATCACCGAGCAGATGAAGGACCTCAAGGACTCCAAGCAGGCCGTGGCCGGGGAGGCGCTGACCTCCATGTCGGGCTTCGCCCCGCCGATGTTGCTCGCCCTCGGGATGCGCCTGGCCACCAGGGCCGGGCAGCGCAACGTGAACACCGTCACCACCAACGTGCCCGGGCCGCAGTTCCCGCTCTACGCGGCCGGGCGGCGCATGATCCGCGCCTTCCCCTACGTGCCGCTCGCCGGGCAGATCCGGCTCGGGATCGCGATCTTCTCCTACAACGGCGAGGTCAACTTCGGCATCACCGGTGACTACGACTCGACGGAGGACATCGACGTGCTGGCGGGCGGCATCGAGGACGGGATGACGCAGATGCTCAAGGTCTGCGAGCAACCGGGGGCCTGAGCGTCACGGCGACAGGTCGGCGATGCGCGCCACCTCGTCCGTGATGTACTCGTGCAGGTCGGTCACGATGACCTTCTCGACGGAGCGGCCGACGATCGGCACCCGCACCTTCAGGTCGCCCTCGACGTGCACGACGGTGCTGCCGGGGCCGTCGTCGCCCTGCTCGAAGCGGTAGCTCCCGCTGGCGCTCAGGCGGTCCGGGTAGTGGTCGGGCAGGACCTCCCAGCTCGTGCGCGCCTCTGCCGTGCGCACCTCCGTCCGGGTGACCCAGGACAGCTTGTCGGGGTCGATCACCCTGCGCACCGCACCCGACAGCGAGCCCGTGAACGCCATGCGCACCTCAATGAGGGTCCGCTCACCCAGGTCCTCGTGGCGCACGACCTCCACCACTGCGATGTCGTCGCGGCCCGGGCGCCCCACGTAGAACGCCGGCGTGGCGTAGGCGGCGATGGCCCGCGCCGGCGGCACGGCGACCGCCTGGCGGACCGCGATCTTCACGGGGTCGCCGGGCGCGTCGGGGGCAGCCCCAGCTTGCGGTGGTCCCAGCTCACGGTGCGCTCCACGTTGAGCTTTATCGCCACCCGCTTGTGCAGCATGGTCTCGAGGAAGGGCTTGAGGTCGTCCGAGTAGGCGCCGTAGTAGCGCTCGAAGACGCTCACACCGAGGGTCCAGAGCCTGTCGGGGTCCTCGACGATCTCCGCCTTCCCGACCAGCTCCACGCCGCGCAGCTCCTCGTAGTAGTCCCCGTCCTCGAACAGCAGCGTGAGCCGGGGGTCACGGCGCAGGTTCTGGGCCTTCTGCGACTTGGCCTTGGTCTCCACCGTGACGCACCCTTCGAGGAAGCCGTACCACATCGCCACGGCGTGGATCGACCCGTCCGGGGACATGGAGCACATCGTCATGGCACGCCGCTCGGCGAGGAACGCCTCCACCTCGGCGGCCGTCATCTGTATGGACTTGCGCTGGTTCACGCCATGACCCATGGCCTCGGTCATCGGGCACCTCCCACTCGTGTGCCAGGGAGGTTAACGCCCGGCGCACGAACGCAACGTTGAAGAGTTCATCTTTAGAACACCCGCAGGTTGCACCTGTTTCACGGCACGTTCACCTCCGATCCGTAGCGTGAACCTCGATGGCGATCGCTGATCAGCACACGGATCACACCGGCCGGGTTCCCCGTTCCGAACCTGCCGCCGGCCGCCATCACGGCCAGGAGAGCCTGGCCGAGGTCATCATGCTCCGACCGGCGCGCTCACACCGCTCCGGGCTCATCGGGGCACTGATCACCGTCGCGCGGGTAGTCGCCTCCCCGCGTGCCCAGGCGACGTCGGTGCGATCAACCCCCCATCCGCCGTCGTCGCCTGACCTTCGCATCCTCACACCACCCCGGGCCCCCCACGACGCTGCCTGACACCGAGACCGACGTGGCGATCGCGAATGCACCGGCAACCACCGGCCGGGCCCCTGTCATCGGGCCGCCGCGCGACAACCGCCCCCTGGTGCTCGTCGTCGACGACGAGGAGTCGTACCGTCAGGCCCTGGCGTCGGGCCTGACGCGGGAGGGGTTCACGGTCGAGAGCGCGGGCGACGGGCACGAGGCACTGCGCCTCTTCCACCGGGTGCACCCCGATCTGGTGCTCCTCGACGTCATGCTGCCCGACCAGTCCGGGATCGAGATCTGCCAGCAGATGCGCAGCCTCAAGCCCGTCCCCATCATCATGGTCACCGCACGCGACTCCGAGGTCGACATCGTGCTCGGCCTGGAGCTCGGGGCCAGCGACTACGTCGCCAAGCCGTTCCGCCTGCGCGAGCTGGTCGCCCGCATGCGCGCCGTGCTGCGCCGCGGCGTGGCCGTGGCCGAGCACCACGAGGAGGTCCTCACCGTGGGTCCCGTGCGCCTCGACGCCGGGCGCCGCGAGGTCACGGTCGAGGAGACCCAGGTCGACCTGTCCCGCAAGGAGTTCGACCTGCTCGCCCTGTTGATGTCGCACAGCGGCCAGGTCGTCACGCGGGACTGGTGCATCGACCGGCTGTGGTGGGACCAGGAGCTGACCGACACCCGCACCCTCGACACCCACATCAAGCGCCTCCGCCGCAAGATCGAGCCCGACCCGGCCAACCCGCGCCATCTGGTCACGGTCCGGGGCGTGGGCTTCCGCTTCGAGCCCTGATCCGGCACGACGACGCCACTTCGCTCTACATTGAGCGGATGCGCACAGGCGACGTCGTCCCCGACTTCACGCTCCCCGACCAGACGGGCACGCCCCGCACCCTGAGCGGGTTCCTGGCGGAGGGGCCCGTCGTGCTCTTCTTCTACCCCGCCGCCATGACGTACGGCTGCACGAAGGAGAGCTGTCACTTCCGTGACCTCGAGGCCGAGTTCGCCGCGGTCGGCGCGCAGCGGGTCGGCATCAGCGCCGACACGGTCGACAAGCAGAAGCAGTTCGACGAGAAGGAGTCGCTCGGCTTCCCGCTGCTGTCGGACGCCGACTTCGCGGTGGCGGACCAGCTCGGGGCGAAGCGGGGCGGCCCCAAATGGGTGCCCAACAAGCGGGTCACCTTCGTCATCGAGACCGATCGCACGCTCCTCGACGTCATCCACACCGAGGTGTCCATGGGCGCCCATGCCGACAAGGCGCTCGCCGTCCTGAAGGAGCGCCGCGCTGCCTGACCCCGCCGTCGTCATCACAGGCGCCGCATCGGGGATCGGCGCCGCCACCGCAGCCCGGCTGCGCGCCGCGGGATGGCAGGTGGTTCGCATCGACCAGGCCGCGGCCGACGTGGTCGCCGACCTGTCGACGCCCGAGGGGAGGACCCGTGCCGTCGCCGAGGCGGCCGCGCGCTGCGACGGGGCGCTGTCGGGGATCGTGACCTGCGCCGGGCTGGCGGGCGAGCCGAGCCGCGCCGGCTCCCTGCTCTCCGCCGTGAACTACTTCGGCACGGTGGACGTCCTCGACGGGCTGCGCCCGCACCTGTCCCCCGGTGGCGCGGCGGTGGCGATCAGCTCGAACTCGACCACCGTGCAGCCTGGCATCCCCGCCGACCTGGTGGAGGCCTGCCTGGCCCACGACGAGGAGCTGAGTGCCCGCATCGCCGACGCCCGCGGGGCCATGGTCGCCTACCCGGCGACCAAGCTGGCGGTGGCCCACTGGGTGCGGCGCCAGGCGACGGGCCCCGAGTGGGCCGGGGCCGGGTTCCGGCTCAACGCGATCGCGCCGGGCATGATCGACACCCCGATGATCGCCAGCATGCGGGCCGACCCGGAGGCCGGACCCCTCCTCGACATGCTCCCCATCCCCGTCGGGCGCCCCGGCCGGCCCGAGGAGATCGCCGCGCTGGTGGAGTTCCTGCTCGGTCCCGACGGCGCCTTCTTCTGCGGTTCCGTCGTCTTCTGCGACGGCGGGAGCGACGCGCTGCTGCGCACGAGGGACTGGCCCGCCGCCTGGGACATCTCCGTGCGCGACCTCGGCCAGCAGCTGTCCTGACCGCGGGCGCGCCCCACCCCGCGCGCCCGGGCCGACCGTAGGCTGCCCGCATGCCGGGCCGGATCCTGGTGGACATCACGCCGCTGCGGAAGAGCCGCGACTTCCGCCTCCTCTTCACGGGGCAGCTCATCTCCATCATCGGGACGCAGCTGACGGTGGTGGCCATCCCCTATCAGGTGTACTCCATGACGCACTCCACGCTGCAGGTGGGCGCGATCAGCCTGGCCCAGCTCATCCCGTTCCTGGCCGGGGCCCTCTCCGCCGGGCCTATCGGCGACGCGGTCGACAAGCGCCGCATCATGGTGTGGACGGCGGCCCTCATGACACTCACCAGCGCCGCCATGGCGGTCAACGCCGCCGTGGCCCACCCGTCCCTCGTCGTGCTCTACGTCGTGAGCTCGCTGGCCGCGGGCCTCATGGGCTTCTCCAACACCGCCCGCATGGCGGCCGTGCCCGGCATGGTCGAGCGGCGGCACTTCGCGGCCGCCGCGGCCATGATGCAGGTCGTCTTCCAACTCGGCGTCATCGTCGGCCCCGCGCTCTCGGGCCTCCTGCTCGGCATCGGGCTTCCGCTCGTCTACGCGCTCGACGGCGTGTCCTTCGTGGTGGCCACCGTCGCCTCGGTCATGCTCCGGCCCATCCCCCCGGCGGAGGGCGCCGGAGGCCTCTCGCCGTGGCAGTCGACCAGGGAAGGGCTGCGCTACCTGCGCTCGCGTCAGGTGCTGCAGGGCGTCTACCTCATCGACATCAACGCCATGGTCTTCGGCATGCCCCGCGCCCTCTTCCCCGCCATGGCGGGCTCGGTGTTCGGCGGCGGCACGATCACCCTCGGCTTCCTGTACGCCGCGCCCGGTGTCGGCGCGCTCGTCGGTGCGGTCACCACGGGGTGGGTCGCCAACCTGCGCCGCCAGGGGTGGGCGGTGATCGTGGCCGTGTGCGTCTGGGGCGCCGCCATCGCGTGCTTCGGCCTGGTCGACACGCTGTGGGTCGGGCTCGTGCTGCTGGCCGTGGCGGGCTGGGCCGACGTGATCTCGGCCGTCCTGCGCAACACGATCCTGCAGACCTCCATCCCCGAACGGTTCCGCAGCCGCATGTCCTCCATTCAGATGGCGGTCGTCCAGGGCGGGCCCCGCGTCGGCGACATGGAGTCGGGAGCGGTGGCCACGCTCACCAGCGTGGAGTTCTCGGTGATCTCAGGCGGCCTCGCCTGCATCGTGGGCGCCGCCGTGATCGGCGCGCTCATGCCGGTGTTCCGCCACCACTTGGCGGGCGAGATCGACGACGTGCCCGTATGATCCGGCCGTGACATCCACCTTCGCGGAGCCGACCTGGGGCGAAGTCGATCCGGCGGCGCTCTCGCGCATCGTCGTGGTGTCCCCGCACTTCGACGACGCCGCCATGGGGGCCGGCCACCTCATCGCCAGTTACCACAACACGACCGTCATCACCGTCCTCGCCGGCCGCCCGCCGTCGTATCCCGAGGAGCCGTCGGACTGGGACGCCCTGGGCGGCTTCGTGGCGGGCGACGACGTGGTGGCGGTGCGCCGGGAGGAGGACGTGGCCGCCATGGCGGTGCTCGAGTCGGGCTACCGCTGGCTCGACTTCGCCGACCACCAGTACCTCCTGCCCGAGGACCGCCCGACGCCCGACGAGGTGGCCCCCGTCCTCGGGGCCACGATCGCCGAGCTCGATCCCACCGCCGTGTTCTTCCCCATGGGCCTCGGCAACCCGGACCACGTGATGGTGCACGAGGCCAGCCTCTTGGTCCGCACCGGGCAGCCCGACCGGGAGTGGTTCTGCTACGAGGACCACGGCTACAAGCACATCCCGGGGCTGCTGGCCTGGCGGGTGGCCAAGCTGTTGCGCTCGCACCCCTGGCCCACCCCCGCCATCGTCCCGCACGTCCCCGACGAGGAGCGCAAGCGCCGCGCCATCTGGTGCTACACCTCGCAGATCGCACCGCTCGAGCGGGACCACGCGCTCTCGGCCCGCATGGAGGGGCGCGTCCCCGAGCAGTTCTGGCGCCTGGCGGCTCCCCCGGCGGGGTGGGAGGGGCTGGCCGACTACATCTGAGCCCGGCCGCGAGACGACCCGCCCGGGGGGAGTCGGGCGGGTCGTCTACTGGCCTCAGTGACCGCTGAGGTGCTGCCGATCCGTCGGTTCTGGCCTCCACCGCAGGTGGCGGGGTCCGTCTCGGGCGACTCGACGCTCCCCTCCCTCTCCGAGCGCAGGCTCCCGTGAGCTGATTGTGGGCCGGTCCGCGCCCCGGCGCAAGGACCCCGGACCAGAGTTCACGAGGCAGCAACGTGACCGACACGGGGGCGAGATCCATCGCCGTCCCCGGGCGCACGACGACCCGCCCGGAAGAGTGCGGGCGGGTCGTCTGCAGAGCCCCGGTGACCCTGTTGGTATGCGGATGATCAGGCCATGACCGGTTGCGGCGAGAGCTCAGGGATCTCGACATCCTCCCCCATCAGCTCGGGCGCCCGCTCCAGGTCGGCCTCGATGTCGGACAGGATCCCCGGCTGGCGGCGGTTCACCAGGAACAGCCAGCCCGCCCCCGCGGCCATCCACGCCAGGAAGATGTACGGGAACAGGTTCACCGGCCACGCCGGCTGCGGATAGAAGCTGCCGATGGTCGGCACCATGAGGCACAGCACGGCCACACAGGCGAGGACCACGTTGCGCCAGCTCAGCTCGCCCAGCTTCTTGAGGTACACCGGCGCCGCCACCGTGATGAGGTAGTAGGCCACCAGGAAGCCAAAGGCGGCCAGGGTGCCGGCGTCGCCGAAGGCGGTGAGCGGGTTGGTGAAGATCATGAGGAACGCCGGCAGGGCGAAGATCATCGCGATGTACACGGTCACCGCCACGTGCGGCGTGCGGTTGGTGGCGTGCGCCCGGCCCAGGTGGCCCGAGAAGATGCCGTGGCGGGCCATCGGGTACATGATGCGCGAGCCGGCGTTGAGGCACGACAGCGAGAGGGAGAAGAAGCTCACCATGGCACCGATGGAGACCGGGATCCGGAACCAGCTCACGTTGTAGGCCACCGCCAGGTAGTTGAGCGGGGCCGAGGTCCAGCCGGCGCCGTAGTTCGACGTACCCCCGACCTCGACGTAGGCCATGAACACCATGAACGCCCCGGTGATGAGCAGGCTGGCGATGACGGCCCGGGGCAGGTTGCGCCGCGGGTTCTTCGCCTCGGCGCCCATGGTCGTCGCCGCCTCGAAGCCGACCAGGGAGAAGATGCAGGCGACGACGGCCAGGCCCATGCCCCGCACGTTCACGCCGCTCAGGGACAGCTGCTTGGTGTCGACGCTGAAGCCGTGCTTGAACAGGATCACGCAGGCGAGGGCGGTGATGCAGGCCACCGACGCCCCCTCGAGCGCCATCGTCAGGATGGAGGAGACGCGGATGTCCTTGTAGGCGATGACCCAGCAGGCCACGGCACTGATGGCGAAGAAGACGATCGGATGGACGGACCCGTGGTAGCCGAGCGCCGAGAGGAGCTGGCCGCAGAAGACGGCGAAGCCGCACAGCCCGGCCACTGCAATGAAGTAGTAGGCCCAGATGAGCGTCCAGCCGGAGAACACGCCGGTGCTGGGACCGAGGCCCTTGGCGGTATAGGCGTACATGGAGCCGGCGAACGCCGACCGCTTGGCGAACTGGTTGAGGCAGAACACGACGAACAGCAGCATCACGGTGCCGAACGCGTACGCCAGCCAGGTTCCCTGGCCCGCGCTGGCGAAGGCCAGGGGGATGATGAGGACTGCTGTCATGGTGGGCGAGATCACGGCGAGCGACTGGGCGAACAGCGCGGGGAGCCCCAGCGCATTGGGTCGCAACCCGTGCATCTTGTTCATGGCCGAGGCATCCCTCGTGCCGGCACTCGTGGTCATCGTCTCTCCTTTGTGGTGGCGTTTGTGGTGGCGCTCGGGGGGTCGGGGCAATGGGTGGGCGGCATGCTCAGGCGGGGAACGACTGGTCTTCCAGCAGGAGGTCCTCGTAGAAGGCGCCGAAGTTCCGCTCGGGGTGCGCGATGGCGATCTCGAGCACCCACAGGTTCGGGTTGGGGCGGAACGCCACCTCGGCCAGGGGCCCGTCGTAGTGCGCCGAGTGGGGGAAGTCGGAGAGCCGGTGGCCCGACAGGTCCATGTTCAGCTTCCACCCGTAGCCGGCGGCCACGTCGATGGCGTGGTCGTAGAGCTCCTTGCCGGTGATGCCCTCCGCGAACCAGGTGTCGCGCACCTCGTCCCAGATCAGCCGGACCTCCTTCTTGGCCCGCACGTGGTCGGGGTCGTCGCCGAAGACGAAGGTGTCGCCGGCGTCACCCTCGGTGTCGCCGTAGATCGGCCCGATGTCGACGAAGAAGATGTCGCGCTCACCGAGCACCACGCCCGGCTCCGACCGCTCCATGAAGTCCTTCGTCGTGTTGGGCCCGCAGCGGACGATGATGTGGTGCCAGCCCCGCCGCATCCCCAACTCCTTCAGGGTGTCGCGGGCGATGGCCTTGGCCTCCTCCTCGGCCATGCCGGGCTGCACCTGGTCGGCGATCAGGTGCACCGCCTTGCGGGTGCGCGCCCGCACGTCCATCAGGCTGTCGAGGGAGAACTTCTCCCCCGTGCCCTCGAGCTCGGCCATCGTCATCGTCATGGTGCGTCTCCTCGTCGTCGGTGGGTCAGTGGTCGGTGATGGATGCGGAGAAGAGGGGGTGGTTGCGGAGGTCGTTCGGCGCGTCGGCCGCTACGACGAGGACCTCGGCCGGACCGCCCTCCGCGCCGAGCCGGTGCGGCCGGTTGGCGTCGAAGTGCGCGGTGGCGCCCGCCTCGAGGAGGTGCACCTGGCCGTCGAACTCCAGGCGCAGGCGCCCCGCCACCACGAAGATCCACTCCTCGCCGCGGTGGCGTGCCGGTTCGGGGGGCTCGCGGTCGGGGCTGATGCCGATCTGGAGCGCCTCGAGCGTGGTGGAACCGGGGAAGCCGCTGCACGGTGCGATCGTCAGGCCGTTGGACTCGTGGGTCGGCGTCCCGTGCGGGTAGGTCGCGATGGCGGGTGCGCCACGCCGCTCGCCCAGCAGCGTGCTCATCGACACCCCGAGCGCCCGTGACAGCGCGATCAGCGCGGCCACCGACGGCTGGCGGTCCCCCGACTCCAGGCGGGAGAGGTGGGCGGTGGACAGCTCGGCGCGCTGGGCCAGCTGCTCGAGCGTCAGGCCGGCCCGGGTGCGCTCCTCCCGGAGGCTGGCGGCGATCGTGGTGAGGGCTTCGCTCAGCTCCATCCGCCGATTGTGGGCGGGACTTGCCTCAGAGGCAAGAGGACTTGTCAGAGTTCACGGGTCGGAAATGTGCGCGAAACGGTGACGAGATCCATCGGGTGCCGCCGCGCCGGTCCCGGCGGCGACCAGGGCGGCGAACCGGTCGGAGACCGGGCCACGCCGGGGGACCAGGGTCTCGGGCGACCGGGCGGTGGCGCCACGAGCTCGCCAGGCCCGGTGAGACGGTACGGGGGCTGCAACCCGGGCGAGAGGGCCGCACTGCGTTAACATCGCCGAAACAGGCTCCCAGCGGCCCGGGACCGGAGCGCAGCACATGTTCGACCGAATCCTTCTCGCCCTCGACGACTCGCCCGCCGGCGAGGTCGCCACTGTCTTCGCCGCGGCACTGGCACGCCGGACGGGCGCGACGGTGCACGTGCTCCACGTCAACGAGCGCCTCGTCGGTGGCAACGGCCTCACGCTGCGTTCACGCCACGAGGCGGCCGAGCTCGTCACCGCGGCAGTGGAGCAGCTCGTCGCCGCCGGCGTGTCCGCCGGCGGCTCGGTGCGCGTGGCCGCCTACCGGGGCGTCCCGACGCGGATCGTCGAGGCGGCGCAGGACCGCAAGGCCGACGCAATCGTGCTCGGCTCGAACCGCAGCCGGCATCTCGGGCGGCTCTTCTCGCCCCGGGTGCGTGAGCGCACGACGCGTCTGACCGCGCTGCCCGTCCTCACGGCGCCCTCGCCGCTCAAGGTGACCTCGCTCGGCGGCGTCACGGTCTGGGAGGACGGGCTCGGCCAGACCCTCGACTCCCTCCTGAATTAGGGATTTTGCGTCGCCCTGAAAGAGGGGCTCTTCGCAGCGAAACGGGCCCCCAACGCCCGTTCTCGGCCCGAAATGATGACGTTATGCCCTATCGGCGCGGCCACGGACCCGGCACCATCGCGAGGTGGTCATGTACGTGGACCTCCTGAGACGGGCCCTTGGCAGAGGTGAGGAAGGGCGCAGATCCGAAGACCTGCTGTTCGCCGACCTCGTGTGTTCCCGGGCCAGGCTTCACGCGATGGACGGAGAGCTCAAGACACCCGTCGCCGAGGCGCTGGCCCGGGAGCTCTCCTATGACAGCGCCCTGATCCGGCTCTGCGAGTCGCTCGACGTCGCGAGCAGCCCCGACCGGTTCGCCAACCCGGTGCGCGAGCGCGAGCGGCTCGAGGAGGAACTCGCGGCGCGCGGCATCGCCCTCCCGCCGCTGCGCCAGCTCCAATCGCTGCACTCCTGAGACGTCGGCTGGCCGGGGAGCGCGACCCTACGACGGGGCCGCGGCAGCCCTGAAGGGGAGCCCGATGCTCAGCGAGCGGATGAGCACCTTCGAGCTGAGCGGTCCCGCGACCACGCTGCAGTCGGGCAACTCCTCGCTCCAGCGCGCCGCCGACCCCCGCGTCGCCACGACAACCACGGGCTTGGCCGCCGCCTCCACGTCGTTCAGTGCACGCACGACCTTCTGGTCGAGCGGGTCCGCCAGATCGAGCGAGCTCACGACGGCATCGGCTTCGTCGACCAGGGTGCAGTGTCCCGTGGCCGCCAAGGCGCACTCCCGGGAGAAGCCACCCTTGGGTCCCGGGCACCACGCCGTGCGGTACCCGTAGCGGCCCAACAGCTTCCAGACCGCATGCGCCTCCGCGCCGTCGGGGGACTCGAAGAGCACCAGGGGACCCTGACCCGCCTCATCCGGTCCCTGGGGCCAGGCGTCGGCATAGTCCTCACCCAATGGGCGCCGCACGCAATTCCCGAACATGGCGGCCTCCCTTCCCGTTGCGCCGAGGCCTGAGGCCCCGCCTGTTCTTGTATTCCTACAGTTAGGATATAGAGGATAGGGTCACAGGTCAAGCCGCCGACCGGTCCCGGGGGAGAATGAGACGGTGAAGCTGATGCCGACGAACCGGACGGACTACGGCATCCGCGCCCTGATCTATCTGGCCAACCACCGGGGGTCGCACGCCAAGGCCGCGGACATCGGCTCGGCCATGGGCATCCCGACCGGTTTCCTGCAGCAGGTGCTCCAGGAGCTCCAGCGCGCCCGCCTCGTCAGCTCGCGGTCGGGGCCGTCGGGCGGGTATCTGCTGGCCCACGCCCCCGAGGACATCACCATCCTCGAGATCGTCGAGACGCTGGAGGGGCCGATCGGGACGTCGGAGTGCGCGTTGCGCGGCGGTCCCTGCCACTGGGACGACGTCTGCGCCATGCACTGGGTCTGGTCCTCGGCCCGGACCGCGTTGAGCGACAGCCTGCGCGCCGCCACCCTCGCCCGGGTGGCCGACGACGACCGCGCCCTGGCCGAGGGGCGGGCCAGCGTGCCGGCGGACTCGCACCGGCGGCGGCGCGGCTGAGCCCTCAGGGGCCCTCGTCGCCCCGGGGCGGCACGCCGAGGTAGTCGATCAGCCCGGTGACCGTGAGGAGGTCCCGCACGAAGGCGGTGGGCGACTCGATGCGCAGCGTCATGCCCGAGGCGGTGGCGCGCTGCTGCTCGGCGACGAGCGGGGACACGCCCGCGGGGTCGAGGTAGCTGAGCCCCGAGAGGTCCACGGTCAGCTCGGACACGCCGGTCCGGTTGACGGCGGCCAGCCGCTCGCTCAGGACGGCGGCGGTGGCGACGTCGAGCTCCCCGCGCAGCACGATCCGGGCGCAGCCTTCACCTTCGAGAACCGTGATCTCCAATTGCGGGGAATCCTCTTGCACCCCAGCCCCCTGCGACACCGGCACGCACGGGGTGCGGGGGTACGCCCCGCGGGCGGCATCCCCCCCATCTTGGGTCCCACTCGGCCGCCTGACAAGGGGCTCCTTCGACCGGGCCTCACTAGAGTCGACGGCGGTGTCCGGGGACGACGAGCGCACGGTTGAGGTGGACGGTCGCGAGCTGCGTGTCTCACGGCCCGACAAGGTGTACTTCCCTCAGCTCGGGGCGACCAAGTTCGAGCTCGTCTCGTACTACCTCGAGGTCGGCGAGCACCTCCTCAACACGGCCGGGGGCCGCCCTGCCATGTTGCAGCGCTTCCCCGACGGCGCCGCCGGCAAGTCCTTCTACCAGAAGCGGATCCCGGCGGGTGCCCCCGACTGGTTGGAGTCCACCACCGTCTCGACACCGAACGGCACCACGTCCAACGCGCTCGTCGTCGCCGACATCGCGCATGTCGTGTGGGCCGTGAACATCGGCTGCCTGGGCCTGCACCTGTGGCCGTATCTCGCGGCCGATCCCGCCCACGCCGACGAGCTGCGCATCGACCTCGACCCCACGGCGGGCATCGGCTTCGACGAGGTCCGGACGGCCGCCCTGCTCTGCCGGGACGTGCTCGGCGAGCTCGGCCTGCGGGGCTACCCCAAGACGACGGGCAACAACGGGCTGCACGTCTACCTCCGCCTGGAGCCGCGCTGGGACTCGGTGGAGGTGCGCGCCGCCGCCGTCGCACTGGCCCGCGAGCTCGAGCGGCGCTACCCCGAGCAGATCACGGCCAACTGGTGGAAGGAGGAGCGCGGCAGCCGCGTCTTCGTCGACTTCAACCAGAACGCCCCGCACAAGACGGTCTTCGGCGCCTGGTTCGCGCGGCCCCGCACCGGCGGCCAGGTGTCGACGCCCCTCACGTGGGAAGAGGTCGAGACGGTGGCCCCCGACGAGCTGACCATCCGCACCGTCCCCGACCTCGTCCGCCGGCGTGGCGACCCGTGGGCCGACATCGCCACCCTCCCCCAGTCGATCGAGCCGCTGCTCGCGCTCGCCGAGCGCGACAGGGCGGCCGGGCTGCACGACGCGCCGTGGCCCCCGCAGTACCCCAAGATGCCCGACGAGCCGCCCCGCGTCGCGCCGAGCCGGGCCAAGAAGGAGTAGGCCGGTGGACGCGCGGGAGGCACTGCAGCGGATCGCGTTCCTCCTCGAGCGCGGCGGCGCCGACACCTACAAGGTGCGGGCCTTCCGCAATGCGGCCAAGGCACTCGACGGCATGCCCGCCGACGAGCTGGCGGCGCTGGCGCAGGCGGGTCGCCTGCAGAGCATCCCCGGTGTCGGCAAGTCGACGGCCCAGGCGATTCAGCAGGCGCTCGAGGGCAGGGTGCCCGACTACCTGGCCACGCTGGAGGGCGAGGGCGAGCCCGACGACCTGCAGCTCGACGGCGCGGCCCACGCGCTCCTCGTGTCGCTGCGCGGCGACTGCCACTCGCACTCGGACTGGTCCGACGGGGGCAGCCCGATCCTCGAGATGGCCGAGGCCGCCCGCGCCCTCGGACACGAGTACCTCGTCCTGACCGACCACAGCGCGCGTCTCACCGTGGCGCACGGGCTGAACGCGGAGCGGCTGCGCCAGCAGCTCGGCGTCCTGGCCGGGCTCAACGAGCAGCTGGCCCCGTTCCGGATCCTGACCGGGATCGAAGTGGACATCCTCGAGGACGGGTCGCTCGACCAGGAGATCGACCTGCTGGCGGAGCTGGACGTCGTGGTGGCCAGCGTCCACTCCAAGCTGCGCATGGATTCGCCCCAGATGACCGCACGTATGCTCGCCGCCATCGAGAGCCCCCACACCGACATCCTGGGCCACTGCACCGGCCGGCTGATCACGGGGCGGGGCCGGCCCCAGTCGACGTTCGACGCCGAGGCGGTCTTCTCCGCCTGCGCCCGTACCGGGACGGCGGTGGAGATCAACTCGCGTCCCGAGCGACAGGACCCGCCGCAGGACCTGCTGCGCCGGGCGGCCGAGCTCGGGTGCTCGTTCAGCATCGACACCGACGCGCATGCGCCCGGTCAGCTCGACTGGCTCCCCCGCGGGTGCAAGAAGGCCGTCGACGCCGGGCTCGACCCCGAGCGCATCGTCAACCGCGGCTCGGCGGACACCCTGGTGGCCTGGGCGGCGTCGCACGATGGCTGATCCTCGGTGACGCTCGCCGTGCGGCCTCCGGTGGCGCCCATGCTGGCCAAGCTCTCGCGCGAGCTGCCCCGCGACGCCGGCCTGTTCTACGAGCCGAAGTGGGACGGCTTCCGCTGCATCGTCTTCCGGGACGGCGACGACGTCGAGCTGGGCAGCCGCAACGAGAAACCGCTCACGCGCTACTTCCCCGAGCTGGTCGAGGCGTTCCGCCGCGAGTTGCCGGACCGCTGCGTCCTCGACGGCGAGATCGTCATCGCCGGGCCCAACGGCCTCGACTTCGACGCGCTGTCCCAGCGCATCCATCCCGCCGAGAAGCGCATCCGCCAGCTCGCCGAGTCCACGCCGGCGTCGTTCGTCGCCTTCGACCTGCTGGCCCACGGTGACCGCTCCTACATGGAGACGCCCTACGCCGAACGGCGCGCCACCTTGGAGACGCTGCTGGCCACGGCGCGCCCGCCGGTGCACCTCACCCCCGCCACCGAGGACCCCGACGTGGCGCAGGACTGGTTCTCCCGCTTCGAGGGTGCGGGTCTCGACGGCGTGGTGGCCAAGGCCGGAGACCTGCACTACCTCCCCGACAAGCGGGCCATGGTCAAGGTGAAGCACCACCGCACGGCCGACTGCGTGGTGGCCGGGTTCAGAACCCACAAGGACGGGGCGGGCGTGGGCTCCATGCTGTTGGGCCTGTTCGACGGGGAGGGGACCCTGCACCACGTGGGCGTGGCCTCGGGCTTCAGCGTGGCGCGGCGCCGCGAGCTGGTGGACGAGCTGGAGCCCCTGCGCGCCGGCGCGCTGGAGGACCATCCCTGGGCCGGCTGGGCGCCGCAGGACGCGGGCGGGCGCATGCCGGGCGGCCCGAACCGCTGGAACGCGGGCAAGGACATGACGTGGGAGCCGGTGCGGGCCGAGCGGGTGTGCGAGGTGTCCTACGACCACCTGCAGGAGAGCCGCTTCCGCCACGCCACGTCGTTCGTGCGCTGGCGCCCCGACCGCACGCCGGCATCGTGCACCTACGACCAGCTGGACACGCCGGTCCCCTACGAGCTGGCGAGGGTCTTCGGGACCGCGTGAGCGCCGCGGGCGGTGGCGCTCGCGGTGGCGCGCTCGGGGTGCCGGGGGCGGTGGGCGTGCAGCACCCGGCGGGTGTCGGCCCGGCCCCAGCGCATGAAGTCCGGCCACTCCGAGGGGTTGAGGAACTGGCGGTAGAAGCCGACGCCGCGCACCTTCTCGTAGGGCACGGGCTCAATCATCACGACGTCGGTGGCGGCCCGCAGGCGGCGCAGGTTGACCCGGGCCAGCTCGCTCTGCTGGCACGTCCGCACCTGGCTCGCCACGGCGAGGATGCTGGCCCGGCGGTCCTGCCAGCCCGTCGCGTCCTCGCCGGCGAACTCGGGCGGGTAGAAGCCGTTGATCGCGAGCGCGGCGTCGCACGGCTCCTCCATCTCGAGCACGGGGCGCACCGGGAAGATGTCGACCAGGCCGCCGTCGCACCAGTACTCGCCGTCGAGCGGCACGGGCGCCACGAACAACGGCAGCGCGACGGCCATGCGGACGGCGCGCGCCACGCTCAGGTCCGGGTGGGTCCGCGGCCCGATGTACTCGAGCCGGTTCTCCTCCACGCTCCACACCGGGGCGTAGGCCGGGATCTCGAGCTCCCGCAGCGTCATGTTGCCCAGCAGGCGCCGGTACGTCGCCTCGATCCGCTCCCCTCTGATGACACCGGCGAAGCCGCGCCCGGCCGTCGGGACGAGCGCGGCCAGGCGGCGCCAGTCGACGTCGACGTAGTCCTCGGGCTGGAAGCCGAGCACGAACTCGGCCACCTCCTGGGCCGGGATGCCGGCCGCCACGGGGAACCCGAAGAGGGCCGAGCCCGAGCACAGCGTGATCACCGCGGGCCGCACCCCGGCCTCTTCGAGCGCCCGCGCCGCCCCCACGACCGAGGCGAGCGCACCGCTCCCGCCGGTCGCCATGAGCGCCAGGCGCCTGCCCTCGAGCCACTCGGCCCGGAAGGGCTGCGCGGCCGGGAAGGGCCGGACCTCCACCGGCCGGGGCCGTTCACCCGGGAGCCGGAAGGCGGCCCGGCGCACGTCCGTCAGCAGGCCCGCATCGTCGCGGATGCCGTCGGCCCACTGCCGGGTCGCGGTGATCACGTCGAAGTACTGGCGCAGGCGGAACACGTCGAGGGCCGCGCTCAGCACGGGACCGCCACCTTCTCGCGACGCGTCACCGCGATGACCTCCGTGAACCCCTCGGCCAGGCACTCGACGAGCAGTTCGTGGTCCGGCACCGCGGTCGTGTCCACCGTGATGCCGATGCAGCACGACCCGTTGTAGGAGAAGAGGGTCGCGTTCAAGGCGGCGCCGATGGTGGGGCCGAATGCGGAGTAGTCGGTCACCCGCGCCCCGCAGAGGAAGATCGGGTCAGGGAACCCGGTCACGTCACTGGCCAGGAAGTCCACGTGCTTGAGCATGCTGCCCACGAACGCGGTGGGAACGAAGTTCAGTGCGCCGGCGATGGCCTCGGTGAACGCCAGCGACCGCTCGGTGCGCGCGGCGCGGCAGCGGGCCCCGATGGCATGCATGCGGTGGACCGGGTCCGCCAAGCTCAGCGGCACCCGCAACCGCTGCAGGGTGATCCGGTTCCCGCCCGGCGCGTCGCCGGCCTTGCGGATGCTGATCGGCAGCGTCACGGTCAGCTCTTCGACCGTCGCTCCGTGGCGCTCGTGGTACCGGCGCAGGCCGCCCGTGATCGCAGCCATGAAGCTGTCGTTGAGCGTCCCACCGGTGAGCGCGCCCGCTCCCTTCAGCTCGTCCAGGCCGACCGTGATGGTGTGCAGGACCCGTCCGGGCCCTCGCTGGGTCATGACCGGCGACAGCGCAGCCGGCAGCGGTCGCACGGTGCGCCCGATGGAGCGCGCCGTCTCCACCACGTCGGCACCGGCACCGAGGGGATGGCGCGCGGCCCGGAGCGCCGCGCCCGGCGCCAGGCGGACCGCCCCCAGGGCTCCGTCACGCAGCCGGGTGGCGCGGTCGGACAACGCCTCCAGGACGAGCCGGTGACCTCCGGCCTGCTCGCCGGGGGGCGCCACGGGGAGCGGGTCACTGCCCCTGTGGCCGGCGTCGGCCTCGGCATGGGGGTCGAAGAGGGCCAGCGCGAGCTGCACACCCCCGATCCCGTCGGTCAGCGAGTGGTGCATCTTCATGATCAAGGCGGCCCGGCCGTCCTCCAACCCTTCGACCAGGGTGAACTCCCACAGAGGACGCGTGCGGTCGAAGCCGCTCATGGCGGCGAGCGCGGCCAGTTCGAGCACCTGGTCACGGCCGTGCGGTGCGGGGGCGTCGACCCGGCGCAGATGCCAGGCCAGGTCGAAGTGCGCATCGGTCGTCCACCGTGGCGTAGCGAGGCGGCCGGGGACCTCCACCAGGCGCTGGCGGAACGAAGGGACCAGCCGGGTCGCACGCTCCAACCGGAGCACGAGGTCGTCCCAGGCGGGCGGCGTCTGCAGCCAGGCGACCGCGACCACGGTGGAGCGCAACTCGGGATCGTCCTCCATGTACCAGGTGAAGGCGTCGTTCTGGCGCATGAACGAGGACGGTCTCATGAATCAAGTTGTTCACTGCGGCGCACGGGTGTCCAGGGGCGAAGGTCCCCTTGCCCACACCCTCGGTCATCCGGCCGGCGGATGCCGGTCCTCCGCCGGCCCCCCCGGGGGGATTCAGGACCTCAGTCGAGCAGGTCGGGGTCGGCCGCCAGCTCGGCCCGGACGGCCGCCTCCCAGAAGCCGAGGAAGCCCTCGCCGTCGCTCCGCGCCACGAGGTCGATGAACGCCTGCGGGACGCGGGAGGCGCGTTGGCCTCCGGCGGCGCGCGCGTACCAGGCGTGCTGGCAGCGCTGCTCGAGCGCGACGGCGCGCTGGTGCACGGCACGGGCCGAGCCCCCCAGGACGAAGACGCCATGCCCGGCGAGGAGGGCCATGGAGGCGTCGCCCATCTGCTCCACGGCGCGCCGGGCGCTCCCCGCGTCGTTCACCGGCCCCTCGTACTCGTCGACGAGGGTCAGCGTGCCGCCGCCGAGCGCCGAGCTCTGGTCGAGGATCGGCGGCACTTCGGCCAGGTCGGCCCACACGGTGCCGAAGAGCGGGTGGTTGTGCATGGCCCACCCGATGTCGGCGCGCAGCTTGTGGAGCTCGAGGTGGAGCGGGATGCCGAGAGGGACCGGCCAGTCCCCCTCGACGACGCGCCCGTCGAGGTCGATGCGCAGCACCTGCGACGGCCGCAGCTCGGCCCAGGTCAGCAGCCACGGGTTGCACAGGAGCGTGCCGTCGCCCAGGTTGACCGTGATGTGCCCGGCCAGGTGGTCGCTGTAGCCCTCCCGCCACAACGCGCGGGCCAGGACGACGAGCTCCTCGCGGGGCGTGAGATCCGGCATCAGCTTGTCGGCGGTCGGCGTGAACACGGTCGCCTCCTCTCAGCGCGGCAAGACGTGGTCGGGGAGCGGGTGGCGGTAGAGAGCGGCCGCGTTCTCGCAGCACATGGCGCGCAGCTCGTGGGCGGGAATGTGGCCCCAGCACTTCTCGATCACGTCCTGGGTGTCGGGCCACGTGCTGTCGCCGTGCGGGTAGTCGACCTCGACCATGATGTGGTCCACCCCGATGGCATGGCGGGTGTCGATGGTCGAGGGGTCGTCGATCGTGCAGAACCAGAAGTTGCGCCGCAGCACCTCGGCCGGGCGCACCTCCCAGCCCCGTCCATAGCCGGAGCGGTCGACGATGTTCTCCAAGCGGTCGATCAGCATGGCCACCCAGCCGATACCCCCCTCGCTCATGGCGACCTTGAGCGTCGGGTGGCGCAGCGCGTAGCCCGACCACAGCCACTCGGCACACGCGGTGAGCGACAGCTGCCCGAACAGGGTCGCACCGAGGTGGAGCGCGTCGATGCCCGCCCCGGGCGGCGCCGGGGTCAGGCCCGAGCTCCCCACATGCAGCGAGACGACGGTGTCCGTCTCGACCACGGCCTCCACGATGGGGTCCCAGTGCGCCCGGTCCCACAGCGACGGCAGCCCGATTTCGTGCGGGCGCTCCGGGAACGTGACGGATGTGAAGCCGCGGTCGGCGTTGCGGCGGATCTCGGCCACGGCGAGGTCGGGGTCGGCCAGATACGTGATCCCGAGCGGGACGATGCGCTCGGGCTGGCGGGAGTACCACTCTTCGAACAGCCAGTCGTTCCAGGCCCGGACGCACGCCAGGCCGAGCTCCCGGTCCTTGGCGTCGAAGAAGACACGGCCGCAGAAGCCGGTGATCATGGACGGGAAGTTCACCGAGGCCCACACCCCGTTGATGTCCATGTCGCGCACCCGGGCGTCCACGTCGTAACAACCCGGGCGCATCTGGTCGAAGCGGAAAGGCTCGAGGCTGTAGGTCTCCGGCCGGCGCCCGGCCACCGCGTTCATCCCCACCTGGGTGTAGCGCTCCCCCTCGAACTCCCACACCTGGTGCCCCTCCGGGGTCTCGACGATGTGCGGAGCCCGGTCCTCGAGCGCCGCCGGGACCCGCCCCTCGAAGGTGTGGGGGGGCTCGACGACGTGGTCGTCCACCGAGATCACGGTGTAACGCAGCGCCCGCGGCTCGGGCTCGGGCAGGAAGAGGTCCTCCGCGGGCATGTCCGGAGTATGCCCGACGTCGTGACTCCGCGCCCGCCGGCGGCGATCCCCCTCTCGCAGCCCGCCTGCGGAGATACTGGGTCGAACGGGAAAGGAGGCGGAGTGGTCGCTCTCGTGGTGGTCTCGACGTTCGTGGTCCTGGTGCTCGGCGTCCTCGTGGCGGGCCTGCTCCGCAGCCACGCCGACATCCTGCGCTCGCTCCACGAGCTCGGGGTCGGGGTCGGCGACCCCGCGTCGGCCGTGGAGGGGTCCGGGCGTCCCGCCGCTCCGGCGCCGGCACCGGCGCCGGTCTCCATGGGACCGAGCGCGGCCAGCCCGTCGCTCGGGGAGGCCCCGACGGTGGCGGGTGTGACCCCGGCTGGCGACGCGCGCGCCGTCGCCATGGCCAACAGCGACCGCTTCACCCTGCTGGGATTCCTCTCCTCGGGCTGCGCGACCTGCGGCGCGTTCTGGGAGGCGCTGCAGGCGCCCCGGGCCATGGACCTGCCGGACGGCACCCGGGTGGTGATCGTCACCAAGGGCCCCGACCGCGAGGTGCCGGCGGAGGTGGGCGCACGGACGACGGGCCGCATCCCGGTCGTGATGTCCACCGACGCCTGGGTCGACTACCAGGTGCCCGGCTCGCCGTTCTTCGTGCTCGTCGACGGCGTGACGGGCCGCAAGGTCGGGCAGGGCGTGGCGAGCACCGTCCCCCAGCTGGCCGAGCTGGTGCGGCGTGCCGAGCTCGACCGCGAGCCCGGCACGGCCCGGCGCCGTCCCGACCCGGTGTCGGTGGACGGACCGGCGCGGGAGGCGGCGGCCGACGACGTGCTCCGCGCCGCAGGCATCCATCCGGGCGACCCGAGCCTGTACCCCCGGACGCTCGACGACGTCTTCCCCTTCGGCACCCCCACCGCGACGCCCCCCGGCCCGGCCAACGGGCTGCCGGTGCGCACGGACTGATGGCCACCATCGGTGCACACGGCATCGTGGCGCGGTTGCCCGAGGGGTTCGAGGGGCGGATCTTCGTGCGCCCGTCGTCGCTCGGGTCCACCTACCCCGTGGCGCAGTTCGCCACGTTCCCACTGCCCGACGACATCGGTGACTTCGGCAGCGGCGCCGTGAACCTCATGGGGTCCGAGGACGTCTTCGCCACCCTCTTCGAGTACGGGTCCGAGAGCCTCGGCACCGCCCTCTTCGCCCGCCAGGGCAGGCCCGAGACGTTCTCGCCGCAGGACTTCTCCCCGATCGTGCTGCGGCGCGGGCTGGTGGGCCAGTCCGGGACGCAGTGGTTCTTCACCGAGGCGGGCCGTCCCTTCTCCTTCTATGCGGTGCTCGGCAGCCATGTCCTGCGGGACCGCCTCGTGCCCCGGGTGAACATGCTTCTCGCGTCGTTGGCGCTGAGCCCGGCGCTGGCCGCCGGCACCGCCCCGGCGCCCCGATGGAATTGACCGAGTGGGACTGATCGGCCTCTACCTGATCGCCGCCGGGCTCCTCGTGGCCGCCGGGATCGCCAAGGCCGTCCGGCCCGACGACACCGCCCGCGCCCTGGCGGCGCTGATCCCGGGGAGGCGCGTGCCGTCGCAACGGTGGCTCCGCGGCGCCGTCCGGACCGGCGCGCTCGCCGAGGCCGTGCTGGGCCTGGTGGCGCTGGGAGCGCCGCGCCCCCTCACCGCGGCGCTCGTCGCGCTCTCCTACGCGTCGTTCGCGCTCGTCGTCGCCTACGCCCGGGCACGGGGCGGGACGCTGGCCACCTGCGGCTGCTTCGGCCGACCCGACACGCCGGCCACGCGTGTCCACGTCGCCGTCGACCTCGTGTTGGCCGGCGCCGCGGCCGCTGTCGCCGCCGGCGCCCCGAGCGGGGGCTCCATCGCCACGCTGCTGGCGCACCAACCCTGGACCGGGGTGCCGCTGCTCTTCGTGAGCGCGGTCGGGCTCTGGCTGACCTTCCTCGCGCTCTCGGCGCTCGCCGCGCTCGAGGGCGCGCGCCGCCTGGTGCAGCCGGTCGCGGCACGGGGGACGTCGGCGCCATGAGCCTGACCCGGGCGATGGTGACCCGCACCGCGGGCTTCCTGGACGATCGGCTCTCCCGGCGCAGCCTGATCAACCGCTCCGCCTTCGTCGGCAGCGCCGTGGCCATCGGCGCCGGCCTCGACCTCGCCCTGCGGCCGGGCACGGCCTACGGCGCCATCTGCGAGTGCGGCAACTCCGGGTGCGGCTGCGGCAGCACCTGCTGCTCGGGCTTCTCAGAGTTCTGCTGCTCGGTCGCCGGCGCCAATTACTGCCCCGCCAACACTGTGATGGGCGGGTGGTGGATGGCGGACAATTCCTCGTACTGCGGCGGCCCGCGCTACTACATGGACTGCAACTCCACCTGTACCTGCGACGCCGGATGCAGCAACGGCTTCGCCTTCTGCGAGCCGGGCTGCGACCAGACCGGCTGCGGCTGCGGCCCGCAGGGCTGCGACTCCTACCTCACCGGGTGCCTCCAGTTCCGCTACGGCCAGTGCAACCAGGACGTCCCGTGCATGGGGCGGATCGTGTGCCGCGTCGTCGCCTGCGTGCCCCCCTGGCAGGTGGACCCCTCGTGCACGACGGCGGTGGCCGTCGACAACGGGACCGCCGAGCAGAACGAGCCGTGCTGGACGCCGGCGCCGCCCATGCCCCCCTGCGCGTCGCAGGCCACCGGCTGCCAGGTCGTCGGCCTCGCCGCCAGCCCGGGCGGAGGCGGCTACGCGGTGCTGACGTCCTTCGGGCGGCTGTTCCCCTACGGCACCTTCGCCACCGCGGGCGATGCGTCCGAGCTACAGCTCGAGGCCCCGATCGTGGCCGTCGCCGCCTGCCCGTCCGGCGGGTACTTCCTCGTGGCCGCCGACGGGGGTATCTTCGACTACGGCGGCGCACCCTTCTTAGGCTCCATGGGCGGGCAGCACCTCGACGCCCCGATCGTCGGCATGGCGGCCACCCCCAGCGGGCGCGGCTACTGGCTCGTCGGGGCCGACGGCGGCATCTTCGACTACGGGGACGCCCCGTTCCTCGGCTCCATGGGCGGGCAGCACCTCAACGCCCCGATCGTCGGCATGGCGGGTACTCCGTCGGGGCGCGGCTACTGGCTCGTCGGGGCCGACGGCGGCATCTTCGACTACGGCGACGCCGCCTTCGACGGGTCGACCGGCGCCATCCACCTCAACATGCCGGTCGTCGGGATGGCCGCCTTCGGCAGCGACGCCGGCTACTGGCTGGTCGCCCGCGACGGGGGGATCTTCGCCTTCGGCGGCGCGCCGTTCCTGGGGTCACCGGCATGACGACGGTCATCGCGGTCTGCGGCGTCGCGGTGGCGGTGGCCGCCGGCGCCCGTTCGACGTGGTCGCCCTGCGGCCTCTCCATGCTGGCCAGCATCACGCCGCTCGCCGAGCAGGGCCGCGGCCACCGCTACCGCTCGACGGCCGCCTGGTTCGTGCTCGGCGCGGTGGCGGGCGGGGCCTGCCTCGGAGCCGCCCTGGCCGCCCTGGCCGCCGGGGTGGACGCGGCCGGCGCATCGGCCACCACGCTGGCGGTCCTGGCGTGCGCCGCGTCGCTCGTGGCGGCGGCCGCGGACGCCCGGGTGGGCGGCTTCCACCTCCCCGTCCACCGCCGCCAGGTCAACGAGCGGTGGCTGGACCAGTTCCGCCCCTGGGTCTACGGGGCGGGCTTCGGCTGGCAGATCGGCACCGGCCTCTTCACCTTCATCAAGGCCTCCGCGGTCTACCTGATGATCGTCCTCGCCGCGCTGACGGCCGACCCGGCGCTGGCGCTGGCCGTGGGCGTCGTGTTCGGGCTGGTACGCGGCCTGGCCGTCCTCCTCGGGCGCCGGATCACCAGCCCGGCGACCCTGGCCGGCTTCCACCGGCGCTTCGCCGAGCTCGGGCCCGTCGTGCTCGGCGTCGTCGTCGCGGTCGAGGTGGCCGCGGCGCTGCTCCTGGCGTCGCTGGTGTCGCTGTGGGCCGCGCTGGCCGTGCTCGGGCTCGTGCTCGCCGCCGGCGGCCTGGTCGTCGTGTCGGCGCCGCGCCCGCGTCGGGCGCTGGGTCACCGAACCGCCGGGAGCTCGCTCAGCGCACCTCGTTGATGCGGATCACGTTGCCCGCCGGATCGCGGAACGCGCAGTCGCGGACCCGTACGGCTGCTCGGTCGGCTCCTGGATGACCTCGGCGCCGCTGGCGCGCATTCGTGCGAACGTCCCGTCGAGGTCGTCGGTGGCCAACAGGATCCAGCCGTAGGTGCCCTTGGCCATCATCTCGGCGATGGTGCGACGCTCGTCGTCGGTGATGCCGGGGTCGGTGGCCGGCAGGGCCAGGAGGATCGACGTGCTCGGCTGAGCCGGTGGGCCGACCGTGATCGAGCGCATCGTGCCGGATCCGACGTCGCTGCGGACCTCGAAGCCGAGCGCGTCGCGGAAGAAGGCGACGGAGGCCTCCGGATCGTCGTGCGGGAGGAAGCTCGCGTGAATGGTGACGTCCATGACGGTCATGCTAAAAAATGCGCGTCCGCACGGATCGCTTCTCGATTCCTGATCGGTCTGGTCACCTGCTTCGCCAGGCATGGCGGCACCCCCGACGCAGCAACGCCATGGCGCGCTCGATGCGCCGCGTCATCAAGTAGCCGTACGGCGGCCCGCGTCCTAGCCGCCCATGTCGACCGCGTTGACGCGCACGGGGACGATCCGCACGACAACGCGGCGGTCGCCCGGCCCGTCGTGCTCGCGCAGGTCGGCGCCGCCGTACTTGGCCCCGACCTTGTCGGCGAACACGTAGTCGTCGTCGGGCGTCACGTCGGCCGTGCCGCGGATCTCGAGGTAGCGGTACGGGTTGGCGAGGTCGAGAATGAACAGGGTGCACGCGGGCTCGGTCTGGAGG
This sequence comes from Acidimicrobiales bacterium, assembly GCA_052140165.1. Classification (GTDB taxonomy): domain Bacteria; phylum Actinomycetota; class Acidimicrobiia; order Acidimicrobiales; family RAAP-2; genus Bog-473. Next base: position 81,557 of record JBKQUM010000036.1, read on the forward strand.
TTCCTGGTCTTCTGCCGTGCCGAGTTGAGCGAGATCGCGACCTGGTCGCCCTCGGCCAGGAACCACACCTCGGACACCTGCGGGAAGCCGTCCTCGCCCACCGTGGCCAGGGTGGCCACCTGGGCCTCGAGGAGGTCCCGGTGGCTCTCGGGTATGCGGTCGTGTGCCATGGGGGTAGGTATACCCGCCGCCGGCCCGCGCACTCGCGGGCCCCGCCCCGCTACACGCCCCGGTGGTTCTCGAAGCGCGCGTACTGCTTGAGGAACAGCAGGTTGGCCTTCCCGGTCGGCCCGTTGCGGTGCTTGGCCACCTCGATGAGCGCGTCGTCGGCGCGGTCGATCGGCACCTCGTCGTTGTACTCGGACTCGCGGTAGATGAAGAGGACGACGTCGGCGTCCTGCTCGAGCGACCCCGACTCGCGCAGGTCCGACAGCTGCGGCGTCTTGTCCTGGCGGGACTCGAGGTTCCGGGACAGCTGGGAGAGGGCGACGACGGGCACCTCGAGCTCGCGGGCCAGGATCTTGAGGCCGCGGCTGATCTCGGCGACCTCGGTCTGGCGGTTCTCCGCCCGGCCCCGCCCCGTCATCAGCTGCAGGTAGTCGACGACGACGATGCCGAGGTCACCCTCGGACTTCTTGAGCCGCCGCGCCCGGGCCCGGATGTCCATGACCGTCACGTTCGGGTTGTCGTCGATGAAGATCGGCGCGCCGGACAGCCGGGTGACCGCCATCCCGATCTTGCTCCAGTCCTGGGTCCGGATCCGACCCGTCTGCAGGCTCTGCCCGTTCACCTCGGCCTCCGAGGCCAGGAGGCGCTGGGTCAGCTCGAGGTGGCCCATCTCGAGCGAGAAGAGCAGCGCCGGGCGCTGCACCTGGAGCCCCACGTTGGCCAGGACGCCCAACGCGAAGCTCGTCTTGCCCATGCCCGGGCGGGCGCCGACGATGTTGAGCGAGGAGGGCTGGAAGCCGAGCAGGATCCGGTCCAGCTCGTGGTAGCCCGTGGCCACGCCGGTGATGTGCGAGCCCCGCTGGCCCAGCTCCTCTATCCGGTCCAGCCCTGCGCCCAGCAGCTCGTGCAGCGGCCGCATGGTGTCGGCCGTGCGCCGCTCACCGACGTTGAAGACCATCTGCTCCGCCTCGTCCACCGCCGCCTTCACGTCCTCGGGGACCGAGTAGCCGATGTCGGCGATCTCGCCCGCCACGCCGATGAGCTTGCGCAGCAGCGCGTGCTCCTCGACGATCTCGGCGTAGTGCCGCGCGTTGGCGATCGAGGGCGTGTTGGCCTGCAGCGAGATGAAGATCGAGGGGTCACCGACCGCCTCGAGCACCCCCGAGCGCTTGAGCTCGTCGGTGACGGTCACCGCGTCGATCGCCTCGCCCCGCTCCATGAGGGCCCGGATCGCCCCGAAGATGTGGCCGTGGGCCGGCTTGTAGAAGTCCGCGCCCGAGCAGCGCTCGATCCCTACCGACGCCGCGTCGTTGGAGAGCAGCATCGCCCCCAGCAGCGACTCCTCGGCCTCGAGGTCGTGCGGCGGCACGCGGGCACCCGACGGAACGGGTGGGGGTGCGGCACGGAGCGGGCGGGGGCGGGTGTCGTCGAAGGCTTGGACCACGGCTCCCCTACTGTGGTCGCTGGAGCCTGGGGACCATAAGGCCCCAATAGGTGTGGGTAAGGCGCCCGGGCGTGTGGATAAGCGGTGCACGAGCACCCACCCGCTGTGGATCGTGGAGCGCCGTGGCCTTCTCGTTCAATTGCACCGCACCATGGTGCAATTCAGCTGCGACGCGGCCCGCGGATACCCGGCCCCACCTGCCGCTCAGGTCGCGGCGCTGACCTCCACCGTCACCACCGTGGCGACGTCGGCGAACAGCTCCACCGTCACGTCGAAGCTCCCGGTCTCCTTGATGTGCTCGGGCAGCACGATGTGCCGGCGGTCCACCTCGACACCCTTCGCCGCCCGAATGGCGTCGGCCACGTCGGCCGGCCCGATGGAGCCGAAGAGCCGCCCGCCGCCGGCCGCCCGGGCGCTGATCGGGATCACGGCGCCGGCCAGCAGGGTGGCCTGGGCCTCGGCCGCCGTCCGGTCCTGGGCCTCGCGCAGGTCGCGGCCCCGGCGCATCAGCTCGGCCTGGCCCTCCACGCCCTCGGTGGCGACGATGGCACGACCGTCGGGAAGCAGGAAGTTGCGGGCGAAGCCGCCCGCCACCTTCACGATGTCCCCCCGCCGGCCGACACCGGCGATGTCGTCTCTGAGCAGGACCTTCATGCGTCCGCTCCCGCCGAGTCGGGTTCGACGACGACCTCGACCACCGCCCCCGCCTCGGCGTCCGCCACGGCTTCGTCGACGATGGCCAGCGCCTCGGCGACGGCGACGTCGGCGTCGGCACTGGCGTCGGCACTGGCGTCGGCACTGGCCTCAGCCGCGGCAGCCGCCGATGGAGCCGGCCCGCGGCGCGCCTCGGCGGCCATGGAGTCACCCAGCGTCCGCTCGCCCCGGTCCCGGCCGCCACCGCGCCCACCCGGGCGCTCCGTGACGGTGCGCTGGGTGTAGGGCAGCAGCACGAGCTCGCGCGCCGTCTTGATGGCCATGGCCAGCGCCCGCTGGTGCTGGGCGCAGTTGCCGGTGACCCGGCGCGAGCGGATCTTGCCGCGGTCGCTCATGTACTTGCGCAGCATGGGCACGTCCTTGTAGTCCACCCACTCGACCTTGTCCCGGCACAGCGCACAGGGCTTCTTCTTGACCCGGCGGCCGAGATCCTTGGGGGCGCGTCGCGCCGCCGTCCCGCCGCGTTGGTTGTTGCGTGCCATCAGAAGGGCTCCTCGTCGAATCCGTAGCCGCCGCCGGCATCGGCCGCGGGCTGTGGTTGTGGTTGTGGTTGTGGTGCGGGCGCCGCCGGACGGCCGCCACCGCGCGGTCCTCCGTCGCCGGGGCCCCGGCGCTCGTTCTTCGTGATCTGCGCGGTCGCCCAGCGCAGCGACGGGCCGACCTCGTCCGCCACGACCTCGACCTTGGAGCGCCGGTCGCCCTCCTGGGTCTCCCAGCTGCGCTGCTCGAGCCGGCCGGCCACCATGACCCGCGCGCCGCGGGTGATGGTCTCGCTCACGTTCTCGGCCATCTCGCGCCAGCACACCACGTCGAAGAAGGAGGTCGCCTCCTCCCACTCCTGGGTCTGACGGTTCTGCCAGCGCCGGTTGACCGCCAGCCCGAAGGTGACGTTGGCCTGACCGGTGTTGGTGAACCGCAGCTCGGGGTCACGGGTGACGTTCCCCACGAGCGTGACGCTGTTGTCTGACGCCATGTCTGCTCCTCTCGCGGCCGGTCAGCCGGCCGTCGCCGCGGCGACCGCTTTGTCGGGAAGGCGTACGACCTTGTGGCGCACGACCTCGTCGGCCAGGCCGAGCATGCGGTCGAGGGCGGCCACCGTCTCGGGCTCGGCGGTGAATTCCACCACCACGTAGTACCCCTCGCGCTTGTGGTTGACCTCGTAGGCGAAGGTGCGCTTCCCCCAGCGGTCGATGGCACCCGGGTTGCCCCCCGTGGTGCGGATGACCTCGAGTGCCTGGTCGAGCACGCCCTGAATGACGGTGGGCTCCGTGGTGGCCTCGAAGATGGCCATGACTTCGTAAGGCCGCATAGGCGGCGTACCTCCCTCTGGACCGGGCAGTGCCCGGGCCCCTGACGGTCAGGAGCAGGGTCTGTTGCGGGGAGCCATCCTAGCCGTGCCCGGCCGGGGGCGTCAGCCCAGGGCGTCGCCGAGTCCGGCCGGGGCGTGGTAGCTCTCGGCATCGCTCGGGAAGTCGCCGCTGCGCACGTCCTGCGCGAAGGCGGCGATCGCCTCGGTGGCGATGCGGCCCACGTCGGCGTATTGGCGCACGAATTTCGGCGGAGTCCCCTTCCCCAGCCCGAGGAGGTCGTGGAACACCAGGACCTGGCCGTCGCAGCCGGGCCCGGCGCCGATGCCGATGGTGGGGACGTCGACCGCCTCGGTGACGGCGGCGCCCACCACGTCGGGCACCCCCTCGATCACGAAGGCGAAGCAGCCGGCCGCGCTCAACGCCTTGGCCGCGTCGAGCAGGGCGCCGGCGGCGTCGGCCGTCTTGCCCTGGACCCGGAAGCCGCCCATGGCGAGCACCGACTGGGGGGTCAGGCCGAGGTGGCCCATGACCGGGATTTCCGCGCGGATGATCGCCTCGACGGCGGGGAGGCGGGCCCGCCCGCCCTCGAGCTTCACGGCGTGCGCGCCGGCGCGGATGAGAGTGGCGGCGTTGCGCACCGCGTCATCGGGCGAGAGGTGGTAGCTCATCCACGGCATGTCGCCCAGGATCAGGCAGCGCGGCTTCGCCCGCGCCACCGCCGCGGTGTGGTGCGCCATGACGTCGATGTCGACGTGCAGCGTGTCCTCGTAGCCGAGCACGGTGTTGGCCACCGAGTCGCCGACCAGGATGACGTCGGCGCCGGCTTCGGACACGATGCGCGCACCGGGCTCGTCGTAGGCCGTCACCATGACGATGGGGGTGTCGCCGTTGCGCCGCTTGCGCGCCCGCAGCGCGGGCACGGTGATCCGGTCGTCGCTCACTTGGCCGGTGACCCCCTCTTCGGGCGTGCCTTGCCCCCCCCGGCGGGGTACTTGCGCATCAGGTGGTGCCACGCACACGAGGGGCAGACCTCGACCTCGTAGCAGAGGACAGGCTCGGGGCGCCGGCAGAGCGCCTTGAGCTCGGCGGCGGTGCCGGGGCAGCGGCCGCCGGGCGGAAGCTTGGCCCCGAAGACGAAGGTCACCGTCACCAGCCGGCCCTCGTCGCAGATGGGGCAGACCTCCTTCGTCGGCCGGCCCACGTTGCGGGCGGCCCGCAGCAGCTCGGGGTGGGCGTCGCACACGTCGGTCCGGAGGACCTTGCCCCGCTCGACCTCGCGGACCAGGCCGTTGCGGACGATCCGGTACTCCACCTGGGCCGTGACGTCGGGGCTCACCGCTCGGGATGATGACCTCGGCTCCGAGGTGACTGACACGGCCGCAAGGTTACCCCCCGGGCCCGTGAGCGCGACCCATTCGGCGCCGATTCAGGCACGCCGGTGACAGGATCGTGACGGATGTCCGTACACCGCTATATCGAACCGATATACTTCTTCGTCATGTTGGACCTGGCCATCCTCGGCCTCCTCGAAGACCACGACCTGCACGGGTACGAGATCCGGCGCCAGCTGCGCGAGCACCTGGGCCTCCTGGCCAACGTCTCCTTCGGCTCCATCTACCCCGCCCTGACCCGCCTGGAGCGGTCCGGCGCCGTCGTCGCCACCGAGGGCGGCGGCAGCGAGGCGGCCCGGGCGGCGGCCACGCCGGCACCCCCCACAGGCTCGCTCAGCGGCGAGCTGGCCGTGCTGCGCTCGAAGCGCCACTCCCCCGCCCGCGCCCGCCGGGGCAAGAAGGTCTACCGGATCACCGACGCCGGGCGGCAGCTGTTCGCGGAGTTGCTGGCGGGCGGTGGCGCAACCGACGACGCCCGCAGCTTCGGGCTCCGTCTGGCCTTCGCCCGGCACCTCGCCCCGCAGGCCCGCCTCGCGCTCCTCGAGCGGCGGCGCGCCATGCTGGTCCAGCGCCTCGGCGAGGCCGAGGGGGCCCGCACCGACCTCGACGTCTACGCCCGCTCCGTGGTCCAGCACACGGCGGACGGCATCGCCCGCGACATCAGCTGGCTCGACACCCTCATCGCGTCCGAGCGCGATGCCCTCGCCACCGCCGGCAGCGAGCCGGTCACCTGAGCACCCGACACCGAAGGAGACAGTCCATGCCCAACCCCATCCGCCTCGCGATCGCCGGCGTCGGCAATTGCGCCAGCTCGCTCGTCCAGGGGATCACCTACTACCGCCACGCCGACCCCAGCGACATCGTCCCCGGACTCATGCACGTCGAGCTCGGCGGGTACCACGTCCGCGACCTCGTGCCGGTGGCGGCCTTCGACGTGGACCAGGCCAAGGTCGGCACCGACCTGGGCAAGGCGATCCACGCCGGGCAGAACAACACGATCCGCTTCGCCGAGGTGGGCGAGCTGGGCGTCACGGTCCAGCGCGGGCCGACCTTCGACGGCCTCGGCAAGTACTACACCGAGACGGTCGAGGAGTCACCCGCCGAGCCGGTCGACGTGGCCGCCGCGCTGCGCGAGGCGCGGGCGAACGTCCTCGTCTCGTACCTCCCGGTCGGCTCCGAGCAGGCCCAGCGCCACTACGCCCAGGCCTGCCTCGACGCGGGCGTCGCCTTCGTGAACGCCATCCCCGTCTTCATCGCCTCGGACCCCGAGTGGGCCCGCAAGTTCCGGGATGCCGGCGTCCCGATCGTCGGCGACGACATCAAGAGCCAGGTCGGGTCGACCATCGTCCACCGCATCCTGACCCGCCTCTTCGAGGACCGTGGCCTGGCGCTCGACCACACCTACCAGCTCAACTTCGGGGGCAACATGGACTTCAAGAACATGCTCGAGCGCGAGCGGCTCGAGTCGAAGAAGATCTCCAAGACCCAGGCGGTCACCTCCCAGATGGAGGACCACGTGCTCGACGCCGACGACGTGCACGTGGGCCCCTCCGACCACGTGCCGTGGCTGAAGGACCGGAAATGGGCCTACATCCGCATGGAGGGCCGCAACTTCGGCGACGTGCCGCTCAACCTGGAGCTCAAGCTCGAGGTGTGGGACTCACCCAACTCCGCCGGCGTCATCATCGACGCCGTCCGCTGCGCCAAGCTGGCGCTCGACCGCGGCATCGGCGGCCCCCTGCTCGGCCCGTCGGCCTACTTCATGAAGTCGCCCCCGGTGCAGTACCACGACGACATCGCCCACGCGCTCGTCGAGTCGTTCGCCGCCGGCGAGCCCCAGGAGAGCTGGCCGCCCGACTGACCCGGCGCTCCGCGGACCCGGCGGGCGCCCTAGACCAGGATGCGCTCGGCCGGCGCCCGCACGCCCACCACGGCCAGGGTCCGCCCCATGCCGAGGAACATGCCGCAGCAGATCGTCAGGTCCGCCAGCTCCTCGTCCGAGTACGCCGCGTGCAGGCGGTCCCAGAGCGCGTCCTCCATGGCCTGGTGGTCGAGGGCGAAGCGCTCGGCGAACTCGGCCGCGAGCCGCTCCCGATCGCTCAGCCCGCTCGCGGCACGCCAGTCGGTGACCTCGGCGTAGAACGGCTCCCCGGCCCCGGCACTCTCGCCGTCACGGGCCCTCGTGTCGCGGCACACGGCGCAGTCGTTGATCAGCGCGATCGTCCAGCGCGCCGCCTCCCGCTCGCGCACCGACAGCTGCGAGTTGCCGTAGACCGCCTCGGACAGCTTCCCCATGCCCCCGGCCATCTTGGGGCGCAGCAGCGCCCAGTCGATGTGCTCGCCCATGCCGGTCTCCGGCGCCGTGATCCTGGTCATGGAGCGAGGGTACTCCCGCCTGCTCACTGCTGCGAGGCCCACCACTGCTTCAGCCGGGCCGCCGCAGCCTCCTCGCCGAGTGGGCCCTCGTCGAGGCGCAGCTCCATGAGGAACGCCAGCGCCTGGCCGACTGCCCGGCCCGGCCCCACGCCGAGCAGGTCCATCACCTGGTTGCCGTCGAGGTCCGGGCGTAGTGAGTCGAGCTCCTCCTGCTGGCGCAGCTCGGCGATGCGGGCATCCAGCTCGTCCATCCGCCGGGCCAACGCCCGTGCCTTGGCTGCGTTGCGGGTGGTGCAGTCGCAGCGCGTCAGCTCGTTGAGCAGGTCGAGATACGGGCCCGCGTCACGCACGTAGCGGCGCACCGCCTTGTCGGTCCACCCCAGCCGGTAGGTGTGGAAGCGGAGGTGCAATTCGACGAGCCGCACCACGGTGTCCACGTCGGCCGCCGGGTAGCGCAGCGCCTCCATGCGGGTCCGCGTCATGCGGGCGCCCACGACCTCGTGATGGTGGAAGCTCACGCCGCCGTCGGTGATGGCACGCGTGCGTGGCTTGCCGACGTCGTGGAACAGGGCGGCCAGGCGCAGCAGGCGGTCCTTGGAGGTCTTGTCCACGACCGCGAGGGTGTGCGCCAGCACGTCCTTGTGCCGGTGGATCGGATCCTGCTCGAGCGCAAGGCCCGGCAACTCGGGCAGGAAGTCCTCGGCCAGGCCCGTGCGCACCACGAACCACAGCGCCGCGGACGGCACGTCGAGCATGACCATCTTGTCGAGCTCGTCGCGGATGCGTTCGGCCGAGACGATGGACAGGCGCCCGTGCATGCGCTCCACCGCGGCCGTCAGCGCCTGGTCGGGCTCGAGCGTGAAGCGCGCCGCGAAGCGTGCCGCGCGCAACATGCGCAGCGGGTCGTCACCGAAGGAGATCTCGGGGTCGAGCGGCGTCCGCAAGCGGCCCGCCGCCAGATCGCCCAGCCCGTCGAAGGGGTCGATGAGCTCCAGGTCGGAGAGCCGCAGCGCCAGCGCGTTGATGGTGAAGTCGCGCCGCGACAGGTCTACCACGATGTCGTTGCCGAAGGTCACCTCCGGCTTGCGCGACTCGGGCACGTAGACCTCCGCCCGGTGCGTCGTGATCTCGTAGACCTGCGTGCCCCTGCGGGCGCCGATGGTGCCGAACCGCGCGCCCTGCGTCCAGACGTCGTCCGCCCAGCCCTGCAGCAGGCGCAGGATCTCGTCGGGGTGGGCGTCGGTCGTCAGGTCGACGTCGGCGCCGGGCTCGGCCCCGACCGGGAACAGCGCGTCGCGCACCGAGCCACCCACCAAGTACAGCGTCTTCCCTGCGGCCGCGAAGCGGCGTGCCAGCTCCTCGGTGGCGCTGACAAGGGGGCGGAACCGCTCGGGCACCGACGTGGACTGCACCCGCCCACGGTAGTGCGGCCTCTAGCCTCTCCCTGTGTCGACGCGCTGGGCCAGGACCGCCCTCTGCACGCTCGCGGTGGCCGCAGCGACCCTCCTGAGCACGGCGGGCATCGCCGCCGGCTCCGCCGGGCCCGCCGTGCAGGCCGCCGCGGGCGCGCCGCCCCTCACCCTGACCTCCCAGACCTCCTGGGTCACCCCCACGGCACCCTGGTTCACCATTGCCCTCGCCGTCGGAGACGGCGGCGTGCCCGCCTCCGACCTGCGCGTCAGCCTGACCTTCTACAGCCGCCTCGGCGACGCGTCGCAATTCGAGCAGGCGGTGGGCGCCGTGCCCCAGAAGACGGTCCTGGGCCGCGTCACCGACGTCCCCGTCACCGGGAGCGGGTCCGGGCGCGCCGCGACCACCTGCATCACCGTGCTGCCCGACTCGTCGGCCACCGCACCCGCCAGCGGCACCGGCGCCTGCGCTCCCGGCGGTCCCTCGCTCGTGCTCGACTGCACGCCCGACGCCGGCGTCTGCGGCGACGTCTACCCGGTCTCGGTGGCCCTGCTGCGCCAGGGGGACGCCACCGCGGTGGCGCGCTTCACCACTTTCCTCACCTACCAGGAGCCCCAGGGACCCGTCGGCTCGGACGGCGCGCTGCGCGTCGGGCTGATCGCGCCGGTGCTCGGCACGGGCGCCGCGGCAATGGCGGGCGCGCTGGCGACCCACCGCGACGTGCCCGTCACCCTCGCCGTCAGCCCGCGCACCGCCGTCGCCCTCGGGGCCGGTCGCACCCGGGCCGGTGCGCGCGCGCTCGGGCAGCTGACCGGCCTCACCGGCGACGAGGTGCTCAGCGAGCCCTACGTCCCCGTCAACCTGGCGGCGCTCAGCGAAGCGGGCATCGCCGGCGAGATCCAGGCCCAGCTGGCGCGGGGCACCCAGCTGCTCCACCAGGCCGGGCTGCACCCCGAGAGCGGTCTGTGGGTCGACACCGCGTCGTCCTTCTCGCAGGGTGACGCCGGGAACCTGGCCAGCGGCCTCCAGGTGGCGGGGGCGAACCATCTCGTGCTGAACGACGGCGACCTCGCGTCGGCGGGGTCCTCCAGCCTGACCTTCGCGCAGCCCTTCGCGCTCGACCTGGGCAGCGGCACCGATCCGACCGCGATCGCCTCGGACAGCAGCCTCGACACGCTGTTCACCTCCTCGCCGGGCGATCCGGTGCTCGGGGCGGAGCAACTGCTCTCCGGCCTCTCCTTCGTCCACTTCGAGAACACGTTCGAGCCCGATGCGCGTGGTGTCGTGGTGGCCCCGCCGTCGGGCTGGCGGGCCAGCGGGGCGTTCATGGACACGCTGCTCTCCGGCCTGACCCAGAACCCCGCCCTGATGCCGCAGACCCTGACCGCCCTCATGAACCAGGTCCCCGCCGGTGGGAACAGGGAGCCGTCGACGCGGCGGCTCCAGGCGGGCCCGGCCGGGCACGGCATCTCGCGGGCGGCGGCCCAGCGGATCGCCGTCGGCCGCCAGCAGCTGTCCTCCTGGTGCTGCGGGGCGAACGCCGCGGTGACCGCCCAGCCGGCCTCCCTGACCGGCCTGGGCGATCTGCTCCTCTCCACCGAGTCACAGCGCCTGAGCGCGGCCGGCCGCGCCGCCGCGCTGAACGCCTACGACCGTGCCTTCGCCGGCGAGACGGGCAAGATCACCCTGGCCACCGAGCGCACCGTGACCTTCACGTCGCAGCGGGCGCCCATCCCCATCACCGTCCTCTCGTCGGCCCCCTACCCGGTGCGCGTCGTCGTCACGCTCAACAGCGACAAGTTCACGTTCCCCGACGGCAACACCCAGCCGTTGACGCTCGACCGCCCCACGACCTCGGTCCGGGTGACGGCACAGGCGCGCACGTCGGGTGACCGGCTGCCCATCGACGTGACCCTGCACACCCCGGACGGCCAGCTGCTCATCGCCCACACGGTGCTCACCGTGCAGTCGACCGAGATCTCCTTCGTGGGCGTCGCCCTCACCGTCCTGGCCGGTGCCGTGCTCCTGGTGTGGTGGGTGCGCACGTGGCGCCGGGCGCGCCGGGCGCGCCTACGGGCGCACTGACCGTGGCCGTCCCCCGCCGGGCCCGGACCCTGTCGCTGCGCACCTCGGCCGCCTACGTCGGCGTCGGGACCGGCGTCTCGCGGGTCAGCGGACTGCTCCGCTTCGTCGCCCTGGCCTGGGCGCTGGGCCAGACGCCCCTCGCCGACTCGTACAACCTCGCCAACACGACGCCCAACATGCTCTACGACGTCGTGCTGGGCGGCGTCCTGTCGGCCACGTTCATTCCGGTATTCGTCGACCGCCTCTCCAACCGGGACGAGCGCGAGGCGTTCGAGTCCATCTCCGCCGTCATCACCGTCTCGGTGGTCGTCCTGCTCTCCACCACCGTCGCCGCCCTCGTGGCGGCCCCGTACATCATCGACGCCCTCACGGTGCTCGACACCCACTCCCACCCGCACCAGCTCCATCGCGTCTACCTCGAGCGCGAGGTCGCCACCGAGTTCCTGCGCTGGTTCGTGATCCAGATCGCCGCGTACGGCCTCTTCGCCCTCGGCGCCGCGCTCCTCAACACCCGGCGCAAGTTCGTGGCCGTCGCCTGGGCGCCCATCGTGAACAACATCGTGTGCATCGGCATCCTGGTCTGGTTCGGCCTGTGGGCGGGCCACGGCGCATCGCTGGCCAGCGTCGAGGCCCACCACGCCCAGCTCGTCCTGCTCGGCCTCGGGACCTCGCTCGGCGTGGTGCTCCAGGGCGTCGCGCTCGTGCCGAGCCTGCGCCGTGCCGACCTCGGGCTCCTGCGCTGGCACTGGAACCTGCGCGACGACGCGCTGCGCGCCGTGGCCCGCCTGGGCGGCTGGACCTTCGGCTTCGTCGTGGCCAACCAGGTGGCCCTCTTCGTCGTCACCGTGCTGGCCGGCAGCGTGGCGGGGCCCGACCCGGTCTCGTCGTACACCTACGCCTACGCCTTCTTCCAGCTCCCCTACGGCGTGATCACCGTCACCGTCATGTCGGTGGTGACGCCGGACCTCGCCGCGCGCTGGTCGACGGGGCAGCGGCCCGCCTTCCTGCACCGCCTGTCCGGCGGCCTGCGCGCCGTCCTCGCGCTCATCATCCCCTCCGCCGTCGGGATGCTGCTCCTGGCGCGACCCGCGGTCGCGCTGCTGCTCGGCGTCGGGCACAGCACCCCGGCCGAGACGGCCACCACCGGGGCCGCGCTGGCGATGTTCGCCCTCGGGTTGCCCGGATTCTGCGCCTACCTCTACTTCGTGAGGGTGCTGCAGTCCATGCAGCGGACCAAGGTCGCCTTCTACCTCTACCTCGTCGAGAACGGGCTGAACATCGTGCTCGCCCTCGCCCTCGTCCACCCGCTCGGCGTGCGCGGCCTCGCCCTCTCCCTCTCCATCGCGTACACCGTCGCCGCCCTGCTGGCCCTGGCCGTCTTCCGCCAGTGGTTCGGGCACCTGGCCGACCGCGAGACGTGGGCGCCGCTCTGGCGCGTCGTGGCGGCCTCGGTCCCGATGGGCGTGGTGGTCCTCGTGGTGTCCAACCTCTCCGGGTCGACCAGCACCGTCGGGCTGCTCGCCCGGGTCGTGGGCGCCGTGGTGGCGGGCGGGCTCACGTTCTGGGCCGCGGTGATCTGGCTCGGCCGCCGCCACAACGGGCGTCGACGTCAGCGGGCACGCCCGGTCGGGCCCCTCGGCGCCCCCCGCGGCGCCTGAAGCGCCGTGGGGCCTGCTCGCCCCCGCGCCCCCGTGCAAGACTCCGTGCATGCCCGGCGTCCACATCGTGACCGACAGCGCCTGCGATCTGACCGACCAGCTCGTCAAGGAGCACAACGTCATCGTGGTGCCGCTGACCATCCGCTTCGGCGAGGAGGAGCTCGAGGACCGCCGTCAGCTCAGCCCCGAGGAGTTCTGGGACCGCTGCCGCGGCAAGGGCGCCCTGCCCGAGACCGCGGCGCCCTCCCCCGGTGCGTTCCAGGCCGCCTTCGCGCAGGCCGCCGACGAGGGGGCCGACGCGGTGCTGTGCCTGACGCTCTCGTCGAAGGTGTCGGGGACCTACAGCTCGGCCGTGACGGCGGCGGGCACCTTCAGCGGGGTGCCCGTGCGCGTCGTCGACACCTACTCGCTCACCATGGGCCAGGGCCTGCTCGTGATCGCGGCGGCCGAGGAGGCCGCGGCGGGCGCCGGCCTCGACGAGCTGGTGGCCGCCACCGGCGACCGCATCCCCCGCACCCGCATTTACGGGGTGCTGGGCGGCCTCGAGTTCCTCCAGCGCGGCGGACGCATCGGCGGCGCCCGCGCCCTGCTCGGTTCGCTGTTGAACATCAAGCCGGTGATCCAGCTCAAGGACGGGGAGGTGGCCGAGGAGTCCAAGCAGCGCACCCGCGCGCGCGCGCTGGCCTACCTGGGCGCCAAGGTGGCGGCGGACGCGCCGCTCGAGCGGCTCGCGGTGGCCGACGGCGCCTGCGACGACTTCCCCGAGGTCCTGGCCGCCCTGGCGGGCATCGCCACCGAGCATCCGCTGCTGCCGGTCGACCTCGGACCCGTCGTGGGCACCCACGCGGGGCCCAACACCGTCGGCATCTGCTACATCGTGCCCGCCAGGGTGCCCGGGACCGCCGGGTAGTCTCACGCCGTGCCAGAGAACGACTTCACCGACGCGCTGTCCGACCGTGCCCTCGACACGATCGACACCGTCGTCGCTACGGTCAACGACCGGGCCGTCCGCCCGGCCATCGTGGCGGCCCGGGGCATCGTCTTCGGGGTCGTCATCGCCGTCGTCGCCATCACCGTGGTCGTCCTCTTCTGCGTCGGCTTCATCCGCCTGACCACGATCGCCGGTCACCGGATCTGGGCCTCCTACATCGTGCTCGGGCTGATCTTCTGCGCCGTCGGCGCCGTCCTGTACTCGCGCCGCGGCGTGCCGCCCGATGCCTGAGCGCCGCAAGGTCGTCATCATCGGCAGCGGACCGGCCGGGCTCACGGCCGCCCTCTACTCGGCCCGCGCCCAGCTGGCGCCGCTCGTCATCGAGGGCGAGCCCTCCTCCACCAGCGACCAGCCCGGCGGCCAGCTCATGCTGACGACCGAGGTGGAGAACTACCCCGGCTTCGTCGATGGCATCATGGGCCCCGAGCTCATGGGCATCATGCGGGCGCAGGCCCTGCGCTTCGATGCGGAGCTGCGCACGGCCAAGGTCAGCCGCATCGACGTCTCGCCCTGGCCCTTCCACGTCTGGGTCGGCGACCCCGACGCCCCCGAGCCGACGGTGCGGGCCGATGCGCTCATCGTCGCCACCGGCGCCCGCTCGCTCATGCTGGGCATCCCCAACGAGGACCGCCTCCTCGGCTACGGCGTGTCCACCTGCGCCACCTGCGACGGCTTCTTCTTCCGGGAGCAGCACATCGCCGTCGCCGGTGGCGGCGACTCGGCGCTCGAGGAGGCGATCTTCCTCAGCCGCTTCGGCTCCAAGGTCACCGTGATCCACCGGCGCGAGGAGCTGCGCGCCTCCAAGATCATGCAGGAGCGCGCCTTCGCCAACCCCAAGATCGAGTTCGCCTGGAACTCGGTCGTGACCGAGATCCTCGGGGACACCAAGGTGAGCGGCCTGCGGCTCCTCGACACCGTCACCGGCGAGACGTCCGGGCTCGACGCGACCGGGCTCTTCGTCGCCATCGGCCACGAGCCCAACAGTTCCCTGCTCAAGGGGCAGATCGAGCTCGAGGACAACGGCTACGTCAAGACGTTCGACGCCACCACCCGCACCAGCGTGGACGGCGTCTTCGCTTGCGGCGACGTGCAGGACGACTACTACCGCCAGGCCGTCACGTCCGCGGGCTCGGGCTGCATGGCCGCCATCGACGCCGAGCGCTGGCTCGAGATGCGCGGGGAGTGACCCGGGAACAGATCCGGACGGGGCGCTGTTGCACCCCCTGACAAGGAGATGCCATGAGCGAGAAGATCGAGACCCTCACCGACGCTACCTTTGACGAGCATGTCAAGAGTTCGGACGTCCCCGTCCTGGTGGACTTCTGGGCGGAGTGGTGCGGGCCGTGCAAGATGATCTCTCCGGTGCTGGAGGAGATCGCCGAGGAGCAGGCCGGCAAGATCCGGATCAGCAAGCTGAACATCGACGACAACCTGGACGTGACCCGTCGCTTCGACGTGATGAGCATTCCGACGCTGATCCTCTTCAAGGACGGCGAGCCCCAGCTCCGGGTGATCGGGGCGAAGCCCAAGGGCGCACTGCTCGAGGAGATCTCGGCCTACCTGTAGGCCTGCCGCTCGCCATCTGGGACCGCGGCCCCGCGGTCTCCGACGTCCAGCACCGCCTCACCGCCATCCTCCCGGGGGCGCCGGTCGACGCCGACGGGATCTTCGGTCCCGCCACCCGGGCCGCGCTCGAGGCGTTCCAGCGCCTGCGCGGCCTCCGGGTGGACGGGATCTGCGGCCAACAGACGTGGAACACCCTGGTGGAGGCCGGATTCCGGCTGGGCGACCGCTTCTTGTACCGCCGGACCCCGATGCTGCGGGGTGACGACGTCGCCGAGCTGCAGCAGCGCCTGTGCACCCTGGGCTTCGACACCGGACGGGTGGACGGGATCCTGGGCGACGACACCGTGCGCGCGCTGGGCGAGTTCCAGCGCAACGCCGGGGTCCCGGTCGACGGCATCGTGGGCGGCGCGACCCTCCAGGAGCTGTTGAGGCTCGAGAGCCGTGACCACGAGGCCGAGCTCGTCTCCGCCGTCCGGGCCCGCGCCGCCCTGCGTGACGCACCCCCCACCCTGCGGGGGCGCCACGTGGCCGTGGGCGAGAGCGGCGGCCTGGGCAGCGTGACCGGCGCGTTGCGCCGGCGCCTCACGCTGGGCGGGACCCGGGTCACCGAGCTGCACCACCCCGACGACGCCGTGCAGGCCAAAGAGGCCAACGAGCTCGACGTCGACGTCTTCGTCGGTCTGCGCCTGAACCCCTCGACCTCGGGCTGCCGCACCGCGTTCTGGTCCGGCACCCACGACGAGTCGCCGGGGGGGCGGCGGCTGGCCGAGCTGGTCCAGCGTGCCGTTCCCGATGCCCTCGGCGTGCCCGACGCCGGTGTCCGCGGCATGTCGGTGCCCCTCCTGCGCGAGACCCGCATGCCTGCGGTGCTGGTCGAGGTGGGCCCGGCGAGCACCGTCGTCGAGCAGGCCCCCGCCCTGGCGGCGGCGATCTCCGCCGCACTGGGGCACTGGGCCGACGCCTCCTGGGAATGATTACCGGTAATAATCAACCCCGGTGAGGCCGCCGGAAGCGCTCCGCGACAGGCCCCGCGTCCTCGGCGACGGTTACGCGATCAAAGCTTCCGGCAGGTGAACAGCGTGACAATCCACAACGTCATGCACAGGTTGTGGATGAAGCTGTACCGACCCTTGACGGTTGCGTGAACTACGCGACGCCGCCGTCACCGACCATGGCGCGGTAGATCCTTTCGAGGTCCTCGAGGGTCGCGAACTCGACCACCAGGCGACCCCGCCGGTTCTGGATGTCGACCTTGACCCTGGTGTTGAGGTAGGTCGAGAGAAGGTCCTCGAGCTCGAGGACGCCGGGCTCCGGCAGCTTGCGCGTCGGCGGCCGGCGGCCGCTGGGCTCGGTCGTACCTGTAGTCGTACTCGGTTCGGCGGCCGGGGGCTGCGGCGGCTCGGGTTGGGGCGGCACGACCCGCAGCTCGGAGCCGCCTTCGCGCACCAGTTCCTCGACGGCGCGCACGGTCAAACCCTCGTCCACGATCCGCTGCACGAGCTTCTCCTGGAGGGCCCGGTCCGGCGTCCCGAGCAGGGCGCGGGCGTGGCCGGCCGAGATGTCCCGCTCGGCCAGGGCCCGCTGGGCCCCCGCCGGCAGCTGCAGGAGCCGGAGGGTGTTGGTGACGGTCGCCCGGCCCTTGCCCATCCGCGTGGCCACCTGCTCGTGGGTCAGCCCGAACTCGTCGATGAGCTGCTGGTAGGCGGCCGCCTCCTCCAGCGCGTTGAGATCGACCCGGTGGAGGTTCTCCACCAACGCCTGCTCCAGGCTGGCGACGTCGTCGGCCACCTGGACCAGGACGGGGATCGTCTGCAGGCCGGCGCGGCGGGCCGCTCGCCAGCGCCGCTCCCCCGCGATCAGCTCGTAGGTCTCCGCCTCGTCGTGCAGCTCGCGCACCAAGACGGGCTGGAGGAGGCCGACCGCCTTGATGGAGGCGGCCAGGCTCGCCATCGACTCCTCGTCGAAATGGCTGCGGGGCTGGAAGACGTTGGGGCGGATGTGCGAGATCGGCACCACCCGCAGGAGCGAGTCCGTCTCCCCCGTCGCCTCACTCGGAATGAGTGCGCTCAGCCCTTTACCGAGACCGCTGCGGCGCGCCATTGCTCACCTCCTTGGCCAGCTCGCGGTAGGCCACGGCACCCCGCGAGGCAGGATCGAAGACTGTGATGGGTTGGCCGAACGAGGGTGCCTCCGACAGCCGGACCGTCCGGGGGATCACCGCCCGGCAGACCCGGTCGGCGAAGTGCTCCCGCACCTCGTTGGCGACGTCGACGGAGAGCCGGGTCCGGGCGTCGTACATGGTCAGCACAATGGTCGAGACCTCGAGCGTCTCGTTCAGGTTGGACGAGACGAGGTTGACGTTGCGGAGGAGCTGGCTGAGGCCCTCGAGGGCGTAGTACTCGCACTGAATGGGTACCAGCACCTCGTCGGCGGCCGCCAGCCCGTTCACCGTGATCAGTCCCAGGGACGGGGGGCAGTCGATCAGGATGAAGTCGAAGTCGTCCACGACGGTGTCGATGGCCCGCTTGAGCTTGAGCTCGCGGCTGAACGCCGGGACCAGTTCGATCTCCACCCCGGCGAGGTCGATCGTGGCGGGAGCCACGAAGAGGTTCTTGACGCTCGTCGGCTCGACGCAGTCCTCGAGCGGCTGGTCCCGCATGATCACGTCGTACATCGACAGCTCGAAGTTCCGGGCCTCGACCCCCAGGCCGGTGGTGGCGTTGCCCTGCGGGTCCAGATCGATCACCAGGACCCGGTAGCCCTGCTCGGCGAGAGCGGCCCCGAGGTTCACCGTGGTGGTCGTCTTGCCTACGCCGCCCTTCTGATTGGCGATGGCGATCACGCGGGGGAGTTCGCGGGCGGCCGGCTTCGATCCGTTGAGCAGCCCTGAGGTGTCCTCCCGGATGGAGGGCGATCGCCTCACGGGCACGGGCGGCACCTGGGCTGCCGGCTCCGGCGTCTCGGCCGTCTGCTCCGGCTCCGGCGTCTCGGCCGTCTGCTCCGGCTCCGTGTTCGGCGCGGTCTCCCCCCGGGACTCCTCGAGCGGTGCCGGCGTCTCGGCCACCGCGGGTGGCGCCGCAGGCTCCGGTGGGGGAGCGGGCAGCTCGGACTCCGCCACCTCTGATTCCGCCACCTCTGATTCGGCCACGGCGGGCACCTCGGCCGTCACGGGGGCAGCGACCTCGGCCGCTCCGTCGAGTGGTGGCTCGGCGATGAGGCTCTTCACCGGATCCAGGGACGTGGGGCCGGTCCCGCCGGCACCCGGCGCATCCCGGTCGTAGTCGTAGGGTGCGGGGCCTGCAGCGGCGTGCGGTGATTCAGGGGCTTCTCGGTCCTTGCGCCTGATGCGCATCAAGCAGGCCCTCCGAGTCGCCGCTGCACGGCGCCTATCCTGGCCTGCCGGCGTCCCGAGGTCAAGACTTGAGATTGTTCCACGTGAAACCGACACTAGCGCCGGTGACGACGTTCACCCGGAATTCACCACGGTTTCACGTGGAACATCACAACGAACGGTCAACTGGGGCCGAGGCGGACGAGCCGGCCTGCGGTGATGCATCCCTGGCTGCGACCATCAGGCGGGTGGACGGGAAGAGTCGGGCGAGGTGGACGGGGGGAGGGGTGGGCCGGGCGGCCGCGCCCCGCTCTAGAAGAGCGGCTTCTTGGCCGGCACCCCGTTACGGCGGGGGAACCGCTCGGGGCAGGCCGCCACCTGACGCAGGATCCGGTACTCGAACTCCTCGGAGACGGTCTCCCCGGGCTCCAATCCGAGCCGGGCGAGGGGCTCGGCCGGCCAGCGGGGCCCCCCGTCGGCGTCCGCCGGCTCCCCACCGTGAGGAGGCTCGGACACCACCAGCCAGCCGCCCACCTCGAGGAGGGGGGCCGCGCACTCGGCCACCACGGCAGGGCGACCGAAGGACCGGGCCAGCGCCCCGTCGTAACCGCCCCTGAAGCCCGCCTGCCGCCCGCAGACCTCGGCCCGCTCGTGAAGCACCCTTACCCGGGCGCCGAGCCCCAGGCGGCTCGTGGCCTGCTCCAGGAAGGCTGCGCGGCGGGCACCGGCCTCGAGCAGGTCCACAGTGGCCTCGGGCCAGCTGACCGCCACCACGAGGCCCGGAAGGCCGCCACCGGAGCCCAGGTCGACGAGGCGGGGAGTGGGCGGGCCCGGCGCGGCCAGGCGGCGCCCGATGGCGGCGAAGCCCCGCGCATGGCGGATCTGGGGTTCGATGTCCCCCGGGCCGAGGAACCCGGCCTCACGGGCATCGGCGAGGATCTCGTACAACAGGGGGGGACACGCCATCCCCTCGTCGGCGCCGTCCATCGGCGCCGGGTCAGCCCGCGGGGGCGATGACGATGTGGCGGTTGGGATCCTCGCCCTCGGAGCGGGTCACGACCCCCGACAGCTCGTTGACCGCATCGTGCACGGCCTTGCGGTCGGCCGGGCTCATCGCCTCGAGCGCCTTCTCCTGCCCCGACGCCAGGACTTCCTCGGCGATCTGGGTGCTGAACCGCTTGAGCGCGGCGGACCGGCGCTCGCGGTAACCGGCCACGTCGACGAGGATGCGGTCCGTCCTCGACGGGCACTGGCGCTGCACCACCGCCCGGGTCAGGTCCTGCAGCGCACTGAGGGTGGAGCCCCGCGGGCCCACCAGGATGCCCAGGTCCTCACCCATGGCGGCGATCTCGACGGTGTCCTCGTCGAGCAGGCGGGTCTCCACCGTGCCCTCCATGCCGAACTCGGTCAGGAGTCCGGCCAGGAACGCCCGCCCGATCTCACCCTGCTCTTCGAGCGTCATTCCCTCGGCCATGTCCTCTGTCTCCTTCGGTTCCGTGCTCCGTTGCGGAGCCCTCTCGGCAGTCGGCCCCGCCGAGGAGCCGTTCCTCGAGCCTTCCCGCGACCCTGAGCCGGCCGTCGCCGACTTGCTGCGATTGCGCCGCCGACGGGCCGACCGACTGGTTCCGGTGCCCGTTCCCGCCGTCGCCGTCTTCGCACCGCTAGGCCCGGTGGCGCTCTCCGCGTCGGTACCTGCGGTTCCCGCGGTGCCCTCCTGGGACGCGCTGGCCTTGTCACGGGACCCCGAGCCGCCGCCCGAACCCTGGCGTTGACCGCCTTGGCGACCACTCTGCCCCGACTTGCCACCCCGCCGGGGCCGCTCCCGCCGGGGCCGGGCACCCAGGGGCCGGACCCGCGCCCTGACCCGGGCCTCGACCCGCATCCGACCGAAGAGCCCGGTCTTGGGCTCGCTGACCACGATCACCTCGGCATCGCCGACGGCCACCCCGAGCTGGTCCAGGGCCCGCTCGGTTGCCTCCTCGACGGTCTTGCCCGCCACTTCGACCCATTCCACTCGCTATCGGGCCTTTCTGTTTCTCTTGGAGCGAGACCGCGGGTGCGGCTTGGGCGCCGCCGGCGTCTCGTCCTCTGGTACGGACTTCCCGTTCGTCGGCCGCTTCCTCGCCGCCGGCTTCCGCCCGTTGGTGGTGGCGCGGCCGTTGGTGCCCGACCCGTTCTTGGTCGGCGGCAGCACGGCCTTCGCAGCGGCGGTCCCGTCGGTGGCGGTCGACTGCTTCTTCACCTGCTTCGGAGGCGGTTTCTCCGGCTTGTCCTCCTTCGCCTTGTCCGGTTTGGAAGAGCCGATCTCGCGTTCGTGCACGACCGGCGTCACCATCCCCGTGCGGAACATGAATTCCTGGGTGCCGATGCGCATCGCGGAGGACACCACCATGTAAATCGTCGCTCCGGCCGGCACTCTCAGGTAAATGACGCCGAAAATAATAGGGAAAAACTTCTGCATTGTTTGCATCTGTGGATTCGCCGCAGCAGCCTGAGGATTGCGGCTATTCATCTGCTTCATTTGGTAGTACTGCAGGAACATTGCGGCCGCAATGAGCACCAGATAGGGGATTACCAAGAGCCCCTGGCTGGCGCTTCCCGGAGACGTGTGGAGCGAGAATGGAAGGGACGACAAATCCATTCCGAACCACCAGTGCATTTGGCCATTGCTGGCCACCAATGCTTGGTGCATTTGCGAGCTGGTCGGGATGTAACGTGGGGACGCACATCCAGCTTTCGCCACGCACTTGACCATTTGCCCGGCGCTGTTGGTATAGGTCGAACCTTTGGGGACTATGTAGGACAGCCCACGGATCAGCGAGTACAGCACGATCAGGAACGGCATCTGCAGGAGGCTGGGCAGGCAGGCCCCGAACGGGCTGGTCCCGTTGTCCTTGTAGAGCCGCATCATCTCCTGGTTGAGCTGCTCCCGGTTCTCCGGGCCCTTGTACTTGGCCTGGAGCTTCTTCATCTCGGGCTGCAGCCGCTGCATCGCCAGCATCGACTTGGTGCTCTTCACCGTCACCGGGGTCAACGCCAGCATGATGATCACGGTGAGGCCCGTGATGGCGAAGCCGTAGTTCGGCCAGACGGCGTAGAGGCCGGCCAGGATGTAGCCGAACAGCTCGAAGAGCGGGTGGAAGATCTCGCCGATGAGTTTGAACAGGGAATTCTCCGCCAGAAGGGGATGGCTCAGCACGGGCGGCCTCCCTCGTGCGCGTGGACCCGGACCGGAACGAGGTCGACGCCGTGGGGCCCGAAGGGCCGGCAGCGGAGCAATCGCCGTGCGGTCAGGGCCAGGCCGCGCCAGAACCCGTGGAGGGTGAACGCCTCGACCGCGTAGTTCGAGCAGCTGGGGTAGAAGCGGCACGGTGAGACACGCCCCGAGGCGGCGCCCTGATAGGCCGTGAGCAGCGCCACGGCGACCCGGACCGGGCGGCTGAGGGGTGCCGCGGCGCCGGTCATGCGCTCACCGCCCGTCCGGCACGGTGCAGGGCAGCGGCCACGTCGGCGCGGAGCTCGGTGGGATCGAGTGCGGCCGCTCTGGGTTCCAGGCGCAGGAGATAGGTCCCGCGCGGCAGGGTCGGGGCCTCGGACCGTGCCACCTCGCGGGCCCGTCGCCGGAGGGAGTTCCGCACCACGGCGCCCCCGCAATTCCGCCCAATTGCGTATCCCACCTGCGGGAACACACCGGGCGCGCTCTCCTTGGCCGGCACGAACGACGCCCGGACGGGGCCGCTCGCCGCGCGCGACCGGGAGCGCTGCAGCTCTGCAAAGGCAGCGCGACTGGTGATCCGTCCGACCGTCCGAGCAGGCACGAGAGGCCCTCAGACGGTGAGGCGGTGGCGCCCCTTGAGCCGCCGTGACTTCAAGATGGCCCGCCCGGCCCGTGTGGACATACGCTTCCGGAACCCGTGGGTGCGGGCTCGCTTCCGGGCGTTGGGTTGGTAAGTGCGCTTCACGTCAATTCAGCCTTTCGCGACGACGCCAGAGGGCATCCGGAGCCGGTCCGTCGCAGGGTTCATGCCTCGGCCTTCGAGTGGAGTCCGGCCGCCGGCGGCGAGTCCTCCCATGTTAGGCGCGATTTGCCGATCGCCTCTAGTCGCATCCGCCGGCACGGTGTACGTTCGTCCAATTACCCGTACCGAGGATCGTTCCGAACATCGTGGCTGGACACCGAGGGGGGAGAAGGGGCGTTCGGCGCGAGCGGTGAATCAGGCTGGAGATCTCTGGACAAGGTGCACCGGTTCGCTGCGCGACCAGGTGTCGGAGAGCACGTGGCAGCTCTGGCTGTCGGGGATCGAGCCCGTCGCCTTCGCCGACGGCGTGTTCATCCTGTCCGTGCCGAACGGGCTGATCCGTGAGCGGGTGGAGTCCCGGTACCTGCCCATGATCGAGGACACCCTGGCCAACGAGGTGGGTACGCCGGTGCGGGGCCGCCTCGAGGTTCAGGAGACGATGGCGCCCTCCCCACCCGAGGCGGGTCCCGACGAGGTGTTCGGGCTGCCTGCCGAGCCCCGACCCCAGGCCGAGCCGGCCCAGAGCCCCAGGGCGGGGCGCGAGTCGCCCGCGGTCCAACTCGACTCGAAGTTCACGTTCGAGACATTCGTGGCGGCCTCCTCGAACCGGCTGGCCCATGCCGCGGCCCAGGCGGTGGCGGAGACACCCGGCCGGTCCTACAACCCCCTGTTCATCTACGGCGACTCCGGCCTCGGCAAAACCCACCTCCTCCACGCCATCGGGAACTACGTGACCGAGAACTACCCCCGGCGCAAGGTGCTCTACGTGACCACCGAGACCTTCATGAACGACTTCGTCGATTCGCTGCGCACCTCCACCACGCTGGCCTTCAAACGCCGCTACCGGGACTGTGACGTGCTGCTGATCGACGACGTCCAGTTCATGGAGCGCAAAGAAGGCCTCCAAGAGGAGTTCTTCCACACCTACAACGACCTCAAGGGCGCCTCCAAGCAGATCGTCCTCACCTCGGACCGCCCGCCCAAATCGATCGAAACCCTCGAGGACCGCCTCCGGAGCCGGTTCCTCTCGGGGCTCATCACCGAGATCGACCCCCCCGACCTCGAGACCCGCCTCGCCATCCTGCGGTCCAAGTCCCTCAGCGAGAACCAGGACGTCCCCGACGACGTGCTCGAGTTCATCGCCTCGCACGTGAAGGACAACATCCGCGAGCTCGAAGGTGCCCTCATCCGGATCTGTGCCTTCGCCAAGCTGAACAAGGAGCCGATCTCGCTGGCCCAGGCCGAGCAGGTCCTCTCGGACCTCGTGCTGGCGGGCGAACCCCGGCGGATCTCGCCGCAGATGATCCTCGACGCCACCGCGACCAGCTACGGCTTCTCGGTGGAGGCCATCTGTGGTCCGAGCCGCACGCGCCCCCTCGTCACGGCCCGCCAGGTCGCCATGTACCTGACCCGTGAGCTCACGGACTACAGCTATCCCGCCATCGGCCGGGTCTTCGGCAAGCGCGACCACACGACGGTCATCCACGCCGTGGACAAGATCACCGGTCAGATGCAGGAGCGCCGCCAGATCTACGAGCAGGTCACCGAGCTCATCCAGAAGATCCGTGCGGGCTCGGCCTGAACCCTCCGCCGCCCGCGCCGACCTCTCCCAAGTTGTGGTTTGCAAGGGGCAAAGGCTGTGGGCTCGACGGGGCGACCCTGGGGATCGACGGCCCCTTTGTCCCCAGGTACGCTCCGCCCGCTCCGGTGACCGCCGATCGACCGCTTCTTCTCCCCGGTCCGGTGGGGACATCTTTCCTGCCGCCGAGCAGGGAGGACGGTATGTCGTCCACAATCCACAGCCCTTACTACCTTTACAAGTCACACATACCTCTTCCTTCGCGATGAAGGGCTGGGGAACCTCCCGAAAGGAATGGCGTCGGTGAAGTTCAGATCCGAACGCGACGTGCTCGTCGAGATGCTGGCCACGGCCAGCCGTGCCGTCGGTGGGCGCGGTGGCTCCTCACCCGTGCTCCTGGGCCTGCTTCTCACGTGCACGGGCAACTCGCTGTGCGTGACAGGTACCGATCTCGACCTGACGATCCAGGTGACCGACGAGGTCATCGGCATCGACGACGGGAATTGTGTCATTCCGGCCCGGCTCTCCACCGACATCGTGCGGCGCCTGGAGCCGGGCGCAGTGACCTTCGCCGACGACGGGGACCACATCACCATTTCTGCGGCTCGGTCGACCTTCAAGCTCCAGACCTATCCCGTCGTCGAGTTCCCCCCGGTGGGCAAGACGAGCGACCCGACGACCCAGCTTTCCGAGACGGCGCTGGGTGAGGCCGTCCGCCAGGTGGTGCGCGCCGCGTCGCACGACGAAGGGCGTCCGTTGCTGACCGGCGTCCTGGTCTCGCGCGTCGACGGCGCCCTGCGAATGGTCGCCACGGACTCGTACCGGATGGCGATGCGCGACCTCCCCGCGGGAAACAGCATCCCGGGCGAGGAGGACCTCCTGGTGCCGGCGCGCGCGTTGGCCGAACTGCAGCGGCTGCCCACCGGGACGATCTCGGAGGGGTCGGAGACGAACCGTGTCGGCGTGGCCGCCAGTAGCAACGAGATCACGTTCTGGCAGGGAAAGGTCCAGATCAGCACCAGGCTCCTCGAGGGGAGGTACCCGGACTACAAGCAGCTCATCCCGGACCACTACCCGAACCGGTTGCACCTCGGGAAGGAGAGCTTCCTCGCCGCGCTGCGGCGCGTGCAGTTGCTCGTGCGCGACAACACGACGCCGGTGCGGCTCGCGATGCGCCCGGGCGGGGTGGACCTCAGCGTGCAGAGCCAGGACGTCGGGGACGCCGCGGAGGCGGTGGACGGCGATTACACGGGCGAGGATCTGGTGATCGCGTTCAACCCGTCGTACCTGATCGACGGCGTCGAAGCGGTCGCCGGTGACGAGGTCATCGTCGAGACCGCCGATGCATCGCGCGCCGCCACGGTCAGGGGCGCCGAGGACGACGAGTTCCGCTACCTCCTGATGCCGGTGCGGGTCTCCTGAGCGGACCGCGGCCGCGGTGAGCCTCCGCCATCTCGAGCTGGCCGACTTTCGCATCTTCCACAGCGCGCACATCGAGCCCGAGCCCGAGGGCACGACGGTCATCACCGGACCGAACGGCACCGGGAAGACCAGCGTCCTCGAAGCCCTGGCCTACCTCGGGACCCGACGCTCCTTCCGTGGCGCGCCACCCGAGGCGATGGTGCGCACGGATGCCACGAGCGCGATCGTCCGGGCCGAGCTCGAGGGAGCCGACAGCCCCACCCTCGTCGAGGCCGAGATCCTCCCGGCCGGCAGGAGCCGGACCCGGGTCAACCGCAAACCCGTGAACGGCAGGAAGGACCTGGCCGCGGCCGCTCCCTGCACCATCTTCTCGCCGGAGGACCTCGCCATCATCAGCGGCGGGCCGAAAGGGCGCCGGGACCTGCTCGACGATGCGCTGGCGCTGCTCGATCCCGAGGGGGCGCGCGCCGCCGACGAAACGGACCGTGTGCTGCGGCAGCGGGCAGCGCTGCTCCGCCAGTCCGGCGGACGGGCCAGCGGGGACGTCGCGGTGACCCTCGACGTGTGGGATCAGCGCCTGGCCGATGCCGGCAAGGTCCTGGTGGCCGCCCGCGAGCGCCTGGTGGGCGACCTCGAGCACCTGGTCGGGAAGGCGTACAGCCGTCTGGCCGGAGCCGGTGGCCAGGTGCTCGTCCAGCAGCGCTACGAGAGGAGCTGGGACGGCGATCTCGTCCATGCCCTGGGTGCCAGCCGCGTCGACGACCTGCGCCGGGGGGTCAACACGGTGGGACCGCACCGCGACGATCTGTTCCTCGCCATCGACGGACGCGAGGCCCGGACCCACGCCTCGCAGGGGGAGCAGCGCTGCCTGGCGCTCGCCCTGCGCCTCGGCGTCCACGCCCTCGTCCGCACCCGGACCTCCCTGGTGCCCACCCTGCTCCTCGACGACGTGTTCTCCGAGCTCGACCCGGCCCGGAGCAAAGCCCTGGTGGCGGAGCTGCCGGCCGGTCAGTCGATCCTCACCACCGCGGCCCCGCTCCCCGCGGGCGTCGACGTGGCGCGGGTCGTGCCCGTCGCGTCCCTGGAGGACTCGTGAGGGAGCGCCGGGGGAACGGCCCCCGTCGGGTGGGAGAATCGATGCCGAGGCTCCTGGGCCGCCTCGGAGCCTCGACGACGCCGGCGACCATGGAGGCCGTCTTCACCCGCTGGGAGGAGCTGGTCGGGGCGGAGCTCGGCGAGCACCTGCGCCCGGTCCGGGTCGACGGCCGCGCTCTCGTGGTCGCGGTGGACCACCCGGCCTGGGCCACACGGGCCCGCATGGAATCGGGCCAGATCCTGAGCAAGCTCAAGGAGCTCGGGGGCACCCCGATCGAGCGCCTCGAGGTGGTCGTCGAGCGCTCCTGACGCCGGCTGCGCCGGGTGCGCCGGAGACCGTTCATGAGCGCTGAATCGTGACGTGCGTCGGGTAGAATAGTGCGTTCGCATCGAAAGGCCGGAAGTGCACCATTCGGGGATTCGATACGCACCGCGAAGACCATTGTTCTGAAAGGGCGCGCCCGTGGCAGTGAAGGTGGACGAGATACCAGGTAAGGCAACCGCGTCGTACACCGAGGAGGACATCACGATCCTCGAGGGGCTCGAGGCGGTCCGCAAGCGGCCGGGTATGTACATCGGTTCCACGGGCCCGACCGGCCTGCACCACCTGGTCTGGGAGGTCGTCGACAACTCGGTCGACGAGGCCATGGCCGGCCGCGCCACCCGCATCGACGTGACCCTGCTTGCCGACGGTGGCGTGCGGGTCACCGACGACGGGGCGGGAATCCCCGTCGGCCCCCACTCCAAGTACCCCAAGCAGTCGACCGCCGAGATCGTCCTGACCACCCTCCACGCCGGCGGCAAGTTCGGCGGGAAGGGCTACCAGGTCTCGGGTGGCCTGCACGGCGTCGGCATCTCGGTCGTGAACGCCCTGTCGACCCGCCTCGTCCTCGAGGTCGACCGCGACGGCCAGCACTGGGAGGCTGAGTTCGAGAAGGGCGGCAAGCTCAAGAAGAAGGTCACCGCCACGGGGCCGGCGCCCAAGGACCGCAGCACCGGCGAGCCGCGCACCGGTACGACCGTGACCTTCTGGCCCGACGGGTCCATCTTCGACGAGACCGAGTTCCGGGCCCAGACGATCCTCGAGCGGATGCAGATCATGGCCTTCCTGAACAAGGGGCTCGAGATCCGCTTCACGGACGAGCGCACCGACCCGGTCGCCAAGATGACCTACAAGTACAACGGCGGCATCGTCGACTTCGTGAAGCACCTCAACGCGTCGAAGGAGTCGCTCTTCCGCAAGGTGGCGTCGTTCGAGCAGGCCGAAGAGGGTCAGGAAGTCGAGATCGCCCTGCAGTGGAACGCGGGCTACCACGAGTCGATCCATTCCTTCGCCAACGGCATCTCGACGATTGAGGGCGGCATGCACGTCGAGGGCTTCTCCAAGTCCTTGACCAACGTGGTCAACCGCTACGCCCGCGCCCGCAACCTGCTGAAGGAGAAAGAGGAGAACCTCAAGGGCGAGGACATCCGCGAGGGACTCACGGCGATCATCTCGGTCCGCCTGCGTGACCCTCAGTTCGAGGGGCAGACCAAGGCCAAGCTCGGCAACACCTCCATCCGGTCGCTGGCGGAGCGCACGACCAACCAGAAGCTCACCGAATGGTTGGAGGAGAACCCGCGCGAGGCGAGCCAGATCGTGCAGAAGTCGCTGCAGGCCGCCCGGGCCCGCATGGCCGCCCAGGGCGCCCGCGACCTGACCCGGCGCAAGTCGGCGCTCGACGGCGCCGGGCTGCCCGGCAAGCTGGCCGACTGCTCCTCGCGCGACCCGCGGGAGTCCGAGCTCTTCATCGTGGAGGGCAACTCGGCCGGCGGATCCGCCAAGGACGCGCGGAATCCGCACACGCAGGCGATCCTCCCGATCCGCGGCAAGATCCTCAACGTCGAACGCGCCCGGATCGACAAGATGCTGAAGAACGCGGAGATCCAGGCGCTGATCTCGGCCATCGGTGCCGGCCTCGCCGAGGAGTTCGACGTGGAGAAGATCCGCTACCACAAGGTGATCCTGCTGGCCGACGCCGACGTCGACGGCAGCCACATCCGCACGCTGCTGCTGACGTTCTTCTACCGGCAGATGAAGCCGCTCGTCGAAGGCGGCTTCGTCTACGTCGCGCAGCCGCCGCTGTACTCGACCCTGGTCGGGAAGGAGAAGATCTACCTCAAGGACGAAGCAGCCCGGGAGGCGTTCCTCGCCGAGCATCCCGACCACAAGCACGACTTCAACCGACTGAAGGGCCTGGGCGAAATGGACTTCGCCGAACTGCGCGACACGACGATGGACCCGGGAAAGCGCTCCCTGCTGCAGATCAACGTGGAGCAGGCCGCCACAGCCGACGAGGTCTGCTCCATCCTCATGGGTGACGACGTGGAGCTGCGGCGCCACTTCATTCAGACAAATGCCAAAGACGTCCGTTTCCTCGACATCTGAGCGACGGGACGGGGAGTAGGGAAAACACATGCCACGTCAGTCGACACGCGGCTCTGGCCGCGGCGGAGCCGGATCGGGCGGGGGGAGCGACGCTCCTCCCGGTGGTGACGAGCCCGTCAGCGGCTCCATCGAGCCGATCGAGATCCAGGAGGAGATGGAGCGCTCGTTCCTCGAGTACTCCATGTCGGTCATCGTCGCCCGCGCCCTGCCCGACGTCCGCGACGGGCTCAAGCCGGTCCACCGACGGATCCTCTACTCCATGTTCGACAACGGCCAGCGTCCCGACCGGCCCCACAGCAAGTGCGCCAAGGTCGTCGGCGAGGTCATGGGGACCTACCACCCGCACGGCGACTCGGCCATCTACGAGGCGCTGGCCCGCATGGTCCAGGAGTTCTCGCTCCGCTACCCCCTGATCGACGGTCATGGCAGCTTCGGGGGCCGCGGGCCCGACGACGGCGCGGCCGCCATGCGCTACACGGAGTGCCGACTGGCCCCGCTCGCCCTCGAGCTCATGGCGGACATCGACGAAGAGACCGTCGACATGGTCGCCAACTACGACGGCTCCGCGCAGGAGCCGGTCGTGCTCCCGGGGCGCTTCCCGAACCTGCTCGTCAACGGGTCCCAGGGCATCGCGGTGGGCATGGCGACCAACGTGCCGCCGCACAACATGGGCGAGGTCATCGACGCGGCCATCCACGTACTGCAGTACCCCGACGCCACGCCCGACGAGCTCATGGAGTTCGTCAAGGGCCCCGACTTCCCCACCGGCGCGCTGATCCTCGGCCGCCAGGGGATCCTCGACGCCTATCGGACCGGCCGGGGGTCCATCAAGATGCGGGCCGTCGCGGAAATCGAAGAGGGGCGGAACGGCGACACCATCGTGGTCACCGAGCTCCCCTACCAGACCTCGGTCGAGGTCATCGAACAGAAGATCACCGAGCTCGTGCGGGCAGGCGACCTCGAGGGTATCAGCGGGATGCGCAATGCCTCGGCGAACCAGGAGCCGCGCCTCGTCATTGAGCTCAAGCGCGACGCCAATGCGAACGTGGTCCTGAACAACCTGTACAAGCAGACCCCGCTGCAGACGAGCTTCGGCGTCAACATGCTGGCGCTGGTGGACGGCGTCCCCCGCACGCTGAACCTCGCCCAGGCGCTCTCGCACTACATCGACCACCAGATCGAGGTGATCCGGCGGCGCTCGCAGTTCCGCCTCGACCGGGCGCGCAACCGGGCGCACATCGTCGAAGGCCTCCTGCGCGCCATCGACATGCTCGATGCCGTGATCGCGACGATCCGCGCGTCGGCCGACCGCCCGGAGGCGCGCACCGCGCTGATGGCGGAGCCGTTCTCGTTCACCGAGGTGCAGGCGACCCACATCCTCGACATGACCCTGGGCCGTCTCACGCGGCTGGGGCGCAGCGAGCTCGAGGCGGAAATGGAGGAACTGCGCGCGACGATCGCCGAGCTCGAGGCGATCCTCTCGGACGATGTCAAGCTGCGCGGCGTCATCGAGACCG
>JBKQUM010000037.1:0-4244 GCA_052140165.1 Acidimicrobiales bacterium
ATCGACCCCAAAGTCCGGGCCGCCCGTCGGCGGAACACCCCAGCCAAAGTCTTCAAGAACAGGGTGGCGGGTCGAGGCAGAAAGGAGTCGGCCCAGAAGGTCGCTCCGGCCACCGACCCGCCAGGAAAAGAAGCTAGCGAAAATGTGGCTTGAGGGGCTTGACTGCCGTTAGGAACTCACCCCGCCTAAAGGTGAATCGCAAGGACCCGGAGCAGACACGGCCGCCATGAACACCAGACCGAACATCGACCGCCTGTAGACACGCACCTTGCTCTCTCTCTGCTCACTCACTCTCTCGCTCGACCGGTCCGTTCTCGATGGAGGATGAACCAGTACAAGCCTGCGGTTGCAGTCTGGTTCCATTCCGAGCGTGCATTCATGAGGTCGGAAGTGGCTCACCCAGAGTTTCCTGTATTGCCCGTGCCGGTGTTCCCGGTGTTCCCGGTGTTCCCGGTGCCAAAGCCGGGATTGACATACCACTTGCCGTTGACCTGGACGCAGGGGAGTGGCGACAGAGTCGTGTCAGAGGACTCTGCGCTCACGGCTGCCGAATAGGCATCAGCGAACGAACCCGCGCCGGGGGGCATCCCGGCATTCGGATTGCCATTGCTCGCACACGAGCCATCCTGGCACGCGTTGCCCGTGAAGCTAACGAGTGCTTCTGTGCCATCAATCACTTGACTGCGGATTGAAAAGGTGCCGGAGGTGGTCCCCCCAGGAGAGCTATCGCAGATCTGCTGAGACGACGGTTGAACATACAGACAG
Organism: Acidimicrobiales bacterium; assembly: GCA_052140165.1. GTDB lineage: Bacteria > Actinomycetota > Acidimicrobiia > Acidimicrobiales > RAAP-2 > Bog-473. Next base: position 766 of record JBKQUM010000037.1, read on the forward strand.
GCTCCCTGGTCATTGTTCGCGAGAACGTCGGAGAGAAAACCGTCAACCGCTGCCTTCGGCGAGTTGTTCCCAGGTGAGATTGGTTGTGGAGTTGGCTGTGGAGTTGGCGTGGTGGTGGAACTGACCACAAAGCTGCTGCCGGCCGAGTTGGTTCCCAAGCTCGAGACGCTGGCTACGGCAGCACCCTTGATGATCTGGATGGGCGGCGGTGTGACGAGATCCCAGTCTCCCGATGACAAAGGCCCGGAATAACCAGAGTTGTCCGTGGCCGCCGCCTCAGAGAAATCCACCGACCCATACGGAGCGGGCGGAAGATGCGGGCCATTGGGAGAAGGGCTCGTGGCCGGGATTTCGACGATGACTTCGGCTGATGTATCTTGGCCACGGCAGTCGAGCCCCGGCCCTTTGGTGCAGTACTTAAGAGACCGTCCTACCCAGTGCCCGGTCTTTGCGTTCGCGATCTCTAATTCGTACGAGCCGTTTTGTGGTGCTTTGGGGTTGTCGTAGGACACCACAGCGTTGACCGGTTCACCCGCAGAGACGGTGCCGAAGGATTTTGGACCACACGGGCCGTATTGCGTCGTCTCGGTCCCGCAAATCATTTCGTAGAACGCAACGTACTCGGGAATCCCGTGCTTCGTTACGCCGGTCTGGTTCTTTATGTCTGGATTTGTCTGGTCGAGCTGATCCTGCGGTGTGACGTAGGTCGAACACGTCGCATTTACTCCGACCTGCTCCAGCGTGGCTCCTTCTCCGCCGAGTCCTACCCAAATAGATGCCGCGGCCGCTTGCATACTCGTCTCCTGGCACAACCGGGAGTTCAGAGTTGGCACGACAAAGTGCGCTTGGACATTGGTGAATAGCGATGCCCGGAGGAACCGGCCTTCTGTCTCATAGCCGGACCAGCCTTTTCCCGAGGAGCTGAACACAACTGGCCGGTATGGCGCAGAGAACCGAGGTCCCATCGTGATGACCAACAGTGCAATGCTGAGCGCAATAATGGTGACTATTAGCGGACTTCCGGCGAATCGTAGGATGCCACCACCACACCAACTACTGAATCGCGGTCTCGGTTTCATAGGAATGCGGACTTGCATACGGTCCATGCCGCCGTCCTTTCTCGTACTTCACACTCGTAGCTTGGGCACTCCCCGAGGTTCGAGATAAAGAAACCTTCCTCGAACGATTGCAGATAGCAACCCCGGTGTCGAGCGCGTTGGGGGGGGTGAGAATCCGATATGGGCTCCTTGCGGTCGGCCGGAGGCGTCTCGGAGCTTGCTCGATGCCCCCAAGGTGCCTAATTGAGCCTCTGAGCAGACCCATGAGCGGATTCTTTGTTGCATCTGGTGAAACCACTTTTCCCGGACCTCGACTTACCTCAAACTCTAGAGGCGGAAGGGTGGGAACTATGACCCTCCCCTGTCAGAACCGTAACGGCGGCGGCCGCGTAGGCCGCACGGCTCGACGAGAGCACCTGTTAAGGGCCATCAGATCGAACCGGGAAAGGCGCCTTAGACAACCCAGACTGGCCTCCGGATGGGGTTCTGACCGTGAGCTTCTTCATGAGGGCTCGTCGACTTATCCGTCAACATCGTCACGGTGGCGGGTCGGCCTGGCAGTTCCTTGAACATTGATCGCGAACTTGCTGTGAGGAGATCCCAACTGCATCGATCATGTTCCTTGTGTCGAAGGCAGCACCACCCGGACTTCAGTGCCGCGGTTGATGTCCGATGCCAGCATGACCTCTCCATCGTGCGCGGCGACGATGCCAGCTACGATGGAAAGGCCAAGGCCACTCCCCGGACGGGTCCGACTAGCCTCTGCCCGCCAAAAGCGATCGAAGGCTTTGCTGGCGTCGTGCGGACTCATGCCTGGTCCAGTGTCTGCGACCTCGAGCACAACCTTGTCCCCCATCGAAGCAGCGTGCACTGTGATCGTTGCCGTGGGCGGCGTGTAGGTCAGCGAATTCGTGACCAGGTTGACTATGACCTGACGCAAGGAAGCTTCTTCGCTTTCCACCATGATCGGTCCAGGAGCATCGACGCAAACCGTGCGTAGAGGATGCGTCGCAGACGCGTCCTCTACAACGGCATCAATGAGCTTGGAGAGGTCCACTGGGCCCGAGCTGAGCGATCTGCCTTCATCTAGGCGCGCCAAGAGCAAGAGGTCCCCTACCAGCCCGGCCATCTGTGCTCCCGATTGACCGATCCGGCGCATGGCGTCATCACGAGCCTCACCGCTTCGGAGCTCCCCCTGCCGCCAGAGGTCGGTGACGCCAAGAATCACCGACACCGGTGTCCGCAGCTCGTGTGAGGCGTCGGCCACAAATTGGCGCAGACGTGATTCGAGTGATTGCTGCTCATCGAGCATGAGGTTGAAGGCCCGGGCTAGGTGCGCCGCTTCGGTCCCTCCCTCTGGTCTTGCGACTCGGCGCGTCCTATCCCCAGCCGCAATTGCGTCGGCCGCCTCGGTCACATCGGCGATGGGCCGCAAGCCCAATCGCACGACCCAGACTGCGGCGGCGATGAGAACCGCGAGGACGACGAGGCCCGCCACTATGACGGCCAGGCGCAGGCGGTTGGCCGTAGCATCGACTTGAGCCAGGGACGCCGCCACTATGAGCTCGCGATGCTCGCTCGGAGATGAGATGAGCACCGCTCGCCACCGCCCAGACCCTGAAAGAGACCCGACTGTCGAGATCTTGACGACCTTGCTGCCCACCGCTGTGGCGACACTCGGGACTTGTGGAGACGCCCCACCCCCATCAAGCGGGCTGAAGAGCACGGTTCGATGGCTCTTTGAGATCGTGGCCACATAGAACGCGCTGATGCGACTGTTATTGTCTGGGAGACGCGACGGAGACGGCGGTGGCAGGCCGCGCTGGCTGGATGGATGGTCAAGGGAGATGACCACTGGAAGCGCAGTCCTCAGCTGCTGGTCGATCTGGTCAACTCCAGTGGCTTCAACTGATCGGAGAAGCAACACACCCAAGAGGGAGACGATCGCCACCAGGACTCCAGCCGCGAAATAGAGGCGGTGCCGAAGAGTCACGTCGATTAGCGGGCGTTGAGGCGGTAGCCAATTCCGCGCACCGTGTGGATCAAATGAGGTGGTTCTGCGTCGACCTTCCGACGCAAGAGCGAGATGTACGTCTCGACCACCGTTGACTCACCATTGAAGTCGTAACTCCAGACGTGATCGAGGATCTGCGCACGAGTCATCACGTGACCGGCGTTGCGCATCAGAAACCGGAGCAGCTTGTACTCGGTCAAGGAGAGCTCGACGGTCTTCCCCCCCCGGGATACCTGGTGTGCTTCGTCATCGAGGATCAGATCTCGGCATACGAGGAGCTGCGACTCGGTCGACTTTCCCGAGCGGCGCAGGATCGCCTCGACCCTGGCGACGAGCTCCTCGACGCTGAAGGGCTTGGTGAGGTAGTCATCGCCCCCAATGCTCAAGCCGCGGACTCGGTCCTCGAC
>JBKQUM010000038.1:0-2926 GCA_052140165.1 Acidimicrobiales bacterium
CATCCGTCGCGGCCAACGCGTACGAGATGTACCAGGCGACGCCCAATCCGGCGAACTACAGCCCGGTGTCGAGCGCCTACCAGGCCGAGAAGCTCTTCGGGTCGAAGACCCAGCATGCCGGCGTGTATGACTCCAACTTGTCGACGGAGGAGCAATCCACGGCGAAGTCAGTGCAGGCCTACACCGAGGCCAGTTGGAAGTTCGTCAACTGCCCGTTCCAGGTCGTTAATACTGGCGAGGCCAGCTACATGCCGTTCATGCAGAAGCTCCAGAGCTGCGGAGGACAGATCATCTGCAGCGGCACGGGCCCAGGCGCGATCCTCTACGGCGCCCTCGAGGCGGAGAGCCAGCTCGGGTACGACCCCATCTGGGTGGAGGACGCGAACGGCTACACCGAGGGCTTTGCCCAGTGGAACACCGCGGGCTTGGGCAACAACGTGTACGTCCGTTTGGCCTTCGAGCCACTCGAGGCAGCCAAGGTCGTTCCAGCGGTCGCTCAGTACCTGGCGATCAAGCGGTCCAACGCGGGCTGAACGGCCGATGGGTCATTCGGCCCTAGCCTGCGAATTGGGCTGTCCGTACGCTCGGACGTGGAGACCCGAACGCTCGTCAAGAGGCGGGTGCGGTTTCGCAAGTCGGCGGCACTTCAAGGAGAGTCGGAAGGGGATGTCTGTCGATGCGACTGAGGCACCAGCTGGGACCACACGAGCGGAAGCCGCCGACCGAGCTGGCTCATGGCCGTCGGACCGCGACCTCCACCGAGAGCGACCAGCCACCCGCCGTCAAGGTCCGAGGGCTCGAGAAGTCCTACGCAGGGTTTCCCGCCGTGGCAGGCATCGATCTGACCATAAGTCATGGTGAGATTTTCGCCCTCCTTGGGCCAAATGGGGCAGGGAAGACAACGACGGTGGAGATCTTGGAGGGGTACCGCGCGCGCGACGGTGGCGAGCTCACCGTCCTGGGTTACGACCCCGGCCACGAGCGCACAGAGTTGAAGGGCCATATCGGCATCGTGTTGCAGTCAACCGCTGTCGAACAGTACCTCACAGTTGCCGAGACGCTCACGATGTACGCACAGATGTATCCACATCCCCGGCCAGTCGACGAGGTGATTGGGCTCGTCGGTCTCGCTGACAAACGAGATGCGCGCGTGATCCAGCTCTCCGGCGGCATGCAACGAAGACTCGACATGGCGATAGCGCTCACGGGTGATCCCCAGCTTCTGTTCCTCGACGAGCCGACGACTGGTTTCGACCCATCGGCACGCCACGAAGCGTGGGACGTCATAAGGGACCTCGCCGCCCTGGGCAAGACGGTGTTCCTCACCACCCACTACATGGATGAAGCCCAGTACCTCGCCGACCGGGTGGCCGTGATCGCTGAGGGTCGGATCGTCGCCGAAGGGCCGCCGTCAACGCTGGGCCACCGGGACCGATCAACGGCCCGTGTCCGCTACCGCCAGCCCGCCGGCACCACACCCCCACTGGGCCTGGGAGCCCCGCCCGGGCCGGACGGGTTCGTCGAGGTTGCCGTGGACGACGCCGTCACTGATGTGCACCGGCTCTTGCACTGGGCCGTCGAAGAAGGTGTCGAGCTCGAGGGCTTCGAGGTCAAGAGGCCGTCGCTCGAGGACGTGTACCTGTCGTTGACGGACCATCGGTCCGGTGAGCAGCACGACTCGGACGCCACCGGGAGATCGTCGTGACCACAACGGCCCTGACGTTCTCACAAGTCCGCTATGTGAACAAGGCCTTCTGGCGAAATCCCTCTCGCGCCTTCTTTACGTTCGCATTCCCCCTCATGTTCCTCGTGATCTTCACGTCCCTGCTCGGAAACGGAACCGTCCACATCGGCTTGATGTCCGTCAAGGCCTCGACCTACTACGTGGCCGCCATGGCGTCGTTCGGGGTCATCACCGCGTGCTACTCCAATATCGCGATGACCATGGCGTTTCAGCGCGACACCGGGGTACTCAAGCGGATCGATGGATCACCGCTGCCCAGCGGTTCCTTCCTGGGCTCCCGAGTGATCCACGCGCTGTTTGTCGCTGTACTGCTGGTCGTCATCACCGCCGCATTCGGGTGGGCATTCTACGGAGCCGAAATCCCGAGAGGCATCCTGCTCGTCCGCTTCCTCGTCATGCTCGTCGTGGGAGCCGCCGCATTCTGCGCCCTCGGCCTCGCGGTCACCGCGGTCATCCCAAACGCCGATGCGGCACCTGCCATCGTCAATGCCAGCATCCTGCCGCTTCTCTTCCTCTCCGGGATCTTCATCCCGTTCGGCAACAACACGCCCACATGGATCGTATGGATTGCTCGGATCTTCCCGGTGAGGCATTTCGCCGCCGGCATGCAAGCCGGCTTCATCGGCACGCCCTTTGACTGGACTGACGTAATTGTGGTGGCTGCCTGGGGCTTGGCCGGGCTTGTGCTCGCGATCCGGTTCTTCAGCTGGGAGCCTCGCTCCGGATAGCGATCATTGCGAGTGGTCCGGTCGGAGTGGGGTGTATGCCAGCGACCATCTCAGAGCAAACTATTAGTGTCCCGATTCAAAGACTCGTATTGATATGGGAACCAGCGTGCAGCGCATCTGGGGCGCCTTCGGCCTCCAGCCCTGGCGCGCCGAGAGCTTCCGTCCAGTTGTTGGCCGTGCTCCTTGTCCGCTCATCCCTTCACGGCTCCAGCGGTCAGACCCCGTACGAGTTGCTTTTCGAAAAGTATGAGGAGCACGAACAACGGGATGGCAGCGATCACGGTTCCCGCGAAGATGACGTTGAAGTTGTTCAACTGACTATTGGCAAGGAACTTGAGACCGATCTGCACCGTACGCAGGCGATCGTTCTTGGTGACGATCAGCGGCCAGAGGTATTGCCCGAAGGCCGAGAAGAAGGCGAAGATCCCGAGGGCGGCGAGTGACGGGCGAGCGA
>JBKQUM010000039.1:0-8046 GCA_052140165.1 Acidimicrobiales bacterium
CATCCGTCGCGGCCAACGCGTACGAGATGTACCAGGCGACGCCCAATCCGGCGAACTACAGCCCGGTGTCGAGCGCCTACCAGGCCGAGAAGCTCTTCGGGTCGAAGACCCAGCATGCCGGCGTGTACGACTCCAACTTGTCGACGGAGGAGCAATCCACAGCAAAGGCAGTGCAGGCCTACACCGAGGCCGGTTGGAAGTTCGTCAACTGCCCGTTCCAGGTCAATTACACCGGCGAGGCCAGCTACACGCCGTTCATGCAGAAGCTCCAGAGCTGCGGGGCACAGATCATCTACAGCGACACGGGCCCGGGCGCGATCCTCTACGGCGCCCTCGAGGCGGAGAGCCAGCTCGGGTACGACCCCATCTGGGTGGAGGACGCGAACGGCTACACCGAGGGCTTTGCCCAGTGGAACACCGCGGGCCTGGGTAACAACGTGTACGTCCGTTTGGCCGACGAGCCACTCGAGGCGGCCAAGGCCGTCCCAGCGGTCGCTCAGTACCTGGCGATCCTGAAGAAGTACGGCGGCCTCACCTCATCGCTGGGGGAGCAGTCCACCTCCTCGTTCCTGCTGTGGGCCACGGAGGCCAAGGCGTGCGGCTCGACGCTGACCCGGCAGTGCATGATCAACCATCTCTCCAAGGTGACGAGCTGGACGGGGGGTGGCCTCAACGCGCCGGGCAACCCGGGTAAGAACCTACCGCCGTCCTGCGGGCTTCTCATGAAGCTCGACAACACCAAGTGGGTGCAGGTATACCCGAAGAAACTCGGGACTTTCGACTGCTCGTCGAAGTTCGTCGTTCCGAACTCGGGGTCGGTCATCGGCACCACCCTCAACGCCCAGGGCTACGCCACCGAGTACGCGACGTCATCGGTGATCAAGCCCCAGGGATGAGCATTCCACACGTCGGCTCGCCCGGCGGCGTGCGGCGCATCTTGAGGCTCGCTGGAAGTGGCCCTACAAAATCCCTACAAACCGTGCATTCCGTGTCGAGGCGGAGAAGCTGGTCAGAGAGCTGCAAGCACAAGAGTCCCTGTTCAGCACCAACTCCGAAGGACTCAACGGGACTGGCTCGGAGGCTCTGGACAGGTCGGAAGGGGCTCATAACCCGAAGGTCGGAGGTTCAAATCCTCCCCCCGCCACTGACAGGCGTTCGTGAAAGGACGCCGAAGGCAGTTGCGAAAGTCCCGTTGGGTGCGCCCCGGCGGGACTTTTTGCTGTCTGGGGCGCCCCGCGCGCCATTGTGGCCGCCGCGTCGCGTCGCGTCGCGGACCCCTGGACGCGCAAGCGCCCCGATCCGGGCTCAATGAGGCGAATCGGGGCGCGACAGGTCAGAGGGTGGCTACAAGGGAAGGGACTATTTTATAGCCCTTACCAGCGCGACCTCTTGAGGGCGTTGGTGACGGGCGGGCGGGTTAGGGGCCTTGGGGCGTACCCAAGAACTCGAGGCCCTTGGGACCGCTGACGGGGCGGGCGGTCTCGGACTCGGAGCCGATTCCGCCAGGGAAGGTCTTGGTCGGCTGGGCTGACGGGAGCTCGAGGATCTTGGCGCGGCGAGGGCCGCGCCGGCGGCGCAGCTCGTCGTCGTTGCGCTCGCGCTCGCCGATTCGGGCGAGCTTGGCGGCGAAAGTGCGCTGGGCGTGGAAGTTGTAGGCCATCACGGCGAAGGCGGCGACCACCGACTCGCGGGCGAGCCCGACGAAGTGGTGGTAGTCGCGGCCCCAGTTGACCAGGGCAAGGTTCTTGAGCACCCCGTAGCTACCCTCGACCCGGTTCCGTGGATTCCACTTGTCGAACCACTCCTCGGACCCGAAGCTGGCTTCTTGGTAGAGCCCGAGTTGGGCGGCGCTGAGCTTCTTGGTGCCCTGGGTGCAACAGCGCGGCCGGGGCAGGTTGGTGAGCGGGTCGATGACCGGGTCGCCGAAGCGATCCACGCAGTGCTCGCATCCTCCGGCAGGCGTGCCGGCTGGGCGGTGCCGTTCGTAGTGGACGGCGAAGAACTGGCGACCACGATCGGGGTGCCATGTCCCGTTGGGCTTCATCTCGAAGCGGGCGCGCAGGGTGGCCCAGCGCTGGTACTCAGTGAGCTGGGCCCCGGTGTAGGGGAAGGTCGGAAAGGATCGGTGCTCGAGCGCATATGCGGCGCAGGGGCAACAGGGCCGGCCGTCGACGAAGAGGTGGTCAACGAAGCTTCGGAATCCGCCTTGATTGGTGCGATGCAGGCGGAACCATGACGACGCCCCCATGGCGCGCAGCGGCAGCTGCCAATCGGCCGGGTTCGCGCTGTACGCCGGGTCGGCGACCACGTCGCCGAGGGGCTTCGTGACGCCGGTGCCGAGACGGGCGTCGTAGAGGTCGCGCATTGCCGGCATGATCGAAGGTGCGGGCAAGGCCTTGGCCGTCGTCACCACCAGTGCGTCGATGACGTTGGGACACCGTGGGTCAGAGACCGTCGCGGTGTGCAGGGCGTAACCGAAGACGCCCTTGGTCTTGTTCTTCCTCCCGACCCACCCCGCTCCGCCGCCCCAGGTGCGTTGGTCGTAGCGGCTCATCTTGCGCTCGTCGAGGGGGTCGCGCAGGAGCCCGGCCTCTTCGAGGTCGCCGTCGGCGTCGGCATCGATCACAGCGGAGAGGGTCAGCGGTGGGCCCGCTTCGCCGTCCTTGCCGCGGCGGTCGATCTTGTCGTTGAGTCCCCGCCGGCCCGCTGCGGTACGCGGTCGTTCGTAGGCCCATTTCAGTGTGGCGTCGATGGCGTAGTCGCCCGAATGGGCGACCTCGGCGCTGGAGGCGCGCACGAGGCGGTTGACGAGCGCTTGAAGCTCGGCGGCCCGGGAGCGCGCTTCGTCTTCGTCGATGCCTTCTTGGTAGGGATCGAAAGCCTCGGCGATGGCGTGGAAGGTGCGCAGCAACTGTTCGTAAGAGATTTGCTTGGGACGTCCGGCGCGATCGGTGTAGTCGATGCCGAGCTCACGGCGCACCCGCCAACTGAGCGAGCCGACCAGCGGGGCGAGGTTGATGAAGAAGAAGTTGCGCTGGGTCACGGCCAGGAGCCAGAAGCAGATCAGCGCTGAGCGCAGAGGCAAGGCAGCCGGCCGGCCCGGGCCGGCCTGGGCCGCTCGCAGCCGGCCGGCGAGCCACGGGACCAGTTCGGGGTCGCGGTCGACGACGGCGGCGGCTTGGCGAACGAGGCGGGTCTTTATCTGGACGTCGACGTAGTCGGGGTGACGCGCTGCGGGAACGGCTCGGCCCAGGCTGTGCGCCTGGCGAGTGCGGGCTGCCCGCCCGAACTCGCCAGCTTGGCGGGCTACCTGGCGGGTGAGCGGGTGGGACGTAGAGCGAGTGCGCCGACTCATGACGCCATGCCCCAGCGACGATCGTCTTCGACTTCGTCTTCTACGTACTGGTCGTGCTTGTCGTGCTCCTTGTCGTGCTCCTCGACGTCTTCCTCGTGCTCCTTGTCGTGCTCCTTGTCGTGATCGTCGTCGTCGGCGTCGGCGTCGTCGTCGGCCTCGGCGGCGGCGCGGTGGTCGGATTCATCGATGAACGGGAGGATTCGATCCAAGGCGCCGAGGGTCGTGATGCCAGCCTGGGACAGGAGCTCGGGGACGCTGTGATGTTGGCGGGCGAGCTCAACCAGATAGGTGGTTCGCAGCCTCCCGTGGACGAGGGGTACCGGCCACTGCGCCGACCCGAGGTCCTCGAGCACAGCGTTCAGACGATTGCGAGAGGTCTTGCGCCCACCGATCAGGTAGCGGTCTCCCGCTCCGATGGCGGCGGCCACCGCCTGCTCGAGAAGCTCGACATAGTCAGGAAGGGCGATCACGTCACGGCTTCGTGATGCTCGAAGCCCCGCAGAGTGACGACCAGCTGGCCGCCGCCAGGTCGGCGCACGTCGGTGGGCTCGACGCCGGTGAACTCGCCTCCGAAGGGGCCGACGGCGAGTCCGAGGGTGATGAGCGAGTGGCCGTAACGCCGGCGTGTCTTCGTCGTGAGGCTGACAGCGGAGGCAAAGAGTTGACCGATCTCCGAGTGCGAGTAAGGGATCTCGTAGAGCGCCTTGGCGATCCTGGTGCGCTTGGAGGCGAGCAGGGTCGGGAGGAGCGCCTTGGAGATCCCACGCAGTGCGGTTGCCTCGGTTGCCATGGTTCGCTCGTCCGCGCCGGCGGCGAGGCGCATGGCGAGGTAGTCCTCAACGGTGTCTGGGTGGAACACCACGTCGGGGCGCAGTGGGCGGCCACTGGCGTCGACCCAAGCGGCGAGATAGGCGGCCCAGCACAGGGCATTGGTCGCTCTGGTCGCGGTCTTCGGTCCCCAGGCCTTTACGGCGGAGCGGACGAGGTTGGCGACGCGCTCGAAGCGGGCCGCGTCGATCGTCTTGGGCAAGTAGGCATCGATGACATCTGCCACGCTGCCCGAGACTTCTTCTCCTGGGATGAGGGAGGTGGCGATCCTTGCAGCCGACGCGATGGCGATCGGGGTGGCGACAGCGGGCGGTCGATGGGGGTCGAGCCGGCGCAGGTAGGTCCTGGCAGACTTGCGTGTGCTCTTCGGAGAGTCGGCTAGCGGGCCGTCGATGTAGGCGACGATGTCGTCGAGGTTGAAGGCGCTGTCGAGGCGGAGGTCGAGACTCTGGGCGAGGCGCCAGGTGCAGTAGCGGTACGAGGTGGCGAGAGCCTGGGCAGCCTCGGCCGGGTTGGGTGGGCCCCAGGCGGCGACTGCTTCTTTGGAGAAGGAGACTGCAGGCGGGGCCGGGTCGGTGCGCTCGAGGCCCTGGGGCCACCAGCGGGCCGCCCGGGCCAGGGCCTTGTCCTCCTCATCGGTGACCGGCCGGCCGGCGGCCGCGCGCGATTCCGGCTGGTTGCCGGGTCCCTCTGGCCCGCCCAAGAGGAGGTGGTCTGTCATCAATTGGGAACATGTGTTCGCTCATCGCTACCAGGGCCTCGTGACGATTACAGGCGTGTAACTTGCAATTCCCCTGTTCACGCGCGATTTCGGCAGCTCGGCGACCGTCCGGGGTTGAGCCGTTCTGTGCACATGATCTCGCCGTTTCTGCGCCAAAGGCGCAGCTGTAGCGCCAGCTGGGCTCCTGGACATCCGAGAGCACGGCCGGACGTTGTTCTCAGATATACTACTAACTGAGAACAACGGAGGCCCCTAATGACAGTTCCGCCCGCCACCACAGCGCCCTGGCCCGCTCTTAGCTACCAGCCCGTCGAGTGGGAGTCACGGTACTCGGGTTACATGTCTCGGACGGCGAGGCGCCGATACCAGGGCCCTTATGAGGCCGCATTGGTACCTCGAATCGCGGGCCGGGCCGTGCCGTTGCCGGCAGAACTCGCGGCTTTGGCGGCCGAAGCCAGCGAAGAGATAGTGCGCTTCGATGCTGAACTCGGGACCGAGCTAGCGCCCTTTAGCGCGGTGCTACTGAGATCTGAGTCCGCCGCTTCGTCACGGATCGAAAACCTGACAGCCTCGGCTCGGGCTATCGCCGAAGCCGAACTTCTGCCACCCCGGAAGGACAACGCCGCGATGATCGTGGCCAACACACAAGCGATGAAGGCCGCAATCGCGCTGGCGGACCGCATCGACAGGCAAGCCATCATCGCTATGCACGATGCGCTGGTCGATCCAGATGGTCCGGAGCAGCTCGGAGAGTTCCGAAGTGAGCAGGTCTGGATCGGAGGCGGGGATTTTGGGCCTCATGGCGCCATGTTCATTCCTCCCCATCACCGCTGGGTTGAAGATGCAATCGATGACCTGGTGGCGTTCATAGACCGCGACGACCTACCAGTACTCGCGCACGCGGCGATAGCTCATGCGCAGTTCGAGACGATCCACCCGTTCTTGGATGGTAATGGGAGGACGGGGCGAGCCCTATTGCACGCACACCTACGCAACAAGGGCCTTACGCGCAATGTCACGGTGCCAGTCTCTGCAGGCCTGCTGTCTAACACTGACTCTTACTTCGCTGCCCTGACGGCCTATCGAGAAGGAGACATCGTTCCCGTCGTCACTCAGGTCGCTCGGGCTGCTAACGCTGCCGTCGACAATGGACGCCAATTGGTGGCCGAACTTCGCGACATTCGGAACTCGTGGAATGATCGCGTGCAAGCTCGACGAGGCGCGACAACCTGGAAGCTCGCCGATCTACTCTTGCGCCACCCAGTCGTCAACAGCACGTTGATCGCGAACGAGTTGACCGTCGCAACTCGAAACTCCTATCGGGCACTCGAGCCCCTCGTTGAGGCTGGGATTCTCGTCAAGCTCACTGACCAAAGGCGCGGTCAAATGTGGAGGGCGCCTGAGGTGCTCGGGGCGCTCGACCACTTTGCGACTCGCGCGGGCCGTCGGTCGCGCTCGACCCGGTAGGCCGAGCCGCCCTTTTAGAATGGCCAGCGCCAGCCCGTGAGCTGCGCCCGGCCGTGCGTAATCCTCACCGATGTCGGCTGCTCTCGTCTCGAGTTGCCCGATCGAAGCGGCCAAGCTCATCTCCGACGCGGTCGAAGCGTTGATCCAGCCAACGGCCTGGAAGAACTGCAGCGTGTAGGTTCCCGCGAGCAACGGAGCCGCCACGCAGAACAGGATACTCGCCGCCAGCTGGACCCATCCGTTGAACCACCCGATATGGGGTCCGACGAAGCGAGAGATCCATTCGTACGCTGCTCCGCAGTTCGGGTCCTTACGGTTCAGGTAGAAGTAGGACCCCGCAATAAACAGCATCGGAATGAAGCTGACGATGATGATCGCGGGCCCGGCATACGCGACGGCCACAAATAGAAGGCCGACCGTCGCCGCCAGGGAGTAGGCGGGTGCGGTTGAGGAGACTGCGACCGCGGTCTCATCGAAGAGGTTCAGTTCATTAGCGTGAAGACTCGCGCCCTTCTCCGGTGCATGAGCCGGCCCTGAGGAGACCCGAGTAGACGCATCCGTGGTCCTACCACTAGTCACCGTGTCCAGGGTCACCGGGACGAAGCACTGTGGCTAGGGTCGTTGGTCCCGGGAGCATCCCTCCTGAAATGATTCGGATGAGGCTCTGGATTTTCAGAAGAGGCTGAGCGGCTCACTCCTGTCGTTCAGGCTCTGAATAGTGAGTATCGGGACCATCGGCTCTACCCTCCCAGCCCCGGCGTCCCGAAGATCGAATGGTGGTTGGCGTTGAGCAGGCGCTTGGAAGATCTGAATCGGCCGTGAGTGGCGAACCCGACGCGACGACGAATGCCGTCTCCAACATGGAGGATGCCGGAAAGACACACCGGATCGTTGTCGGCATCGACGGCTCAGAGGGCGCTCGACGCGCCTTGGAGTGGGCGGCAGGACAGGCGCGGCTCACGGGGGCTCTCCTGGAGATCGTCGCCGTCTCGGGTGAGAGCCATGCCCGTACAGACCCGCGTGCCGTACGAGACAGGAGCGAAAAGGACGTGGATGAGGCGTCGGTGCGCGCGAGAACCGTTGCACCCGGAGCCGCCATCACGACCAAGATCGTCGACGGTGTACCCGCTCCCGTCCTCATTGAGGAGAGCGGAGGCGCAGATCTCTTGGTGGTGGGGACGCGTGGTCGCGGCGGCTTCACGAGCCTCGTCCTGGGCTCGGTCAGCCGCGAGTGCGTGCATCAGGCACCTTGCCCTGTTGTGGTCGTCGGCGGGGCACATGGTGATCGACAAGAGAGCTCGGGTCGAGGCACGGAGACTGTGACAACAGCGTCTGCCGATCAGCCTCGTCGGATCGTTCTCGGTGTTGACGGCGGCCCCTCCTCGATTGCCGCTGCGGAGTGGGCCGCCACCCAGGCCGAGCTGACCGGAGCGACCCTCGAGGCTTTGATGACATGGGAGTGGCCGGCCACCGTCGGGTGGGCGCCCGGTGATCCTGAGTACGACCCGAGGTACGACAGCGAGGTGGTGATGGAGGGTGCCCTCGAAGCGATTCGAGGTCGGCACCCGGGCATCCGGATCAAAGCGATCGTCGAGGAGGGTCACCCTGCGCACCATCTGGTGGAAGCATCCGAAGGGGCGGAACTGCTCGTTGTGGGGAGTGGCGGTGATGGCGA
>JBKQUM010000040.1:0-28911 GCA_052140165.1 Acidimicrobiales bacterium
CGCCGGGTCCGACAGCGTGGTCGTCGGTTTGGTCGGCCAGCCGGAAGCGCCCTTCACGTAGATGTAGGCCGCCCCTTGGTTCGATTTGGTGCCTTCGGCGCCGATGATGGCGGTCGTCCCCGACACCGCCACCGAGACGCCGAAGTAGTCGTCTGCTGTCGCCGCAGGGTCCTGCAGCGTTCTAGTCGGCGTGGTCGGCCAGCCGGAAGCGCCCTTCACGTAGATGTAGGCCGTCCCGGCATGCGACTTGGTGCCGTGGGCGCCGATGACGGCGGTCGTCCCCGACACCGCCACCGAGACGCCGAAGTAGTCGCCTACTGTTGCCGCCGGGTCATGAAGCGTGGCCAGCAGAGCCGAGTTCGGTGTCGGTGTTGATGGGGACGATGCTGCGCCCGTGCACGCCGGGAGCACGGCCACAGAAAACGTGGTCAGTCCGGCGATGACGCTGATAGCCATGACCCGCAGCCCCGCCCGAATAGTTGGCCTGGTCGTTGGTCGCATGTGGTCCTCCTAGGATCCGTGCTTCACCGCCCGAAGAGACAGGAAGAGGAGGTGCCTTCACCGAGACATCCCGCTCCGCCTTCCGGTCTTCTCGACCGGCACCTGACCTTTCGCCTTCTCCTTTTGTACGTCCGGGCGCCGATCGGATCACAGTGTCAAAGGTCCCAGAACGCTCGACTCATGCCTCGTACACGAAGGCGGCGCTGACCGCCGTCATCACCGACGCCATCAACGCCGGACGGGGCTGGTGGCGTCGGTAACACCCGCTATCGGAGCGCGTGACGGGCCACGCAGACCACGCGAACATGCCGGATACCGCACGCGGACGGGTGTCCCCGTCGTGCCGAACTGCCCCACCTACCCCGCGTGCGGGGTCAGTCCGAACTCGGGTGTCATCGGGGCTAGAAGAATCAGGCTATTGCTGTGCTGTTCGATGGAGAGAGGATCCGTCGTTATCTGCAGAAGGGCAATGGTCGATCGTAACAAGCCGAGTAGCTATGAACGGCGGCGGCGGTGCGGCGGCCTGCGGTGACGTGGCGCTGTGGTGAGCAACAGGAGCGTGCAGTGGTGGCGTCATCATTTGGTCCGGCAGGAGTCGTTCCAGGACTGCTGGCCATCAGCGTCGTAGAGCGCGATGGCGAGGTCGTCCTGTTCGGCCGGAGTTGCCTCGTTCGGGGGGACGTTGATGAGCTGCGGCATGCCAGCCAGCACGGCCGCTTCGTTCCACGTCGCCTGGCTGAATTGGAAACCGCCCATGTACGTGCCCCCCGGCGAGACGGCGCCGTAATTGCCGCCTGACTCCGCCTGCAAGACGCATTGGAGGAAGGGAGGCAGCGACGGGTCGCCCGACGATGTGCTCGCGGCGCTCCCCTGTGCCGCCGTCGAGGTGGCGGAAGGCGCAGGTTGAGTGGTGCTCGTTGGGGTTCGGCTCGCCGTCGGCGACGTGGGCGAAGCAGCCGCGGCCTGTGCCGCTCGGACCGCGGCGGCGGCGGCCGCGGCCTGTGCCGCCTGTTGTTGGGCCACGGCAACGGCGAGCTGGCCCGTGATCTCGGACTGCTTGGACGCGAGCTGAATCTCGGTCTGGCGCGCGGCGTTGGCCACCGTTGCCTCCTGGTTGGTGGTCGCTTGGTCCCGTGCCTCTTGTTGCTCGAGCGTGGCGCGTTCGGCACGCAACCCGTTCTCATCGATATGAAGGGCGTCGATGGTAAGGGCGATATCACCACTTGCTACTTCTTCGTACTCCTCTCTCGTAGGTGTTTCCTTTGCGTTCTCGAACAGCGCCACGGTCCCGTTGACCTCCGGATCCAAGTTGACGTAGGCCGACACCGCTTCAGATTGAAGTCGCTTACGATCGCCGCTCACCCGACTGGTGTCGGCTTGGATCTGGTCCTCACTGGATCCGAGCTCGCCCTCGTCGCGTTGGACCTTGGCGATATCGACGTCGTACTGCTGTTGGTAAGTGCCGATCTGGAGCTGCTCCAGCACGAGATCCTGGGCGATCTGGGTCGCCTGCGCTTTGAGATTGGAGACTTGATCGGCCGCGACGGGTCCCGGAGGCACGACCACCGTTGCGGTGATCGCGGACACGAGTGACAGGCCCACCATCCCCGCTCCAACACCGACGAGCCTCTGCACTCGGCATCGGAGACCTGGCTTCGTCGTCGCGCACGCCCGCATTTTGCGAGCTTACGGCAGTGACGCACTATTCGCATGGGTTGACCACCCGTCCCACGCTCCTGATGCCGCGCTTCTCCACACGCCCAAAAGTGGATTCGAACTGCCCCACTGTCCGGCAAATGGGGACACCCGAAGTCGAATCGAATGCTCGCACCTCGTCAGTTGGATTCCGGGCGAATTGGAGCGTGACGGCATAGCCACAGTTGCGCCAAAGCAACGAGGAGCATCAGGACACCTGTCACCTCCGCCGCCACGAACACCCTTCGACAGTCCCGATAGCAAGCCATGCGATGCCACAGAGCGCGAATACCGCAGCAACCCGGAGCAACCAGACCCTCTGCCGTGCGGACAAAGGAGCTGGATTCAAGGGCACGGCGCGGTCGGCTGAAGACGTCGGTCGCGTTCGACGGGGTGACGTTCGATTTGCTGCCTAACGTGTAGCCACCGGAACGTACTCAGCCCGATTCAGATGAACCCGGCTGAACGCAGTACAGGACCTGACCTCGGCGGAGGTACTGCCGTGAACGGCTATATATCCCAGTCAGCGGAACCCAAGGTGCCGGGATCGAGACCCGGGCGGCCCACCGGAGATTCACATCTCTACAAACGCCTGCCCCAACGTCCTCGAGGGTCGTCGCGTCGCCCGCTTCCGTCCGGGCCGGGGCGGCGGGTCGACGACCCGGGCGTCGCGTTCGTGCCGGGTATCGAGCTGCGTCAGTCCAGTTCCGACAACGCCGCTGTGGCTCGCCGGGCGATGCTGGCGTAGCCTCGGCTCACGGCTGCGACGTGGGCTTGCGTCAGGAGATCGCGGGCTCGTTCGAGATCGCCTGGGCCGCCGCGGGCTGAGTGCATGCGGCCCCACCGCAGGTGGGTGACGGCGGCAGCGAACTCCATCTGACCCCTGGCGTTGAGCTCGGCTGCCTTGGCGAAGTGGTTCTCGGCCTGATCGTAGAGGCCGAGCACCGACTCCAGGCTGCCGCAGTAGTACGCCACCGGGCTTCCGGCCGTCGCCCCTATGAAGAGAACCTGGTCGTCGAAGGGCGCAAGCAGATCGAGGAGCAGGCGAGCCGGTGCCTCGGCGCGCAGCTCGGTGGCAACGTCGGCGTATGAGGCCACCGCGAAGATCCACACGACGTCGTAGGGCAATGAGGTCAGGTCCGCGGCCGCAGCGTCGAGCATCTCGCGAGCCGTCTCGAAGTTGCCGGCTTCCATATGTCCTTCGGCCAGCGTCGCACGGAACACCGGTAGTGCTGGGTTCTCGGCAGCGATCTGCTCAATCAACGGGACGAGTTCGCCGTAGCGCCCCTGTTGGCGGCGGACGCCGATCATCTCGGCTCCGTAGAAGCCGAAGGCATCGGGCTGTCCGCTCTCCGTGCCGATCTCCAACGCAGCCGTGGCGAGCTGTTCGGCTCGATCGGGATCCCCGGACAGGAGCGCATCGGCGGCATCGTTGAATAGGGTGACCCACATCATCGTAGGCTGGCGGAGTCCCGTGATCACGGCGCGCATGGTTGCGAGGCACCGACGCGCCATCTCGAAGTCACCGGCTTGCACTGCGGCCAACCGGCTGTAGGCGCCGGTCCAGAAGAGCAGGTCGGGGTCCCCCAAGAGCTCCGACAGCTTCAGAGCTTCCTTTGCGTCGACCATCCGCTCGTCGAGGGTGGAAGGGACCTGGAGCGGATCGCAGACCAAGTTGAGGGTGCGGATGACGGTGTCCGGATCCCCCAGCCGCCGCGCCATCGCCCTGGCAGAGTCGGCCAATTCCTGGCGGCGGTCCAGCGTCGTGCCCAAGGCGAGCTCGCTGCACAGCGTGGCCGTGAGGAGCGCCCGCTCGCGTCTGTCGTCATCGCCCAGGGCATCGAGCGCGGATTCCAGCACAGCGACCTTGTCGGCGTCGATGACCCCGATCGAACTGAAGAAGCCGCGGCTGTTCCCCAACGCGGCGGCCACCAGGCGGTCCGTTGCGTCGAGCTTTTGGGCTCGGTGTGCGGCGTCGAGGAACGTCTCGCGGGAGCCGGGCAACCCGGCCTGGCGTTGTGCCTCGCCCAAGGCCAGACGCAGGTCACAGCCGACCAGGGGGTCGTTCTCCGGCGCCATCTCCGCGAGGTGGAGTGCCCGTGAGAAGTACCGCACCGCGTCGTCGGGGGCCAGGGCAGCCAAGGCGGCCTCGCCTGCCTGCCGGGCATAGCCGATGGCCTTGGTCGCGTTGGCGGGTTGGCTGGCGCTGAGCCAGTGGTGCGCCAGCTCACCCACCCGCACCCCCGGCCTTTGTCCGACGGTCGCCTCGATGGCCTCGGCCACGTGCCGATGGGCCTGGGTTCGCCGGACCCTCGGCAGGCCCTGGTACAACGTGTGCTGCGTCAAAGCGTGCGAGAAGCTGTAGCGCCCCGATACCTCAGGAACCTCGCGTACGAGGGCGGCGCCGGAGGCTGCGTCGAGGAGGTCGAGCAACTCCTCCTGGTCGAGGTCGGTCACGGCGTCGAGCAGGTCGAAGTCGAAGTCCCGTCCGATGACCGCTGCCATGGAAAGGACCCGACCAGCTTGTGCACCGAGCCGGCCGACGCGGGCGGAGATGACTTCTCGCACACTGTTGGGCAGCACCATCTCGGACATTTCCCGTGCCGCCGTCCAACGGCCACGATCGTCCTGGTAGATGGCGCCGGTCTCCATGAGACTCCGCAACACCTCTCCGACGAAGAACGGGTTGCCCTCGGTCTCGAGGCAGAGCGCATGGGCGAGATCCGTTGCGGTCTCCTCGAGGCGTTGCCCGGCGGCAGCCTCCATGAACGCGAGCACCCCGGCGTCATCGAAGCCCTTCAGGTCGATCCGGCTGATACCTGGTTCGCGTTGCAGGGCACCGAGGAGATCGCGGAGCGGGTTGGAAGGCGAGAGCTCGGTGTCCCGAAACGTCCCGAGCACGAACAGCCGTGCCGACTCGACGGTGATGACCACATGACGCAGGAGTCGCAGGCTTTGACTGTCCGACCATTGCATGTCGTCGAGCACGAGCACGATTGGTTGGAGCGTGGAGGCGGCCGTCAGAAGGCCCACCACCGCCCCGTAGAGGAGGTAGCGCTCTGTGTCGGGATCCGTCCTCGTCGGTGCCGGTACTGCCCCCAGTCGTTGACCGAGCGCGGGGACCATCGATGCGATGTTGCCGCCGTGGACCTCGACGTGGGTTCGAAGCACGTGCTCGGGCGCATGCGCCACGTAATGGTTCAACGCCTCGGCGAAGGGCGAGTATGACGCGCTGACGTCTTCCTGGCAACGTCCCAGGAGCACGCAGGCGCCCTCCTTGGCGCCGCGCCGGGCCGCCTCGGCGACCAGTGTCGTCTTCCCGACACCGGCGTCACCCGAGACGAGGACCACGGCACGCCCTTCTCCGGCTGCCGCTCTCTTGTAGGCGTCGGTCAGCATTGCCGCCTCGGTCTCGCGGGCGACGACTCCGGTGATTGGCACGTGCGTCAGGCGCGCCGGGAGCGGTACGCCGTTCTCGGCGGCACCTTCATCGAGCGGTTCCCAACGGACGTCGAGAACGCCCACGGGCTCTGGGAGGCCCTTCAACTCGAGCGCACCGAGCCGCTCGAAGAGGTAGGGGCCACGACGGCCGCCCATCACCCGGACGGCATCCGTGGCCAGGATCTGGCCGGCATGGGCGTGGGCACAGAGCCGAGCCGCCTCTATCACCGGGTCGCCGTAGTAGTCATCGGACTCCATCGTCGCCTCTCCGCCGCTGAGTCCTATTCGCAACCCCAGCTGATGGCGGGCGCCGACGTTGTCACGGTGGACGGCTTGCTGCATCGCCACGGCGCACGACAGGGCGGCAGAGGTGCTGCGGAACACGACCATGACCCCGTCGCCGAGGCCTTTCACCTCGACCCCTCCGGAGCCGGCAATGGCTCGACGCAGCAGCGAAAAGTGGGCCCGGAGCAGCTCGTCCGCGGCGTCAGGACTGATCGCGTAGCTGATCTCGGTCGAGCCGACCAGGTCTGTGAATAGGACCGTGATGGTCTCGGTGACCGCCAAGGCTCCCTCCTCCGGTTCTGCCCTACCGCGCCAGGGTAGACGCTTCGCAACCGGAGATGCGCCGAGACGGAAGCCGATGTGGGCGATCGTGACTCCCGTGGAGTCCATCGCGGGCGCCCGGCCCAACCACGCCCGGACCGTACGCCGCGGCTGGGCCTTCGATCCAGAATCTTCTCGGAGATGTGAGAGCAGAACAGATCGGGGTTGTCCGACGGACCTACCGGGAAGGTGAGCGCAAGAGGACTATGGACCGGGGGCCGACGGCGACCGTCGGGCCGGTGGCGATCGAGCTCGGTGGGAGTGTGGCGTTGGGGTCGGAGGTATCGAGCTCTTTGTGCCACCTCTGGCCGGGGCGGGTCGGCGGGACGACGAACGTGAAGGGCTCCCACCAGGAGTTGACCAGGAAGAGGAAGTCGTCGTCGACAAGGAGACTGCCGTCCTCGGCACGGTCGGGATCGTCGGCGCCGTCCAGGTAGAGGATGAGGCAGCGCGCGTTCGGGTCGAACCAGTCGGCCGGGGTCATGGCCACGCCTTCGGGCGTGAACCAGCTCAGCTCGACAGCCTCGGCGCCCGCCAGGAAGCGCCGGCGTCGGAAGACCGGGTGTGCCGCTCTCAGTGCGATCAGCCGCTTCGTGAACGCGAGGAGGTCCGCGTCCACGCGCGACCAGTCGAACCACGTGATCGGGTTGTCCTGGCAGTAGGCGTTGTTGTTGCCCTGCTGGGTGCGCCCCAGCTCGTCGCCGCCGAGGAGGAGTGGGATGCCGAAGGACAACAGCAGCGTCGTGAGCATGGCGCGGCGTTGGCGGGCCCGTAGGAGGAGGGCATCGGGGTCGGACGTGGGGCCCTCCACCCCGCAGTTCCACGAGCGATTGTCGTCGCTCCCGTCCCGGTTGCCCTCACCGTTGGCCTCGTTGTGCTTGGAGTCGTAGGAGACGAGGTCGGTGAGGGTGAAGCCGTCGTGGACGGTGATCAGGTTGACCGAGGCGGTCGGGCGGCGGCCTCGGCCGGCGAAGAGGTCGGCCGATCCGGTGAGCCGCTCTGCGAAGTCGCCCAGCAGCCCGTCGCGGCTGCGCCAGAAGTCTCGCATCGTGTCGCGGTACTTGCCGTTCCATTCCCGCCACAGCGGCGGGAACCGTCCCAGGTCGTAGCTGTCGGTCTGCCCGACGTCCCACGGTTCGGCGAACAGCTTCGCCTGGCCGACCACCGGGTCCTGCGAGACGAGATCGAAGAAGGCCGACACCTGGTCGAAGCCCCCCTCCTGCCGGGCGAGTGTTGCCGCCAGGTCGAAACGGAAGCCGTCGACATGCATCTCGGTCGACCAATAGCGCAGTGAGTCCATGATGAGCCGCAGTGCCGTCGGGTCACCGGCGTTGACCGTGTTGCCGCAGCCGGTGGTGTCGACGTAGAGGCGCCGGTCCCCGGGTTCGAGGCGGTAGTACGCGGGGTTGTCCAGGCCGCGGAAGCACAGCGTCGGGCCCCGGTGGTCCGCCTCGGCTGTGTGGTTGAAGACCACGTCGAGGATGACTTCCAACCCCGCACCGTGGAGGGCGTCGACCATGCGCTTGAACTCGGCCACCTGGCCACCTGCCCGGCCGGCGCGCACCTCCGCCGAGTAGCCGTCGTGCGGCGCGAAGTAGCCGATGCTGTTGTAGCCCCAGTAGTTCGTCAGCCCGCGGTCGAGCAGGAACGGCTCGGGGACGTTCTGGTGCACCGGGAGCAGCTCCACCGCCGTGATCCCGAGGTCGACCAGGTGGGCGAGTGCCGCCTCGTGACCGAGCCCCGCGTAGGTGCCGCGCAGTTCGGGCGGGATGTCGGGGTGGCTCATGGAGAAGCCTTTCACGTGGGTCTCGTAGACCACCGTGTCGGCGTAGCGGTGGCGCGGGCGCGCCTGGTCGCCCCAGGGGTGGGCCGGGTCGACGACGAGGCTGCGGGGCACGTGCCCGGCCGAGTCGAGCTCGCTCGGTCGGTCCGGGTCGTCCACGGCATGGCCGAGGACCTCGGGGCCGAAGCGGACTGTGCCCGTTGTGGCTCGGGCGTAAGGATCGAGCAGCAGCTTGGCCGGGTTGCAGCGGACCCCGTTGGCGGGGTCGTACGGGCCCGTCGCCCTGTAGCCGTAGGCCTGCCCCGGTCCGACACCGGGCACGAGAGCGTGCCACACGCCGGCGTCGCGCTCGAGTAGCGGTACCTGCGTCTCGGCACCCGAGGGGTCGAAGAGGCAGAGCAGGATCCCCTCGGCGACGCTCGATTCGACGGCGAAGTTGGTGCCGTCGCCGACCGCCGTCGCCCCGAGGGGGAACTGGCTCCCCGGCCTCGTGCCCGGCGGTTGGGAGTCCGGCGCGCTCACCGGGGCGCCACCCGGCTCTGGACGTCCCCCACGACGCCCCCGATCGATTCGACAGCGCCGTGGGAGCGCAAGATGGCGTCGGCCACGATCCCGGTCCACCCGGTCTGGTGCGACGCGCCGAGCCCGGCACCGTTCTCGCCGAAGTACTCGTTGAACAACAGGTTGTCCTTCCAGGCCGGGTCGTGCTGGAACTTGTCGGCGCCTCCGAAACAGGGCCGGCGCCCGTTGGGTCCCCCCAAGAAGATGGAGACCATGCGATGGCGCAGGACGTCCTCGCTGTGGTTGGCCTGGGCCCCGGTGGGGCCGAACATTCGCTCCTTCAGGATGGGGTCGCGACCGTTCCACAGCGCGAGCGCGAGACACAGACGTTGCTCGACGTCGCAGAACCCGGCCATCCCGTCCTCGCCCCACCGGTAGGGGCGCGAGCGGGCGTGGTCATGGGGCAGGTAGCCCCAGGCGCCCCCCTCCGCGCTGTAGTCCTCCCGGACCGTGCCCCACTGGCGCTCGCTCACGTAGGGGCCCCACTGGTAGCACTCCCCGGATTGGCGCAAGCCGTCCTCGAGCTTTCCGAAGCTCTTCACCCGCTCGGATTCGGCTCCCATGGAGTGCGCCCTCCCTTCGGCTCTTTCGTACCACTCCCGCCTGTGTCACGCAGCAGCCGGCGCGGGCGCGCACCACAGAGGACGGCTCAAATGCCGGCCGACCTCGGCCGTGGTCCACCCCGCCGTCACGCAGGACACGTGGCGGTCACGCGGCTGCCCGCCCGCGCCGGAGTGCTCCCAGGAATCCGGAGTGCTCCCAGGAATGGGGTCTTCGAGCTCGTGCTGGCGTCGAGCATCGGGCGTTCCGGTTGTCGCATGGGTCACCGATGCCAGGTCACAGAGGTAGCGACCCTCACCGGGTCGTGCTCAGCCCGCGAGCGTCAATCGACGATCACCACGTTGCGACCCATCGTCGCACGCGATTCCATTGCGCCGACGATCTCGGGTAGCGCCGAAAATGACGAAGTCGAACCTGCGATCGGACGAATCGTCCCTGCCGCGATCATTCTCAAGAGGTCCTCGTGGAGCCGTGCGCCGTCGGCGTGCGACGGGAAGTTCAATCCGGTCGCGCGTTTGAATTCGAGTGAATCCTCCGTGTACGCGTGGCAGACGCCAACGAGCGAAAAGTTGCCGAACAACACCGGCCGCGGCACGATGCCCTCGTCTTCGGCCTCGATCCCCGACGCGAAGCCGACGAGCAGATGGCGGCCCCCGAATGCCATGCACCGGAACGTTTCAATGGTCGTCGCTCCACCGACGCTATCGAAGGCCACGTCGACGCCTCGCCCACCGGTGGCATCGAGGACTCGCGCGACGAAGTCATCACTGCGATAGTCGATTGCGATGTCAGCGCCGAGTTCCGTGGCGAACCTGAGCTTGTGCGGTCCCCCAGCAGTGGCTATCACCCTGGCCCCGCGTGCCCGAGCGAGTTGCGCAGCGGCCGACCGCGCACCCCCGGCAGCGGCGTGCACGAGCACGGTGTCGTCGGCCGACAGGTGGGCGCGTTCGTACAGGGCGAGAGAGGCGACATGAAACGGCATGTACACCGACGCTGCGGTTGCGGTGTCCATGTCGTCGGGCATCGGGAAGGTCATCGCGACGGGGGCAACCGCTACTTCCGCGTATCCGCCGAAGGCACCGGAGGGAATCGCGCAGACGCGTGTTCCGATCAGCGCCCCACCCCCATCGCCTGCCGCACGCACGCGGCCGAGAACCTCCATCCCGGGGATGTACGGAGGCTCGACTCGCACCGTCTGGTACCGGCCGCGGATTCCGTCGATGTCGTTGAAATTGATCGTGATCGCCTCCACCGCGATCTGGACTTCGCCTGGTCCCGGCTCGGGTGGATCGACCTCATCGACCCGGAGCACGTCGGTCGGTACACCGAATTCGTGAACTCGCCACGCTCTCATGTGGCGCTCTCCTCTCGATTGCTCATGCAACTGTGGACGTCCCCGCGGTCAGTGCAACGATTCACAACAGCGCACCCGCGATGGGGTTTGCAGCCTCCTCGCTTCAGGGTACAGGGGCTCGTCGCCACGGTGCGGAGCGAACGAAACTCGTCACGACCGCACGCGAATGCGAGTGCTCTTGGAACGGCGCCCGCTCTCGCCTCGCTCGGAGGTGTTCGGGCGTCGTCGGTCCGCTCAGTGCGCGCCGCCTTCCGCCCCCAGTTCGAGTGATCGTGCGGCGTACTCCGCCGGTGCGTGTTGCCGGCCGGGGTGCACGTCGATGAGGAGTCCCGCCAAGAGCGCAGCCAGCACGAAGATCCCGGCCGCCCATGCACTCGCCGTCGCGTAGCCGTGCACGGTGGCACGAGCGATCTCGTCCCCGATATGCCGGTGCGATGCCAGGTAGGTGGCCGTCGCCGCGGCCGCGATCGTGTTGAGCAGGGCGGTCCCGATGGATGCCCCGATCTGCTGTGACGTGTTGGTCATGGCCGACGTCACGCCCACATCGGACGGATCGGCGTTCTGTGTCGCCGTGCTGATGCACGGCACGATTGCGATCCCGAGCCCGAAGCCCAGAAGGAGCTCGGTCGGCAGCACGTGCGTCACGTAGGACGCATCGGGGGTCAGCCTGGTGAAGAGCGCGACGCCGATCGCGGCCAGCAGCAGCCCGGGCACGACCAGCACCCGGGTGGGCACCCGGGGCATGAGGCGACTGGCGATCTGCGTGGCGGCCAGCGCGTTGAGTGCCATGAGGGGGAGGAAGGCCACCCCCGTCTTGAGCGGCGAGTAGTGGTCGATCGTCTGGAGGAGGTAGGTGAGGAAGAGGAAGGTGCCGAACATCCCGGTGACCGCCAGCATGATCGTCAGGTAGGAGCCCGCTCGGTTGCGGTTCTTCACGATGCGCAGGGGGAGGAGAGGGTTCGGCCCCTTGCTCTGCCAGTACACGAAGGCACCGAGGAGCACGACCGAGGCCAGACGGGGAGCGATGACACCCGTGGCGCCCGACCCGTCGGCGCCCGCCTCCCCCAGCCCGTAGACCAGGGTCACCAGGCCGCCGCAGCCGAGGACGACGCCGAGCACGTCCAGCCGCACGCCGGGGTTGCCGTGGCGATCCGGGATCATCGTCAAAGCGCCGAGTGCGACCAATGCCGCAATGGGCAGGTTGACGTAGAGGCACCAGCGCCAGTCGACGTACTGCGTCAGGAAGCCGCCGAGAATGAGGCCGAAGGCGGATCCGGCGATGGCGATCGTGGCGTAAGTCCCGAACGCCCGGCCCCGCTCCTGCGGCCTGTTGAAGGTGGAGGTCAGGATCGAGAGCACGGACGGAGCCAGCAGGGCGCCGAACAACCCCTGTAGGCCGCGCGCGCCGATCAGCATCAGCGTGGTCTGGGCCGCGCCCCCGACGGCCGAGGCCAGGGCGAAGCCCACGACCCCGGTCACCAGTGTCCGCTTCGGCCCGAACATGTCGCTGATGCGCCCGCCCAGTAGGAGGAACCCGCCGAAGGCGAGGGTGTAGGCGGTCACCACCCACTGGCGGTCGGTGTAGGAGAACCCCAGGGAATTCTGGGCCGACGGCAGGGCGATGATCATGATCGTGGTATCGAGCACGACCATCAGCTGCGCGCCGGCGATCACCACCAGAATCCACCAGTGCGCCCTCGTCGGGCCCTCGGACGCGGTGCCCGCGTCGGTCTCGCGGAGCGTCGTCACCGGCAGCTCCGCTCCCTCTCGCCCCGCGCCGCGCGTACGGGGGGCGGGGCGAGGATCCCGTCGACCTGGCTCTGGCGGAGGGGACGGTGGCCCAGCGCGACGTCTGCCGGCCGCATCCCCGCTATCAGGACCTCGAGGTGCCGCCTCCATGCGTCGGGGCCGTCGGCCCGAGTGGTCTCGAGGACTCCTCGGATCGGCCACATCACCAGGTTGATGTCGGTGCTCGTGAGATCGGACCGAACGCGGTTGTGGGCCTGCGCGTCCGCGAGCAGACCGCCGATCAGCGTGCGGGCGGTCTGCACGAGGTGATGGTCGGTGTGCCAGAGCTTGGGGAGGCAGCCCAGGTGCTCGGCCTGGTACGCGCTCGATGCCTCGAGGAAGTGCTCGAGGCCCGAGCCGTCCGGCGAGGCCACGGCATCCCGGGCCATCGCCATCGTCGCCGCGAGGACCTCCGAGACCAGCATCTCGATCAGGGCCTCCTTCGAGGGGAACCGCCGGTACCGCGTGCCCATCCCGACGCCGGCGACCCGTGCCACGTCGGCCACGCTGGCGTCGAGGCCCTTGTCCTCGAACACCTGACCCGCAGCCTCGAGCAGGCGCTGACGGTTCTTGACCGCGTGGCTGCGGAGGGGCCGGTGCCGTGTGGTCGGGGCGGGGCGTCGCCCTTGTCCAGGCGGGCCGTATCCGGAGAGATCTCTCCGTTTAGAGTACGGCGACGCGGAGCGCCGAGTCCACTTGGCACGACGTGCGAGGTCGGGCGCGGGCGATCCTTGGCATGATCACCGGGGTGATCACGATGTCGGTCGAGCAGTTCGAGGCGCTAGTGGCCGATGCCCTCGACGAGATCCCACCGGGGCTCCGCGCCGCCATGGAGAACGTCGCGGTCCTGGTCGACGACACCAGCCCGCCCGGGGGGCTGTTCGGTCTGTACGAGGGGGTGCCCCTCACGAGCCGGGGCAACTACTCGTCCACCATGCCGGACCGGATCACGATCTTCATGGCGACGATCTGCCACGCGGCGCACAGCAGCCAGGACGTGGTGGCGCTGGTGCGCAAGACGGTGATCCACGAGGTCGGGCATCACTTCGGCATCGGCGAGGCGCGGCTGCGCGATCTGGGCTGGGCGTAGGAGGCGGCGGACGCGCGCCGGCCGATAACGTCACCTCGGCATGAGCGGTGAGCAGTCGCCGGCGGTGGAAGAGGCCCGGGCGATCCTCGACGCGCGCAGAGAGCTCTACGGCGATTCGGATCCGGCGACGCTCCGTGCCATGACGCAGCTCGCCGCGGTCCTGCGCGACGTCGGGGAGTACCGCGAGGCGGAGACCCTCTTGAGGAGCTCGATCTCCATCCAGAATCGCTCCGACGTCAGGGATCAGGCCGGGCTCACCCACACCGAGTTCAGCCTGGCCATCGTCCTCGATCGTCTCGGTGAGAACGACGCGGCGCGGCGCCTCTGGGGGCACGTCCTCGAGGCCTCCGACCGCGACAACGGGCCCGAGAGCGATCTGTCCGTCCGGGCGGCCATCAATTACGCCATCAGCCTTCGAAAGGTCGGTCGCTACGGCGACGAGTTCCCGCTCCGGGTGCGCATCCTCGACGCAACCAGGAGGGCCAAGGGACCCGAGCACGTCGACACCTGCCGCGCCATGATCGACCTGGCGCAGACGCACCGCAACCTCGGCAACCACGAGATGGCTCTCGGCCTCTTCACCGAGGCGCTGGCGGGCCTGGAGCGCAACGGGCTCGACCAGAGGACGCTTCTCTACCAGAAGTGGGCCATCGCATCCGAATTGGTCGCCCTCAAGCGGCCGAAGGAAGCGTCGAGGATGTTCGACGAAGTCGTTGCCGGTGCCGTCGAACACCTCCCTCCGGATGACCCGCTCCGGAGGAGTGCCGTCAGGCAGAGGCGTGCCTACCGGTTCCTGGGCAGGTTCTCCAGGGAGAAGAAGCCCAAGGCGAAGGATGCGCCGGACACCGTGGTGTGAGCGGGGCGCCGCGCCCGCCCTCTCGGCCCGGGGCGAACCGACGGGACTTCGCCCGGGCGCTCATTCGTCGAAGGGCTGGTCGATCGGCACCGCCCGGACGTGGAAGCCCGTACGCACTTCGGGGATGGTGTCCGCCGGCGGTTCGGACGGACCCTGCTCCGCCGGGGCGGGCGTCTCGGTGACCCCTTGGTCCTCCAGGACCCTGACGTGCGTCTTGTCCGTCCCGGGCGTGACGTCCCGGTCGGATTCCTCGGCGAGGTGCTCGAGCTGGCGCTTCTCACGGCGGCGTCGCAGCGGGCCACCCCGAGATGTCGGTATGTCGCCCTGGCCCATGCACCGAGCCTAACGACGGCGCGTCGCCTCCCCGGGGAGCCTCTGCGGTGGAGGTAGCGTTTGCGGGCGCGCCGAGGCGCATCTCACCCCGGGAGGTACCGTGGAGACCGAAGCCGCCGTGCTGTGGCAACGCCATGGCGAGTGGAGCGTGGAGCCCATTGAGCTCGACGCACCGAAGGAGGGCGAGGTGCTCATCCGCCTCGCCGCGTCGGGCATGTGCCACTCCGACGAGCACCTCGTCACCGGTGACATGCCCGTTCCACTCCCGGTCATCGGCGGCCACGAAGGCGCCGGGGTGGTCGAGGAGGTGGGCCCCGGGGTCAGCGGGTTGCAGCCGGGCGACCATGTGGTTCTCGGTTTCGTCCCCGCCTGCGGCAAGTGCCCGTCGTGTGCGACCGGCCATTCCAACCTCTGCGATGTCGGCGCCGTCCTCATGTCGGGCCGCCAGATGGACGGCACCATCCGCCACCATGCACGGGGGCAGGACGTCTCGACCATGGTCTGCCTCGGCACCTTCGCCCCGTACACCGTGGTGAACCAGGCGTCCTGCGTCAAGATCCTCGACGACATCCCTCTCGACAAGGCGTGTCTCGTCGGCTGCGGCGTCACGACGGGTTGGGGTTCGGCCGTCTACGCCGCCGAGGTTCGCCCCGGCGACAACGTCGCGGTCATCGGGATCGGCGGCATCGGCGCCTCCGCGCTCCAGGGTGCCCGCCTCGCGGGCGCCGAGATGATCTTCGCCATCGACCCGGTCGAGCTCAAGCGGACGTTGGCCCCGTCCTTCGGGGCCACCCACGTGGCTCCATCGGTCGAGGAGGCTTTCGCGCTGATTGAGCAGGAGACCTGGGGGCACATGTGCGACAAGGTCATCTGCGCCATGGGCGTCGGGTCCGGGGCGATGATGGAGTCCATCCTCGGCCTGACCGCCAAGCGCGGCCGGGTGGTCGTCACCAACATCCACCCGATCGCCGAAACGGACGTGACCATGAACCTCATGTACCTCACGATCCTGGAGAAGCAGGTCGTCGGGAGCATCTTCGGTTCGGCCAACATCCACTCGGACATCCCGAAGCTGCTCAAGCTCTACCGCGACGGGCAGCTCGACCTGGACTCCATGATCACGACCACCTACAAGCTGGGTGACATCAACCAGGGCTACCAGGACATGCGGGACGGCAAGAACATCCGCGGCGTCCTGGTCTACGACAGCTAGTAGCTCGCCTCAGGCCGCCATGCCGGGCGGCCGCGCCCAGATGTCGTTGCAGCGCTCGCAGACCTCTTCGGGCACGATGCCCGTGCGCATGAGAAGGCCGAACGTCTTGCACCCCAGGCACAGGCCGAGGGCGGACTCGAGGAAGGCCGCGGTGGCCAGGAGCCCGAGCACGACCTCGGCCGCGGTCCAGTAGCCGAGGCCGGTCAGCACCAGGGCGCTGACGGAGAAGGTGACCCCCACGGCCTGGGCGAAACGCTTGGGCGGCCCTGGCACCGGACGCTCGGGGATCCCGAGGCGCGGCGTGATCACCCGCGTGACCAGCTGCCCGAGCGGGCTCAGTGTCGGGCCCGTCAGCACACGGGCGACGAAGCCGTAGGCGATCACCACCGTGGCCCACTCGAGGTCGAAGGCCATGGTCAGCACGCACATCACGACCACGCCGGCCGCCACCAGGCGGGCCGAGACCTCGTTCACCGGGTCGGGGAACGAGAAGAGCGAGTGCACCCTGCTGGGGGCGTTGCCGGCGGTGACGCCACTGCTCATGACCTGCTCCTTGCCTGAAGCGGACAACCCTGAGCAGTTTAGTCGGGTTTCGCCGGGACCCGGCAGGCCGGCGGCTCAGCCCGCGGCGGGCGGCACCGGCTGGGGAGGCGGAGGCCCCACGTAGCGGGCGGCGGGCCGGATGAGGCGGTTGTGCGAGGCCTGCTCCATCACGTGGGTGCACCACCCGATGGTGCGCCCGGCGGCGAAGGTCGGGGTGAACATCTCGCGCGGGATGCCGCAGGTGTGCATGACGACGCCGGCGTAGAACTCGACGTTGGTGTAGAGCTGTCGCCCCGGCTTCAGCTCGGCCAGCACGTCGACAGTCGTGCGCTCGACGGACTGCGAGAACTCGACGAGCGGCCCCCCGAGGCGCTCGGTCACCGAGCGCAGGAGCAGCGAGCGCGGATCGTCGGTCTTGTAGACGCGGTGGCCGAAGCCCATGATGCGCTCGCCGCGCTCGACGGCGGCGCGGATATGCGCGTCGGCGCGCTCGGGCGTGCCGATGGCGTCGAGCATGTCGAGGGCGCGGCTCGGGGCCCCGCCGTGCAGCGGCCCCGACAGTGCGCCGATAGCCGCCACGATGGCCGCACCGAGGTCGGCCCCCGTCGAGGTCACGACACGCGCCGTGAACGTCGATGCGTTGAAACCGTGGTCGATGGTGAGGATCATGTACTGCTCAATGGCCCGGGCGTGCAGCCGGCTCGGTTCCGCGGCGGTCAGCATGTAGAGGTAGTTGGCGGCGAAGCCCAGGTCGTCCCTGGGCTCGACCGGTTCCTGCCCGCTGCGCAGGCGGTGCGCGGCGGCCAGGATCGTCGGTACCACCGCGCACAGGCCCACGGCCTGGTCGTACAGCTCGTCGGCGTCGATGTCGTGCGTGGGGCGCCAGCCCAGCTCCGACCCCAGCACGGAGACCGCGGTGCGCAGCACGTCGAGCGGCGCCCCCCGGCGGGACAGGGCCGGCAGCAACGTGGCGAGCCCCGGTGGCATGGCGCGCCGCCGACGGACCTCGTCGGCGAAGGCGGCCGAGGTGGCCGCGTCGGGCAGCTCGCCCCGGAAAAACAGGTGCCAGACGTCCTCGAGGGAACGCGTCTCGGCGAGGTCGACGGCCGAGTACTGGCGGTAGTGGAAGAAGCCCTCCTGGCCGCGCACATCGCCGATGGTCGTCTCGGCGACCACCACGCCCTCCAGACCGGCCGGCACGTCCCCGCTCGTCTCGGTTGCCGGGCGGATGCGTGCGACCCCCATGAGGTCACGGAGGGAGACGACGCCCACGCAGCGCCGGCCCTCCACCACCGGCAGATGGCGGTAGTGGTGCGAGGTCAGGCTGGCCCACGCCGCATCGACGCGCTCCTCGGGCCCGAGCACATCGGGCCGGGAGGTCATCCACAGCCGCACCTGCTCGCGCTCGGGATCGCCGTTGCCGGCAGCCGACCGCAGCAGGTCGCGCTCGGTGAGGATGCCCACGACCTTGCCGTCGTCGGTGACGACGACCGACCCCGTGTCGGCCTCCTGCATCACCCGCGCCGCCGCGGCCAGTGTGTCGTCTGCGGCGCAGGTCACCGCGGGGGAGGTCATGAGGTCGCGCACAGTCGTTTCCATGCGTCCCACTATGGCCCCGCCACCGTCTCCTGTAAATGTTGATCAAGTCAATGTAAAGTGGTCGGAGATGGACAGGATGCTCACCACCGACGAGGCGGCGCGGCGACTCGGCGTCAAGGTGCCGACCCTGTACGCCTACGTGAGCCGCGGCCTGCTCGAGTCCCATCGCGACCCGGCCCGGCGGGGCAGCCTCTTCGATCTGGCCGACATCGAGGGCCTGGCGGCGCGCAGTCGCGGCGGGCGCCAGACGGCGACGCGGCTGGCCACCATCACGACGGGCGTGACGCAGCTGGACCAGGAGCTCGGTCCCGTCTACCGCGGGCGTCTGGCCACGGAGCTGGCGCTGGCGTCGAGCTTCGAGGACGTGGCCGAGCTGCTCTGGCAGTCCGACGAGGGTGGCGACTGGTCCGTTCCCGAGCTCGGCCCGTGCCCACTCACCCAGACGCTCGACCGCATGCGCTGGGCCCTCGTGCTCTGCGGGGCCACGGACGCACTGCGGTCGGACCTGCGCCCGCCCGCGGTGGCGCGCGCCGCCCGCCGCATCGCCGCCGCGCTCGCAGACGTCGTCGGCCCGGTGCCGGCCGGTGGCGACTCCGGTGCCCCCATCGCGGCCCGCCTCGCGGCGCGCCTCACCGCCGGCGATGCCGCGGTGCCGGCGGCCGCCGTCAATGCTGCACTCGTCCTCATGGCGGACCATGAGCTCGCCACCTCCACGATGGCGGTGCGCGTGGCGGCGTCCGTGCGCTCCGATCCCTACGACGCGCTGCTGGCCGGGCTGGCCACGCTGGCCGGGCCGCTGCACGGCGGAGCCAGCCAGCAGGCCTTCGAGCTGCTCGTCGTCGCAGAGCGCGATGGCGCCCCGCGTGCCCTCAACGACGTCCTGCGCGAGCACGGACGCCTGCCCGGGTTCGGGCACTCGGTCTACCGGAACGGCGACCCCCGCTTCGACGCGCTGCTCGCGTTGGCCGAGCCGCTGCTGAGCGAAGATCGCCGCGCCATCGTGCGCGAGGTGATGGCGCTCGCGGCTGCACACGACGTGCCGCTCGCCAATTGCGACCTCGCGCTCGCCGCGCTGAGCTGGGGGACCGGCATGCCCCCCGACACGGGGCGCACCCTCTTCGCAGTCGCCCGGGTGGCCGGGTGGGCCGCCCACTACATGGAGGAGCTGACCGAGCGGCCCCTGCGCTTCAGGGCCCGCGCCGTCTACAGCGTCTGACGGCACGCCGCCCCGGGGCCGCGACTAGCCCGCGCCGATGACGATGGCCGAGGGATGCCCGCCGAGCCGGAGGGGCGTGCCGACCTTGCCGGTGGCCAGCGTCACCGGCACCACGGAGCCCGTCTGCTGCGTCACCCACGCCGTCGTCCCGTCGGCAGTGAGCGCGATCCCCTGCGCCACGGCGGGCAACCCGACCGGCGCGCCGACCGCCAACCCGATGGTCGTGACCGCCACGATGTCCGACCCCCCGCACACGTACGCGGTCGCGCCCGAGGGCAGGATCGCGATGCCGGTCGGGTTGAGGGGCAGTGCGACCGCGCCGCCCGGTTCCAGCGTCACCGCGTTGATCGGTGTCAGCGACCGGTTGCCGAAGTTGCCCACCAGCACCTCGCCCGACGCCACCGCGATGGTCTGGGGCCCCGGTCCCACGGGGATGGCCGTGCCCGCCGTCATCGTCGACAGGTCGATCGGCGTCACGGCGTTGCTGCCGAAGTCGGCCACGAACGCGGTGGCCGCGCCCGACGTCGCCGTGTACACCGCGATGGCCACCGGCTCGGTGCCCACCGGGATCGGCGGGCCGGCCCGCCAGGTGCCGAGGTCGACAGGCGTCACGTCGTCCGAGTCCAGGTTCGCCACCAGGGCGATGCCCCGTCCCCGGGTCCCGCCCGGCGCGACCGCCACCGCATCGGGTTCCACCCCGACGCCCGCCGAGTGCACCACGCCGTGGGTCGAGGGGTCGATCTCGTGCAATGTGTCGTCACCCTGCGTGACCACGAGCAGGCCGCGGCCGTCGGCCGTGTAGGCCAGCGCCGAGGGGAGGCTGCCGACAGCCACCCCGGGCTGCACGTGGCGCGTCGGCAGGCGCACCGGCGTCACGTCGGTGCCGGGCAGCGTCACCGACGCACCCGTCGTCACCCACGCCACGTCGTGCACGGTCGCACTGCCCACGGTGGGGGTGCTGCAGGCGGCCAGTACCGGGACCGCGACGGCGAGCGCGAGCGCGAGCGCGACGCTCCAGAGACGCCTCACCGCGGCTCAGCCCCGCGCGCAGGCGGCCCCGGCCGGGCGGTCCGCCTCGCCCCAGCCGCTGGCATCGCCCTCGGGCCAGAAGTCGCCGGTGGCGTGGTCCTGCACGTAGGGCACCGGTGCGGGCAGGCCGGCGACCAGCGCGCCCAGCGCGTCCAGGAGCGCGTCGATGTCGTCGCCCGTCGTGCCGAGCCCGCAGCTGGCCCGCACCGCACCCGGGATGCCCCCCCGCTCGCCGCGCCGCACCGCGGCCCGGGCGCGGGCCATGCCGTCGCTGCCGACGCCGAGCAGCCGGATGAGGTAGGGGTGCGCGCAGAAGCAGCCGTGCCGCACACCGATCCCGAACTCGGCGCTGAGTCGGGCCGCCACGAGTGCATGGTGCATCCCGTCCACGGTGAAGGCCGCCACGGCGAGACCTTCGTCGTCGGGCCCCCCGTGTGCGCGGGGGCCGAGCACACGGACGCCCTCCGTGGCGCGCAGTCCGTCGTGCAGCCGGGACGACAGCGCGGCCTCGTGGGCGCGGATCTCCGGCCAGCCGATGCGCTCCAGCTCGTCCATGGCGGCACCGAAGGCGACGGCGCCCACGACGTTGGGGGAGCCGGCCTCCTCGCGCTCGGGCGGTTCGCTCCAGATGACCTCGTCGAGATCGACCAGGTCGACGGCGCCGCCACCGGCCAGGAACGGGTCCCCGGTCTCGAAGGTGCGGCGGGGACCGATCAGGGCGCCGGCGCCGAAGGGCGCGTAGAGCTTGTGCCCGCTGAACGCGACGTAGTCGGGCGTTGCCGGCAACGGCCGGTGGGGGGCCAGCTGGGCCGCGTCGAGGAGCACCGGGACACCGCGCTCGTGCGCCGCCGCGCAGATCTCCTCGACCGGGGGCAGCCACCCCGTCACGTTGGATGCGCCGGTCAGGGCGAGGAGGGCCGGGCGGCGACCGTCGTCGAGCACCTTGACCACGTCCTCGGTGCCGAAGGTGCCGTCGGGGCCGCACTCGACCCAGCGCCGCGCCGCCACCCGGGCCCAGGGCAGCAGGTTGGCGTGGTGCTCGACCACGGTGGTGGCGACGACGTCGTCGGGGCCGAGGCGGAGGCGGTAGGCGAGGTGGTTGATGGCCTCGGTGGTGTTGCGGACCAGCACCACCACGTCGTCCCCGCCCGCCGGGCGGCGGGCGAAGCGGTGCACGCTGTCGCGGGCCGCCTCGTACGCCGCCGTGGCGCGCCGGGACTTGTAGCCCGCGCCGCGGTGCACGCTCGAGTACCACGGCAGGAACTCACCGACCCGGTCCGCCACCGACTGCAGCGCCGGCGTCGAGGCGGCACAGTCGAGGTCCCGGTAGGGCCGCTCCGCACCATCGAGGCAGGGTACAGGTGTGTGGGCGCCGACGAGCGGCGCGACGGCGGCCTGCGATGTCACGCCGTCACACTACGGAGTGCGGCCGACCGGCGGTATCCGGGAGGAGGCCACCGGTCGGAACCGGTGCCGCCCGTCAGGACGGTGCGCCGCCGCCGCCCCGCCGGCACGCCGTCAGCACGACGATGTCGTCGGAGCTGCGGACGTCGGCCGTCATGGCCTCGATGATGTAGTCCGCCACCGGACCGGGCTCAATGGTCGGGCTGGTGCGCAGCGACGTCTCGAGCAAGCGGAAGCGCTCGTCGAGGTCGGTCCCCCGGCGCTCCACCAGCCCGTCGGTGAACATCATCACGCAACCCTCGTCCAGCCGGAACTCGTGGTCCTTGTAGTCGCAGCGCTGCACGCCGAGCGGGGGACCCGGTGGCACCGCCAGCTCGTGCGCCTGCCCCGACTCCATCCGCACGGGCGAGGGATGCCCGGCGGAGGCGAAGGAGATGATGCCCGTGGTCGTCTCCAGTACGCCGACGAGCGCCGTCGCCAACCGCGGCCCCACGCCCGACAGCGAGATGCGGTTGAGGCGTTCGAGCGCCTTCCCGGGCGCCCGCTCCTCGAGGACGAGCAGGCCGAGGGTGTGGCGCAGCCGGCTCATGATCTTGGCGGCCTCGAGGTCGTGGCCCTCCACGTCGCCGACCACGAGTGCCACCAGCCGCTCGGTGATGGGGACCACGTCGTACCAGTCACCGCCCACCTCGATGCCGACCGCCGCGGGCAGATAACGGGCCGCGACGTCCCAGCCCTCGATGCCCGGGATGGCGTCGGGCAGCATGTTGCGCTGCAGCTCATGGGAGATACGGCGCTCACGGTCGTAGGCCCGGGCCCGGCTGACGACCGAGCTGACCTGCGTGGCCAACTGCTCGGCCATGCCGAGGTCCTTCTCGGAGAAGCGGCGCCCCGATCCGGCCGAGACGAGGGTGACCGTGCCGGTCACGTTCTCGGCGCGCAGCCGGAGCGGGACGGTCATGTACGAGGTGAAACCGAGCTCCTTGAGGATCGCGAAGTGCCGGTCGTCCCGGCTGGTCGCCCTGAGGAACCCGTCGTCCATGAACGAGCTCCACATGGAGTGGCCGCTGCGCATGACCTTGATGATCGGATGGGTGCCACCCGGGTCGGGCGGGTACTTGGTGCGCAGCTCCTCGGTGAGCGCCCTCTTCCCGGGGTCCGCATGCCAGGCGGCCATCCGCCGCATCTGCCCGTCCTCGTCCTCGATGTCGATCAGGCACAGGTCGGCCATCACCGGGACCGAGACCTGGGCCAGGCGCTCCACCATCTCGCGGTAGTCGACCACTTCGGAGAGCACTTGCGTCGCCAGGAGCAGGAACTCGTTCCGCCGCCGGACCTCGAGCAGCTCGTCCACCAGGTGCTCGCGCTCGGCGGCCTGGGACGAGGCGTGCAGCAGCTCGCCGAGGTGACTCCCGACCGCATCCATGAGCTCGACGACCGAGGGGTCGCGCTCGCGCTGCCGGCGGCTCAGCATCTTGACCACCCCGACGCACGCTCCCCGGTAGCGGATCGGGAAGGCGTATGCGCTGCGGAGCCCGTCGCGGCCCAGCGCGTCGGTCATGAAGCGGTGGTCGCGCACGAGGTCGGTCACCCAGATGGGCTCGCCGTGCTCCATGACCCACTGGGGCAGACCTCCGCTCCCGCTGGTCGCGTCGCCCGCCTTCTCCTGGGCGAAGGCGGGCGCGATGACCGGCGTGCGCGTCCAGACGTGGCGGCAGACGAGATCCTGCCCCGGGGAGAGGACCCACAGCGTGGTCACGTCCCAGTCGAGGCGCCGCCCGAGCGTGGACAGCAGCCGCTCCGCCGGAGGGTCGTCGATCGGCGCGTCGGCCAGGATCCCGAGCAGCTCGCTCGTGAGCTCGGACCACCGGCGAAGCCTCCGGTCGTCGCGGGAACGGAAGATGGCGGCCACGACCCGTCCCGCCAGCGGATGGTCGAACATGGACAGCACCACCTCGGTCTGGATCTCCGACGCGTCGGGGCGCTTGACGACCACCGCCAGCGGGCGCCCCACGAGGTCCGGGACCTGGGATCGCAGGAAGCCCTCGAAGCCGTGCTCGAAGTGCACCATTTGCGACTCGGGCACCAGCTCCAGGCCCGAGCGGCCCACGAGCGAGCCGCGCGGCCAGCCCAGGAGCCGCTCGGCGGTGACGTTGGCGTAGTGGATCACGCCCTGCTCGTCGGTCGCGACGATGGCCTCGCTCAGGCCGTCGAGCACCCTCCGCACGGCAGGCAGGGGCCAGTCCGGCATGACCTCCGGCGTGCCGACGCCCCCCGGGGCCGCTGGGGCGGTCGGGTGCGCGGCGACGGCGGTGGCGTGCCTGGTTCCCGGCAGCCCCGCGTCGAGGCCGGGAGCGGGCGCGTCGACGGGCGGACCGTCCCCGGCCCCCAGGGCCGAGGAGAACCACACCGTCTTCCCGGGGCGGTCGCGCTGCATCTCGATGCCCCACGCGTCGGCCAGCGTCCGCACGATGTGCAGCCCGCGCCCGTGCGGCGTGTCCCCGGCCTGGTCCTGGGGTACCGGGTAGCCGACGGCGGCGTCACTGACCTCGACGAGGACCTGGCGCGCGTCGTCGGCCACGCGCACGGACACCACGTAGTCGGTGGCCGCATGGCGCACGGCGTTGGTGGCCAGCTCCGAGAGCATGAGCACCAGCGCGTCGGCATCCTCGCCGGACCCTTCGGGGAGCCGGCCGAGCAGGAACCGGCGGGCCTGGCCGACCGACGCCGCGGTGGCCGGGAAGCGGTGCGAGGCCGACGTCGTCCCTGCGCCCGCCCGGGCGCCGTCCCGCGGGTCGGTGGGGGGCTGGCGCCCTGGGAGAGTGGGGCTCTGCATACCGGTTGCGCTACCTCTGCCCCCGGGCCGCAGCCCCTAAACAGGCCCGGGCCCGATGCAACCCGGGCGCAACCACGCCGGGTCCTGCCCGGGCGCTACCCTGCCTCCCGTGGAGGAGCGCTACGAGGACGAGCTGACCCGTTCGGCCGCCGTCCTCGACGGGGTGGACCGGGCACTGCAGCGACTGAGCGAGGGCACCTACGGATCGTGCGAGACGTGCGGCGCCCCGGTCCTCGACGCCGACCTCGAAGCCGATCCGACCCGCCGCATGTGCGAGCAGCACCTGTCGCTCGGGTAGCACGCCAGCGCCGGCCGGGCCTGGCCCCGGTCAGCCGGCGACCTTCAGCCCCCTCGCCGCGTCGAGGCGGGCCGCCACGTCTGGCCAGTTGACGACGTTCCACAGGGCAGCGAAGAAGTCGGCCTTCACGTTCTTGTACTGCAGGTAGAAGGCGTGCTCCCAGGCGTCGAACACCAGCAGCGGGACTGAGCCCTGGCCGACGTTGCCCTGGTGGTCGTAGACCTGCTCGACGATGAGCCGGCCGGCAAGGGGCTCGTAGGCCAGGACGCCCCAGCCTGAGCCCTGGATGGTGGAGGTGGCCTGGGTGAAGTGCGCCTTGAACTTGTCGAAGGAGCCGAAGTTCTCGTCGATGGCCGAGCCCAGCGCGCCGTCGGGCTTGTCGCCGCCGTCGGGGCTCTGGTTCTTCCAGAAGATGGAGTGCAGGACGTGGCCCGAGATGTGGAACGCCAGGGTCTTCTCGAGCCCGACGATGGCGCCGAAGTCGTCCTTGTCGCGGGCACCGGCCAGCTTCTCGAGCGTCTGGTTGGCACCGGTGACGTAGGCGGCGTGGTGCTTGTCGTGGTGGAGCTCCATGATCTGGCCGGACACGTGGGGCTCCAGTGCGGCGTAGTCGTAGGGCAGATCGGGGAGGCTGTAGTCGGCCATTGCGGGCTCCTCAGTCGTGGTCGTGGGGGTGGTGTGTGCTGGACCATACCCGAAGGGGGCGGGATTCCAACCGGGGATCCAACCACCACGCGAGCAGGGCGCGGACGGCTCACGGGGCAACCCCGGAGCAACCCGGGCAAGCGGTACGCTTGCAGGAGTGAGCACCGACCCGAAGGACCGCTGGCGCGAGCTCGGGTCCTTCATCCGTGAGCAGCGGGGAACGGCCCGGCTGTCACTGCGGCGCCTGTCCGAGCTGGCCGGGATCTCCAACCCGTACCTGAGCCAGATTGAGCGGGGCCTGCGCCGGCCCTCGGCCGAGATCCTCCAGCAGATCGCCAAGGCGCTGCGCATCTCCGCCGAGACGCTCTATGTGCAGGCCGGGATCCTCGAGGCGCCGGTCGGCTCGCCCGATCTCACCCGGGCCATCCTGGCCGACCAGACGATCAGCGAGGAGCAGAAGCAGGCCCTCGTGCGCATCTACCTCTCGTTCCGGCGCGATTACGAGGACGAGCACGGGGAGCGGGGCCCGGTGCCCCCCACCGATGCCGCCGCACCGCCCGACGCGGTGGAGCCGCCGGGGCCGGCGGGGCGGGTCGCTACCGCCTGAGGAGGCCCTCCGGTGCATGCCGGAGGGGATTTCCAGACCGCCGGTAGGCTCTGACCGCCATGCGCCGGCTCGCCGTCTTGTCCCTGCACACCTCGCCTCTGGCCCAGCCGGGCACGGGCGACGGCGGCGGCATGAACGTGTACGTGCGCGAGCTGACCGCCGCGCTGGCCCGCTCCGGCGTCACCTGCGACGTCTTCACGCGAGCCTGGTCGGACGGCCTCCCCGAGGTCGTCGACGTCGAGCCCGGGCTGCGCGTCCACCACGTGCAGGCCGGCCCGCTCCATGAGGTGCCCAAGGAGTCCCTGCCCGGCGTGGTCGAGGAGTTCACGGCCCGGGTCCTCGAGCGGATGGCCGCCGCGCCGGCGTCCGGCAGCGACCCAGGCGGCGGGCTGCCCTACACCTCGGTGCACGCCAACTACTGGCTGTCGGGGCTCTCGGGCCACGTGATCAAGCACGAACTGAACCTCCCGCTCGTGTGCACGTTCCACACCCTCGACCGCGTCAA
The DNA here is from genome assembly GCA_052140165.1 of Acidimicrobiales bacterium. GTDB lineage: Bacteria > Actinomycetota > Acidimicrobiia > Acidimicrobiales > RAAP-2 > Bog-473. The sequence goes on from JBKQUM010000040.1 coordinate 26,465, forward strand.
GGCCGAGTCGATGCCCGAGGAGGTCGAGGCGGACATGCCCCACCGCCGGGCCGAGGCCGAGGCGTCCGTCATCAACTGCTCCGACGCCGTGCTGGCGTCATGCACCGTCGAGGCCGACCAGATCGCGTCCCTCTACGGCGGGGACCCCGGTCGCATCCGCATCGTGCCGCCCGGCGTCGACCACGCGTTCTTCGGCCCGGGGCACCGGCCCCAGGCGCGCCGGGCCCTCGGCCTGCCGGTCGACGGCCGCCTCCTGCTCTTCGTCGGCCGCATCCAGCCGCTCAAGTGTGCCGACGTGGCCATCGAGACGCTGGCCGAGCTGCTCGATACCGGGCACGAGCCCTACCGCCTGGTGGTCGTCGGCGGCCCGAGCGGGCCCCACGGCGAGAAGTCGCTCCAGGGCCTCCACGACGTGGCCGACGCCCGCGGCGTGCGCGAGCACGTCCACTTCGTCGACCCCCAGCCCCACGAGCTGCTCTCCTCGTACTACCGCGCCGCCGACGTGTGCATCGTCCCCAGCCGCTCGGAGTCCTTCGGCCTCGTGGCGCTCGAGGCGGCCGCCTGCGGGACGCCCGTCGTCGCCTCGGCCGTCGGCGGGCTGACCACGCTGGTGGACCACGGCCACACCGGTTTCCTGGTGGACGACCCCGACCCGCGCGCCTACGCCGCCGCCGTGCGCCGGGTCTTCGACGAGCCGCTGGCGGCCGAGCGCTTCTGCACCGCCTCGGTGCTGCGGGCCCGCCGCTACACCTGGCGTGCCGCCGCCCGGACGCTGGTGGAGCTGCACGACGAGCTGGCCTCCGGCCGCCTCGTCGAGTGCGGCTGAACGCGTCCGGCCGGAGCCCCGGGGCCGACAGGTGCCGATCGTCGACCTCCCCGAGGAGGAGGAGATGGCGGCGGCGGTGGCCTGCATCGACGCCTGGGCCGAGCGCAAGCTGGCCGCCGACGGGTTCCTGGTGGCCGCCGAGCGCCAGGAGGTCACCGACCGCACGGCGTCGCACCGCTGGTACCTGCGCTTCAAGGGTGACGAGAAGGACTTCATCACCGTCTGGTTCACCCTCAAGCAGCGCACGCTGCACTTCGAGGCCCAGTTCATGCCCGCCCCCGAGACCAACCACGCCGAGGTGTACGCGTACCTCCTGCGCCGCAACGCCCACCTCTTCGGGATGTGGTTCGCGCTCGGCCCCGAGGACGCGGTGTACCTGGTGGGCAGGGTGCCGGCGCGGCTGGTCGACGACGACGAGCTCGACCGCATCGCCGGCTCGTCGGTCCTCTACACCGACGATCACTTCCCGACGGCCATGACGATGGCCCACCCCTCGACCTACCGCCGCCGGCCCCGGCGCTCGTAGGGACCGCGGTCGGGGGCCGCGCTCGGTAACGTCGCGCGGGTGTCGAGCCTCCTCATCGTCGGCGGCGGGAAGATGGGAGGCGCCCTCCTGGGCGGGCTGCTCCGCTCCGGATGGGCCGGCGCCGGCGACCTGACGGTCATTGAGCCCGTTGCCGAGCGCCGGGACGAGCTGACCGCGGAGCACCCGGGGCTGCGCGCCGTCGCCGCTCCCGAGGCCGGGCTGCTGGACGACGCCGGCGAGCGGATCGGAGGCGCCGTCCTCGCCGTGAAGCCCGACGCGGCCGAGGGGGCGTGCCGCGCCCTCGGCGTGACCGGGGTGACCCGGCTGATCTCCATCGTGGCTGGCGTCCCCTGCCCGCGCCTGGAGGTCGCCCTGGGCGGCGAGCCCGCCGTGGTCCGCGCCATGCCCAACACCCCCGCCCTGGTTGGGGCCGCGGTGACGGCGATCTCGGGCGGGTCCTTCGCCACCTCCCATGACCTGGCCTGGGCCGAGGACGTGCTGTCGGCCGTCGGCACCGTGGTCCGGCTGCCCGAGCGCCTGCTCGACGCCGTGACCGGGCTCTCGGGATCCGGCCAGGCCTACTTCTTCCTCGTCGCCGAGGCGCTGATGGAGGCCGGCGTGCACATGGGCCTCACGCGCGAGGTGAGCCGGACCCTCGTCGTCGAGACCATGCGGGGCTCGGCCGCGCTATTGCAGGAGACCGGCCTCGACCCCGAGGCCCTGCGCGCCATGGTGACCTCGCCGGCGGGCACCACGGCCGCGGGCGTGCGCACGCTGGAGGCCCGGGCCGTCCGCTCCGCCTTCATGGAGGCGGTCGCGGCCGCCACCGAACGCGCCCGCAACCTGCAGCGCTGAGCCGCCGACCATGACGAGTGAGCCCCCGCGCACCGTCTTCTTCCTCTCGGACTTCGGGACGGCGGACGAGTTCGCCGGGGTGGTCCACGCCGTGATCGCGGCGCGGGCCCCGGGGACGACCGTCATCGACCTCACCCACCACGTCCCGCCCTTCGACGTCCGGGCCGGGAGCCACACACTGGTGCGGGCCGTGCCCCATCTCGGGCCCGGCGTCGTGCTCGCCGTGGTCGATCCCGGCGT
>JBKQUM010000041.1:0-120329 GCA_052140165.1 Acidimicrobiales bacterium
AACCCAGCTCCTTGACCCTGTGGTGCTCGACGATCCCTATCCCTTCTACCGGCGGCTGCGGGACGAGGCGCCTGTATGGGAGATCCCCGGCACCGGCGTGTTCGCTGTCAGCACCTTCGATCGAGTGAACCGGCCTGGGTTTCCCGGAGGCTCCAAACCTTGGAAGGGTTGGAGTCATGGAGAAGAAGGCAACCTCGAAGCGGTACCCGCCTGAACTGAAGGAGCGGGCCGTTCGGATGGTCAAGGACCTCCGCCAGCAAGATCCCGGCGACAAGGCGGTGATCTCGAGGGTGGCCCGCCAGCTCGGGGTCGGTGACGAGTCGCTGCGGGCCTGGGTCAAGCAGTCCGAGATCGACGCCGGGGCGCGGGCAGGGCTCAGCGCCGATGAGCAGTCCGAGCTGAAAGAGTTGCGCAAGGAGGTGAAGGAGCTGCGCCGTTCCAACGACATCTTGCAGGCGGCAGCGAGTTTCTTCGGGGCGGAGCTCGACCGCCGACGGACCAAGTAGTCGCCTTCATCGACGCCCACCGCGACCGTATGTCCGGTGGGTGTCGATGGGGGGTCGAGCCGATCTGCGCGCAACTCGCAGTCGCCCCCTCCACCTACTACGACGCCAAGTCCCGGCCGCTCTCGGCCCGGGCGATCCGTGACGCCTTCCTCGCCCCGCTGCTGATGGCGCTCTGGCATCACAACTACTCGGTCTATGGCCGGCGCAAGCTCTGGAAGGCGGCCCGTCGGGCCGACCTTGACGTCGGCCGGGACCAGGTGGCCCGCCTCATGGCTCAACAGGGCATACGCGGGGCGAGCCGGGCCAAGAAGCGCTTCACCACCAAATCGGATCCCACTGCGGTCCGCGCCCCCGACCTCGTCAACCGCAACTTCAGCGCCTCGCGGCCCGACGAGCTTTGGGTGGCGGACTTCACCTATTGCTCGACCTGGTCGGGCATCGTCTACGTCGCCTTCATCATCGACGTGTTCTCCCGGCGCCTCGTCGGTTGGAAGGCGGCGCGCTCGATGACAGCAGCGCTGGTGATCGATGCCCTCAACATGGCGGCATGGACACGTCGACACACCACGATCGACGGGCTCATTTGTCACACGGACGCGGGAAGTCAATACACGTCAATTCTCTACACCGAGCGCCTCGACGACGTCGGCGCTGCACCCTCCATCGGCACCGTCGGCGACTGCCTATTTACCGGCTATTTGCTTGACGTGAGTACAGATGAACCGCCGATGAACTACCAAGATCTTGCCGCATGACGCTTCCCTTTGGTGACGCATTCAGTTACAGATGTTGTGGTGACCGATGGGGAGCTTCGGCTTGAGCGGCTAGCGGATAGTTGGGCCCTGGCGGGCGCTGAGGTCAACCGGTTCTTGTTGGTCAACGAGTACCTGAGCTACCTGTCGGATCGGAACTGCTCGCCGCAAACGGTCCGCGTCTACGGCTTCTCGCTGCTGGCGTTCTGCCGGTGGTTGACGAGCGAGAAGATCGATCTCGGCGCAGTCGACACCGACGTGCTGCTGCGCTATCTCGCCGCGTGCCGGCAGGCTGCGGTTCGTGGCCGACCCGGCCCGAATGTGCTGCGCTTGGATGGTCGGCGGGCCGACGGATATGCGCCAGCGACTCTGAACCATCGACTGGCCGCGGTCTCGGGTTTGTTCGGGTTCCGGGCGATGCGCGACCCCGATGCCAAGAACCCGGTCCCAAGAGGCAGGGAAGCGAGAAGGCTCTCTTCTGGGGAGCGCAACGGGTTGCTTGCCCACGTGGCACGCCGTCCGAGACAGCGGTCAGCCCTTCGGGTTCGAGAGCCCCAGCGACTGCCTCGTGCGTTGGACACCGGCGACGTCGTCGCCCTGGTCGGGAGTCTGCGGACGTGGCGGGATCGGGCGATGGCGGGATTGATGGTCTTTTGCGGCCTGCGGGCCGGCGAAGTGCTCGCTCTCGGTGTGCGCGATGTCGACATCGGCGGCCGCTGGCTGCGTGTGAGTGGCAAGGGATCCAAAGAGCGTCGTGTCCCGCTCGACGTGGACGTGGCCGGCGTCATTCAGACCTACCTGCTGGCCGAACGCCCGGAGACCCAGACCTCCCGACTGTTCGTCGTGGCCAAAGGCCCCAACCGCGGCCAGCCGCTGACTCCTGCGGGCTTACGCACGGTCTTTCGCTATCACCGGGCGGCGGCTGGAGTCCCAGGCGGTCATCCGCACGCACTTCGCCACACGTTCGGCACGGCACTCGCCGAAGCGGGCGTTGACCTCGCCGTCATGCAGGCCCTGCTGGGCCATGCCCACATCGATACGACCGCTCGTTATATCCACCTCGCTCCCACGCACGTAAAGGCCGAGTTCGATGCTGCCCGAGACCGACAGCGTTCGCGCGACTGACCGACCGGCGAGGGACCACCTCGCCGAGTACGCGCGCCACCAGCTGCTCACCGGCCGGGGCAACAGCACCACCACCCAGGGGGCCAAGGTCTTCATGCGGCGATGGCCACATCCACAGGATTGGGCCGCCCAGCCGCTCGCCTACAGACTGGCCGAGGGTTCACAGACAACGTCATTCCTGATCTTCTTGATGGTCCACGGTTGGCTCCAGCCCGGCTACGACTACCTGGTGTCGCGCAAACTGTCGAGCTTTTGGCGAGAGATCGTCGCCAGTCCACTGGCCGCCGACATGGAGCGTTTCCGCCAAGGTGCCGAAGCAATCGGGTTCACCTCCACCCAGAGCGTGCGCACGGCCTCGCAGTCCGTCGGTCGTCTGCTCATCGAGACCAACGTGAGCCTCGAGCGGTTGACCCTCGACGACTTCGATGCGTTGGCCCGAGCTTGTCGACGCCGTGGTCTCGAGACGGGCAAGGGGTGGCGTCACTATCGATCCGCCCTGAGCAGCGCCCATCGGGTGTTGTTCCATTTGGGCATCCTTGACGCTCCGCCCCCTCCCTGGCAGCAGCCCAAGGCATTCGCAGATCGCGTCGTTGACGTCCATCTGGCCCTTCAGCCGGCATTCATCGCCTATCTCGAGCGCAAGACGGGGACGTGCAAACCCAAGACCGTCACCGGCATGGCGACGCGCTTGGTTCACTTCGGCCGTTTCCTGGCTGCGGTGGACCCCGAACTCACCTCGCTGGCTGAACTCGACCGGCAGCGGCACATCGAGCCCTACATGAACTCGGTGGCCAGTGCGATCAACTCCAAGAACGGCGAGCCGATCACCACCGCCGATCAGGCCCGGCGGATCTTGACCATTTCGGTCTTCCTCAACGACATCACCGAGTGGGGATGGAAAGAAGCACCGAAGCGACGGCTCATATTCCGCACGGACACCCCGCGTCTGCCAAGGCCTCTTCCTCGTTATCTGCCCGTCGACGCCGACCGGCGTCTCGGTGAGGCCCTGGCTCGCTCCGAGTTTCGGCTGGCGGCCGACGCCTTGCTCTTGGCCCGGGCCTGTGGGTTGCGCATCGGCGAGCTGCTCGACCTCGAACTCGACTGCGTGCACGAGATTCCCGGCAACGGTGCATGGCTCAAGGTGCCACTCGGCAAACTCGACACGGAGCGAATGGTGCCACTCGACGATGAGACCGTCACCTTGATCGACCGGATCTGCGCCACCCGGTCGGAGGGTCGAGCGCTCCCGCACCCTCGGACGGGACGCCCCGCGCAGTTCCTCTTCACGCACCATGGCCGACGGCTGGCCCAACAGGCTCTGCGCATGGAACTCAATCGAGCCGGTGAGGCCGCCGGCATCGGCCGCGTCAAGCCTCATCAGCTCAGACATACCTTCGCCACCGCGATGGTGAATGCCGGGGTGTCGCTGCAGGCCCTCATGGCCCTCCTCGGCCACGTCTCGGCAGAGATGAGCCTTCGTTACGGCCGGCTCTTCGACACCACGGTGCGCGCCGAGTACGAACGTGCCCTCGAGCTGGCCAAGTCCCGGCTCGGGCAGCTGCCCAATGGGCGCACTCGCATCCCCGTGACCGGCGACGGTGACTGGCGCGAGGCACCGGCAATCAAGGCCCGACTCGCCGGTGGTTACTGCCCACGTGCTCCGGCCCAGGGTTCGTGTCCCTATGCCAACATCTGCGAGCACTGCCCCAATTTCCGCACCGACGCGGCCAGCGTCTCGGTTCTTTCGGCTCAGCGGGTCGACGCCGAAGCGCTGGCGGCCGACGCCGAGTCACGCGGTTGGATCGACGAAGCCGAGCGTCATCGACGCCTCATCACCCGCCTCGACACCCTCTTGGCCGAAGGTGAGAATCTGGCGGGATGACAGCCCCCGAGACTCTGTCCAGGGTCGAGCAGACGTGCGCTGAGCTCCTCCAAACGGGTGAGCCCGTGACCTTCACGACGGTCGCTTCCGCCGCCGGCATCAGCCGCACCACGCTCTACCGGGATCCGACCCTGCGGATGGTGGTCGAAGAGCACCGGACCCACAGCCACGACCCTCGGACCATGTCTGGCCTGGTCTCTGAGGTTGGCCACCTACGCACCGCCGTCGAAGCCCTGGCCGAACGGATTCGACGCCACGAGGAACAACTTCGCCGTCTGGAGCTTCCGCCCCGTCACAAAGCGGGCAGTCGATGAGCCCTCGGCGCAACAGCGAACTGGACTCGCTCATCGCCGACATCACCGTCGACTGTTACAACGACGATGAGCAACTCACCGCCTTCGAGGCCGCCTTCGACAACGACGCCACCCTTCCATGCCCCGGCAGCGCCATCGGAGAGGAAGTGAGCGTCATTTCCGTCGGCGTGGCCAACGGACGGCGAGAACTCATGGCCACGTGCGAACACAAGGGCAGTCGCTACCAAATGGCTCTCCTCGACATCGAACTCAACGGGGATCTGACAACCAAGACACTCGCCGCCGCCTACCGGCGCTGGAATAGCAGCTGACCGCCCGTTCCGGACTCCCACTCGTTTACTCATCCGGGTCCCGATTAGCCGGTTAAAGCTTCGACAATGCAATGGCCGAATCGGTCATGGGTCTGTTCAAGACCGAGCTGCACCGCAACCCGGCCGCCCTCGACGCCAACGGTGGCCCCTGGAAGGGTCTCGACGACCTCGAACCCGCCACCTGTGGCTGGGTGTCATGGTTCAACGAGGAGCGGCTCCACTCCGAGCTCAACGACACGACGCCGGCCGAGTTCGAAGCCGAGTACGGTCACAGGTCTCAGCCCGACGCGGCATGAGAAACCAAACCATCGAGCCTCCGTCAAACCCAGGCCGGTTCAGCGGCGACGACTGGGGTGGACCCAATCCGCACGGTGGGGGACTGGGGTCGACCTCTCAGACCATGACCACCATCTTGCCAAGGTGAGGGTCGCGTAAATCCCGTCTTCCGCTCCGTTTCAGGAGCTCTGAGGCGGTTCAATCCCTCCAGCGCCTTTGGGCGAAAGGCGTTGCCACGTTTCAAAGCGATATGTCGTGTCTCCGTCTTTTTGATCGTCACTCTTGGTCGCGAGGCAAAACTGAAGTTGGTATGGCGGGAAGAACTTGGTGCAATGGAAGTCACCGACGACCTGAGTCAACAACAGTTCGTCGGCCTCGGTGATCGTGTCTGCGTACACAGTTGAGCCGCCTATGACCCATACGTCTGCTCCGGGGTTCTCAGCGACGAGTTGGTCGAGACTACGAATCGCTCGGAAGCCTTGACGCAAGGGTCCTGAGTCATGCGTCAGCACGAAGTTCTCTCGCTCGTGCAGTGGCGCAGCGAACTCGCTGTAGGTTGCCCGACCCATCAGGATGAGGCCGGTCGCTGTCTTCGCACGGAAGTAGGCCTTGTCACCGGGAAGCTTCCACGGGATGCCCGAGTCGGTCGCGATACCCCGTCGAGAATCCAAGGCTGCGATGAGGCGGATCATGCCAGGCGTCGATCTCGAATCGACCGCTTTGGGCCGCAGTCAATGACTCTTGCGGAACGGGAAAAGACGGCTCTGGGATCCACCCTTGAGGCCGCCTCTACTTGCGAAGTAGGTGCTCGAACGCCGAGCTGTCGAAGAGCACCCTGGAATCGATTGGGCCACCGTTGAGCCAGGCGGCCGGGGTTCCTTGTGGATCCTGAGATTGATAGAGAGCCTCTCGTCTCAATACCCACTTCTCATATCGGACTCCTCGAACACCCGAGACGAAGTCCGAATCGGTCAGACCCACTTGCGCACCCAGGCGCAAGAGGTCCTCGGTCGTGAAGCCTCCAGTGCCCTCCGGCGGCTGTGCTGCAAAAAGTGCCCGCCGCAACTCGTCAAAGCGACCAGCTTCGGCGGCCAGGGCGAGAGCATTGTCAGCTCTCGCTGACTCTGGACCCAAGAAGCATCGCATGCGATATTCGACGACCAATTCGTGAGTGCGCAAAGCGGTCGTGATGAGCGGACCATTGACCTCTTCAAACTGTCGGCAGTAAGGGCACTGTGGATCCTCAAAGAGGACCATGCTCTTGCTCGCACTGGCGTCGCCAACAAGGACTCCGCCTTCGGGTGTATGGCCGGAGGGTGTCGCTTCCCGATCAGTCGTAGTCATTGTTGCCTCCACATCGTCGCCGTTTCCATTGGCTGTCAGGTTCAGCTGGACGACTGTACGATTGTACGATTCTCGAGGTATCGGTCGCGATCACAATTTTCAGACTGCGCCTGCCAGCCGCGTCATCGACCGAGCAGCAGGCTGCCAACCGTCCACGTCGTAGGCCATGACAAACGATCCTCCGGTTAGCCCTGATTGTCTCCGCACCATATCGAAGTCCAACTTCAAAAGACTGGCGGATCGGCAGATGTCGTCGCGCCGGTGGAACGTCCTGGTCGGCTGTGAGCAGGCGAACGTGGTAGTGCGCTCGCGACGAAATCGTTGGAAGGCTCGGTCGATCTAGCCGGCTCCGACGAGGATCGCATCCCTGAATGTGAGAACGAGTGCCCGTGGATTGCACGGGTTCGAAGGGCGGTGCGAGGCCTCAGTCAGATTCCTACCTTTGCGCCTTCAGTCCGTTGCTTCCACACGAGTCGTTCTCGGTCATCTTGGGCGCGGCATGGTCGGCCTGTCACTGGTCGCGAGCACCATTTGGGCACTGTTAGCCACCTCACTAAGAAGCGGTGACCGTCGTTCCTGCCCGCCCCTCCAGAATTGACGCTGCGTCGGCCAAGTCTCCGATTGCCGCGATCCCGCCAGTAGCTTCGACGAACCGACACGCGGCCTCCACCTTGGGACCCATTGAACCGGCTGGAAACGACACCGCTCTCAACTCCGCAACGGTGGCCCGGCGGATAGGAGCCGCCTCCGGCGTCCCGTAGCCAGCTTCGACTGCCTCGACATCGGTGAGGATCAAGAGAGCATTGGCGTGAATAGAGCGCGCGAGCAATGCCGCCGTCCGGTCTTTGTCGATCACGGCCTCGATTCCGTACACGACCCCAAGGTGACGAACGACCGGGATGCCACCACCTCCCGAGCAGATCACCATGACCCCGTCATTGAGGAGGTCGGTGATGACCGCCAGTTCGACTAGCTCCACGGGTTCGGGCGAGGCGACAACCCGGCGCCACCATTTGCCGTCCTGCCTCACCTCCCACGACCGCGTAGACGCCAATTGTTGAGCCTGGTCTTTGGAAAAGGCGGGGCCGACGAACTTGGTCGGATTGGCGAACGCAGGGTCATCAGCATCGACGACCGTCTGGCACACGATGCTGGCTACCCGTCGCCCGGGCAGTGCATTCTCGAAGGCCTGGAGCAGCCAGTAGCCGATCATGCCCTGGGTTTCCGCGCCGAGCACGTCGAAAGGATAGGGACTCGACAGGGCAGTATCACCGGCACTCTCGATCGCCAGAACGCCAACTTGTGGTCCATTGCCGTGCGTAATGACGAGCTCATGATCTCGTGCCAGCGGGACCAACGCCGCGACCGCCTCCGCCACGTGGCGCTGCTGGAGCTCGGCATCGGGACGTTCGCCCCGCTCGAGCATGGCGTTGCCACCGAGGGCGACGACGACTCGCACGTCAGCCCACCAGTGTGGAGACCATGACCGCCTTGATCGTGTGTAGGCGGTTCTCGGCCTGGTCGAAGACGATCGAGGCCGGCGACTCGAAGACGTCCTCGGTCACCTCCAGGGCAGTGAGTCCGTACCTCTCGAAGATCTGCTCCCCGACCTCGGTCTCCCTGTTGTGCAAGGCAGGGAGGCAGTGCATGAACTTGACCTCCGGATTACCCGTCGCCGCCAAGACCTCTGCGTTCACCTGGTAGGGGAGAAGCTCATCGATTCTGTTCCCCCATTCCTCTGCCGGCTCGCCCATGGAGAGCCAGACGTCGGTGTAGAGGAAGTCCACATCCGACACGGCCTTGTGAAGGTCGTCGGTCACCATCACGCGGGCGTCCGAGCCGGTGGCAAGCCGCTCTGCTGTGTCTTGGACCTCGGTCGAGGGCCAGAGCCTGGTGGGCGCCGCCAGTCGGACGTCCGCGCCGAGGAGGGCGCCGGTGACAAGCAGTGAGTTCGCGGTGTTGTTGCGGGCATCACCGAGATAGCAATAGCTCAGCTCGTCGATGGGGCGAGCTGCGTGGTCGAGCATGGTCAACATGTCAGCCAGCATCTGGGTCGGATGCCACTGATCTGTAAGCCCGTTCCACACCGGCACCCCGGCGTAGCGGGCGAGCGTCTCGACCTTGTCCTGGGCGAAGCCCCGGTACTCGATGCCGTGGAACATGCGCCCGAGGACGCGGGCGGTGTCCTTCATCGACTCCTTGTGCCCGAGCTGGGAGTCCTCGGGTCCGAGATAGGTGACATGGGCGCCCTGATCGTGCGCCCCCGCCTCGAAGGCCGAGCGGGTCCGGGTCGACGTCTTCTCGAAGATCAGGGCGATGTTGAGTCCCGTCAATCGTTGGATCTCGGTGCCCGACCGCTTCTCCTCGCGGAGCTCAATCGCCCCGTTGATGAGATGAATGAATTCCTCTCGGCTGAAGTCGACCTCTTTCAGAAAGCTTCTACCGCGCAGATCGATGGCCAATGTTTCCTCCTGCTAAGCCGATTCTCTCTCAATGGGACATGTCATGCAGCGAGGGCCACCGCGACCCCGGCCGAGCTCGCTGCCTGCGATGGACACCACCTCGATCCCGTGCTTGCGCAGCATGGTGTTGGTTGCGACGTTACGGTCGTAGCCGAACACCACCCCTGGGGCCACAGCCAGATAGTTCGCACCGTCGTCCCATTGTTCACGTTCGGCGGCTCGGATGTCCTCGTCGGTGGTCAGCACGGTGATCCTGTTGACGTCGAGGATCTCCGCCAGGGTGTCCCATAGGCTGTGGTTCCGGGTAACGGTCAACTGTCCGGAGCCGTCCCCCTCGGTGACCGTCCAACTCCGCAGGTGTCGGTCGAAGTAGGGGTAGAGGACGAAGGTGTCATCATCGACCATGGACATGACGGTGTCGAGATGCATGAAGGCGTGGCTATGGGGCAACTCGATGGCGACCACCGCGGTGGCCTGGTCGGCGTCGAAGAGTGCATGGGCCACGGTCTCCACTGCCATGGGCGTGGTGCGTTCACCCATTCCGATGAGGATCGCCCCGTGGCCTATCACATGGACGTCGCCCCCCTCGATGGTGGCCGGCTGATAGTTGCGGTCCTCGTCGCCGTGGTAGGTCACGAAGTCGGCCGACGCGAAGAGTGGGTGGAAGCGGTAGATGGCACGGGTGTGCAAGGTCTCGCGTTGACGGGCCGACTTGGCCATCGGGTTTATCGTCACTCCGCCGTAGATCCAACACGAGTTGTCCCGCTGGAACAGGTGGTTGGGCAGCGGGGTGAGGACGAAATCGTCGGCCTTCAGCATGTCCCACTTGAGACTATGGACCCGGAGCGGGTGTAGGTCGGCCTTGAGGATCCCGCCGACTAGGAATTCCGCCAGCGCCTTTCCATCGAGGTCCTCGAAGAGCCGGCGGACCGGGTCCACAAGGGACGGACCCAAGATCTCCGGCGTGCAAACCCGATCGAGGACGAACTCCCGTCCCTGGGCCAGCTCGAGCGTCTCGCCCAGGAGCTGCCCGTAGTAGTGCACCTGGACCCCTTTGTCCCGCAGGGCCTCGGCAAAGGCGTCGTGCTGCTCCTTGGCCTTGGCTGCCCACATCACGTCGTCGAACAGCAGCTCGCCGATGTTGTCGGGTGTCAACCGGGACAGCTCGAGCCCGGGTCGGTGGAGGATGGCCTGGTGAAGCTGGCCGATCTCGGAGTCAACATGGAACGTCATGGCATTCCTCCGTGTGTCTCGTGGGCCAGTCAGACCGACTCGGCCAGCTCGGCCGTAGTCTGCTCAGGGGGCAGGTCCGTTGGCTCGGCGGCCTCGCCGAGGCGCTCGCGCCGGGCGTTGAGGAAGGCGTAGAGGATCAGGCCGACGAGGATGACCACCAGGGCTTGGTAGACGACTTGGTAGCCCGAAGCGAACGTCACCCACATGGAGAAGAGAACGCTGATGCCCGCCACCATGAGATCCCGGGCGAGGGCCCAGCCGTTGACCGTCCGACGGCGCGAGACCAAGAAGGTCAGCTGGGCAATTGCCGACATGAAGTACGGGATGGCCACCGTCACGACCGTGAGGTCGACCAGGTAGGTGAAGACCGTCAGTCCGGCCTTGGTGTTGTAGCTCCAGAGCATCAACAGGGACGGGAGCGCAGTTCCGACCAGGATGCCGAACCAGGCCGTGCCCTTGCGGTCCGACCAGGCGAAGGGGCGGGGGAACAGGTCGTCCTGGGCGATGGCCCGTGACGTCTCGGTGACGATAAGGGTCCAGCCGTTGAGGGCGCCGATGCCCGAGACCACCGCGACGGCGGCGATGAACTTCCCGGCCCAGGCGTTGTGGGGGAACATGGTGTCGAAGGCATTGACGAACGGCGACCCGGTGCCCACAAGGGTGTGGTGTGACACCAACCCCATCACGACCGCTGTCACCAGCACATAGAGGAGGGCACTCAGCGCTGTGCCAACCACCGAGGCACGCATCACGTTGCGACGAGGGTCGCGCACCCGCTTGGCCGTGATGGCTGCCGCCTCGACGCCGATGAAGGAGAAGAGTGCCACGCCGGCGGCGATCCCGATGCCGCTGTAGAGGCTGCCGCCCGTGGCGTTGAATGGGCCGAAGTTCGCCGAGGTCACGAAGAACCACCCAATGACGCCGACGAAGAGGAGAGGCAGGAACTTGAGGACAACGGTGACGTTCTGGAACCAGGCCATTTGTCGAACGCCGGCCAAGTTGATGAGAGCCGGAACCCACAGCCCGACCATGGCGATGAACCAGTTCTCCATGCCCGTGTTGTGGGCCCACCCGAAGAGAGCGTCGACGTAGAAAACCCACGAAGCCACGATGGCGGCATTACCGGCCCACGACTGGACCCAGTAGCACCAACCCACCAGGTAGCCGGCAAAGTCGCCGAACTCGTGTCGGGAATAGGCGTAGAGACCGCCGTCGCTGTTGGGCACCCGCTTGGTTAGCTGGCCGAATAGAACGGCCAGGAGCATGGCGCCCAGCGCGATGACCGCAAGCACGGCGATGCCCATCGTGCCGGCACCGGCCAGCACCGCTGGCATGGTGAAGACGCCAGTCCCCACGATGCTGCCGATCACCAGTCCGGTGGCCGAGGTCAGGCCCAAGGCATGGGCCTTCGCCTCATTGCGCTGAGTAAGCAGTCCGTCAGCAGGCTCCGTTGGCGCCGGCGGGGGAGCGGTCGTAAGTGTCATCGGGGTCTTCCTTCCACTAACGGCCGCCGCGGCATTGCCGACCAGGCCCAGGCTTCTCGAATTCACTCTGAGTGGTGAGCCATGCATCGACTAGGGACCAAGGTCCCGCCGGGCGGGGACCAAGGTCCCGTGCAGCTTCGTCCTCGTCATTCGCCGTTGCGACGTATCTACGCCTTCGGGGGGCATCTATGGTCACACTGCAGGTCGTGACCAAGGAATGGACGGCCTATTCGTGCGGGATCGGGCCCCCTTGACCAGCCGTTGGTTGGGACCATCGCCTCTACCGGGGTGTGACCTCCAGGCGCACCATGAGATCAGTCGAGCGCGACGACGGTGCGGCAGTTCGAGCGCCGGCGCACTGGTGAAGAGGAGGCTCCCACGTGACACAGGTATCTGAACAGCCGACGCAGGAGAGCCCTGGTGCGAGCGTCTATGAGGCACCGGGTGGACCGGCGAGCATCGTCGAGGTCAAGCCCCGCTACGAGAACTTCATCGGGGGTCACTGGATTGCGCCAGTGACGGGCCAGTACTCGGAGAACAAGAGCCCGGCCACGGGCCAACCCTTCACCGCGGTCCCGAAGTCGGGGCCCGACGACATCGAGCTGGCCCTCGATGCGGCCCACGCCGCCAAGGACGCCTGGGGAGAGGCCTCGCTGACCGAGCGGGCCGCCGTCCTGAACCGCATCGCCGACGTGATCGATGCCAACCGCGAGATGCTGGCCGTGGCCGAGTCCTGGGAGAACGGGAAGCCTGTCCGCGAGACCCTGGCCGCCGACATCCCTCTGGCCGCTGATCACTTCCGATACTTCGCCGGCGCCACGAGGTCGCTGGAGGGCTCCGCGACCGAGATCGACAAGGACACCGTCGCCTACCATTTCCACGAGCCCCTTGGAGTGGTGGGCCAGATCATCCCCTTCAACTTTCCCATCCTCATGGCGGCGTGGAAGCTGGCCCCGGCACTCGCCGCCGGCAACTGCACTGTCATCAAGCCGGCCTCGCCGACGCCCTGGTCGCTGCTCAAGCTGGCCGAGCTACTCCAGGACGTGATCCCGCACGGCGTCATGAACGTGGTCAACGGTCCCGGCGCCGAAGTAGGCATGGCGCTCGCCTCAAACCCACGGATCGCCAAGATCGCCTTCACCGGCGAGACGGTCACGGGCCGACTGATCATGCAATATGCCGCGCAGAACATCATTCCGGTCACCCTGGAGCTCGGTGGCAAATCGCCCAACATCTTCTTCGATGACGTCATGGCCAACGATGACAGCTTCCTCGACAAGGCAATTGAAGGCCTTGTGCTCTACGCCTTCAACAAGGGCGAGGTGTGCACCTGCCCGAGCCGGGCGCTCATTCAGGAGTCGATGTACGACCGGTTCATGGAACGCTGCCTGGCACGGATCGCCAAGATCAAGCAGGGAAATCCGCTCGACACGTCGACGATGATCGGTGCGCAAGTCTCCACCCAACAGCTGGACAAGATCGCCTCGTACGTGGACATTGGCCGCCAAGAGGGTGCGGAGGTGCTCATCGGCGGTGCCGAGGCCCACATGGAGGGCGACCTGGCCGGGGGCTACTACTACCAGCCCACCGTGCTCAAGGGCAGCAACGACATGCGCGTCTTCCAGGAGGAGATCTTTGGCCCGGTCCTGGCCGTCACCACCTTCCGGGACGAAGCCGAGGCCGTGCGCATCGCCAACGACACGCTCTACGGGCTTGGGGCCGGCGTCTGGACCCGTGACGGGAACAAGGCCTACCGGATGGGTCGGGCCATCAAGGCAGGGCGGGTGTGGACGAACTGCTACCACCTCTACCCGGCCGGAGCCGCCTTCGGTGGCTACAAGATCTCCGGCGTGGGGCGCGAGAACCACCGGATGATGCTCGAGCACTACAGCCAGACGAAGAACCTGCTCGTGAGCTATAGCGATCAGCCGCTTGGGTTCTTCTAGTTCGTACCCCTACGACGTGACGGTTCCCCCCCCACCTCGCGTCGTCGCCACCGTTGCAGCCCTGCAGGCGATCGCTCGCCTGCAGGCTGCGCGGGGGCCGGTCATGTTCTTCCAATCAGGCGGGTGTTGCGACGGAAGCCTGCCCATGTGTTTCGTCGAGGGTCAATTCACGATCGCTCCCCGTGACGTGTTGCTCGGTGCACCCGGCGGATGCCGCTTCTACATCGACCACCGTCAATACGAGGTGGTGCGCCACACCCAGCTCGTACTCGACGTTGCGCCAGGCGCGCCCGAGGGGTTCTCGTTGCCTGGCGGGGACGATGCGCACTTCGTGGTGCGGTCGCGGCTCTTCAGCGACGAAGAGGAGGAAGCCCTGGCCGCTTGCACGCTGGGCGGTTCGTCATGAGCACTGCGCTCATCACCGATCTCCGCTGACACATGACGGCGACAAGGTAGTTACAGCCATCATGAGCCGGGGGTGCCAAGTGCGCGAGTAGCGATCAGCGCCGCGGCTGCTGGGGCTCAGCGCCACCCGGGTCCCACCTCGGCGCGTGAGGACCATCGCCTCTACCAGGCACGTGTTGAGGACCGCGACAATGAGCTGGTGAAGGCGAGTTGGAAAGATCACGCGACGGAGCGCGACGGCTGGAGTCGATATTTCGGGATAGACCCGAGATGACAGTCGGCACCGAGCATCCGACACTCCGTGAGCCGGACTTGACACGGCCTGCCGTCGAGGTCCGGGGACTGACCAAGTCCTACGGCGACCTCACCGCGGTCAAGGGCATCAGTTTCGACGTTGCCCAGGGCGAGATCTTCGCCTTTTTGGGGCCCAACGGAGCGGGGAAATCCACCACCATCAAGATGCTCTGCACCTTGGCCCGACCAACTGCCGGGTCCGCGCGCGTGGCCGGCTTCGACGTCGTCGCAGACGCCAAGCGGGTACGCCGGCACATCGGGCTCGTCTTCCAGGAGCAGACCCTTGACGACCAGCTGACCGCCGAGGAGAATCTACGCTTCCACGCCGTCCTGTACGGCGTGCCTTCCGACCAGGTCGAGTCGCGCATTGCCCGGGTGTTCGAACTGGTCGCCCTCTCGGACCGGCGCAAGGATCTGGTCTCGACCTACTCCGGCGGTATGGCACGTCGCCTCGAGATCGCCAGGGGCATGCTCCACACGCCGCGTGTCCTCTTTCTCGACGAGCCCACGGTCGGCCTCGATCCCCAGACCCGGGCCCTGATCTGGGAGGACATCCACCGCCTGCGCCGCGAGGAAGGGATCACCATCTTCCTCACCACCCACTACATGGACGAGGCGGAGAACGCCGAGAGGATCGCCATCATCGACCACGGCACGATCATCGCCCTCGACATGCCCGATGCCCTCAAAGCCTCGGTGGGGAGTGACACCATCGCGCTGGAGACCACCGACGACGACGCTGCGCTCGCCGCCCTGCGCGCCGACGGCTACAAGGTCGAGCGCACCGAGGAGGGTCTGACCGCCTACGTCGCGGACGAGGAGACGGCCGTCGGCGCCGTCGTGGCCTCCGTCGGCGTCCCGGTCAGGACGGTGCGAGCGCACCGCCCGACGCTCGATGACGTCTTCTTGCACTACACGGGCCGCGAAATCCGCGACCAGCACGGTGAGGGTACGGTCTCGATGTTCGCCCGGGCGCACGGCGCCCGCCGGTGATTGAGGTGGCACTTTCATGACCATCGTCACCGCTCCCAGTACGACCCCGGCTCCACCGATAGAGCCGCACACCGGTGTCACGGGCGAGCTACGCGTCATCGCCATGGTCTGGGAGCGCGAGCTCATCCGCTACGTGCGCACCCGGACGAGGATCATGAGCGGCCTGATTCAGCCCGTGCTGTTCCTCTTCGTCCTCGGCTACGGGATGAGCGGCCTCGTTGGCACCGTCGGAGGGTTCAACTTCCACCAGTTCGTCTACCCCGGCGTTGTGGCCATGAGCGTGGTCATGACGGCGATGTTCTCCGCGCTCTCCATCGTGTGGGACCGCGAGTTCGGGTTCTTGCGCGAGATGCTCATCGCTCCGGTCAGTCGCGCCACCCTGGTTCTGGGCAAGACGCTTGGCGGTGCCTCTGTGGCAGCGGTGCAGGGGACGATCATGCTGGTGCTTGCTCCGCTGGTTGGCATCCACCTCACGCCCTTGTTGGTGGTGCAGATGATCTGCCTCGAGTTGCTTATGGCCGTTGCCATGACGACGTTCGGTGTGTTCGTAGCAAGCCGAATCTCCAGGATGGAATCGTTCCAGGTGGTCATGCAGATGCTGCTCATGCCAATGTTGTTCCTTTCTGGTGCGCTCTTCCCGCTCAATGGCCTGCCGACCTGGTTGGCTTTCATCACCCGGCTCAACCCACTGACTTACGCCATCGCCCCATTCCGCCAGGTCATCTTCAACGCCCAGAACATGTCTGCGATCGCCAGGGCCCACTTCTCGACTACCGTCACCTGGTTCGGCTGGGCCCTTCCCATGTGGCTCGAGCTGTCGATCGTCGTCATCTTCGCAGTCGTCTTCTTCGTTCTAGCTGATAGGGGTCTTTCCCGTACCGAATAGGACTTGCGGGCTCACCTGGAGTGACCTGGGCATCCCACAGACTGCAGAAGTCGCGCGCCCTTAGCCCGGTGATAGTAGAGCGCTCTTCTACGGTGACGGATCGGGTGGACGGAGTGGAAACTGGGTGGACGGATACGGACGGTGTGGAGCGGGCTCCAACGACGAAAACCGCCACCTTGCCAAGGTGATGTCGCAGTTCGAGTCCCGCCATCCGCTCCGACTGTGATGTCGCGAGTCATGATGTGTCGCGAGACATGCAATTTGGACTGGTCCGATCGGCGTGGACCATCAGAGCGAGGTCCGGGTCCAGCTCAGATGATCGGCTTGGCGTCGATCGCTTGAAGGTTGCGGGCGATCCAGCTCTCCGTGCTCTCGACCGTCTCGTGATCGAACGAGTCGTAGATGGTGTCCCATCGCTCGATCAGCACCTCCGGGCTCACGTCGATACCATCATGCACGTAGCCCTCGGTTTCGGCGAGGAGCAGGCGGCTGTAGCGTCGCATTCCCGCCATGAGGACCTCACCTCGGACCGGGCAGGATTCGTGCGCCAACACGGCCGCCATAGGGGCAACAAGCGCCGGGTGACGTTCCGGTTCGGGGTCCGGGTCTGCCCCCCTTAGGTCCCGGGCTGCCATCATGCGCGTGTTGGCCATGGGTGCAAGCGCGTTCACTTTGATGTCGCTGCGGTGGCCCGCAGAGACTGCCGAGAGGGCCCGCGTTAGTCCGATAACGGCCGCCTTCGCGGTTCCGTAGGCCGTGAGAGAGCGCATCCCCAGAGCTCCCGTGGAAGTGGTGAGCACTATCCGCCCATAACCGCTCGCCAACATATGGGGCCAGCAGGCCTGGACCGTCAAGAAGCTGCCGATGACGTGCACATCCAGGTGTCGCCGCAGGTCGGAAAGGTCGATATCGGGGAAGTCGTCTGTGTTGTAGATGCCTGCGTTGTTGATCAACACGTCCAGCCGCCCAAACGACTCGAGGGCCAGCTCGACCAGCCGCGTGGCTCCCTCCACGGTGGAGATGTCAGAGGCGTCAGCCACAACCGACCCACCGGCGCTGCCTATTGCCTGGGCAGCCCGCCGGGCTGGTCCGGCATCTCCGCCGCTTCCGTCGATAGCGACGCCGAGATCATTGACAACCACGTGCGCGCCGCGCGACGCGAGTAATCGAGCGTGCTCAAAGCCGATTCCCCGCCCAGCCCCGGTGACAATCGCCACTCGACCGTCGAACCTCAGGTCGTCCATACGATCCTCCCTCCACTTCGACCGACCCAGACCTTATATTTAGGTACATGTCCCGACCGGCCGCGAATCCTCGTTCCCCGCTCCGAGCCGAGTTCGCCCCATCTCTGGTCCGAGGTGCGTCGGGCGTTCCCGCGGTGGTCCGCGGGGCGTTACTGGCAGACTCGGGCATATGGAGGCGGGAATGACTCGAAACCCCCACGCAGCTGAGCCGTTTACCGATGACGACAAGGAGATCGCGGCGGCGCTTCAGGACGTGAGTGTCCCTGCGCTCTTGTGTTCCCTGGTGCACATGACGGGCGATGCTGCTTGGGTCCGTGGAGACGTTCATCCACGGGTCGCACTGTCGCTGGACATACAGAGTGGGATCCCACTAGATGAACAAGCGCAGGTTCGTCGCCTGGCTCTGCCTGCGATCCGCGCGTACCGCGACGGCGGCTGCCAGCCGAAGGTGCTGCCGCGTGAGCTTCTGCAGGAGATGATGTCGTTTCTTGGCCGCCGGGCCGTGGAGGGCCGCTTAGCAGGTCTCTTCTTCGACGACCTGCAGTTCGAGGGCGCTGATACGGGCGCTGTCGCCTGGAGCTGTGAAATCCCAGAGGACGTCAAGATGGCGTCTCCGGTCGTCGTCATCGGTTGCGGAATGGCCGGTATTCTTGCTGGCATCCGCCTGAAGCAGGCAGGCCTGCCGTTTCTCATTATCGAGAAGAACGCAGGTCCCGGCGGCACGTGGTGGGAGAACCGCTACCCGGGAGCCCGGGTCGATATCAGCAGCCACCAGTACTGCTATTCCTTCGAGCCGTCCGATCACTGGAGCGAGTTCTACTGCCGGCAGCCCGAGCTTCTGGACTACTTCACGGCCATTGTCGAGAAGTACGATCTGGGGCCGCACTGCCGGTTCGACTGTGCCGTCACCAAGCTGCGTTGGGATGACGAGCATGCTCGGTGGAGTGTTCACGTCAGAGGGCCCAACGGGACAGAGGAAGTCATTGATGCCCGATTCGTTGTCAGCGCCGTCGGGTCCCTGAATATCCCGAAGCTCCCTGACATACCGGGGATGAATACGTTCCGCGGACCGTCGTTTCACTCGGCTCGTTGGCCCCATGATCTCGACGTGAGAGGCAAACGGTTCGCTTTGGTCGGTGCCGGTGCGAGCGGCTTCCAGATCGGTCCCTCCATTGCTGGCGAGGTCGAGCTGCTCACCATCTTCCAGCGCACTGCTCAGTGGATCATCCCGAATCCGCTGTACCACGCGGCGGTACCGCCGGGAGACAGATGGGCTTTGCGGCACCTGCCATTCTATGGGCGGTGGTACAGGTTCATCATGACCTTCGGCGGCATTGCTGCCGGCATGGACCCCTATCGGGTCGAACCCGGGTACGAGGATCAGACAGGCCGGTCGGTCAACGCCGTGAACGCCACCCGGGCGGATGCGCTTCTCGCCTGGATGAAGTCGACAATTGCGGATCGGCCCGACCTTATGGCAAAGGTCGTGCCCGACTACCCGGCCCTCGGCAAACGAGTCCTGCAGGATGACGGGTCATGGCTACGGTGCTTGCAACGCCCGAACGTCGAGCTTGTCCGCACCGCGATCGAGAGAGTCGTGCCCGACGGTGTTGTGACCGTTGACGGCTCTCACACTCCAGCCGACATCGTCTGCTTCGCGACCGGATTCCGACACAATGACTTCCTCGCATCAATGGACGTGACGGGCCGCGATGGAGTTTCCCTCCGCGATCAATGGGGCGACGAGCCGACGGCCTACCTCGGTATCACCATCGCGAATTTCCCAAACCTATTCTGCGTCTACGGTCCGGGAACGAACCTCGCCGCCGGAGCCAGCCTCTTCTATCACTCCGAGTTCCAGGTCCACTACGCCATGGAGGCGATTCGTCAGACCCTGACCTTGGGGGCGCAGACGTGCGAGGTCACGACCGCGGCGCACGCTCGCTACGCGGAGCGCTACCAGAAGGAGATCGGCCAGATGGTGTGGTCACACCCCTCGATCACGCACAGCCACTATAAGAACCCTACGGGTAAGGTTTTCACGCTGTCCCCATGGCCCCTCGACCTCTACTGGGAATGGACCCGTCATGTGGACGGCAATGACTACGTCTTCGTATGACTGACTGAAGACGCAATAGTACGACGCTCCTTCATGGCTATGCCCCCTAGGCCCGTTGGCCAACCGTCGTGATCTGGCCGCGAAGCGCTTTGAGCGCGGCAACATAAATCTCGGAGAAGGTGGGGAAGGGCTGGATGGTGTCGCGCAGCACTTGGAGCGGCACGCGGGCACGGATCGCCAAAGTGGCCTGCTGGATCCACTCACCGGCCTCGGGGCCCAGGGCGTACGCGCCGGTCAACCGGTCGCCGTCGCTGAGAAGGGTCAAGAAGCCGTTGGATTGTGCGTAGGCGTGGGTGTACGTCGCGGTCTTGGCCACCTCGGAGAGTGGGGTGGTGGCGCTGTATGGGGCCTCTGTGGCGCCCACCGACGCCGCTTGGGGGTCCGTGTACACGACGTCGGGAATTGCCTCGTAGTTGACCTCACGGGATTCGCCGAGGATGTTCGCGGCGACGACCTCGCCCTGGTACTTCCCCACGTGGGTCAGCAGCCGCACGCCCGTGACGTCGCCAATGGCCCACAGACCGTCGCCGACGCGCAAGTGGGTGTCGACCGGAATGCCGTGCCGGTCGGCGTGCACGCCGACCGTGTCGAGACCGATCCCGTCCACGCGGGGGCGCCGGCCCGTGGCAACGAGCAGGTGGTCGCCGCGCACCTCGCGGCCGTCGCCGAGTGCGAGGACGTAGTCCTCGGCGTCGCGTCGGGCCGCCGTCGCCTGGATGCCCATCATCAGTTCGACTCCGTCGCCGCGAAGCACCTCGCCCAGCGCTTCGCCCAACGGTGCCGGCTCATGGGCCAGCACACGTCCCGCCGCTTCGACCAGGACCACCTCACCACCCAGACGGCGCACGGCCTGGGCCATCTCGACGCCGACGGGCCCACCACCCAGTATCAGCAGGCGCCGTGGCACGGCCTTCATACCGGTCACCTCGCGGTTGGTCCAGACACCCTCCAAGTCGGCAAGGCCCGGGACCGGTGGCACGACCGGATCCGAGCCGGTCGCCACGACAATGTGTCCCGCGCTATGGGGCACACCGTCCACTTCGACGACGCCTACCCCGGCCAGCCGGCCAGTGCCGCGCAGCAGGTCGATGCCCTTGTCCGCCAGCCAGCGCTCCTGGCCGGCGTCGGAGTAGTTCGAGACCATGAAATCGCGATAAGCCAGAGCCGCCTCGACATCGACTTGGGCGCTGGCCGCCGCTTCGCGTGCCTCCTGGGCCGCCTCCCCGGGGCGCAGCAGCGTCTTGGAAGGGATGCACGCCCAGTAGGAGCACTCGCCGCCGACCAGCTGGCGTTCGACGAGTGCGACCCGCAGTCCACCGTCGGCCAACTCGCCTGCGCAGTGCTCGCCCGGTGAGCCGGCGCCCAGGACGATGACGTCATAGCTGCTCATACGCTCGCCCCGGCGCTGGCCTGACCGGATAGCTCGGACTGCTCGTCCACCATGCTCCTCTCCGTCGGGCCGATGGTCACTGCCCCGCCCACGGGAGCCGGGTCTTCACGTCACATTCGCGCGGCTCCTCGTCGAAGTCCAGGGCCTGCTATCTGAGCAGGTGGCGGTCAATTGCAGATGTTGACGACCTCTTCGGACCGAGGCACTGCCCGGCCGCGATCCGGGCCGACTGCGAGGCTCGAGATCGATCGGGACGCTGATGGCGCCCCCGCTATCAAGCCGGAGTTCGATCCGGCGGACCCGATGTGCCGGGGGCACTTTCAGCCGGTGAGAACGGAGAGCCTCGGGGGTCGGCCAGGAGGTCGTGGATCGCAGGGGGCATGCATCGTTGACGGTAGTCCTTACATAGGGTTGACTCGTGAACCGCCATACCCGTGCAGCTCTGGATAGTGGGTGCAGCGTGGCTGTACGGGGGCTTGGCGCGGTGCCTCCGCGTTACTGAAGACTTGGAGCAAGAGATGAACTTTCAGGGTGTCGTGATGAATGTGGCTGATCTCGACCGATCGATTGACTTCTATCGTGAGGTGCTTGGGTTTACGCTGCTGTCCCAAAAGGAGCAACTGGCGGCGGTGAGTGCTCCAGGGAGCGACCGAACTCAGGTCATCGTGTTGCGAGCGCTTGGGAGCCGTGTTGTCGGAGGAGCTGGACACATCGGTCTGCGAGCCTTCATATTGGAGGTCGAGTCAGCCGATCAAATGGAACGGATCACGACCGAGTTCGACTCCCGAAGACTCCTTATCAGCCGGCGTGATCACAGCGAGTGGACTGCAGTGGTAGGCCGCGACCCGGACGGGGTGGCCGTAGTCATGGCCCGGCATCCCGACGGGGGGCGGATTACTGAGGACGGCTGGAGAACACTGGACGATTTTCTTTACGGAATCGGCGAGTAGGGGAGCGCTCTGAGAGCCCCTTCATGACGGATCAAGGGGCCGGAAAACGACGGCCCCAGACCAGGGGTCCCAGCAGCCATCCACTAGGTCAGACCGTGTCGCGATACCGGCGGCCATCCGCCCTCGCCCTGGGGCTGAGTGCAACGACGGTGAGATGGAATGGAGTGCGTATTGTCCGCCACGCATCCGGCACATGCGACGCTGTGCCGCCGCGCTCTCGACCGTCGTCCTCATCGTGGCCGCGCTGCTCGTCAGCACCGACGTCGTGTCCCCGCGGGCGGCGGAGGGCTCCGCCGGCGGGACGCGGCTCAATGCTCCGGTGACGAGCATGGCGGCCACGCCCGACGGTGGTGTGTTCACCTACGGCTACGCCTCGTACTTCGGCTCGGTGCCAGGTCACGGCATCACCGGGCAGCCAACGGTCGTCGGCATTGCTTCGTCGCCGACAGGTTCGGGCTACTGGCTGGCGGGAGCGAACGGCGCCGTGTACTCATATGGCGACGCGACCTTCCTCGGCGCACCCGACGCGAGCCACCTGGTCGCACCCGTGTCCGCAATCGCCACGTCCTAGGCGGATCGCCACGACTCCCTGCGGTGCGCCTTCACGGCTCGCGCGCGCAGAAGCCCTCCTGACAATGTCGCGTGCCCGGCACGTAGAGCGGATGCCGCCACACCAGCACCCGGTATGGACCGATCACGTAGGTCCTGATTACGGGGCCGAACGTCGAGGAAGCCGTGGTGGCGTCGATACCTCCCCACGGCCTGGCGGTGTTGTAGACGAGAAATTCGAACGGTTGATTGGTGTACCAGGGCGCAGCGGACTGTCGCTGGTAGCGCACAACGCGCCCGCCGGGAGTGCTGATGACCGGACGTACGGTCACGACACCGCCGGTCGCCACCGTTGTGATGGAGGCACTCCAGTAATCGCCAATCCCCACATCTAGTTGGCGAGCTTCGAGGAACGTGTCGAGCTGGGCGAATGATTGCTTGGGCATCGGACCGCTCAGGGTGAACCCGAAGGCCGCAGCGAGGGCGGCGACGACGGCAAGGCAGACGGCCGCTGCACCCCTCCTCACGCGCGGCGCGGACGGGAGAGACGCCGCCAGGCGCCCCACCCATCGACCCGCGAGGACAGCTCCGAAGATGACCGCTGCGGTCAGATAGCGCAGGAACCCGGGATCGTTCGAGGTCGTGAGCACAATGAAGACGACCAGGTCGGCGAACACGGCCAGGACCAGGAGGTCCTCGAGCCTCCACGCCGCGCTCGACTGCACCGGCGACACCGGCCCGCGAATTGCCCCGCGGACCATTGCCGCGGCGCCCGCGATGATTCCCCCGGTTACGGCGAATAGGCCGATCAGGTGGACTGCCTCGAGCGCCACGGGCACGCCGCCGTTGCCGAGCTGTCCACTTCCGACGCCGAGCATGTTGGCGCCCCACGACGGGAGGTAGTGGAGGTTGGTGATCATCTGCGACCCAGAGGCCCGTGGGTGGCCGGTGTTCACCGAGAACGTACCCACCAGGTCGGACGCCACTCGAGCCATTGCGGCAAGGATCAAACCACCCACGGCCGCGGCCACCTCAGGTACGCCCGAACGCCAGTCGCGGGTTCGCAGCATGGCAACGACGCCGGCCGCGCACACCGAACCGATGCCGAGTACCGCTGTCTGGAAATCACCAAGGACGCCGGCGGCCAGGCACAGAACCGCAGCGACCCAGCCCCGTCCGAAGCGACCCGAACGCAGCCCTGCAAATGCGCAGAGGCACAGCAACGCCGTACCGACGTGCAGCGGTCCACGGAGGAAGACGTTGGCCAGCGCGTGGCTCGGGAGCCCCAGGACAACCACGACCGTTGCCGCTGACGCCACAGCAGCGATCCCCCGACGACCCTCGCGCGCCAAGAGTGCGCCCAGGACGACGACACATGCGGCGATCATCGAAGGAACGAGGAACAGCAGACTGGCGCGCACGCCCGTCACCAGCTCCACCAGCGTGTACACGACGGCATCCACCGTCCAAAAGGAGTCGAGCGAGAGCGCCCAGCCGTGGAGTGTCAGATTGCCGGTACCCATGGCCTGTCCCTGCAGCACGACGGTGGCCCCGTCCGAGTCTCCGGCGAACGCGTGGCGCGCCGACACATAGAAGATCGCCACCAGGACTAGGTAGCCGCCTACGACAGTCGCCAGAACGACCAAACGAGATCCACGGTGCCCGCGGACAGGGCCATCCGCTGAGGAGGTCCCATGGCCCTCAAGAGCTGGAGGGTGTATGGCCAAAGCGGCCCTCGTTCCGGTGACGTTCACCGAAATGAAGAGCTGAGCTGCCCTTCTGGCAGATCACGGTCATGGAGCACGACCCCAACGCTACCCAACGCGCCTGGCTCGACCTCCCCTGCCTGGCCATACTTGACGAGTGCTGACCGCTCCCGGCGCCAGCCCGGCCGAGGCCTCCCGCGTCGATCCGGAACTTGCACGACCTCCGTCGCGTCTTTACCGCCGCACGCTCCTCGCCGAGAGAGGAGCGTGGAGTCTCGTGTGGTTGGCTGTCGTCACCGGCGGTGTCAACCTCTGGGGTTTCTGGTGGTGGTCACCCGCGGTCATCGCCCTCGCTCCGTTGATGATCGCCGGCGGCCTCGTCGGTATTGCGTCGTGCTGGCTGGTCCGGAACCCTCGCTCACGCCTCTTCCAGGGAATCACTCTCGGAGCGGTGATCGTGACTGCGCTGTTTCCCCAGTCGATCGAGATCAGCTCGCGCTCGTTCTATAGCACGGACTCCGCGGCATTTGACCAGGTGGCAGCGCGTGCATTGGCGCACGGCGCCGACCCGTATGTCGCATCGATGTCGAGCGTCGCTCATTTGCTGAGTGTTCCGTCCCGATTTTGGACTTACACCGTCGATGGTGGTCACGTCACCCAATTCTCTTACCCCGCGGGGTCGTTCCTGCTGAGCCTCCCGGCCACGGCGTTGGGTGTGCACATGGCCGTCGACTGGACGGACCTCGTGGCCTGGCTTGCCACGATCGTGCTTTTGTTCGCGCTTGTCCCCGCCTCACTGCGGTGGCTCGTTGCGTTGCTCGGCTTGACGCCGTTCTTCTTGGGTTCGTTCTCATCGGGAGGCACCGATGCGATGTTCCTGCCGTTCCTTGTGGTGGCCGTCTGGCGTTGGGACAGATACGGCCGCTCCAGCGAGCCAGGACTGGCGCGATGGATCGGACCCATTTCGCTGGGAGCCGCATGCGCCATCAAGCAGACCCCCTGGTTCATGGTCCCCATGTTGGTCACCGGTATCTTCCTCGAAGCACGTCGGCGGGGGTCGGCTCCATTTCGTTTGAGTGTGCGCTACTTGCTGACGGTTTTCGCTGTGTTCGCTGGCGTGAATCTCCCTTTTCTCGCCTGGCACCCGGGGGCATGGTTGCACGGCACGGTCATTCCCTTGACCGGGGGTTTGGTCGCCGATGGCCAGGGGCTCGTCACGCTGGCTACCCACGGTCTGACAGGTGGCGTGGACCTGAAGATGCTCACCCTGGCAGGAGCTCTGGCCATGGTCGGCGTCGTCGCGTCTCTCGTCGCTTGGTACCCGCAGCTGAAGCGGATCTGGCCCTTGCTCCTGACGATCCCGTTCTTCTTTTCGCCCCGCAGCCTGTCGAGCTACCTCGTCGACCTCATTCCGGTTGCGCTCGTCGCAGCACTGTCTGTCGACGGCGTGCCCCGGGATCCGTCCGAAGATCGCACCGCGTGGCGAGCTCTGCTTGCGCGCCCGTCGGTGCTGCTAGTTGCGGTCTCGTTCGTTGGCGTCGTCATCGCGTCGTCCATGGCCTTCATCGGACCGCCCCTGCAGCTGTCGGTGCGCAGCATCATCACGTCCCACGCCGGAACCGAACTAGATGCGGTGACGGTCTCGGTAGTCAACCGGACGCCCGATAGAATCGTGCCACACTTCCTCGTGAACACGGCGACCAGTCAGAACTACGAGGGATTTTGGACGCCCTCGGAGCGAGGCCTCGCAGAGCTGGGGCCACACGACTCCGAGACGATCACGTTGTACCCGCCGGCACGGACAGCCGCGCCCCGACGCGGCGCGCGGTGGTTGGTCGAGGCGTACACCGTCGACCCTTCGTGGCTGAGCACAACACCCTTGGTCCCGTTCCCACCGGCGTAGCCGTGCCTCGGGCGGGCATGCCCACTTGGCGTGCCCGGGACGCGACATGGCTGCCAGACTGGGGCTGATGGCCGACGATCCCGCCTCGCTGCGGCGGTTCTTGAAGACAGTCGTCCGCCCGGCGATCTACGGGCGGCGTGCTCCACTGGAGGTGTCGGCCCACCACCTGCACGGCGAGCCAATTCCGGCCACGGATGCCGTTGGGCGACCGTTCACCCCGTTCGAAGTGGGCGACGCCTGGGGAGGGATGTGGGATACCACGTGGTTCCGGTTCCGGGGATCGATCCCGGACTCGTGGGCCGGGGCTGAAGTCGTGGCCCTCATCCATCTCGGCGGCGACCAGATGGTCGGCTTCACAGCCGAGGGCCAGATCTGGGATACCGGGCTCCGACCCATTCAGGGACTCCACCACCGGCACCGCGAGTTCGTGCTCACCCCCGAGGCTCACGGGGGTGAGCCGGTGGAGTTCTTCGTCGAGGCCGCTGCGAATCCGATCCCGCCGTGGCACTTGGCCGACTGGCCCCTGCTCATGCCCGAGTACCGGGGCACACCTCTTTATACCCTCGAGGCGGCCGAGCTGGCAGTGGCCGACCGCTCCGTCGAGGGACTCCTGCTCGACATGCAGATCCTGGTCGAACTGGCCGAACTGCGCCCCGACCGATCCGAGGAGATCAATCTGGCGCTGAACAAGACGCGGGCCCTCATCGACCCCGAGAACGTCTCCACCTCGGTAATCCCGGCCCGGGACGTTCTGGCCCGGCTCCTCGACCGGCCCACGTACTCTGCCAACACCGTCGTGGCGGTGGGTCACGCCCACATCGACTGCGCCTGGCTGTGGCCGCTACGCGAGACGAGGCGCAAATGCGCCAGGACATTCTCCAACCAACTGAGCTTGCTCGAGCGCTACCCCGAGCACCACTTCGTGTGCAGCCAGGCCGTGCAGTACCAGTGGATGAAAGACGAATATCCCGACCTGTTCGGGCAGATCGCGGAACAGGTCCGATTGGAAAGGTGGGAGCCGGTCGGAGGCATGTGGGTCGAGCCGGACACCAATGTCCCATCGGGCGAATCCCTGGTGCGCCAGTTGGTCCACGGAAAGCGATTCTTCGCCGAGGAGTTCGGAGTTGAGACGCATGAACTCTGGATTCCGGACGTCTTCGGCTACTCCGCAGCCCTGCCACAGATCGCTCGTGGTGCCGGCGTCACCTCATTCATCACCCAGAAGATGTCCTGGAACGACACCAACCGCTTTCCACACACCTCCTTCTGGTGGGAGGGCCATGACGGCAGCCGCCTGCTGGCCCACTTCCCACCAGCCAACACCTATAACGGCGACTTCTCCCTTGGTGAGGTAGCCGCTGGTGAGGACCGGGGCGTGGGGCCCAACGGCGCCGCACTCAACCTTTACCCCTTCGGCTACGGCGACGGGGGAGGTGGCCCGAACCGCACCATGGTCGAGCGCTTCCGGCGCATGACCGATCTCGATGGCCTGCCCCGAGCGGAGATCGGTACCGTTGGACGTTTCCTCGATCAGTTGGGGCAGGAGGCCGACGACCTCCCCGTCTGGGCCGGTGAGCTCTACCTCGAAGCGCACCGGGCCACGCTGACCACGCACGCCGAGGTTAAGCTGGCCAACCGCCGCGCCGAGGAAGGCCTCCGGGCAGCCGAGCTGTGGTCGGTGGCGGCCTCCCTCGACAGGCGTCCCGACCTCGACTGGGCGTGGAAAACGCTCCTGCTCCATCAGTTCCACGACATCCTCCCCGGCTCCAGCATCCACTGGGTCTACGAAGACACCGCGCGTGAGCAGGCCGAGGTGCTCGCCATCGCTGCCTCGGTCATTGTCGAGGCTCAGACCGTCGTAGCCGGGGGAGACGGAGCCGGGGGCATGGTGGCGTTCAACCCTTCGTCCACCGACCGGACCGAGGTGGTCGAAATGCCCGATGGTTCGCTCGCCCTGGTTTCGGCACCGGCGTGCGGCTGGTCGATGGTGCCGCCCGACCGGTCGTTCGGCACAGAGCAGGTGGCCATCGGCGAGGGCTGGCTGGACAACGGGCTCCTTCGGGTGGAGTGGGATGGTGACGGTCTGCTGACCTCGGTGCGGGATCTCGTCGCCGACCGTCAGGTGCTGGCCGACGATGAGCGCGGCAACCTGTTCCAGCTCCACGACGACCACCCCATGGCCTTCGACGCTTGGGACGTCGACCGCACCTATCTCGACCACGTCACCGACCTGGTAGCCGTGGACTCGATCGAGGTGGTGGAGCGCCATCCTCTTCGGAGCGGAGTCCGGTTCACCCGATCCTTCGGGTCCTCGAGCATTACCCAGACCATGCGCCTATCCGCTGGGAAGCGGCGGCTCGAGTTCCACACAGACGTGGAATGGCACGAGCGACACCAGTTCCTGAAGGTGGGTTTCCCCGTCGCGGTCCGCTCCACGCGTGCCACCTACGAGATCCAACATGGCCATCTCGAACGGCCGACCGTGGCCAACACAAGCTGGGACGAGGCGCGCTTCGAGGTGTGCGGCCACCGATGGGCGGATTTGAGTGAGCCAGGCTACGGGGTGGCCCTGCTCAATGACTGCAAATACGGCTACGACATCCTTGGGCACACCATCCGGCTCTCGCTCCTCCGCGCCCCCGGATTTCCCGACCCCGAGGCGGACCAGGGCTCCCATCACTTCGCCTACGCGCTGGTCCCCCACGAGGGTGACCTGCGGGAGGCCGGAATCATCGCCGAGGCCGAGCACTTCAACCTCCCCTTGTCGCTGCGCGCCGGTCAGGGTGAGGGTCGGGTGGTCTCCGTGGATCGGCCGGGGGTCAGTGTGGAGGCGGTCAAGTGGGCCGACCGTTCCGATGCAGTGGTAGTCCGCCTTTGCGAGGTGTGGGGCTCCCGAGGGCCCGTGCGCGTGACGCTGCACCGCCCCTTCGTCTCGGCAGCCCGCACCGATCTGCTCGAGCGCTCGTTGTCCCCGCTACCCGGCCTCGACGGGGCCGTCGAGCTCGAGCTCCGACCCTTCGAGCTCGTCACGCTGGCCTTCGACCTGGGCTGAATCTCTGTCTCGCGAGCGCTCATTCAGGAGTCCACATCACAGGGACGCCAGTTGTTGCAGCTCCTGCGGCGTCAGATGCACGACGTTCTCCGGGTTGCAGTTCCAGATGGACTGGGTCGGCTGAGTGAGCGCCTTGTCGTAGACGAACTTGTTGGGCTCGACCTTGAGCAGTGCAAAGCACGGTGATGGCTGAGGGTCCAGGTTGGACATGGTCAAGCTCGCTATCGGGGCCTGAATGCCTCCAGCGTCCCAGTTCTTTGTGGCGGCTGCGTGGCTCAGCACACACGACACCGTCAGGTCGGTACCACACGCGGAGGCGGACTTGGCCCACAAGAGCCAGGACTCCGTGCCTTCCTCATCGTCGAAGTCGACGGCGTCGCCCTTGGCATATCTGTGCATCACGTTTACGAGCTGCTCGGTCGAGGGGTTCTGCGAGGCCATCTCGAGCGGCCACCATGACGTCTCGAGGTAGACCGGCGGGAGGCCGGGGTTGGCGGCCACACCGCCACTGGTCGTGGAGTTGTAGAACTGGACCCCGAGGATGACGAAGGCGGGGTGGTAGCCGGCCGTCGTCATCGCCTGGAAGTAGGGGACGATGTTGTCGTCGAGGGAGGGCCACAGGGCTTCGACCCCCTTGCTTTGCGCCTCTTCGATGTAGGGCGCCCAGTCGGTGACGGCTATCGGCGGCTCCTGGAAGTCGACGACCTTCCACCCCTGCGCCTCCGCGCCGAACTCGTACTTGTGTTCCGGTTCGAGGACGGAGGGAGTGTTCGCCCCGCCCATACCGGCCTTCTTGACGGCCTGCGGGTACGCCTTGGCCAGCTCTCGGAACCATCCCGAAGGCCACGTGTCGGTGTTGCCACCGCCTGGATCGACCTGATCGGAGGCGACCTCGGAGGCGTCGGAGGCCAGGTAGCCGCTGATTTGGCCTAGTCCGCACTGCTCTCGAATCGGGACGGACGGCTGGTCGAGCGCCATGCCGCCACCGACCGCCATGAAGTCGCTCTGGCAGGCCTGCACGGTCACCTGGGCCGCGTTGAACAGCGCCGCGTCGCGGCTGTCGATCACTATGTCCCGCCCGTTGATGCCCCCCGAAGCGTTGCACCATTCTGCGAAGGCCATGGCCTGCTGAACGAGCTCCTCTTCGAGTCCGGGCTCAACGGTGTTGGCGGCGTCGTTGAACACGGCGATGTGAATGGTCTTGGCGCCCACGCCGCGCACCGAAGAGGCACCACCGGGACCGGGTTCGCAGATCTTGCCCACCCCGGGCCACTCACCGTTGGTCGCAACGCTCGAGGTGACCGCGCGGCTGGCCGACGTGGCCGCCGCGGAGGGCGTCGGTGCGAGTGCGACATACGTACCGGCAAGCACGACGGTGGCAATGGTGAGTGGCAGTGCCGTTCTGCGCAGTTCAACGAGTCCTCTTCGCAACACCATGGGTACCTCCAATGCTGCCGTCGCGTGAGCGGTATCTCTCACACCTGTCTTCAACTCTACGATGGATGCCTGCCCTCGCGAGAGACGCTCACCTCGGAGATTCGAGAACGTCGGCTCGTGGTCCTGTGCCGACGCCGCAATGTTGCTGCGGCTCGGCACCGCCGTGGGGGACCACGATGCCTTGTCCGCGGTCGAACAGATGTGAAAATCGTCAGAAGGGTCCCGAGAGCTAGCCCAGGGCCTCGGTGAGGCGGGTTCTCCGTGTAGTCGACCGGGCAGTCGATCCCCGACACCGTGTCGGCGGCCAAGGCCTCTTGGAGCATCGGGCGAAGGTCACTCGTGGCACCCACCCGGTAGCCCCGGGCTCCGAAGCTCTCGGCGTAGGCCACGAAGTCGGGGTTGGAGAAGCCGACTTCGACGTGATGACCAAGCTCGAGGTCCATCTTCCAGCCGATCAGGCCATAGGCGTGGTCCTCCCAGATCAGGACGGCCACTGGGACGTGCTCCCGGATGGCCGTCTCGAGCTCCTGGGAGTTCATGAGAAACGCCCCGTCTCCGACTGCGGCGAGCACCTTGTGGTCAGGCGCTGCCAGCTTGGCACCGACGGCGCCAGGGAGGGCAAATGCCATTGTCGAGAGCCCATTGGAGATCAGGCAGGTGTTGGGCTCGTACGTGGGGTAGAGGCGGGCCATCCACATCTTGACGGCCCGGCGTCGGCGAGGACGATGTCGGAGCGGCCCAGGGCCGCCCGGGTGTCCGCAACCACTCTCTGAGGTTTCAACGGGAAGCTGTCGTCGGCTGCCCCCTGGGCCAACTCGTCAGCCAGGAGCCGGCGGATCTTCTCTCCTCTCGTTCCCTGGTCGAAGCGCCGAGTGGTCGCCTCACCCAGGGCGGCCAGCGTGCTCCCGATGTCGGCCTGGATTCCCACTTCGACGTCGTAACGGGCGTCCACTTCTGCAGGGACTCGGCTCAAATGGATGATCTGCTTGTCCCCGCCGGGGTTGATCCGGACCGGGTCGAACTCCTGTAGTTCGTACCCGACGCTGACGATCACGTCCGCGTCGTCGAACCCGAAGTTGACATAGTCGTGACTCATGAACCCGACGGCACCGAGAGAGTGCGGATGATCGTCGGGGAACACGCCCTTTCCGTGGAACGTGGTGGCCACCGGGAGGCTCAGAAGTTCGGAGAAGCGCAGCAGTGCGTCGGCCGCTCCCGATCTGGCGGCTCCGTGCCCGGCCAGGATGATGGGTCGCTGGCTCGCGTCGAGCACGGTGGCCGCCCGCGCAATCTGCGAGGGCGATGGCTCATCGGTTCGGGGTGTGTTGACGTGGAGCGGCACCAGCTGATCGGGAACGAAGGCAGCCTCGACGTCCTCTGGCACGCCGAGATACACCGGTCCCGGCCGCTCGGTCTGGGCGAGCTTGAACGCCTTGCGGACCATCTCGGGAATCGCTCCGGGGGTCAGGATCAGATCCGCCCACTTCGTCACCGGCGAGAACATGGAGACCAGGTCGACGCTCTGGTGCGATTCCTTGTAGATCCGGTTGAGTCCCACCTGGGCCGATATAGCCAGCGCCGGTGTGCTGTTGGTATAGGCGTCGGCGGTTCCCAGGAGGAGGTTGATGGCGCCAGGCCCGAGCGTGGCCGAGCAGACCCCGGCCCTGCCTGTGAGTCGGCCGTGAATCTCGGCCATGAACGAGGCCGCCTGCTCGTGGCGGACGAGCAGGTAGCGGATGGAGGACCGGGACAGCGCGTCGGTGAGGTAGATGTTCTCCTCCCCGGGAATGCCGAACACGCACGTCACACCCTCGTGCTCGAGGCACTGGACGAGGAGCTCAGCGGCACGCCGTGGTCCTTCAGGCATGATACGGAGCGTAGAGTGGCATCGAATTCGTCCTTGCTCTGGTGTTCTGACAACCCCTCGATCAGAGCGCGCGAGAAACTGGCGATCACACCGTGGTTGGCCGCGAGGCGGGCGTCTGCCTCCTCGCGGCTGTAGCCGCCTGACAGCGCTAACACTCGCAAAACGTTCGGGTGGTCTACCAGATCGGCATAGAAGTCGTCGACGTCGGGGAGCGACAGCTTCACCATGACGTATTCCCGAGATTTCAACTGGGTGAGCTGTTCCGCAATGTTCGCCCTCAGGAGCATCTCCGCCTCACCCTTCTCGGGGCTGTGGATGTCGACCTCAGTCTCGATGATGGGTACCAAGTCGGTGGCCATGATCTTCTTCGCGACCTCGAATTGCTGGTCGACGACCGCCTTGATGCCGACATGGTTGGCTCGTTGTATGAATGAGCGCATCTTGGTTCCGAACACTCCCTGATCTCTTGCCCGTGAAAGCAAGGAACCGAGGCCGGGGATGGGCCTCATGATCTGGACGCCGTTCTGCTCATCCACCAGGCCTTTGTCGACCTTCAAGAACGGGACCACGCGCTTTTCGTCCCACAGATACGACACCGAGTCCCGGCCTCCGATCTCACGATCCATGGTGTCTTCGAACAAGATGGCCCCGATGATGTCGTCGCCGTCGAAGCTGGGACTCTCGATGATCCGACTTCGCATGGCGTGCATCAACGCAAACATCTCATCGTCGTCCGAATATCGGTCTTCATCGATGCCGTAGAGCTTGAGGGCCTTGGGCGCACTTCCGCCGCTTTGGTCCAAGGCGGCGATGAAGCCTTGCCCCAGCTTCATCTTCTCGAGCTGTTCGTCGTTCACCTGGTGCCTACTCGAGAAGTGGTCGAGTGGGAAGTTGTTGGCGACACCGGTGCACTCCTTGTCCTCTGGCTACCCGCTTGCCGGCGGGACACTGATCCGTGCGTGGAAGTGGAAATCAGTGACCCTGCGTCGGTCGCATGTCCGATCCCTCTGTCATATGGTCAGAATCGGAGGGGGTCAAACGTCTTTTGGAATGGGGGTTGCCGCGCGGCTGACTCCGGTGGTCGAAATGGCCGGGAGCGAGCGAGGCCAGCCCCTCGAGGGAGTCGCCCAAGCCCGCCGCCCTGCTCGGTCCGGGTTGGGTCGGGGATGATGTCACACGCCGGCACCCTCTGGGACCGAACTCGGCCGCCCACGCTTTGGTAAGAAATTCCCGCAGCGCTGGTGCCCCGATCAGCGTCTTGGGCAAGGAGGGTCCGTACCATGGCAATCGAGGCAGAGGCCACTCCGACCCTGGACGCCGCGGATGTTGCGCTCGTCGCTGGGCTGGGCGTTCGACGTCAGGTGCGCGAGGGCGAGTACCTGTATCGGGAGGGCGATGTCACGTATGACTTCTTCCTCCTCATAAGCGCCGAGGTCGACATCGTCGTGACGGCAGACGGCGGTGAGAGCGTCATCGCCCAACACGGACCCGGTCGGTTTCTCGGCGAGCTCAACATGCTGACCGGGCTGCGAGTGTTTGTCTCTGCCCGAGTTGTCAAAGCGGGCGAGGTCGTCGTGGTGCCCCGAGAGCGGCTGCGACAGTTGATGGCAACGAAGCCCCAGCTGGGTGACACCATCCTGGCTGCCTTCGTTGCTCGCCGCACCCTGCTCTTGACGGGGGCCGCGTCGGCCATCCGGGTCATCGGGTCCCAGTTCTCACCGGAGTCCCTTCGGGTCCGCGAGTTCTTGGCGCGGACCCGCGTGCCCTACGAGTGGCTGGACCCCGATCGTGACTCGCAGGTGGAAGAACTCCTGCGCGGATTCGGGATATCGGCGAGCGAGTTGCCCGTGGTCATTGCCACCGGGTCCGTGTTGCGGCGACCAACTCCCGGGGACCTGGCGAGCTATCTCGGGCTGACCATCGAGAGCCTGCCCGAGCGCTGCTTCGACCTGGTCGTCGTGGGCGGCGGACCAGCCGGCCTCGCCGCAGCGGTGTACGGCGCGTCCGAAGGGTTGCACACGCTCGCAGTGGAGATGACCGCGCCGGGCGGGCAGGCGGGCGCCAGCTCACGGATCGAGAACTACCTCGGATTTCCCATGGGCGTCTCCGGCTCCGAACTCACCCAGCGAGCCGTGATCCAGGCGGAGAAGTTCGGAGCGAGTCTCACGGTCCCGTGTACGGCTGAGTCCCTTCGCAACCAGGCCGGGCATCTGGTGGTCGGGTTCAGCGACGGGAGCGACGTGGCAGGACGGGCCGTCATCGCGGCGACGGGCGCCGCCTATCGCCGGCTGGAGGCATCACGTCTCAGTGACTTCGAGGGAAACGGCGTGTACTACGCCGCCACCGAGATGGAGTCCCGGATGTGCGGAATCGCACCAGTGGTGGTCGTCGGTGGCGGTAACTCTGCCGGGCAGGCCTCCATCTTCTTGAGCCAGAGCGGGTGTCCCGTGACCCTCGTCATCCGCGGATCGGATCTGAACAAGGGGATGTCGCGCTATCTGACTGAACGCATCGAGGCAGATCCTCACATCACTCTTCGAACGCGCACGACCGTTGTCGCCCTGGAAGGAGACGAGACTCTTCGAGCTCTCCGTCTCGAGGGACCCGACGGCGAGACCCTCGTCCAGTGCGCCGGATTGTTCTCCTTCATCGGAGCCGATCCTTCGTCTGGCTGGTTGTCCGGGTGCGCAGCGCTCGATGAACGTGGCTTTCTGCTCACCGACCTTTCGCTCAACCCCGACCAGCTCGACCAGGACTGGGAGACGCTGGGGCGGCTCCCATTGCCGTTCGAAACCAGCCACCCCGGCCTTTTCGCCGTCGGTGACCTGCGGTCGGGATCGACCAAGCGTGTGGCGGCAGCCGTCGGCGAGGGCTCCGCGGCGGTGCGATCGGTCCATCAGCACCTTGCGTTTTCACCCGGGTGATTCCTGTCAGTTGGGTATTTCCGGTGGACCGATCCTGCCAACGAGGAGTCGCGTCATGTGTCGAGTGAATAGACCAGATTGAGCACCGTTCGGTAGTAGGCCGCTCCTGTGGGTTCGCCCTCGGCGTAGCAGATGAAGACAAGCGGCAGATTGTCGGGGTCCCGTCCGAGGAGCATTTCAGCCGCGCCGTCGGCGATGTCCTGACGAGAGGTGAAGAGGGTATGGGTTCGCAGTACGGATTCGATCCGGTCTAGCTCGCCCAACGACCCCACGTTGAAGGTAATCGACCGGAGACCCAGGGACTGCTGGCCGTGGCGCGCGTTATGAGTGCTCCGCGCCTCACGCAGGATCAGGACGATGGATCCGGGAGACCCGTCACCGAGCACCGCCACTGCGTCCTCGCGAGCGATTTCCTCGAAAGGACCGATCTCCCGGTAGAAGTCGGCTGATCTATCGAGGTCGGCCACGGCGACCAATGTCGAACGTATAGCCCACGGCTGTGCGACGCGATCAGCCGGCATGCTGTTCCTCCGTGTGTGGTCCTTCTCCAGTGTGAGAATGAGACTTTGGTTCTCAGAGTATCCGCCCCAGTTGCTGCGTCTGGTCGGAGCCTGGCGGATCTGTCAAGGACCACTGCAACGGCGGACGCCAGAATGGCCTCGCCGCTCCGGTCGAAGGCCCAGGCCACGACCTTGCGGATGACTGAGATCCAGCACGTCGCGCCTCAGTGGCCTCCGGATGGCTCGCCGAGTAACTGGACCGTGCTCCCGTCAAGGGTCGGGCCCGTCGTGTGCAGATGACAACGGACCGTGCTTCCCGCTGGAGTCATGTAGGGCGCCGGATCGGCCTGCGCACACACCTCCATGGCGAAGGGGCAACGGGTCCGGAAGCGGCATCCCTGCTCGCCGCTCGCTGGTTCGCCGACCTCACCACGCAGAATGATGCGCGCACGCACCCGTTGCCGGGTCGGATCTGGCACGGGAATGGATGAGAGGAGCGCCGCTGTGTAGGGATGGGTTGGCCGTTCGTAGACCTCGTCCGCATCGCCCTCCTCGACGATCTGTCCGAGATACATGACAGCAATCCGGTTGCTGATATGGCGGACGACCGACAGATCGTGGGCAATGAAGAGATAGGCGATACCCAACTGTTGCTGCAAATCAGTGAACAGGTTGATCACTTGGGACTGGGTCGAGACATCGAGCGCGCTCACCGGCTCATCGCACACGAGCAGTTTCGGCTGGAGCGCGAGGGCCCGTGCGATAGCTATGCGCTGGCGTTGGCCTCCTGAGAACTCGTGCGGCTGACGCTGGAGCACGTGGGAGCCCAGCCCGACCTGGCTCAGAAGTTGGACCACGCGCTGCTCCCGCTCAGCCCTGCTCATGGAGGTGTGGATCGCGAGTGGTTCCCCGACGACGTCGGCGACGCTCTGGCGGGGATCGAGCGAAGAGTACGGATCCTGGAATACCATCTGCATGGTCTCGCGGTGTCGGCGGAGCGCAGGTCCGCGCAACGTCGTGATGTCCTTGCCGTCCACCACCACCGTCCCGCTTGTTGGGTCGATGAGGCGGAGGACCAGCCGCGCCAGGGTCGACTTGCCCGACCCAGTCTCTCCAACCAGGCCAACGGTCGTTCCCGGGTCGACTCGCAGGCTGACCTGGTCAACCGCCCTGATCGTCCCGGTCGTACGACGCATCACGCCGCTCTTTATCGGGAACTCCTTGACGAGGTCGGTCACCTCGAGCACCGGTGATTCGGCAACGGCCGACGGCTCAATGTCGCCGGGGATACTCGGCGAGAGAGCCGTCCCGAGCTCACCCAGCCCCGCCAGGGTGAGCTCATCCTGGCGGACACAACGGGCCAATGTGACCCTCGACCTGGTGCCCGTTACCTCTGACGCAGGCGCACCGTTCATCGGGGCCAGCTCACGCAACATTACCGGCCCGGCTGTGCATGCGTCCTGGACATAGGTGCAGCGCGGCGCGAATCGGCAGCCGACCGGGAATTGGTCTGCCCGCGGCACCATGCCCGGGATCGCGTGCAGCGGATCGCCCTTCGGAGTGAGCTGCGGGATTGAGTCGAGGAGCGCTTCGGTATAGGGGTGTCGAGGTAGACCAAAGAGGTCGACGGCTGTCGCGTGTTCGACGATCTGTCCGGCATACATGACCACCACATCGTCAGCCACGTCGGCGATGACACCGAGGTCGTGGGTGACGAAGATCATCGCCATGTCCTCCTCGCGCTGCAGTGAGTGCAGCAAGGCGATGATCTGCGATTGCGTCGTGACGTCGAGTGCCGTGGTCGGTTCGTCAGCGATGAGGAGCTTGGGCGAGCACGACAACGCCATCGCGATCATGACCCGCTGGCGCATTCCGCCCGAGAAGGCGTGCGGGTAGTCCTGGGCACGCTCTGCGGCGTTGGAGATCTCGACCCGGTCGAGCATGTCGACGGCGAGCTTCCGGGCCTCGGCCCGAGTCACGTCCCGGTGTGCGCGCACCTGTTCCGCGATCTGATTGCCCACCGTATAGGCAGGGTTCAGGCTGGTCATGGGCTCCTGGAAGATCATGGCGATGTCGTTGCCGCGCAGCTTGCGCAGACCGGCGGGGCTGAGGGTGGTGAGGTCCCGTCCCTCGAACAGGATCGAGCCCGCCACCCGGGAGACCTTGGCCGGAAGCAGCCCCATGACCGCCAACGCCGACACTGTCTTGCCCGAGCCGCTCTCGCCTACGAGGCCCAGTGTCCTGCCCCGCTGCACGGTGAAGTCGGCGCCCTCCATCACGGGGAGCCACCGCTGGCGGGTGAGGAACTCGATGCGAAGGTCTCGGACGTCCAGGAGCGCCGGGTCGGGCTGAGTGGCCGGGATTTCCGCCTGGGGCTCCCTCGTCGGGCCAAAGCGTGCGAGGGGATTGCGGCGGCGTTCCCGTTCCCCTGCGACCGGGCTGCTGCCCGCGGGCCGCTCCCGACCCAGCGCGTCCCGCAGACCGTCGGCCACCAGGTTGAAGGCCAACACGGTCAGCATGATTGCGATCCCGGGAAATATGACCGCCCAGGGCGACGAGTTGATGAACTGGAACCCCTCCTGGAGCATGCCACCCCAACTCGGCGTGGGTGGCTGCTCGCCGATCCCGAGGAAGCTCAAGCCGGCTTCGATCAACAAGGCGAAGCCGAGAGCGAGAGCCAGTTGGATGATGATGGGCGACGCAACATTCGGCACGACGTGGCGCCCGAGGAGCCTCTTCGAGGAGGCTCCAAGGCTCCGAGCGGACTCGATGTAGGCCTCCTCCCGGACCGCGATGACCTCGCCCCGGAGCAACCGGACGAAGCTGGGCACGAACACAATGGCAATGGCGATGGCGGCGTCGTTGACGTCAGCACCCAAGAGTGCGGCCACGGTCAGAGCCATGATGAGCGGCGGGAACGAGAAGAGAGCGTCCATCGTCCGCATGATCACCGAGTCGACTGCACCCCGGAAGAATCCGGCCACGAGGCCGAGCGGAATGGCGATGATGGCGGCGAGGCCGACGATCTCGAACGATGCTCGGAGCGAGATGCGAGCCCCCCAGATCAGGCGGCTGAGGATGTCACGCCCAAGGTCGTCCGTACCGAGCCAGTGCGCAAGCGATGGTCCGGCGTTGACGGCGTTGATGTCCGTTGCGTCGGGAGGCTGGGGGGCGATCAGGGGGGCGAAGATGGCGGCCACGATCACGATGAGGAGGAAGACCAGGCCTGCAATGGCCCATCGCTGGTGGAGGAAGCGAACCCAGAATCCGGGTCGCCGCTCCGGCAACTCGTCGGGGCTGTCACCCGTTTCGGGGATGTCGGTGAGGCCGACGAACGGGTCGCTGGCGCTGGGAGGACTCCAGGTGCTCATCGGGATGCGCTCATGTAAGGCGCACTTTCGGGTTCAGGTAGGCATAGATGATGTCGACGAGAACGTTGATGAGGACGAAGGCGGTCGCGACCACCAGCACCACGCCTTGGATCTCGGGGATGTCCTTGTCGTTGATGGCCTGGATGATGTAGGTCCCGAGCCCCGGCAGCGAAAAGATCTGCTCGATGATGAGAGTGCCGCCGAGCAGGTAACCGAATTGAATGCCGATGACCGTCACGGCGGGGCTGAGTGCGTTCTTGAGCGCGTGTTTTCCCACAACCATGCGGGGGCTGAGGCCCTTGGCAACGGCGGTTCGCATGTAATCCTGATCGAGGGTGTCGACGAGCGCGCCGCGAACTTGCCGTGCGATGACAGCGGACCCACCGATGCCGAGCGCCAGCCATGGCAGGAGGAGGTCTTGGAACCATTCGGCGGGGGACTGGGTGAACGGCGTGTAGCCGAGTGCGGGCAGCCACTCCAGCTTCACGGCGAACACGATCACGAGGATCATGGCGAGCCAGAAGTCGGGAATGGCCACGGCGATGCTCGAGCCCACCGTGACCATACGATCCCGGGCGGTGCCCTGGTGCAGTCCGGACAGGATGCCCGCCGGGACCCCGATCAGCACGGCCACGACCATGCCTCCGACCGCCACACTGAGCGTGACCGGGAAGCGTGCTGCGATACCCGACGCCACGGTCTCGTTTTCGAACAGGGAGTTGCCCAGGTTGCCGTGTAACGCGGCGCGCAACCAGTTCCAGTATTGAGCGAAGAATCCCTCGTTCAGATGGAGCTGCGCCGTGATCTTGGCGATCTCCGCCGGCGTTGCCTTGGTGCCCCCCGCCAGAGCGATGGCGGGGTTACCAGGGAGGATGAGGATGAGCGAGAACACGCCCAGGGTGATGAGAAAGAGCAACAGGATGGTGATGAGCAACCGACGGACGATGAACGTCCCGAGGGAGCCGCCGGTTGTCATTCCGTGACGCCTAACTCAACCGATTTCGGTGCTGCCGCGCATCTTCCACTTGGGCAGTGTCGCTGCGATTGCCGGCGGGCAGCTAGTTCTTGATGTAGACGCCGGCAAAGTCGGACCGGCACTGCCCGATCGGGGCAACCACGTTCCCACCGACTCGGTTCTTGTTGTAGGCGACGATCGAGGGCATGAATGCGATGGGCACCAAGAGTCCTTGTTGGAGGATCGTTTTGTCGATCTGCTGCATCAGCGGGCCCTGCAGGCTCGGACTGAGCGATGCATTGGCCTGTTCGATCAGCGGCGTCAGCTGTTGGTTCACCGAGCCCAGCCCGTTGGCCGGGAAGCCCGAGGGCTCGAACATGGCCTCGTAGGCGTTCGACAGGTCGGCCCCGTTGCTGAGCTGCTCGCTGAGGAGCGCGTCGCCCTGCTTCTTGATGTAGACGTCGGTGAGGAAATCGGCTCCCGGAATCTGCTGCAGGTTGGCCGTGAAACCGGCCGAGGCCATCTCCGACTGGAGCAGGGCGGCCGCCCTGGCGTAGGTGGCGTCTCCCGACGGGATGATCAAGCTGAAGCTCACTCCCTTGGGGAAGCCGGCCGACTTCAGCATGGCCTTGGCCTTGGCCGGATCGTAGGGGTCGGGGATGCCGAGCGACTTGGAGTAGCCGGGAGACCACGACGGCACAGGCTGGTAGGCGGGAGCGCCGAGTCCGTCGAAGACGACGTTGTTCACTGCTGCCCGGTTGACAGCGTACTCGAGCGCGGCCCGTACCTGCTCGTTGGCGAACGGCCCGGTGTTCTGGCGCAACTCGATCTCCATGGCGTCGTAGGACTTGGTAACCGAGATCCCGATGTTCGCGTCGCTCTTGAGCTGCGGGTAGTTCTGCGGCTCGACCTCGATCATGTCGACCGCACCCGAGGTCAAGGCAGTGGCCGCTTCGGGGCCCTGCGTCACCTGGGTGAAGTCGATACCTCCGAGGGGATAGGCCTTCGAGTCCCAATATTTGGGATTCTTGGTGAGCACGATCGACGAGCCCTGCTGATAGCTCTTCAGGACATAGGGTCCGGCGCCCACCGGCTGGCTCGATTGGGTCGAGATCGCGTTGGCCGGGTAGATCTGACCGTCGACGTACGACATCGCCCACAGGAAGTCACCGGCGGTGGGCTTGCTGAGGTTGACGACCACTGTCGACGGACTAGGCGTCTCGATGTTCGAGATGGCGAACAGCGAGGATCGCAGCGGACTGGTCTTGGTGTGGTTCAAGCTGGCCGCGACGTCCGCCGAGGTCACCGGCTGACCGTTCGAGAACTCGAGGCCCGGTCGGATTTGGAAGGTGATGGTGGAGTTGTTGTTGGAGACCGTCCAGCTCTGGGCCACCCCACCGCCGATCGAGCTGTTTCCCGGAGTGGTCATCGACTGATAGATGTTCGAGGTGATGGTGTACGAGCAGTCGTTCTCCTCGGTCGCCGGTGCAAAGTCGTTGCTGAACTCGTTGTTGAGGTCGAACCCGTACTTGAGCACCCCGTTGGGGTTTGCATCAGCGGCGGCCGCGGCGGACCCACCAGAGGAGAGTGCCAGGGTGAAGGGCGTCAGCAGCACACCTGCGACCCCGAGGGCACCGACGAAGTATCGGCCCGTCCGTCGTGGTCGTCGGCTCCGCGCTGTGCCCCGC
The DNA here is from genome assembly GCA_052140165.1 of Acidimicrobiales bacterium. Classification (GTDB taxonomy): domain Bacteria; phylum Actinomycetota; class Acidimicrobiia; order Acidimicrobiales; family RAAP-2; genus Bog-473. The sequence goes on from JBKQUM010000041.1 coordinate 41,869, forward strand.
TCGCCCCTACGGTCCGACGCCTCGCTATCGAAACCCATGCGCACCCCCTCGACTCGGCCCTGTCAATCAGGTGGTGCTGGCAAGGCCATCCCCAGTGGCCGCTCAATATATCTGGTGACTGACGCGCGTGTCAGGTAGTGGCTCAGGGGCCTCGACGATGCAGATCTCCGACGCCCCTGAGGATGTGATCGTCCGCATGATCTCGACCGGCTTCGACCTCCCCGTCGACCGAGACGTGATTGCCGCTGGAATCGGCGGGCTCGTCAGAGGACGTCGACGGGCGTCCAATGTCGGAGGTCCCTGAACTCGGACAGGTCTTCGAGGGAATGTCGGGCTTGACCGGAGGTCACCGACTGGAAACCGCCGGCCATAATCTTTGACCGGCATGAGCGTCGAGGCCGGGACTGTTCAGAGCGGAGCACCCTCGAACGAGCCCGTCCGTCGCCGCGCCTGGCGTTCGATCGTCTTTGCCCCTACAGGCGACGGCACCCGCCGTCGGCGGGGTTCGGACGGGTTTCGATTGGGGGCGGCGGTCACCGTGATCCTGATCGGGCTGGCGATCACCCATGTCGATCCGGTGTCCGAGCACAAGGTTCTGCACTTCATCAGTCCGCCGCCCGACGGCGTGCGCTGGCTGGTCACGAGCATCTACGTGTTCGGGTCCTTCGGCCTGATCGTGATCCTGGGGACGGTCGCGTTCCTGTCGCACCGTCGAGTCGTCCTGCGAGACCTTGCGACAGCCGGGCTTGCGGCTTTCGCCTTCTCGGCGCTGATGTGGCTCGTCTTCGGCATGACCGGCGGTCGGCCGAACGACGCGACCCTGACCGGGTACAACCTCGATTACCCGGTGGCCATCGTGGCTGCGGCAGTGGCGGTGACCATGGCCGCGCTGCCGTACTTGTCTTGTAGTGTCCAGCGGCTGGTTGAGCTGGTCATCGGGTTGACGGCGGTGGCCACAGTGGTGGCCGGCGACGGCCTCCCGGTGAACGTCGCGGCCAGCGTGGCACTCGGGTGGGGCACCGTGGCGCTGCTCCACTTGGTCTTCGGGTCGCCCCTCGGTCTGCCCTCGGGGGAGGAGCTTGCCGTTGTGCTGGGCGATCTCGGAGTGCCCGTGGGCACCCTGTCGCCGGCAGACCACCAGGTCTGGGGGGTGGCGCGCTACAGCGGCACCGATCTCAACGGCGGGACCGTCACCGTCTCCCTTTACGGTCGTGACGCCGCTGACGCCCAGTTGCTCTCGAAAACCGGTCGATTCCTCTTCTATCGAGACTCAGGTCCGGCCCTCTCGTTTTCCCGGATCCAGCAGGTCGAGCACGAGGCGTACATGACTCTCCTGGCCGAGCGGGCCGGCGTTACACGCTCGCACGTGCTCGTGGCCGGAATCGGTGGTCCGAGTGGGGACGCTGCCCTGGTCGTGCGGCCTCCCGTCGGCACCCGTCTGGGAGAGCTCGACGAGGCGAGTCTCAGCGACGAGGCGCTGGACGCACTCTTTCTCACCATGCTCGCCATGCGTCGTGCCCGGATCGCCCACGGTGCACTGAGCGGCGAGACGATCGTGGTCGATCCCACAGGGTCGAATGTCTCATTGACCGACTTCAGAACCGCCTCGCAGAGTCCGACCGAGGAGCGCCTCGACGCCGACCTGGCTGGGGCCCTGGCCGCGGCGGGGCTGGTCGCCGGGCCCGAGCGGACTGCTGCCGCGGCGCGGCGAGTGCTGCCGAAGGAGACGGTTGCGGTCGCTCTGACACATCTCCGCCGGGCCAGCCTCGATCGTGCCGTTGCGGCAGGTCTCAAGGGCCGCAAGCAACTGCTCGAGGACGTGCGCACCAGGACTGCGCAGGCCTTCGAGATCGAGGTGCCCCAGCTGACCGAGCCAAAGCGGGTCAGCTGGGGGACGATCGTGATGACCATCGGCACTCTCGTCGGTGGGTGGGCCCTGATCCTGGTCCTGATCAAGGTAGGGCAGTCGTTCGACACAATCAAGGGGGCGGCATGGGGCTGGGTGGGCGCGACGGCCATCCTGGCTCAGCTGGCCTACCCCTCGACCGCGCTGTCGGAGATCGGCACCGTGAGGGGGGTGCTCCCGTACGGACGAGTGGTGGCTCTTGAATTCGCCAATGCCTTCACGTCGTTAGCCGGCGGGACGCCGGCCACGTTCGCCACTCGGGTGCGCTTTTTCCAGCAGCAGGGCTTCGGCGCCACCCAGGCGGTGACCTCGGGAGCTCTGGTGAGCACGACCAGCTGGATCGTGAAGGGCTCTCTCTTTCTCATCTCCCTGCCTCTGGCGTGGGGCAACCTCAACTTCTCGAACGACGGTCAGAACGCCTCCGGCAATCATGGCAAGGCCATCTGGCTGCTCCTGGCTGTGATCGTGCTGGTCGTCGTGCTCATCGGTGTGGCTCTGGCCGTCCCGCGCCTTCGACGCCTGGCCGCCGACAAAGCCCGTCCCAAGCTGCGCCAGGTGTGGGCGGACTTGAAGATCCTCGCGACCACACCGGCCAAATTGGTCGAGCTGGTCGGAGGGGCGATCTCGGGTCAGCTGATGGTGGCGCTGGCCCTGGGAGCAGCGCTCCACGCCTTCGGGCAGCACCTCTCCCTGGCCACCATCTTCATCGTCATCACCATCGCGTCGATGCTCGGGGGCGTCTCCCCGGTGCCTGGGGGCATGGGCGTGGTGGAGGCGGGGATGATCCTCGGCCTGACGGCAGCGGGCATTCCAGAGACCGACGCCGTCGCGGCAACGTTCGTCCAGCGCATGTTCACCTCGTACCTGCCGCCCCTGTGGGGATGGTTCGTCCTTGTCTGGATGCGCAAGCGGGAGTACTTGTAGAGCCCACCGACCGGCGTGACGTCGCCCGGACAGCCCCGGGCTGCGCAACCGTGCACGGCTAAGGTCGCTGCGGGGAACACGCAGTCCACTCAGGAGATTGATACAGGGCAGACGATGGAAGGTCGACTACCGCCTCGGTTGTATCTCGAGCTGGTCCGCGAGCCGGACCACGTGAACACACGTGCGGCGGCCGTCGAAGCAGCCGGCTGGGAGGTCTCCATCTGGGACCCGGCGACCACCTCGGATGACGATCTGCCGAGGCTGCAGCCGCGCTGCGACGGCGTGGTGATCGGAGAGGGCGATGGGGGAGTGGTGGAGTCGCCGTCTGGAGCAACCACGGTCGTGCCCCTGGTGCGTTATCCCCGTCCGCCTCAAGGATCGTGCTCGGGTGAGCGGACAACAGGCATCCTGCTGGTTCTCATCTCGGCGAAGCAGCGCGAGTCGGCGCAGGAACTGCGCGATTGGGGCGACTTCGTGCATCTTCGGCACATTGCTGAGGCGGCGGTGCCTGGGTACCGGACGATCACACCCTGGGAGAACGAGTCCTCGGGAACCCCTCGGTTCTGCCATCTGTACGAGATGGTCGGAGACGATCCCCAGGGCACCTTCGAACAGATGACCCCGCGTGTGCGCCAACGCCTTGATCGCGCCGCCTTCGAGGAGTGGGCGTGGCATCCCCAACTCATGATCGAGGAGTCTCGGACCTATCGCCGGCGAGAGCCGGACCGGATCCAGGTACACCATGCATGAACTGATGTAAGGTGCGCTGCAGACCCAAATTCCGGGGAGACTTGGCGAGTTGCCCAGGACAAACCGGCCTCGGAGTTGTGGAATACACATGAACGTTCCCCTTTCATCGATCAGCGGAGGATTCATCGCTCTCTGGTCAGTTCTCTACTTCGTCCTCCTGATAACCCTCGGAGTGATATCCATCAGAAAGGGACACTGGGTGATGTTCCTCATCGGCATCTTCCTGCCTCTCTTTTGGTTCATCGGGGCCCTCATGCCGCGCAGAGTGCGCTGAGGCGATCACGTCGCCCCCGACGACCCGGCTTCCTTCACCTCACTGATCCAGCGGTCTACGGGTAGGAAGCGATGCTCAAGGACAGTGAGGTTCGGCTCCCCGCAACGGCGAGGGAGGCCGTCCGCGATCAGCTCGCGTTGACATTCCAGCCTCCGTACGAGAGCCCAGTCACCATCGCCGTGAACGGCGCGCTGATGAGCTCCGCTTGGTTCTTCCTTCCAACGGGGTTGAGGGACAAGGTGTTCACGCTTCATGGCACGCTCGCCTTCGCGCTGATACTGGCGGCATGGATGTACTCGGACGTTCCCTCGACCAACATCCTTGGGCCCGACGCCGCACGAACGGTATCCGCGCTGGAGGATCCCACCATGATCCGCCGGATGCTCTACGCCAAGAACGTCGTGCTTTGGCTGATGGTCACTCCCATCTGCGCCCTGGTGGCGGTCATCAACGGGATAATCAATCAGTCACTGCTGTCCACCCTGTACACGGTCGTCGCCATTGTGGTCCTTCCATTCGGCTTCCTTGCCATCTCGGCTTGGGTCGGGATCTTGTTCCCTTATCATCCGATCCCGTTGCGTTATCGGTGGGAACATCGCCGGCCTCGCAGGCGGATGCTGGTCCGATGGGCGGTGCTCGTCGTCACGCCGTATGTGCTCGTTCCGGTGTTGGGCTCGCTGATGCTGACGCCTTCACTGCTCTTGTGGGGTTTCACCGCCCCACACGGCCTTTCCCAGAAGCTGCCGGACCACGACCTTGGCCTTGGAATCGCTGTCGCCTGCGCGATCGCGGTGGTCTGCTCTGTCGGAGGCCAGCGGTTGGGTGGAGCGATGGTCGGGAGGAGGCGGGCGAAACTCCAGGCGTTCCTGTCGGACCCGCTGAGGGGATAGGCGCGTCCCCCACTCGGCCTGGGCGGTTCCTTCAGATGTACATGCCGCCGTTCACGCCGATGATCTGGCCCGTGATGTAACTGCCGCCATCGGAGCAGAGGAAGGAGCAGGCGGCGCCGATGTCGGCCGGGGTGCCCGCTCTGCCGAGCGGCACCATGGGACCGACCACGTCCACCCCGGGGAAATCGCCGGCGGCCTCCGCCGCCCGTGCCATCGGGGTGTCCACCAGGCTGGGCGGAATCGTGTTGACCGTGATGCCATGGCGTGCGAGATCGACCGCCAGAGCCTTCGTCAGTGCGATGACGCCGCCTTTCGAGGCGGCGTAGTGGGCCATGTTGGGCGCTCCCGATTGGGCGCTCGAGGACGAGATGGTGACGATGCGGCCCCAGCCGTCGGCGAGCATGTCGGGCACTGCCGCCTGGACGCAATTGAACGTACCGGTGAGGTTCACCGCGATGATCCTGTCCCACTTGTCGGCCGTGATGTCGAGCAGGGAATCGAAGGATTCCACGCCTGCGCTCGTCACGAGGATGCCGACCGGACCGAGCTCGGCGCGGACCCGCCCGAAGGCCGCGTCGACCGACGGCCGGTCCGCGACGTCGGCCTCGACGGGGAGGACCCGGGATCTCCCGGCCGCGATGTGGGTCGCCGCCGCTTCGGCGCCCTCGCCGTCCCGATCGAGAATGGCGACGTCGTGACCGTCGGCGACGAAGCATCGGGCCACGCCGAGCCCGATGCCGGACGCCCCGCCGGTGACCACGGCGACGCTCACGGCGTCACCACGCCCGGCGTGAACTCCAGGTGGAGGGCGCTCAGGCCGCGCAGGACCCACGTGGGTTCGTACCGGTAGTGACGTGCAGTCGGGGGGCCGTGATGTTCCTCGTCCAGCCGGATGTCACGCATCCTGTCGAGGATGCGGTCAAGACTGACGCGGCCCTCCGCTCGTGCCAAGGGACCTCCCGGACAGGTGTGAGCGCCTCGGCCGAACGCCATGTGCGCCCTGGCGTTGGGTCGGTCCACGAGGAACTCCGCCGGATCGGTGAAGCGCCGGGGATCGCGATTGGCGGCACCGTTCAGCAACATGACCGGCGTGCCCGCCTGAATGTCCACCCCGCCGATCGTGGTGGAGCGGCGTGCCAGGCGGAAGTCGGCTTTCACGGGGCTCTCGATACGCAGGGACTCTTCGATGAAGCCCGGGACGAGCTCCTTGTGCGACCGAAGCTCGTCCTGGAGCTCCGGGTACTCGGAAAGGTACTTCAATGCGATGGCAAGCAGGCGTGCCGTCGTTTCTTGGCCGGCCGCGAACAGGAAGGTGGCCGTCCGCACGACGGAGGTGACGTCGGGCATGGTGCCGTCGGGGTATGTCGCCAGGGCCAGATCGGTCAGCACGTCCTTTCGGGGATGGCGGCGTCGGTCCTCGATGTACTGAGAGAACCATTCGTCGAGCCACGCCAGCGCGTTGAGTCCCACCCGGTCGTCCTCACCGGCACCGAGCTCTCCGGGCACCTGACTCAGGCCGAATCCCTCACGGAACCGCTGATGATCCTCTTCGGGCACCCCGAGCAGATCAGCGACGACGAGCATGGCGAAGGGTTGTGAATAGGCGGCGATGAACTCGCATCGCCCGTCGGCCACGAACTCGTCCAGCAATCGGTCGGCCAGCCGCGACATGAATGCCTCGTTCTCCAAGAGGCGCTTCGACGTGATCAGACGCATGACGAGCGCCCGTTCCCGGGTGTGATCCGGCGGATCCATGGTGACCATGTGCTCGTTCATGGGAAGTTGATTCCGGTGCTGGTCGATGATGTCGCTGACGTCGTCACCCTCGAGGGGGACGGGGAACGTCGCGAAGGGACCGATGACCGAGTTGCACGACGAGAACGTTGCCGTGTCGCGATAGACCTCGCCCGCCTCCTCGTAGCCCGTCACAGCGACCACCCCGTGGTTCGGCAGTGGAAGCACCGGGCACTGGGCGCGCAGTTGCTCGAAGTAGGGGTACGGGTCTTCGAGGAGTGATGTGTCACTGAAGAAGTCGATGTTCTCCCAGTCGTCCACCCCGGTCTCCCTTCGCGCATGAGCGGCGGCCGAACCCCCGCCCCTGCTGAGCAGTCGCACAGCAGATTTTGGCATCTGCTTAGCAGCCGCCGCGACGTGTGGCAAGTTGTTGCCGTGGCAACCTCGTCCCAGCCCCGGCGCATCGGTGCCGCCGACTCCAAGACGCGGGCCCGGCTGGTCGATGCGGCCGAGGAGCTCTTGCGGGAGGAGGGCTACGCCGCGGTCACCTCACGGAAAGTGGGGGCGAGGGCGGACCTCAAGCCCCAGCTCGTGCACTACTACTTCCGCACGATGGACGACCTCTTCACGGAGGTGTTCCGGCGTCGGGCCGAAGAGAACCTGGCCCGCTTCGAACGGGCCATGGCCGCGGACCCGTCGTTGAGGACGCTGTGGAGGCTCAACGCCGACCCGCGCGGTGCCGCCTTCTCAATCGAGTTCGTCGCGTTGGCGAACCACCGCAAGGTGATACGTGCCGAGATCGCCCGCTACGCCGAGCGATTCCGCGCCGCCCAGCTCGAGGCCCTCACCGCGGCGCTGGCGGCCGACGGCATCACGCCCGAGCAACTCCCCCCGATCGTGGCAATGCTCATGATGACCGGCCTCTCCCAGGTGCTCGCTCTCGAGGAAGCCCTGGGGGTCACTGCAGGTCATGACGCCACCGTCTCGTTCGTGCAGAGTGTGATCGACAGGCTCGAACCGATGACCCGCGAGGGGTGATACGACACCGAACGGTGTGCGCGGGTTCCCCGAGCGTCTCCGCTCACGCGCCCTCTCTGAGCTGGCGCTTGAGGACCTTCCCCGAGGGGTTGCGGGGCAGTGTGTCGAGCAGCGTGATCTCCCTGGGTACCTTGAACCGGGCCAGCTGGGTGCGGCAGTGTTGCACGAGGATGTCCGGCGTCACTGCAGCGTCGTCGCGCACGACGACGAACGCCACCGGCACTTCACCCCATCGATCATCGGGACGGCCCACCACGGCCGCTTCGATCACCGAGTCGTGTTCGTACAGAACCCGCTCCACCTCCGAGCTCGCGATGTTCTCACCCCCAGACACGATCATGTCCTTGAGGCGATCGACGATGAACAGGTATCCGTCCTCGTCTCGGACGCCGATGTCGCCGGTATGGAACCAGCCCCCGGCGAACGCGGCGAGGGTCGCGTCCGGGTCCCGCCAATAGCCCTTGAAGACCTTTGGCCCTCGCAGGACGATCTCTCCGTGTGCGCCGGCGGGCACGGAGTTCCCCGCCGTGTCCCATAGGTCGAGCTCCAGGTAGAGGCACGGCCGCCCGACGCTCCCGAGCTTGCTCACGATGCTGCGCCGGTCGAGGAAGGTGTCACCGGAGACCGTCTCGGTCAGGCCGTACGCGTCGGCGAACCATGCCGACGAGAACACTCGTTGGATCCGCTCAATGAGCGGGATTGGCATCTTCTCGCCACCGTTGATGACGACGCGTACCGACGACAGGTCGCGCTGCTCAATGTCGGGCAGCGCCATGATGGCGTTGACCATGGCAGGCGCCAGCCACACCGTCGTCACCTGAGATCGTTCGAGCTCGTCGACGACGCGGGGCGCATCGAAGGAACGATGGATGATGATGGTCGCACCCGCGGCGATCAAGGAAGTGGTTGTCAGGTCGAGAGCACCGACGTGGTACAAGGGGCCGCACGCGAGGCCGAGATCGGAGCCGGTGAAACCGAACTCGACGAGATGCGCCAGGTTCTTCCACGTGAGGTTGGCATGTGTGATCATGACGCCCTTGGGTCGGCCGGTCGTGCCCGAGGTGTACATCAGGCGATGGACGTCGTCAGCCTCCGCTGGGACGCGCGCCGCTCTGCGGGGACAGGCGCGGAGGTCAGCGAGCGTCGTCCATCCGCTCGGAGGAGATGCCGACACGCAGGCGCGGACGAGAGCGGTCTCCATTCCCTGCGTGGCGTCGCTTGCAAGCTCCACCAGCGACTCGTCACACGTGAGGGCCCGAGCGCCGGAGTGTTCCAGGATGTACCGCACCTCCGGCGCGGCAAGCCGCCAGTTGATGGGCATCGCGATGGCGCCGAGGTAATTGGCCGCGAAGATCGTCTCGAGAAACTCGGGACAGTTGTAGGAGAGGAGGGCCACCACATCACCACGGCCGACGCCGCCTTCGGACAGGCCGCCCGCGAGCGCAATCACGCGCTCGGCCATCTCCCCGTACGTCGTGGTCTGACCGTCGAACACCGTGATCGCCTTGTCTGGTGAACGGGAGGCGTGGTGGGCCAGCACCGCGAACCAGTTCATATCCGCCGGAGTCGTCAGCGTGGCAGTCATCAGCGCTCCTTCACGGCTGGGATCTCACGGAGCATTCCGCTTGGTCATGTGGCGCGTCCTCCATGGACCGCTAACCTCGCTACTGATGACACGGGCGGAAGGGACCGGTGACACTCGGCGCAGGGCCAACTGGCAGGCGCGCCGTGAAGCCATCGTCGACACGTCCGCACGCGTCTTCGCCCGGGGTGGGTATCACGCGACGGGCATCACGGAACTTTGTGTTGCGAACGATCTCGGGAAGGGCGCGCTCTACCACTACATCGGCTCCAAGGAGGAGTTGCTCGCAGCCATCCACGACCGGGTGATGGACGAGGTGATGCTCGGGGCAGATCGTGTGGCGGAGGCGGGGGGCTCGCCGCCGGAGCAGCTGGCAATGCTCGGCCACGAGCTTCTCGACGTGATCCACCGTTACCCGGATCACGTCTGGGTCTTCCTCCACGAGTTTCCTGCGCTCACCGGTGACAGAGCCGAGCAGTTCCGTCAGCGGCGCCGTCAGTACGAGCGACGGGTCGAGGACGTTCTCCAGGCTGGCGTCGACTCGGGCGAGTTTCGTGAACTGCAGCCGAGGCTGACCGCCCTGGCCTGGCTCGGGATGCACAACTACACGTACCTGTGGCTGAAGGCGGGCGGGCCGCTCTCGGCTCGAGACGTGGCACAGCCGTTCGCGGAGATCTTCATGCGAGGCATTACCAACCCCCCGTAGGCATTCGGTCTGCTGCCCTCATGGCGCTGAGTAACCCCCGTCGACGACGATCGCGGATCCGGTCGTCCAGCGCGATGCATCGCCCGCCAGATACGAGTACGCACCAACGAGGTCGGCCGCCGTTCCGAGCCCCAAGGGGTGCCTCGCGGCGATCGTATGAAGCGCATCTGGGGGAAGATCCGCATGGATCGCCGACCGGAATGTTCCTGGGCACACGCAGTTGACTCGGATTCCGTCGCGTGCATACTCGATAGCGGCGACCTTTGCGAGCTGAATCACGGCGGCCTTCGTCGCGCAGTAGGGAGCGGCATGAGTCCATGCCGTCAACCCGGAGACCGACGCCGTCAACACGATGGATCCTGACCCCTGTGGTCGCATCACGGCGACCGCGGCACGGATGTTGTTGACCGCACCCAGGACGTTGATCCGGAACGCGCGTTCCCACTCTTCGGTGTCCAGGTTGTGGATGCGACCGTTCGCGGAGAGCACGCCGGCATTGCCGATCACGACGTCGAGATGGCCGAACCGCTTGACCGCCAGCGCGATCACGGACTCGACTTGGGAGAAGTCGCTCACGTCGGCGAGGATCGTCTCGATCGCACTCCCGGTCGCCGGGAGTGCGGCTCCGGTCGCCTCGAGCGATGCGGCACTGACATCGCTCAACACGAGGTCGGTCGCGGCTTCGCTTGCGAGCTGCTGCGCTATCGCCGCTCCGAGCGCGCCTCCCGCTCCCGTGATCGCCACGACCCGTCGTTGGGACGTCATACCAGCAGGTATCCGCCGTCGACGTTGAGGACCGTACCGGTGATGAATGCCGAGGCGTCGGAGGCCAGGAATTGATAGGCGCCGGCCAGGTCGGTGGGCGCTCCCCAGCGGCGGAGCGCGGTGTGGCCGGTGATGGAGGCCGAGAGCTCGGGATCCTTCACCCACCCGTCGGCCAACGGCGAATCGAACCACCCCGGGGCGACGACGTTGACGGTGATCTCGACGGGAGCCAGGTCGAGTGCGAGCCCCTTGGCCATGCCGACCAGGCCCGCCTTCGACGCGCTGTAGGCACTCAACCCTTTGCGCGGCCTCTCCCCGAGGACCGACCCCGTGAAGATCAGCCGGCCACCCACGCGCATGACCCGTGCCGCGGCGCGGGCCCCGAGGAACGCGCCTGTCAGGTTGACCTCCAGGACCTGCCGCCAGACCGAGACGTCCGTCCGCCGGGGGCCGGCCACGATCGGGGAGATCCCCGCATTGCAGATCCACACGTCGACGCCGCCCCATTCGGTCACCGTGGCATCGGCCACAGCCTCGTTGAAGTCTTCATCCGTGACGTCACCGCTGAGCACCAGGGACGGCCCGGGAATTGCCTCTGCGACCGTCTTCAGATCCCGTTCCGTCCGAGCGACCAGCGCGACAGATGCACCGGCATCGGAGAAGGCGTGCGCCAGCAGGGCACCCAGCCCGCGGCTGGCGCCGGTGATCACCACGCGCTTCCCTGAGACCGCGCCGGCGTCGGGGAACGACCCGGGGATCTCGATCCGACTGATCATCGCTTTTCCTTGGTTGTACCGACCAGTACAATACACACTTCGTGCCCATCGACCCGCCCCCGAGCTCCGGCTTTTCGCTGGTTGACCTCATCGAGATGCACCGCAGGATGGTGCGCATCCGTGGCTTCGAGGAGCGGGTGGCTGCGCTCTACCGCGACGGGGAGGTTCCCGGCTTCGTGCACCTGTCCATCGGCCAGGAGGCGACGGCCGTGGGCGCATGCTGGCCGCTCGACGTCGCCGACGTCATCACCTCGACACACCGTGGGCATGGCCACTGTCTGGCCAAGGGGCTCGATCCGACCGGGATGTTCGCAGAGCTGATGGGCAGGGAGCAGGGTACGAATCGTGGCCGGGGGGGCTCCATGCACATCGCCGACCCCACCATCGGAATCTTCGGTGCGAACGGGATCGTGGCGGCAGGGCTCCCGATCGCGGTGGGGGCGGCGCACGCGGCACAACTCCGAGACGACGGCCACGTCGCAGTGGCGTTCTTCGGCGACGGCGCGCCCGCGCAGGGAGCGTTCCACGAGGCGCTGAACCTGGCCGCCGTCTGGCGCCTGCCGGTGGTCTTCTTCTGCGAGAACAACGGCTACGCAGAGTTCTCCGCGGCCTCCTCCCAGCATGTGGCCTCACTCGAGCTGCGAGCTGGGGGCTACGGGATCCCCTTCCTCTCGGTCGACGGCAACGATGTGGCCGCCACTGCGGCCGCCATGGAGCGGGTGGTGCAGGCTGCACGTTCCGGGCACGGCCCTGCCGTCGTCGAGGCGGCTACCTACCGTTGGCACGGCCACTACGAAGGCGATCCAGAGCGCTACCGACCCCCTGACGAGGTCCAGGCCTGGCGGGCGCGTGACCCGCTCCTCGCCCACGAGCGCCGACTTCGGGAGGCCGGTGTCGAGGACGATGAGATCAAGGCGCTCGAGGCATCGATTGCCGAGGAACTCGACGGGGCTGTCGAGAGCGCCCGCCGGCTGTCGAGTCCGGCCGTGGCCACGTTGTCCGACTTCGTCGTACGGACGAGACCAGTCCGATCGGAGCCGCCGCCGCCCCGTGAAGAAGCACCGGTGTTCCGCACCATGGACGCGGTACGCATGGCGCTCGAGGCCGAGCTCGACGAGGACGATCGTGTGTTCATCGCCGGTATCGACGTCGGTGCGGGGGGAAACGTCTTTGGGCTCACCCGCGGACTTGCCGATCGGTTCGGCGAGCGGGTGCGTGACACCCCGATTTCCGAGACGGCGATCATCGGCCTCGGCGTGGGTGCCGCGATGGCCGGGATGCGCCCTGTCGTCGAGCTGATGTACCTCGACTTCCTCGGGGTCTGCTTCGACCAGCTGCTCAACCAGGCGGCAAAGCTGCCCTTCATGACCGGCGGGGCCGCCCAAATGGCGCTGACCGTGCGGACCCAGTTTGGCGCCGGGCGGTCCTCGGGGAGCCAGCACTCGCAGAGCCTCGAGGCGCTTCTGGCGCACATCCCCGGGCTGAGCGTCGTCATGCCCTCGACGCCGGCTGACACGTACGGTCTCCTGCGCGCCTCAATCCAGGATCCCAACCCGGTGGTCTTCATTGAGAACCGGCTTCTGTACGGTATGAAGGGTCCGCAGCCGCCGCCCGATTACGTCCTCCCCATCGGCAAGGCCGCGGTCGTCCGGCGAGGGACCCACGTCACCGTTGTGTCGGTGTCCCGGATGGTGCACGAGGTCGTGGCCGCAGCCGAACGCGTCGCGGACGAGGGGATCTCGGTGGAGGTGATCGACCTGAGAACCGTCGCTCCCCTCGACGTCGCTCCGATTCTGGAATCGGTGCACAAGACAAGCCGCCTGCTCATCGCGCATGAAGCGGTCGTCCCGTTCGGCATCGGCGCGGAAATTGCGGCCACCGTGGCTCGCGAGGGCTTCTGGGATCTCGACGCCCCGATCGAGCGGATCGGCGCCGCGCCCACACCGCCCCCGTATGCGCCCGATCTCGAACGAGCCTGGCTTCCCGACCGCGACGACATCGCCGAGGCCATTCGCCGCCTCGTTGCCGTGTAGGTCAGCAGCCCAACAGGCGCGCGATCACCAAGTGCTGAATCTCGTTCGTGCCCTCACCGATCTCGAGCACCTTTGAGTCGCAGTAGAAGCGCGCCACCGGCGTCTCGAGCATGTAACCCAGGCCTCCGTGGATCTGGACCGCCTCCGATGCAGCCCACGCCGCCACTCGGCTGGCCTTCAACTTGGCCATCGCCGCTTCCTTCTGGAACCCCTGACCCGAGTCCCGCAAGTACGCCGCCCGGTAGGTCAGCCAGCGCGCCGCCTCGAGCTCTGTGGCGATGTCCGCCAGCTTGAACTGGACGGCTTGAAATTTCGAGATCGGCTGACCGAATTGCACCCGCTGGGCCGCGTACTCAGTGGCCATGTCGAGCACCGCTTGGGTCAAGCTGAGCGACAGTGCGGCGATTGAGATGCGCCCGACTTCGAGCGTCCGCAGGAACTGCCCGAGTCCCATGTTGGGATCACCGACGAGGTGATCGTCCGGGACCCAGACGTCGTCCAGGTACAGCTCGCGTGTGTCAAGACCGCGCCAGCCAATGCCGCGCATCTTCGGCCCCATGGTGAAACCCGGCGTGCCCTTCTCGACGACGAGGCTGCCATAGGCCGGCGCCCGGTCCGCATCGGACTCCGTACGCGCCAGCAGCGTCACGCCAAAGGACATATCGGTTCCCGCATTGGAGATGAACGTCTTCCGACCGTTGATCAGCCAGCCGCCGTCGCTCCGTTCGGCACGGGTACGGATCCCACGGGCATCAGAACCCGCGTCGGGCTCGGTCAGCCCGAATGCGCCGAGCACGCGACCCTCGGCGAGCGGTCGGAGCCAACGTTCCCGCTGATGGTCGTTTCCGAAGAGGTACAAGGGCAATGAGCCGATGGTGGCGTGCGCCTGCCACGCTGCCGCCACGGACTGGTCCGCTCGCCCGATCTGCTCCATCGCGGCGACGAAGCCGATCGTCGACATGCCGATTCCGCCCCACTCTTCTGGGATGAGGATGCCCAGAAGCCCCAGCTCTCCCATCTCTCGGAGCAGGTCCGTCGGGCACCGCGCCTCGTCCCATGCCAGCGGCGCACGGTGTGCGATCTCGCGTTGCGCGAAGTCGCGGCAGAGCTCGACGAGGTCGCGTTCGGTTTCGTTGAGGGAAAGGTCCACGTCTAGGAGGCAGCAGATCCCGGTCCCGCTGGGGACAGGTGTTCCATGAAGGCGGCCGACCAGGCCATCAGGTCGGCAGGGATGAAGTAGCCGGTCTCGTCGTTGATCGTCTCCCAGTGCTGGGCGATGTCCTCGACCGTCGGCTGGCTGGTCGGGTGGACGTAGCCGGGGGTGGAAGCGATGAAGATGCGGGCGAACCGACCAGCTCCGGCCGCGTAGATCTCGCCGCTGACCGGGCAGGATTCGTGGGCGAGGAAGGCGACCATCGGTGCGACGAGGTCCGCCGACATGGGCGACGACTCTGTGCCTTGGCCGGGCGAGGTCGCCTCGGCGGTTGGTTGGCCCGCCATCCTGGTGAAGGCCGCCGGCGCAATGAGGTTGACCCTGATCCCATGGGCAGCTCCGGCGGTCGTCAGGCTGCGGGTGAGTCCGATGACGGCCGCCTTGGCGGTCGCATAGGAGATGTTGTTGGGCAGCCCGAAGATTCCCGACGAGGTGGTCATGACGATGCGGCCGTAGCCCTGTTCGACCATGTGCGGCCAGGCGGCGCGGGTGGTGTTGAACGACCCGATCGTGTGCACGGCAAGGTGGCTGGCGAGGTTGTCCGAGTCGGCGCCCGGAAACCCCGCCCACCGGATGATGCCGGCGTTGTTCACCAGGATGTCGAGGCGTCCGAACCGTTCCACTGCCGAGTCGATGAGCGCCTGTGCGCCCCCGGCTGTGGCCACATCGTTGCCATCCGCGGTCGCGGTGCCGCCTGCGGCCACGATCTCTGCCGCGACTGCGGACGCCACCCCTGCGTCGGCTCCGAGGCCATCGATGGTGCCGCCCAGGTCGTTGACGACGACGTTCGCTCCTCGGTCGGCCAGCAAGAGCGCGTGGGCTCGGCCGATCCCGCGACCCGCGCCCGTGACGATCGCGACGCGCCCCTCGAAGCTGTACGTGCTCATTTGCCCGCCCCTCAGTGCAGCTGACTCGGGGGGGTGCCCTAGTTCCGGGGCGCCGCTGCGGCCACCGGAGCGTTGTACCCGAGGATCCGGCCGAGCGTGCCACCGACCATGGCGGCACGCTCGTCTTCCGGTACGTCCGCGAAGAGCCGGGCCATGAGCTCCTTGCTGCCCCGGAACGTGCCCTCGGCGTGCGGGTAGTCGTTGCCCCACACGATCGTCGACAACCCCGTGATGTGACGGCAGGCGACCGCCACGGGGTCGTCCTGGAACGAGACGTGGAACTGGCGTTGGACGTACTCGCTGGGCATGAGCGGATACGGCCACTTTTCGTTGAGGCGGAACAGCTGCGCCATGCCACTCTGTTCCTCGGGGGGGCGGCTGTCGTCCCAGACGCCCAGCCACCAGTCCGGGTCTTGTCCGATCCCGGTCACCCAGCACTTGTCCATGCTGCCCACCAGTGACGCGAGCCAGTGGGCGTTGAACTCGATCAAGGCGAAGTGGAGGTCCGGGTAGCGCTCGGGCACGCCACCGCCGACGAGCTGGCATATGACCTGCTGGGGGACGATCGTGCTGTAAATCGCCTGCGTGACCATCCGCTTGGCTGCCGCCTTTTCGGTCATCGGTTGGTTGACCTGTGCGGCGTTCTCCATGACGACCTTGAGCGTGGTGGACTCGGGGTCGTTGATCTTCACGCCGCCCGTCTGGGTGTGGATGAACACGTGCACACCGTTCGCCTGGGCCGCCGCCCACACGGGGTCGAGGTCCCGCGAGTAGTACGGCTTCGGCGGCGTCGCGGGCAGGAGGATCGCACGGAACCCGCCCGCCGCGACCCGTTCGATCTCAGCCACCGCGTCGTCGACGTCGGTCAGAGGAACGGGGGCCGTGGGTGCAAGACGCGAGAAGTACGGAGTGAACCGTTCCATGATGTAGTCGTTGTAGACGCGTGCATGCGCCAGGGACAGCTCGTGGTCGTCGGAGTAAAGACCGAAGAGCGAAAGGTTCGGGTGCATCACACCGACATCGACCCCGTCGAGAGCGAGGTCCTCGACGATCAGCTCGGGGTCGCCCTCGGGCATCCGCCCGCTCGTCTGGCGGTACCGGGAGATCGTCCAGCCCTCGAACCCGGGCGTGTGCAGTCGCCGGAATATCCGGGCTCCGCCCTCGACGAGCGGCTCAATCTCGAAGTCGTCCTCCCACACTCCCCGGTCCCGCAGGTGCTTGGGCAGGCGGGTGACGAAGAGATCGGTGGGCTCCAGGATGTGCCCGTCGGCGGAAACGACGAGTTGCGTCTCTGTCATGGTCGTGACCTTCCTGCGCGTAGACGCAAGATCTCCTATCGCGGGCTGACCAGGCGTGCACGCACGCGGTACCCTGCGGCTCGAGTGTAGACCAACCGGTCGGTACAGGCAACGCGGACAGCCCGTCGCGGATGCCTGCGGCCAGAAGGAGACGAGACCGTGACGAAGCGGTGGAAGCAGAGGCCGCCAGGTTCGACGTGGGGTGACTGGGGCGAGGACGACGAGCTGGGCCGGATCAACCTGCTCACTCCCGAGAAGGTCCTCGAGGGCGTGAGGGAGGTTGAGGCCGGCCGCAGCTTTTGCCTGAGCCTGCCCCTGGACTACCCGGGAGGCACTTCATTGAACCAGAGGCGGCACCCTCCGGTCCTGGCGCCGACCGAGGACATGGAGGGAAACCCGGGCACGTTCTTCAACGTTCCGATGAGCACGATGAAGAAGTTCGGCGATCCCAAGTACGTGGACGTCTGGGCTGACGACGTCGTGACCCTCTCGCTGCAGTACTCGACACAGTGGGACTCGCTGGCGCACGTCGGTGCCGAGTTCGATGCGGACGGCGACGGGATTGAGGAGGCGGTTTACTACAACGGGTACCGTGCCGGGGAGGACCTGGTCGGGCCGAAGGCCGACGCCGCGGGGGACGGTGGTGCGCACCGCTCCTTCGCCCGCCACCTCGGCTTGGAGCACATGGCGTACAAGGGCGTCCAGGGACGGGGCGTCCTGGTCGATCTGGCCCACCACCTGGGTCACGAGTGGCGCGGGGTTGACCTGAGGACGCTCAAGGAGATCATGGCGGCCGACAACGTCGTCGTTGAGCCGGGCGACATGCTCCTTTTGCACACCGGTTTCGCCACGGAGGTCCTGAAGTGGAACCGCGACCCGGATCCGGTGAAGATCCACACGCTGTGCACCTACCTCGATGCCCGGGACGAGTCACTTCTGCAGTGGATCAGCGATTCACAGATTTCGGCCTTGGTGGCGGACAACTACGCCGTCGAAGGGATGGTCGGCAAGGATCGGGACGAGAGCCGGCACTCGTTCCTTCCGATCCACCATCTGTGCCTGTTCCGGCTCGGCGTCCCCCTGGGGGAGATGTGGTACTTGCACGAGCTCGCGTCGTGGCTGCGCGAGCACGGCCGGAGCCGATTCCTGCTCACCGCGCCGCCGCTGCGCTTGCCCGGAGCGGTCGGCTCCCCGTTGACACCCGTCGCGACGGTCTGAGGAGTTCGGGATTCGGATCTACCCTGACGCCCCCAGAGGTGCGGGGTCGCAGGAACGTGACAGCCTGAACGCCTGATAGTCGGTCTCGATCACCTTGGCGATCTCCGTGAAGAGCTTCGGCCGACCGGCCGAGTTCAGTAGGTACTTGCGTGGCTTCCCAGGGATGTTGCTCCCGAAGTAGTAGCTGCTCTCCCCGAAAGAGGGCGCTCTCGTGGCCCATCGATCGATCATGTCGGTCCACTTGTCTTCTGCCGCGGCGCCAACCTCAATGACGTCGAAGCCGTGGCTTCGGACATAGATGAGGGTGTCGGTGATGAAGTCCACCTGGTCGCCGTTGTACCGAGGATTGTTGCCGGCCGCCGCGTGTGGCCCACCGGGAAAGAAGAAGTTCGGGAACCCCGTGGTCTGAATGCCGAGGAACGTTCTCGGGCCGTCGGCCCAGTGGTCGCGGAGCGCAACGCCGTCCCGACCTCGGATATCCATTCGCGCAAGCGCACCGGTGCCGAAGTCGAAGCCCGTCGCCCATATGACGATGTCGAACTCTCGCGCACCATCGGAAGTCTCGATCCCATTCTCGGTCATGCGCAGTATGGGCGTCCGCCTGAGATCGACGAGATCCACGTTCGGGTTGTTGTACACCTCGAAGTAGCCCGTCACGAATGGGGGTCGCTTCTCACCGAAGCGGTGCTCATCGGGGATCAGCTTCTCTGCCGTTTCGGGATCCACGACGATGTTCCGTATCTTCTCCGAGACGAACGTGCACCATTCGGCGTTCGCAGCCTCATCCATCAAGAGATCGCTGTAGTTGCTGGTGAGCTTCGAGAAGCCAGGGCTGCTCCACATCTTGTCGTAGAACGCCCATCGTTCCTCCTTCGGGTCCTCGAAGGTGGCTCGATCGTGCGCCAGGTGCAGAAATCCGCTGGGTGACGTGTTCAGCGTCTCGCACATTGCCTCGAAACCGGTTCTGAGCTCAGCCTGCTCGTCAGGTGTGATCGGTGCGTTGTTCAGGGGCGTACACCAGTTGGCCGTGCGCTGGTAGACGGTGAGGGAGGCAACCGTTCCCGCGATGGCGGGGATGATCTGCACCCCGCTCGACCCGGTGCCGATGACCGCAACGCGCTTGCCCGCGAAGTCGACTGGTGCCGCCGGCCACAGCCCCGTGTGGTACGACTCGCCCCGAAAGTTCTCGCGCCCCGGCACCTCCGGGTAATAGGGCACCGAGAGGACGCCGGTCGCAGCAATGAAGTACTGAGCCCGGTACGTGGTGCCGTCACCGGCCACGACCCTCCACGCCCCCTCGTCGTACACCGCAGAGATGACCTTGGCGCCGAACCGGATGTGACGCCGAAGGCCGAAGCGATCCACCACGTGGTTCAGGTACCGCTCGATCTCGGGCTGTTCTGCGAAATGCTCTCGCCACTCCCATTCCTCGAAGAGCTCCTTCGAGAACAGGTACCCGTAGGTGTAGCTCTCCGAGTCGAACCGTGCCCCCGGGTAGCGATTCCAGTACCACGTGCCACCGACGCCGTCGCCCGCTTCGAGCAGCTGCGAGGAGAAGCCCTCTTCTCGAGCGCGATAGAGCTGATAGAGGCCGGTGATGCCTGCACCCACCACAAGCACGTCCACGTCTACGACGACGGGGTCAGAGGGCTTGTCGGGTGCGGGTTCTGGAGATGTCATGAGACTTCGAGGCGATGAACCGTTCAGCGCGATGGTTGTCGGCACGGACATCCTGCATCGGCGAGGCGCAGACGTTATTGTACCGGTCGGAACACTATACAGTTCCACCAGACACTCGTCCGAGAGGGAAAGGGGCCCAATGGCGGTCGTGGATCGCAGGTCGTCGGCATTGACCGTGCCCTACGCCGTGGAGTTGCCCGACCGTCTTCGCAAAGAACGCTACTTCGATCCGGACTTCTACCAAATGGAGGCCGAGCTGTTGTGGCGACGGGTGTGGCAGATGGCCTGCCGGCTCGAGGAGATCCCACAGCCCCGTGATTTCGTCGAGTACGAGATCCTCGACCAGTCGATCGTCGTGGTGCGCTCCGACGACGGGGGAGTGGCGGCCTTCCAGAACGCCTGCCGCCATCGTGGCGTCAAGGTCGCCGAGGGACGAGGGAGGTGTGAGACCGGGTTCATCTGCCCGTTCCACGGGTGGTGTTACGGCCCCGACGGCCAGAACACCTTCGTCCCACGGAAGAAGACCTTCGCCGAGCACAACCTTCAGACCCAGGACCTCGACCTCACGCCCGTGCGCTGCGAGGTGTGGGGAGGGTGTGCCTGGATCAACCTCTCTGACGATGCCCCGCCGCTCCGGCAGTGCATCGAGCCCTTCGCCACCGTCCTCGACGCCTGGAAGGTGGAGTCGATGCGAGCGGAGTGGTGGTACGCGTGCCGTCTCCCGGTGAACTGGAAGCTCGCCGAGGAGGCGTTCATGGAGCAGTACCACGTGGTGGAGGCACATCCCCAGCTGGTCATCCCCGGCATGAGGTATTCACCCGGCCAGGGTGGTGTCGACACGCGTGCGGTCGTCGAGGCGGAGATTCAGTACCTGCGCACCATGAGCGAGGGCATGGCCGGGATGGTCCACGCGAACGACGTGCGCATCGCCGAAGGGCTGAGGGACATGGAGCTGCCGGCCGACCCGAGCGAGGCGATGTCCATGTGGCATCGAACGCTCAATGAGGAGGTCGTGCGCTGGCACCGGGCCCAGGGCAGTGACATCCCCGACCTCAACGATCTCGAGGCACGGGGGCTCGACGAGCCCATGGCCTACTGCTTCCCGCACTACTTCGTGCTGCCCATGTACAGCAGCGCCTCCTCCTACCGGTTCCGCCCGTTGGGACCGGAGGAGACGATGATGGAGATCTGGTCGCTCACGCGTTTCCCGCAAGGTCATGAGCCTGAGGCGCCCACGCCACCTGAGGCATGGGAGTGCGACGACCCACGGTGGCCGCCCATCCCGGCCCAGGACTTCTCGAACCTGCCGAGGCAGCAACGGGGCCTCCACGCGAAGGGCTTCGAATACCTCCGCCTTTCCGAGGGGGTCGAGGGCGGCATCTCGAACTTCGAACGTATGGTCGACGGGTTCCTCGCCGGGCTTCCTTACGAATCGCTGCTCCCGGGGCTGCAGTCGGTCAACGTGAACCCCCTCGAACAGCCTGTCGTTGATCTCGGCTTCTGAGAGCGGAGGTCGACGGTGAGTGAGCCGGCAGTGCCGCTCGGGAGGCTGGGCCGATGAGGCCGCAGCCAACCTTCGCAGAGGTCGCCGAGGGCGTGCGTGCCGCTTTGGCCGTGTACGCCCAGGCCTTGGACGACGGGCGGACCGACGACGTCGTCGCCACCTTCTGCGCCGACGGTGTCTGCGATATCCCCGGCATGGGGCCTCTCATAGGCCACGACGCCTTGCGTGAGGCCTATTCGAGATGGAAGCCGAGGCAACCCCAGCGCCACCTCGTCGCCAACACCGTCATCGCCGATTGGAGCGACCACGAGGCGACGGCCATCAGCGACGTGATCTTCTTGCTCTTGGAGGACTCCGGCTGGGCGATCAAGCTCGTGGGCCGGTATCACGACGTCCTCCACCACGAGAATGGATCCTGGAGATTCCACAGTCGCACGGCCAAGTTCGTCACGGAGCAACCGTCACCGGATAGTGCGTGAGCTGATTGCGACTGCGAGTACCGCCGTCGAGATGTCAGTCGAAGAATTCGGGCATGACCTCGCTCGCGAATTCCTCTATCTGGCCACGACCCGTTTCTGGCCAGCCGCAGACCAGATAGCCGTAGCCGGCGTCCCTCCATTTCGCGGCGTGCTTTCGGGCGGTGTCGAGGTCATCGAGGGAGAGCGAGCTCGCCCGCATGATGGACGACGGATCGCGTCCGGCAGCGACTGCGAGATCATCGAGCTGGGCGTTCGACTCGTGCAATGAATTCGGGCTACCCCACGCATGCCACACGTCGGCATAGCGAGCGACGAGCGGGAGCGTCCGCCGTGGACCGCTGCCGCCGATCCAGATCGGCGGGTGCGGATGCTGTACAGGCAAAGGGCGGAGCTGGGCGTCCCGCAATGACACGATCCGTCCTCGATAGGACACGACGTCCCCCGTGAACAGCCGAGTCACGATTTCGAGAGCGTCCTCGAGCAAGTCGAACCGCTCCGATGTCGAGGGGAACGGGATACCGAGCTCGGTGTGTTCCTTGTCGAACCAGGCCGCGCCGAGCGAGAGCTCGAGGCGGCCGCCTGAGGCATGGTCGATGGTCAGCGCCTGGGCTGCCAGCACCGAGGGGTGACGGTAGGTCACCCCGGTGACGAGTAGTCCGAGTCGGATGCGAGACGTCACACCGGTCAGCGCTGCGAGCGTCGTCATCCCTTCAAACGTCTCACCAGGCCCCTCGCCGTACATGGGCTGGAAGTGATCGAACCCCCAAGCACCGTCGAAGCCCAGTTCCTCCGCAAACTGCACGCGGCTGACGAGCTCAGGCCAAGAAACACGCTGCTGAGCGACATCGAGACCGAAACGCATCGTGGAAGCATACGTGACAGCTATCGGACCCAAGCCGTCGAATCCGGCCAGTTTGATCTGGTTACGGAGCGGTTCTCATTCTTCGAGTAGGTCGGGTTGAATCGACACGATCCACTGGTAGAGCGGCTGGAATGCCATCCAACCCGACAGCGGAGGTCCCACCTGCCTCGAGGTCTTCTCGGCTTGGTCGGGATCGATCAGCACCGGCGTGCCGGCCGCCTCGGCCAGCAACTGCGCCTGGCACGTGCGCTCCATCGTGATGAACCACCACGCGGCTTCGTCGACCGACGTCTGCCCGACGGTCAGCAGACCGTGGTTCGAAAGGATGACCGCCTTGTTCCCGCCGAGCGCGTGTGCAAGGCGCTTGCCCTCTTCGAGGTCGTAGACGACCCCGGTGTAGTCGTCGAAGACAGCGTGATCACCATAGAACGCGCATGAGTCCTGGGTGATGGGATCGAGAGGCCGGCGCAACGACGACCACGCCTTTCCATACACGGAGTGCGCGTGCGCTGCCGCCACCACGTCCGGTCGTGCTGCATGGATCTGCGAGTGAATCGCGAACGCGGCCGCGTTCACGGGCCATGTGCCTTCGACGACCTCACCATGATCATTCACGAGGATGAGATCCCTCACACGGATCTGCTTGAAGTTCATCCCGAGCGGGTTCACCCAGAAATGGTCGAGCAGCTCGGGATCTCGCGCGGTGATGTGACCAGCAACCCCCTCGTCGAATCCGAAGTGCCCGAACAGTCGGAATGCGGCAGAGAGGCGCTGCTTGCGATGCCTACGTTCGTCCTCGATGTTGTCGAATTTGGGGAACTTCACCGGAACGCGATCTGACGGCATCTTCTCATCCTAAGTCGGTAAGGAGCCGAAGACAACGAGGCGGCGCTCGCCGGGCTCAGTTCGACTGCCGGGCTTCTTCGACCGTCAACTCGGCGGTGGGGTCTGCTTCGAGGCGGTCGTCGGAGATGGGCTGGCCGCTGCGGACCGAGTAGCCGTAGGTTCCTGCCTCGAGGCGTTTCTCAGCTCGGTCGATGGCTGCCAGGTGGTCCTGCAGTTGGGCATGCACAGAGTCGTCAGCCCCCTCCGTGATGAGTGGCTCGGCCGAGTCGAACATGTCACCAGGCTGATTTGCCGCGGTGAGATCAGCGCTGACCGCTTCGTTCGTGTCCGAGAGCAGGCGCTCGGTACGAAGACGCTCGGCGCGCAGCAGCTCCTGGGCCTTGTCGTTATGCATCAGGGCTCCTGGTCCACGTCTGCATCCGTGAGGATGTTATTGCGTCGGCGACAAGAGTGCCTCGGTTGAATCCCTCCGCCCGGGCAACGCGTGACGAGGAGACGCTGCTGGGTGAACCGGCGCCGCTCACCTCCTGGTAGACATCACGCACATGACGACTGATCGGCTCCTGGACCTGGTGGGCGTTCCGGGCGGGCCGCTGGCCGACGCCTCCCTCTTCCACCTCGAGGTGATTGAGGCGGGCCCTCTGACCCCGACCTTTCGTCGGGTGCTCCTCACCGCCCCCGGCCTCGCCGACCTCCGCTATCGGGCGGGGCAGGACCTGATGTTGCGGATACCGCTCGCCGACGACAGAGTCGTGAATCGTCGCTACACCATCCGGGACCTCGATCCGGGTCGTGCTGCAGTCAGCATCGACGTCTCGCTGCATGGCACAGGACCGGGTACTGATTGGATTCGTGCGGCTCGGGCCGGAGATCGGATCGATGCCATCGGCCCGAGGGGCAAGATCACCCTGCGTGAGGATGCCGATTGGCATCTCTTCGTGGCCGACGAGACGGGCGTGCCGGGAACGCTGGCGATGCTCGAGGTCCTGCCACCCGGCTCGGTGGCCACGGCCTTGCTCGAGATCGACACCTCCGCTGACGAACAGAGGTTCCGATCGGGGGAGGCCGGTGAGGTCGACGTTCGTTGGCTTCACCGGATCGGTCGTTCCGAGCCCGGTGATGCGCCGCTCTTCGTCGAGGCGCTCGCCGAGGTTGTATCCCAGGCCGGTCTGGGTCATGCCTACGTCGCCGCCGAGGCCGGGGTCGTACGTCGGGTTCGCGGAGCCCTGGCGGCGCAGGGCCTCGGAGTGGATCACGTGTCGGCCAAGGCGTATTGGCGTCGAGGTCTCCCGAACGCCGAGCACGGCGAGCCTGCCCATGAGGAATGAGGTGGACCGCCCCGGTGTGAAGCGACGATCTTCGCAAACCTGCCGTGTCGTGAGCAGCATCATGCGGGTCGCCTGACAGGAGGCCCGGACATGGCCGCGGACACTGGAAGCTCCGGCGACTCGAATCGCACCGCCTGGGCGCGTCAGGTGGAGACGCCGCTTCGCCAGTTCCTCCGCACGGAGACCGGCGGTGCCGCTGTCGTGCTCTCGGCTGCTGTTGCCGCCCTGATCTGGGTGAACGCCGACCCGTCGTCGTACGCTCGTGTGTGGCAGGCGACCCTGTCGATCCGCGTCGCCGGCGTCGGTCCGTCCCACGACCTCCGCTTCTGGGTCAACAGCGGGCTCATGACCTTCTTCTTCTTCGTGGCCGGGCTCGAGGTGCGCCGGGAGTTCGACATGGGTGAGTTGCGGGAGCGGCGTCGCGTGGCTCTTCCTCTTGTGGCCGGGCTGGGTGGGATCATCGTCCCCGTCGGGGTCTACCTCGCGTTCAACGCCAGCCGTCAATCTGCGCACGGATGGGGCATCACGATGTCCACCGACACCGCATTCGCGCTCGGCATGCTGGCCCTGGTCGGGCGAGGTATTCCCGACCGGCTCCGGATCTTCATGCTCACGGTCTCGATCGTCGACGACGTCGTGGCGCTCCTCGTCATCGCCACGGTCTACTCGAGCGGAGTGAGCGCGGTCCCGCTCGTCGTCGGTCTCGCGTTGTTCGCGGCAATCGTCCTGGCCGTCAGCGTGGGGATCCACCGTGGACTCTTCTACGCTGCGCTGGGCGCCGCCGCATGGGTGGCGCTCTCCGAGTCCGGGATCGATCCCATCGTGATCGGCTTGGCCATGGGTCTCCTCACCCCCGCCGCTCCCGTTGCCCGTGGTGATCTCGAGCGCGCCAGCGACCTGTTCCGCCGTTTTCGGGAGCAGCCGACTCCGGACCTGGCCCGCACGGCACGACTCGGGCTCGAGTACGCCATCTCGCCCAACGAGCGGCTCCAGCGCCAGTACCACCCGTGGACGAGCTACATCATCGTGCCGCTCTTCGCGCTGGCCAACGCCGGGATCGTGGTCAATGCGGCGTTTCTTCGCCACGCGATCACGTCACCGATCACCATCGGGATTCTTGCCGCGGCGGCGATCGGGAAGCCGATCGGCGTGCTCGTGCCGACGTGGATCGCGGGCCGGCTCAGCAATGGAAGGGTCCGACCACCCGTCGGCTGGGCGGCGCTGGCGGGGGGAGGAACCATCGCCGGCATCGGGTTCACGGTCTCGTTGCTCATCGCCGACCTCGCCTTCCGGGGGGTGGACCTCGAGGACGCCAAGTTGGGCATCCTCACAGCCACCGTTGTGGCTGCTGCTCTCACCTGGCTGATCTTTCAGATCACGTCGAGGTTGCCCGGCCGTCGGCGGACACGGGCGTTGCTCGGATCGGACCAATCCATCGTCGACCTGGCGGTGCCGGTTGACCCTGAGCGAGACCGGATCCGCGGCTCGGACCAGAGTCTGGTCACGGTGGTCGAATACGGCGACTTCGAGTGCCCCTACTGCGGTCGCGCCGAGCCGGTTCTGCGCGAACTGCTGCGTGACTTCGGAGACGTGCGCTACGTCTGGCGTCACCTCCCGCTCAACGACGTCCACCCGCACGCCCAGATGGCGGCCGAAGCCGCTGAGGCGGCTGCCCTGCAAGGGGCGTTCTGGGAGATGCACGACCGGCTGCTCGAGCATCAGGGGGCGATGGTCCCAGCTGACCTGAGGGGCCATGCGGAGGCGCTCGGACTCGACGTGGACCGTTTCGTCAGCGACCTGGAGGGCGATGCGGGGGCGGCGCGGATCGCCGAGGACGTCGATGGCGCTGATCTGAGTGGGGTGGCCGGGACGCCCACCTTCTTCGTGAACGGCCGCCGCTACCAGGGCGCCTTCGACATCGACGCCCTCTCCGAGGCCGTACGGGTGGCCCGGCTGCGAGCCGTCCCGGCCCGCTAGGCCATTTCGAGGGCCCCTCCCGTGCGGAGCCGGTGCACCGGCGCTTCCAGAGGAAATGAGAGAGGTCCCTCGGGTGTTGCAATCGCTGAGGAGAAATGCCACCGTGAGTGGCCGAGGAGCTGACGTGACCGATAGTTACCGCAAGGACCCAGAAATGATCTCTCGGTTGAACCCGAGGCAGTACGCCGTGACCCAGGAGAGCGCCACCGAGCCGGCGTTCGACAACGAGTTCTGGGACAAGAAGGAGGCCGGCATCTACGTGGACATCGTCTCCGGGGAGCCACTGTTCGCGTCCATCAAGAAGTTCGACTCGGGGTGCGGCTGGCCGAGCTTCACCGTGCCCCTCGACCCGGCGAACGTGGTCGAGAAGTCGGACATGAGCCACGGGATGATCCGCACCGAGGTGCGCTCGTCCCACGGGGACAGCCACCTGGGCCACGTCTTCAGCGACGGGCCACCGGAGGAAGGAGGCCTGCGCTACTGCATCAATTCGGCCTCCCTTCGCTTCGTCCCCTACGAGGACCTCGAGGCGGAGGGGTATGGGCAGTACAAGGAACTGTTCGACGGACCAGTGGACACAGAGGAGGTGGCCCGATGAGCGCCACGACAGAGAAGGCGATTCTGGCCGGGGGATGCTTCTGGGGCATGCAAGACCTGATCCGCAAGCGCCCGGGCATCGTCTCGACGCGGGTGGGTTACAGCGGCGGGGACGTAGCCAATGCGACGTACCGGAACCACGGAACCCATGCAGAGGCGATCGAGATCACCTTCGATCCGTCGGTGACCTCCTATCGCGAGATCCTCGAGTTCTTCTTCCAGATCCACGACCCGACGACGCGCAACCGCCAGGGCAACGACGTCGGGGCCAGCTACCGCTCGGCGATCTTCTATCTGGACGACGAGCAGCGCCGGGTTGCAGAGGACACCATTGCCGACGTCGAGGCCTCCGGCCTCTGGCCGGGCAAGGTGGTCACGGAGGTCGCGCCCGCGGGTCCCTTCTGGGAGGCCGAACCTGAGCACCAGGACTATCTGGAGCGTTATCCCAACGGGTACACCTGTCACTTCCCCCGCCCGGGCTGGGTGCTGCCCCGCCGGAGTGACGCCGTCGCCCGTTAGCTGTCGGGCGTTCCGGTCGGCCTGTTCGGTTCAGGCCGGGACGATCGCCCGGAAGAAGCTCTGCATGACGTCGCTCATCTGAGCTCTGATGTCGGCTCCCGAGAGCACCACGTCGACCATGGTCAGCGAGGTGTGGATGTGCCCGCGGGCGGCCAGGTGGTGCACCTGAACCCCTGCGGTGGCCAGTGCGTCCGCATAGGACGATCCCTCGTCGCGGAGCGGGTCGAATTCGGCTGTCACGACGAGGGCCGGAGGAAGGTTCGACAAATTCCCGAGTAGCGGAGACGCTTCGGGGTGACCGCGGTCGGCCGGGTCCGCATAGTGGTCCCAGAACCACCGCATGAGTGCTGCGCTCAGGACATAGCCCTCTGCGTTCTCGACGTACGAGGGACGATCCATGGCGGCGTCGACGACGGGTGTCAGCAGCACCTGCCCGGCTATGTGGGGCTTTCCGGCGTCACGAGCGAGTTGGCATGCCACGGCGGCGACATTGGCACCGGCACTCCATCCGGCCACGACGAGTTCACCCGGGATCCCTCCGAGTTCCTCGGCGTGGGCGGCGATCCACTGCACGGCGGCGAACGCATCGTCGGCCGCCGCGGGGAACCGAGCTTCTGGGGCGTGCCGGTAGTCGACCGACACGATCACGGCGTCGGATCTGACACACAGGTCCCGGCAGAGCGGGTCGTCGGAGTCCAGGCTGCCGAGGACCCAACCACCTCCGTGGAAGTAGGCGACCAACGGGTGAGGGCCCTGCGTCGCGGGGCGGTACAGGCGGTACGGCAGGTCGCCGGCGGCACCGGCGAGGGTTCCATCGACGGTTTCGCCCACGGCTGGTCCGGGAGGACGCGCGGACTCGGTGATCGCCATGAAGGCCCGTGCGTCCCCGACCGACATCTGCTCCATTGGGGGAAGCTCCAGCTCCTCCATGAACTCGAGGACCTTGGCGACGTCGACCTGCAACCGGCGGATCACGCCATCGTTGCACTCGGATCCCGCCGGCCCCGACAGGCGGAAACCGAGGTAGTCCCTGTCCACGACCTCGTCACAGGTGGCCCGGTAGGTGTCGACACCCGCGACATACGGCAGGAAGGCGCGAGCTTTCCCGGGGACGTTCGCGCCCATGTACCACGAGTTGGCGGTCGGGTACAGGGTGATGGAGGCGCCGTCGTCAACGTGCTGGTTCCACCCCGCCTCAGCCAGTGGAGTGGGCTCAATGCTCTCCAAATCCCGAGCATGGAGGTGTTCCAGGCAGTCGGCGACCCAGTCGACATGCTGTTCGATCGAGACGGTCATGTTCGACAGCACCGAGGGGCTTCCTGGCCCGGTGATGGTGAAGAAGTTGGGGAAGCCCACCGTGGTGAGCCCGAGATACGTCGATGGCCCATCAGCCCATTTCTCTCTCAACGAGAGCCCGTCTCGGCCCGTGATGTCGACCGCGACGATCGGTCCGGTCATGGCATCGAACCCGGTCGCGTAGACGATGGCATCGAATTCGAACGTTTCCGACGCGGTGTCGATTCCCGAGTCCGTGATCGTCACGATGGGATCTCGGCGAAGGTCGACGAGCCGAACGTGGGGAAGGTTGTAGGTCTGGAAGTAATTCGTGTCGAGGCACGGCCGCTTCGATCCGAACGGATGGTCCTTGGGGCACAGCGTCTCTGCCGTCTCGGGGTCAACGACGATGGAACGGATTTTTTCGCGGATCATCTCCGCGACCACGTCGTTGGCAGTCGAGCTCAACATGACATCGTTGAAGACGCCGAGGATCTCCATCAACTCACCGGCCTCCCACGCCGACTCGAACCGAGCGCGCCGCACCTCGTCGTTGGCATATGCCCCCGCGACCTCTGTGACGTCGCCCGGAACGCCGCCCCGGGACCGCCGGGCGGCTTCGCGATAGGCATCCCGGTCGGACTCCAGTGCCGTCAGCCGTTGCGCGGCCGGCGGTCCGTTGCGGGCGGGGATGGAGAAGTTCGCCCTGCGTTGGAAGACGGTGAGCTCGGCAGCTTGTGCTGCGATCAGCGGAATCGATTGAATCCCCGAGGAGCCGGTGCCGACGACGGCCACCCGCAGGCCGGAGAAGTCCACCTCTCCGTGTGGCCATCGGCTCGTGTAGTACGTCGCTCCGCGGAAGCGGTCATGTCCTTCGATCTCGGGCGCCTTGGGGAGGGAAAGGCAGCCACTGGCCATCACGTAGAACCGGCAACGCAGCTCTCTGCCGTCATCAGTCCGCACCCGCCAGCGGGCGGCTGACTCGTCCCAGGCGGCGGACTCCACGCGGGTGGAGAACACAATGTCGCGGCGCAGGTCGTAGCGGTCGGCAACGAAGCGCAGGTAGGACAGGATCTCGGGCTGGGTGGCGTACTTCTCCGACCACGTCCAGACACACTCGAGCTCCGGGTCGAAGCTGTAGGAGTAATCCGTGGTCGGTATGTCGCAGCGGGCGCCCGGATATCGATTCCAGTACCAGGTCCCTCCCACGTCCGAGGCCGTGTCGAAGACCACGGTGGTGAAGCCGAGCTGCCGCAGGCGGTGCAGCAGATACAGCCCGGAGAACCCTGCGCCCACCACCACGACGTCCACGTCGGAGGACGCGACATCGGCCCCTTCGTCGTCAGCCACCGTGCGTCCCCATTTCTGCCTGCACAAGGAGAACCGGGAGCGGTTGCCCCTGTCCGCAGTCTGTCACTCGGCAACTGCCGTGTCGATGGAACGGATCGTGGTCTCTCCCGAACCGCACCCGACCGTTCTACTCCGCCGACGCGGTCAGTCCCACTTGGCGTACAGCGACGCGGGCTTCAGCCGCGACCGCAGGAGGCTGGGCACTTCGGGCCGCGTGGCAGAAGCCCGCAGAAGTCGCTCCATGGAACCCCCGTCGAGCGGCCGGCCGAGGAGGTAGCCCTGCCCGAAGCGGCATCCGAGTCGACGGAGGACCCGGTCCTGGGCCTCCTGCTCGATCCCCTCTGCAATGGTGGTGTGCCCCAGCGCCTCGGCCATCCGGATGATGGCGTTCACGAGGGTGACCGACTCGCTCTCGTCGGTGAGCGTCGCGACGAACGACCGATCGATCTTGAGGATGTCGATGGGGAGCCGTTGGAGGTACGCCAACGAGGAGTAGCCCGTGCCGAAGTCGTCGATCGCAATTCGGAGGCCGAGCTCCTTGAGGGAGCGCAACTCGTGCACGGCGGCGTCGATGTCGCTCATCATGGCGCTCTCGGTGATCTCGACGATCAGGTTCGACGGATCGAAGCCGCTCTCGGAGAGAAGGACTCGCACCGCGCGGTCGATGCCGGCTTCGACCATGTCCCGGGCCGACAGGTTGATGCTGATGGAGGCGTCGTGAGTGATCAATCCCGCCTCTTGCCACCGCAGGACCTGACCACAGGCCTCCGTCAGCACGAAACAGTCGACGGCACCCATGAACCCGGCCTCCTCGGCGAACTCTATGAACGCGGTCGGACGGAGAAGCCCGCGGGTGGGATGCAGCCACCGCACCAAGGCCTCGAATCCGATGATTTCCTTGGAGTCGAGGTCGACGATGGGTTGATAGTGGACGATCAGGTCGCCGTTGATGACGCCGTGGCGAAAGTCCGCCTCGAGCTCGAGCCGCTCCATGACGGTCGTGTGCATACGGTCCCGGAATTCCTCGTAGCGATCCTTCCCGTTCTCCTTGGCCATGTACATGGCGAGGTCGGCGTCCCGCAACAGCTCTTCACTGGTCGAGCCCGGGGTCCCGAATCGGATTCCGATGCTCACGGTGGCGACGACATCCTTGGATCCGAGGGAGACCGGCTGGCGCAACGCCGTCAGTATGTTCTCGGCGACCTGAATCGCCTCGGAGTGGTCGCCCAGGTCTTCTATGAGCACGGCGAATTCGTCTCCGCCAAGACGCGCCACGGTGTCGCTCTGTCGCATGCAGCTCACCAGGGCCTCGGAGACGATGCCCAGGAGGAGATCGCCTCGTGAGTGCCCGAGGCTGTCATTGACCGTCTTGAAGTTGTCGACATCGAGGAACATGACGGCAAGTTGGAGCCCCGAGGTCTCCATTCGGGCCACCGCGTGATTCAGCCGGTCCCTGAAAAGCGCCTTGTTGGCCAGGCCGGTCAGTCCGTCGTGAAAGGCCTGATGAGCGAGTTCGGCCTCGAGCCGGGCCCGTTCGGTGACATCACGGAAACTCCAGACGCGGCCGACGAAGCCTCCCTCCACGAGCTGAGGTCTCGAGTAGCGCTCGAAGACCCGGCCGTCGCGGAACTCAATGATGTCATTGCTCTCCGCTTCGGGCCGGGTGTAGAGCTCCTCTATCTTCGCGATGAAGTCCTGTGGATCGATCAGTTGATCGAGCACGTATGCGATGGCCGGGGAGTCCTTTCCGACCGCCAGGAGATGGTCGGGGATGCCCCACATCTCGCTGAACCGGTCGTTGAATCCGGCGATCGCCCCGTCGGTGTCCACGACCAGTATCCCGTCGGCCGTCGAGTCGAGAGTGGCCTGGAGGAGCGACAAGGCATGGCGAAGCTCACGATCCGACGCCACTCGCTCCGAGACGTCATGGGCGGTCACGACCAGGCCGCCGACCGTCGGATCGTCAACGAGATTCACGATGGTGAGCTCGAAGGGCACGACGTCGTTGCCCCCATGGCGCATCAGATGCACTTCCACGACCTCTGGTTGGGTCGCGGTGGCGCCGCGGAGCGCTCGCTCCATTGCTGAGGTGAATTTCGGCCGATCATCGACGGCGATGAGGTCCGCCAGGGGCTCGTTCTCAATGACCTCCGGGTCATGTCCGAGCATCCGTGTCAGTGCTCCGGAGGCGGAGTTGATGTGGCCCCTGGGCGATATCAACATCGTGATGGTGGCCGCGTTCTGGACGAGCATCCTGAAGAGGGCGATTTCGTCGCGGGCCACTTCGAAGCGACGGCGTTCGGTGAGGTCGCGCAGGCTGAAGAGGACGGCGCCGTCCTGCAGCCAGTTGACCGGGGTCCCGATGAGCTCGACGAGCCGCCATCCGGAGGGGGTCTTCAGACGGATTTCAATGGCGGTTCCGATCTCCTTGGCCTGAATGGTCACGAGGGACCGCGCTGCCAGCTCGAGGTCATCGGGATGCACGAAATCGAACCCCGACTGACCGATGGAGTCGTGCAGGGACAGTCCGAACGTCCGCTCGGCCAGCGAGTTAGCCCAGATGACGTTCCCGGTCGGATCCAGGACGACCACGAGGTCGGGGAAGTCGGTCAGCAATCGACCGAGATGCGACTCCGTGATGGTCACCGACGTCCCCCTCATCATGGTCCCCCGGCCGAATTGGTCGGAGATCGACAGTGTCTGTCATATCGGTTGGAAGTGCGCCGCGACTGAGCCGGAAAAGGGGTACCTGGTCGTCGGCGTGCGGACGAGAAAATGGCTGTTCAGGGCCGCTTTCGTTGCGCGGCTCGCCCGGTTGGTGGTCGAATCCAGCGTTGTCAGGCCTGGATTTCCGACGGTGCGAGCTGCGGAAGGTCGATCTCTACCGTCTCGGTCCGAGGCCGATGGCGCGGACGAAGTGGTTGATCTGGCGGTTTCCCTCCCGGTAGATGACCCGTCGCGCCTCACGCTGCGCGGCACCTCCCGCAGCCCCCGACAGCCCGCCGCGCGTGTAGCCGTGCTCCACCGCGTCGATGTTGCCGAGATCTCGCGCCAGGCGGTACAGCTGCGAACGTGTGGTGCTCACGACGGCACCTCCTCCTTGGTGGCGCGGTCCACCAGGATGATCCGTTCGACGATGCCACGGAGCTGGGCGACGTCGTCGGTGGACTCCATGAGGACGAGGTCGTCAGGGGAAACGGCGACGCAGCCCATTCCGCCGTCTTCGAACTCGCCACAGCGCCATGCCGACCAGGCCGACCCGTCGGGATCTTGTCCCTCCGCCTCCACGGCGTTGACCAAGGCCACCAATTCGATCTCGCCGGTTTGCGTCACGTCGTATTCGATGAAGAGCACGGCACCTCCCCGCGGTGACGCCGTGCAGATTAGCCGGGCACCCGGCGCCACAGGGCTTGCGGGAGAAGCCTCAGGATTGTGAAGACCCATTTCAACACGCCTGGTGACCAGATCACCGCTCGACCGGTCTGCAGCCCGCGCACTATGTCGGACGCCACCTGTTCCGGGCCGACGGCGAAGGGTGCAGCGGGGCGGCCGGCGGTCATCTTGGTGCGCACGAAACCTGGTCGGACCACGTGGACCGTGACGCCGGTCCCCCGCAGGGCCTCTCCGAGACCCAAGGCGAACCCATCGAGGCCGGCTTTGGCAGAGCCGTAGATGTAGTTGGAGCGTCGCACCCGGTAGGCGGCCACGGAGGACAGGACCACGATGCCACCGTGACCCTGTCTCCTCAGGTGTGCCGCCACCACCGAGAGGGCGGCTGCCGGCCAGGTGAAATTGACCGTGACCATCCGGGCGACCCTCTCGGGGTCGGTTTCGTCCGCCTCCTGGAGGCCGAGCTCTCCTACGGCGACGATGACCAGGTCCACGGCCTCACCGGCGGCGTCGCAGCACCTCATGATCGTCTTCTCCGTGTCCTCGGACGCTGCGGCGTCGAACGTTACGGTCTTCACACGAGCCACGGAGTGGCGGAGCTCGGCAGCCGCATGTTCGAGCTTGACGTGGTCCCGCCCCCCGAGGACGACGGATCGACAGCGGTCGGCGGCGAGCAGCGCGACGACCTGCTGGGCGATCTCGGAGGTGCCACCGAGAACCACGACCGACTGCGGGTGACCGAATGCGTCGTTCATCCGGACATCCCCAGGCGACGGGAGAGGTCTGAGCCCAAGAGGCCCTCGGGATCGACCCGGCGTCGGACCGCAGCCATGTCCGGCAGCCCGGGGTACATCACGGGCAGCAGGTCCGGCCGTAGGCGCGCGTCCTTGGCCAGGTAGACGCGGCCCCCTGCATGCGAGACCGCCTCGTCGAGGCCGTCGAGCAGCGCCGGCAGGCCGGGCGGCCCCAGCGGGAAATCGAGTGCCAGGGTCCATCCCTCCTGGCTGAACGAGAGCGGCCCGGGTGTCCCCGGGCCGAAGCGCTTCAGCACGGCCAGAAAGGAGGGCACCCCCGATGACGCGATCGCGCCGACGGCTTCCCCCACGACATCGCCCCGCTCGGGTGGGACGGCGAACTGGTACTGCACGAAGCCTGCGGGGCCGTAGAGCAGGTTCCAATCACCCACGCCGTCGAGCGGATGGAAGAAGCCGGCGAGCGGGTGCAGGGAACCGACTGAGTGTGGCGAGGCCCGGAACCAGGCCTCGTTCAGCGCGCGGACGGACATTCGGTTGACCAGTCGGCGTGGCGCCGTCCGCGGGACGCGCATCCTCGGTTCGCCCGGGATCTCGCGACTGCGACCCCGCAACCGGTCTGGGATCGCTCCGGACGGAGCGTGGTCCCCTCGCGTGAGCACGGACCGGTGGGTGCCGTTACGGTGGCCGATGCAGTCGAGCCAGGCGACGCTGTAGCGATACTGCCCGTCCGTCGCCTCCATCGTCGACATCAGGTCGTCGAGGTGAGTGAACCGTTGGCTGTCGACCAGCATCCATGACGTTTCGATCGGGATCAGCCGGAGCGTGGCGCTGATCACGACTCCGGTCAGCCCCATTCCGCCGGCGGTCGCCCAGAACAGTTCCCGGTCGGCGTCCGGGGACACAGTGACGATCCCGGTGGGTGTGACGAGGGTCATCTCCGCCACGTGCCTGGCGAAGCTGCCGTCGCGATGATGGTTCTTGCCGTGGACGTCGGCCGCGATCGCTCCACCGACCGAGACATGGCGGGTCCCCGGCGTCACCGCCACGAACCATCCCAATGGGATGATGCGCCGCATCAGGTCATGCAGGCTGACTCCTCCGCCGACCGCGATCGTTCCCGATGCCTCGTCGAGCACCCCGATGTCGGCGAATCCCGAGGTGTCGATGGTGAGGCCCCCGCTGCACTGCGCGGCGTCTCCGTAGCTCCTCCCCAGACCTCGGGCGATGACGCCGCCGGGCTGTGAGCGGAAGGCGAGGGCGACAGAGGCGGCGTCCACCGGTCGGCTGACCAGGCTCGTGGTGGGCATCGTGCGGCCCCAGCCGGAGAGCTGCCGCGGCGAGACCTCGACCGTGACGGTCATGCGTAGAGGCCCAAGCCCATGAAGGCGAGCCAGAGGAGTCCGTAGCACTGGAGGACGTGGTCGTGCAGGGCGAGGTGCTCCGGTTCGCCGCCCTGACCGGCGTCGAGGACGCGGAAGATGTGCAGGACGGCGAGGACGAGGGGAATCACGGTCAGCTCGATCCATACGACATGGTGGCCCGCGTGGGCGAGCAGGCCGGTTCGCTCGAAGGCCCAGAGGCAGTACGCCGCAACGGTCACCGTGGCCGCCATGGTGAGGGTCGACCTGAGGAACGACTCGGTGTACAGGTCGAGGACGTGCCGGTGCATCCCCCGGTCGCGGCCCAGTCGTGCACGTTCTGCGCTGCGTTTCCCCGTGACGATGAACAGGGCCGCGAACGAGGTGAACACGAGGAACCAATTGGAAAGCTGCACGTAGGCGACGACCCCACCGGCGACGGCTCGCAGGACGAAACAGGCGGCGACCACGGCGAGCTCCATTACCGGTTCTCGCTTGAGGCGGAGGCTGTAGGCCATGCTCAACCCCGCATAGGCGCCGACGAGGACGCCGAATCCCCAGGGGCCGATGAACAGCGCGGCGGCGATCGCCGTCGCGCTGAGACCAGCGCCGGCTCCGAGTGCCAGGCTGGAACGCAACGCGCCGCTCGCGACTGGCCTGCGCCGCTTGACGGGATGGTGTTGATCGGACCCGGCGTCCACGACGTCGTTGACGAGGTAGGTGCCCGATGCAACGACGCAGAACACCACGAAGGCGCCGATGACGCGGACGGTCGTGTGCCAGTCGCCCAGGACGCCTGCGGCGGCGGGTGCCATGAACACGAGCAGGTTCTTGGTCCACTGCCTCGGGCGCATCCCCCGCACGAGCGGGCCCACGGTCGAGCGGAGGCTGGTCGGCGGGAGGTCGTGCAACTCCGCAGAGTGTGGCCCGGGCGGTGTCTCGTCGGCGGGCACCCGTTCGACCGACGTCACGGGGCCACCGCCGACATGGTGATGAAGTCGCGCGCCCACCACGACTGGAAGTACCGGCCGGGAGTCCCCGTCATCCCGGGCAGCAGCTCGGTCCCGTTGGTGGGTGTGGCCGGTCCGCTGAGAGTCGACGGCGCGTAGGTGCTGTAGTTCACCCAGTCAGTGTTGATGTCGAGCTCCATCGCCCGCACGGCGCCGGCTCGAACGAGGATGGTCGCAAGGTCGGCGATGTCGAGCCCAGGACCGCCCACGTAGACGAGGGCGCCGTTCGCGGTCACGCCGAGGCCCGAGCGCCACACGTAGAGGCCGCCGCCGAGTGTCGCTCCCCATTGCGTCGGGTCCGGGCCGTAGGCGGCTGGTACGACCTGTCCGTTGTCGACCAGCAAGTCGAGGTTCTGTCGCACCGACACCACGTTCGGGCCCATGGTGGCGTCACGTCCCCACTGCGCCACCGTGGCGGAGCCGTTCTTGTAGACGACGAACGAGGCGGCTCCCGTTCGCAGCGGAATGATCGTCTTGTTGTCCGTGTAGTAGCCACCGTTGGCGTCGGACATCAGGAACCCCGCGTTGAAGGCCGAAACCAGTGTCGTCGCGTCGGTGGGTGAGATCGGGGCGGTGTGGGTGTAGGGGCCGCCACCGGGGATCTGGCTGCCCGAGTAGAGGGTGGCCCGGAGGAGCTTCGTGTCCATCCAGGCCACGCCCACGACGTAGCTCGTGTGGATGGTGCTCGGACGCAGCATGGTCTCGTACACGGCCGGCAGGCCATCGACCGATCGCCCGACGGTTGACCACTGGCCTTCGCCGGCGACGGGCGGGCTGGCGATCGGCACGATCGGAACCGGAGCCGGAAGGTGCGGCACCCCGGCGACAGCCGGTGTCGTCTTCACCACCTTCGGTGCGTGGATGGTGCCGGTG
Source organism: Acidimicrobiales bacterium (assembly GCA_052140165.1). Lineage (GTDB taxonomy): Bacteria > Actinomycetota > Acidimicrobiia > Acidimicrobiales > RAAP-2 > Bog-473. The sequence continues at coordinate 79,666 of JBKQUM010000041.1, forward strand.
GCGAGGGCGCCGCCCACTTTTGGCGGGTGATGGGAGTACCACTCGTTCTCCGCCCACACGACGATGGATGCTCCGCCGTTCTCGCGGAACCATTCTGCGGCCCGTGCCCCGACCGAGGTCCCGAGAGCCGGGTTGGTCAGCGCTCCGCCGAGTGACACGGCGAGCCAGAGGAGCAGGGCGCTGAGGGTGGCGGCGACGACGGCCACGATGCGGCGCCGCCTGCGGTGGACGCGTGCCTTCGACCATCGGGGCTTCCCTGGTGGCTCGGGCGGCTCCACGTGGGGCTCCGTCTCGCGTTCGTCCACGGTGGGGCTCAGCATTGGCGCTCCACGAGGTGCAGCGCCTGCGTCGGGCACGCCCGGACGGCGCGCTCGGCGTGATCGATGAGGGCGGGTGCGATGGTGTCCCCGTCGACGATCGGATATCCCCACCGATCGAGCTCGATCCGCTCGGGGAGCATCTCGGCGCAGACTCCTCGACCGTCGCAGGCGATCGGGTCGACCACCAGCTCCAGACTCCATCGGCTCATGCCTTGCTCACCAGCCTTCTGCTCGCCGTCCTGTCGGCAACGGGGAGCGCTCTCGCCGCATGCGTCTTTGCGCACGACCCTCGCCGTTGGTGCGCTGTCACCTCGTCCGAGAAGACGTGCAGTCCGGTTCGCACGAAACGGGCCACACCGTCGGGGTGACGGCAGGCGCCGCGACGCTCGATCAGGTTGCAGATCTCGAGCATTCGATCGGGCGGGGGCCCGCTTGCACCGCCGTAGGCGAGACGCTCCATGGCGTCGGCCAGGTCCGCCAGTCCATGGACGCACGGTCCGCACTGTCCGGCGCCCTGTCGCTCCATGTAGCGGACGACATCGGCCATCTCTGCCAAGGGGCACACGTCGGGCGGGAGGAGCGCCACCACGCCTGCACCGAGTGCCGCGCCGGCTCGCCGCGTCGCCTTCTCGCACACCTGGAGGTTCTCGAACGTCGCCGGAGTGACCCATCCGCCTCCGTAGCCACCGAGGAGGACCCCCTGCGAGCGGGCCACGTCCTCGGGCCGGAGGCCGGTGGCCTTCCGGAGCGAGGTTCCGAGCACCGCCTCTACGATCATCGGTCCGTCGGGGCCGTGAACGGTCAACAGCATGGTGCCGGGATCGTCGGGCGTGCCGACCTGGCGGAACCATTTCGCCCCGAAACGGGCGATGAGGGCGACATGGGCGAGTGTCTCGACGTTCTGGACGAGGGTCGGCCGGCCCCCGACGCCGCGCTCCCGGATGGACGTCAGACCTACGAAACCGGGGATGGCGCCCCGCCGCCCGCTGAGCGCGTTGACGACGGCGGACTCCTGCCCGGAGATGAACGTGTCGGCGGACTCGGCGATCTCGACGGCGATCGGATCGAGCCGGTGGGCGCGGCGCTCGGCGACGGCCGCCTCCACGAGCGGGATGCGTCCCGCCGGGACGTACACGATCGCCTGCTGTGCCCCGAGCGCGCTGCCGGCGAGCATGAGCCCGTCGAGTACCAAGTGAGGGGCGTGCGAGAGCAGCAGCGCATCCTTCTTGCTCGCCGGCTCGCCCTCTGCGCCGTTGGCCACGACGACAGGGCGGCGGCGGCCGCCGGCTGCGACGGCCCTCCACTTGGTGGACACGGGGAACCAGGCCCCGCCGTGGCCCACGAGCCCGCTGGCCTCGAGCTGGTCGATGAGATGACGCTGTGGTCGCAACTCGCCCCACCGCTCCATGTGGGTCCCGAGTCCCGGGTCCGGCGCACCACCGGCGATGCCGTACAGGAGCCGCCTGCCCGCCTGCGGAGCCGTCTTGGCGTCGCTGGACAGCGTGAGGCTCATTGCACCGCACTCCCTGAGACCTGCCCGGTCAACGTGCCCGCAGCCGCGTCGAGCGAAACGTTGATGGTCAGGCTCAGTGACCCGCTCGGGCCGTTGACCACCGCGCCGATGCTCGAGCCGTCGAGGGCGGTCACCTGTCCGGTGAGCGCACCGAACGACACCACACTGCGGCGCATGGCGACACCCCCGTTCTCGGAGGGGCCGACGATCCGGACCGTGAGCGGCGCCGTCGTGTCGCCCAGCTGCATGGTCAGGGTCACCTCGGAATCGCCGTTGGCATCGGGTGGCGAGGTGGCGACCGTGCCCGAGACCGAGGTGTCGAACGGGGTCGAGGGGATCCCTGCGCTCGGGCGAGGGGTCGTGGAAGGGGTTGCCAACGCAGAGGCGCCGGAGTACGAGGTGGTCGCCGCGCCGGAGAGCTGGGCGAGCAGTGCGGAGGATGTGCCGGCCCGGTGGGACCAGCCGGGCCGCAGTGGCCCCGCCAGCGCGAAGCCTGCGATCACGAGGAGCACGGCGGCGCCGGTCACCGCCCCTCCGAGCCTCCAGCCCACAGACCGTGCCCGCCCCGCTGCCAGGCGCCAGGCCACTGCGGCGGCGACCGAACCGGTGCACACCACGAACACCAGCATCGCCCCCGGAATGCGGGCGTCGGAGCCCGAGCCGAGGCCGTGGACCAAGGCGATCGGCCAGCAGGCGTAGGCCAACCAATGGACGCCCCGCCAGGCGGCGGCCCCGATCCTGCGGCGGAGCCCACTGGTGATCGCCACGGCCAGCAGCATGTCGAAGGCCAATGCCCCGAGGCCCACCCAGATCGGTCGGTAGGGGGAACGGAAGGGGATCACGGCGTCGGCCAGGCCGATGGGCACGTAGCCGTCGCCGATCGTGGTGACGATGTGGATGCCGATCAGGGCGACACAGAAGAGCGACAAGTTCCGGTGCACCGACTGCGAGAGGAAGCGCGGCCACCGGTCGGTGGTCCATCCCACCGACGCCACGGTTCCGAGGACCACCGTCGCCGAGAGCAAGATGAGCGAGACGAGGCCGGTCGCCCGTGTCAGGTACCAGAGGGCCGTCGAGCCGTGCCCGACCGTGGCCAGGAGGGCGGCCATCACCGGATGTTCGTCTCCGGCATCTGCCGCTCCGCGTCGGGTGCCGGCCATCCCGATGTGTACGCCACCGACCCGTCGACCCGCACCAGCCGGGCCGGGAGGCCCAATTCCTCGAGCCAGGCGACGGCGCGCTCACCGAGGACGACGGCCGCCGTGGACGCGGCGTTCGCCTGCACGCAGGTGGCGGCGGTCGTGGACGCCGTCCGCCAGCACGGGACGCTGGGCAGGCAGCTGGCGGGGTCCACGATGTGGTGCACCTGGTGCGTCCCGAGGCGCCACCGGCGTACGCCGATACCGGAGGAGGCGAGCCCGCCCGAGGAGATCCCCACCGCCTCGGGCGCCGCGGGTGAGGTGCAGGTGTCGGCGATGCCGATCGCGAATCCTCCCACCGGCGCCGGGCCGCCGACGGCCGCGTCACCGCCGAGCGAGACGAGCACGCCACACCCGAGGCGTTGGTGGATCGTGGTCGCTGCTCGGTCTGCCGCGAGGGCCTTGGCTGTGGCGCCGAGGTCGAGCGCCGCCCCCTCCGGGATCCCGACGATGCGTCGCTCGGGATCGACGGAGACGGAGCGCCATCCGGGCGCCGCGTGTGCCGCAGGGAGCTGGCCGTCGACGCCGGGGAGCACCTCGGAGAAGTCACGGTCGTAGCCCAGGCGGTCCATCGCGGCACCGACGGTGGGATCGACTAGGCCCCCCGTTGCCTCGGCCATCGCCAGGGCCACCTCGATCGCTTCGAGCAGGCCGGCGCTCACGTGCATCTCGGTCCCGGCGCCGGCGTTGAGCCGGCTGAGCTCGGAGTCGCCCCGGAATCGGCTGGCTGTGCGGTCGATGCGCTCGAGCTCCGATTGGAGCAGCTCCGAGGCGGCGACGAGTGCAGCGCCGTCTGTCACCACGAGCTCCGCAATGGTGCCGAGCGCATGGGTCCGGTAGACGCGCTGGGTGCTGGCTCGTGCGGACGCCGGGGGCATCAGCTCGATCCGCTGGTGACGGGTGCGGGCGCAGGGGCGGACTGCGTCGCCGTCGACGGCGGATTGAGCGAGCTCTGTGCGCCCGACACGCCGGAGCCCGAGCCGGTGTTGCCCGAAGTGGCGGCGGACGTCCCGGCGGTGGATGCGGCATGATGCCCCGGAAGCGCCTTGCCGACGTAGATGCCCAGTGCGCCGACTGCGACCATGATGGCAATCCCGATTCCCGTGGTGATGCTCGAGAGGCGGGTCAGCGCGCTGTCCCGCCGCATCGCTGCGAGGTGACGACGCTGCGCCGGGCTTGCCTGCCTGACTCTTCCCATGACGTGCAGGCTACGGACGCACCCTGACACCTACATGAAGGGATCGGCGCTCAGGCTAAGGATTCGCTAAGAGTCTCCCCAGTAGGGTTCGGCTTCCCCTTGCGCTGGACGACCTTCCGCCACGAGATCTCCACACGGGCGCCACCCAGCTCGGCCGCGCCGATACTCCAGCTGCCCCCGGTGGATCGCACCACGGAATCGGCGATGGCCAGGCCGAGGCCGGTGCCCGCCACGGCATCGGTGGCTCGGTGGAATCGATCGAGCACAGCATCCCTCTCGTCCTCGGGGATCCCGGGTCCCGAGTCGTCGATTCGCAGGTCCACCCGGTTGCCCCAGTCGCGGACACTGACCTCGACCTGGCCACCCTCACCCGCAAACTTGCAGGCGTTGTCGATGAGCACGCCGGCCAGCCGGTCGAGCAGTTCGGGCGGTGCCTGCACCGTGAACGGCCCGTTGCCGACAAGCTGCAACGAGAGCGTCACCCGCTGGGTCGCCGCCAGCGCGCCGAAACGCTCCACGCAGCCCCGGACCACCTCGGCGACGTCGGTGACGTGCTCGAGGTCACCGGATGCCGGCTCGCTGTCCGCCCTCGCCAGCCACAGGAGGTCCTCGACGATCCGGCGCAATCGCGTGCTCTCGCGGCCCACCCGCTCGAGCACTTCCCGGTAGGCGGCAGGGTCGCGCGGTCGATCGAGCGCAAGCTCCACCTCCGCCTCGATGACCGAGATGGGAGTGCGCAGCTCGTGCGAGGCGTCGGCGGTGAAATCCGCCTGGCGCCGGCGGACCATCTCGGAGGGTGCCGAGGCGCGCAGGCCGACGACGGTCGCGCCGGCGAAGACGACGACGGCCAGGATCACCCCGAAGACGAGTTCCGCGAGCAGCAGGGCCGACTGGACGCTGGATGTTCCGGCCATGCTCTGGCCGGCCACGAGCACGGTGTCGTGGCTCCGTAGTGCGTCGAAGCGGAATGTCGACGTCCCGACGTTCAGGGTGACCGGGCCGGAATCCCAGTGGCGCGAGGGGAGTGGAGGGGCCGACGGCGTCAAAGGGGTGACGACACCGGAAGGTGCGATCGACCACAGGAACAGCGGGACGTCGTCCAGGTCCGGTTTCTCCTCGGCCGTGTTCGAGCCGGGGAGGGTCAGCGTCTGTTGGCTGGTGTCCTCGAGCCGATCGGCCAGGCGGGAGTCCGTGTTGCCGACCAGGTGGTTGGTGACGATCAGGTTGAGCACAATGGCCGCGATCACGTAACCGACCATCACGACGAGGGTGGCCACGGCGGCGACCCGCACCGCGTGCCGCCGGTGCACCCGGGCCAGGTTCACGACTCGACCAACCGGTATCCCGTTCCCCGCACGGTCTCTATGCGTGCCGTGCTCTGGGCCAGCTTGCCTCGTACACGCCCCACGTGGACATCGATGGTGTTCGATCCGACGGCATCCGCCTCGTCGTCCCACACCTGTGTGGCGATCATGCGTCGCGTCAGGACGCTGGGTGATCGTCGCAGCAGGAGCTCGACGAGCGAGGTCTCTATCGTCGTCAGCGCGATGGGCGCGCCCGCCACGGTGACCTCCCGTGTGGAGGGATCGAACTGCAGGTCCCCGCACTCGAGCACCGGGTGCAGGGCGAGCGGTGGCCGGCGCTGAAGGGCCTGGATGCGGGCCACCAGCTCGGAGAAGTCGAACGGTTTGACGAGGTAGTCGTCGGCACCGACGTTGAGGCCGGCGACCCTGTCCGACGGTGCGTCACGGGCGGTCAGCATGAGAATGGGGGTTCGGTCACCCTGGCCTCTCGCTTCTGCGACCACCTCTGTGCCGGTGCGCTCGGGCATCCGCCAGTCCAGGACGGCAACGTCGTAGTCGTATGAGCGGAGGTGGCGGAGCGCGGCCGCACCGTCCGCCACCGCGTCGACGACGTAGCCCTTCTCCCTCAGCCCGCGCTCCAGCACGGACCTGAGCCCCGCATCGTCCTCAGCCACGAGAACCCGCATCAGACCCCCGAACCGACAGGTGACATGGGTTTCAGGCTAGGTGTTGTGCTTGCCAGCTTGCACTCGGCCGCTCTTCACCCGTTCTTCAGGTTCGAGCCGTACGCTGGCGTTCGCCGTGAACGACTCGAATGAACGCGCGCGGGTGCCCGCGCGACCCGGTTTCGAATCCTCGTGAGACGTGGTCGAGAGCAGTTCTCGCCGACGGCTCGCGCCCGAGCGCAAGCTCGCATCAGGCGCTTGACGCGGACCGCCCTCCTCGTGGCGGGTGCCGCCACCGCTTTTATCGGGGTCACGGTCGCCAAGGAGCACCCGGGCTCGTCGGCCGGTTCGAAACCGCCCAGTCCGACCAGCGTGCCGACGACGGCTGCCACGACCTCGACCACCACGACGACGAGCCCCCCGACCACCACGACGACCATACCGAGTGGGTCGGGTTCCGCTCCGACCACCACCACGCCGACGACCAGCCCGCCCACCACGACGACATCCCCGCCCACGACATCCCCGCCCACGACGACCACGACCCAGCCGGTGGTGACGTCGGGCGGGACTTCGAGGTAGCAGGCCCCGGCCGTCAACCTCCCTGCGAATTGCATCGGGCAGTGGACGCGCCAAAGATGACCGCCGTGCACGAGGCGGAGGCAGGGTAGGACGTGGAGGAATTTCTCAAGTCAGCCGGCTACGGCGCCATCTTCGCGCTGAGCTTCATATCGGCCATGGGGCTCCCCGTGGGAGCGGAGATCGCGCTCATCTACGGGGGTGTGCTCGCCAGCGGGCAGGTCCCTGGCGAGGGGAAGCCACTGACCCTGGCCGTCGTGATCATCGTGGCGGTGGCCGGCGAGCTCCTTGGCTCCTTGGCGGGCTACAGCATCGGGCGCTTCGGGGGGCGAACGTTGGTCGACAAGGTCGGGAAGTACGTCCTCCTCACCCATAGGGACCTGGACCGGGCCGACGCCTGGTTTGCCCGGAGGGGAGAGCCGGTCGTCCTCTTCGGCCGCTTCATCCCGTTGCTGCGTTCCTTCGTGTCCTTCGCTGCCGGTCTCGGGGAGATGGCGCTCGGCAAGTTCAGCGTCTTCACGGTGATCGGCTGCGCCGTCTGGTGCACCGCCCTGTGCTCCCTCGGGTACAGCCTCGGTAGCAGCTACAACCACGTGCTCAAGGCGTTCAACTACGCGGGCTACGTCCTCGGCGCGCTCGCCGTCGTCGCCGTCGTCGTGGTCTTCTGGCACCGACTGAGGGAGTATCGCACGCAGCGCGACGAGGGCCGCACGAAAACGGAGGCGTGACCACCGCCGGGTGCAGGGCGCGCCACGCCGCAACCATTTGGCAACCGGAGACCGCTTTTCGCCATCAAGACTGCCGCGGGACAGGTCGAAGACATGGCGAAAGCATTGTTGACATGCCCGTTGAGGGGGCGCGCCGCGCACTGACGCTCCACATGGGAAGAGGGCGGATGGGAATGAGGGGGCTCGTGACGGCTTTTCGACGTGGCCTCAGTACGCCGGTCGATCGCCGTGTCCTCGTGGCGACGAAGCTCGACCGTGGTCCCGCGGCATTGCGCGCCACGGTGCTCGTTGTCCGGTCGTCAGCGCGGGTGGAGCCGGCAGGTGGAACGACCGCCTACCTCTGGAACGGCTCGATCTGGAACTGACGACTCGCATGGCGGCGCGATGACGGGCGGACGCGGCGGCCTTCCGAGGCCCGCACTCTTCGTCGTCGGCGCCTGGGCCGCGACCGGCCTGGTGACGCTCGCCTTCGCCGGCCACCGGCTCTCGGTCACAGGCTGGCCGGGCGCGATGGCGATCATCTTCGCAGTCGTGTTCGGTGTGCTGATGGCAGCCAGCTGGATCTGGCCGATGAAGTTCTACATCGACAGGTCCGAGCCGTTCGATCTCGACGAGGGATTCTTCGTCCTGCTCATCCTGCTCGTGCCCGCGGCAATGACAGTGCTCGTCTTCGCTGTCGGTGCGATAGCTGTGGCAGCCTTGAAACGCCGCCCTCTGGTGCAGTCCGTCTTCAACGTCGGTCAGGTCGTCACATCGGCCGGGGCCGGCGCCCTCGTGTTCACCCTCATCCGGGGGTCCGACCATTCGACCGGGTACGTCGAGGTCGGGGCCGCCCTTCTCGGAGCCCTGTGCTACCTGGTCGTCGACAGCGGGGCCATCATCTCAATTCTCTCGACTCTCTCGACGCTCGGCACGCCGTGGCGCGAGACGGTGTTCGGCGACACAGGGGGCAAGCTCCTCGTCGCCGGCGGCAGCATCTGCATCGCCGTCCCGTCGGCGCTGCTCCTGTCGTACAAGCCGGTGTTCCTGCCGCTCGCCGTCTTGCCGCTGCTCGTTCTCCGCTACCTGGGGGAGGGCCACTGCTACGCCCGCCACGACCGGATGAGACTGCGGGGCCTCTTCGAGGCGACGCTCGACGTGAACCGATCGTTCGGCAGTGACGAGACCCGGGCTGCCGTGCTCAGCTCCGCGGGGTGGCTGCTGCGCTCGCCCGACGTCACGCTTGCGACTGAGCGGCCTCTGGGCGAGGGAGGCACGCTCGCGGCACCGGTCGAGCTCGCGGACCGCCGCCTCTGGCTGTCCGTCTCGGGCCGCAGCCGCACGGAGCCCTTTGACGACGCTGATCGTGCCCTGCTCGACGCGTTGGCGTCTGTCGGAGCCGTTGCGCTGGCCAATGCAGACCTCTATGCGGAGGTGGAGAGGCAGAAGGACAACCTCTCGGTCATCACGAGCAGCCTCGGAGAGGGGGTGTGCGCCGTCAACAAGAGCGGGGAGATCACGTTCATGAATCCGGCCGGCGCCGCCATGCTCGGCTGGACCGAGGTGGCGGCGGGGGAGGGGCGCCCACCGGCGGTCCACGAGACGCCGCGCTTCCTTCTCGATCCCGCCGTGCGTGCCATGTCGCTGCGGCAGAACGTCATCAGCGACAACACCCGGTTCGAGCGGGCCGACGGCTCGCACTTTGCGGTCACGATGACGGCCTCGCCCGTCGTGGGTGACTCCGAGCCCACGGCCGCGGTCATCGTGTTCCGTGACACCTCGGAGCGCAAGGCATTCGAGGAGCAGCTGGCGCGGCACGCGTTCCAGGATCCCCTGACGGGCCTGGCCAACCGTCGCCTCCTTCTCGACCACCTCGACCATGCCCTGTTGCAGGCGTACCGCACCGACGACAGGGTGGCCGTGCTCTTCGGTGACATCGATCGCTTCAAGGTCGTCAACGACAACCTCGGTCACCAGGTGGGTGACGAATTGCTGCGTGTCGTGGCGGATCGCCTTCGACAGGCCGTCCGGCCCGGGGACACGCTGTCGCGCTTCGGCGGGGACGAGTTCGTGATCATCCTCGAGGGGGTCAGCTCGTCGGACGACGCGAGCCAGGTGGCCGACCGGGTGCTCAATGCGCTCCGCGCGCCAGTGGTCCTGAGCGGGGGACACGAGGTCGTCGCCACCATGAGCATCGGTATGGCGCTGAGCGAGACCGGCACGTCACGTGACGACCTCCTGCACGACGCCGACGTTGCCATGTACCGGGCCAAGGAGCGCGGGCGGGGCGGCCAGGTGACGCTGTTCGACGGAGCGCAGATGGGCGGACGGTCCGCCGGTCGGCTCGACCTGGACACGGCACTCCATCATGCGGTGGAGCGCAACGAGGTCGAGGTCTATTTCCAGCCCCTGGTCGCGCTGAATGACCAGCGCATCGTGGGCGCCGAGGCGCTGGTCCGTTGGGACTACCCCGAGCACGGGATTCTGTCGCCCGCCCAGTTCATCGAGCTGGCCGAGGACAACGGGGCGATCCTGTCCATCGGGGAGGCCGTGCTCGAACAGGCCTGCCGGCGGGCGAAGGGATGGCGCGACGCGTTGGGCGTGAAGTTGGACATCAGCGTGAACCTCTCGGCGCGCCAGTTCCAGCAGGCTGGCCTGGAGGACCAGATCGCGCGCGTGCTGCACGCCACGGGCATCGATCCCTCCCAGGTCTGCCTCGAGATCACCGAGAGCCTGGCCATGGACGACGTGGAGCTGACCTCGGACGTCTTGACCAAATTGCACGGCCTCGGCATCCGTTTGGCCATCGACGACTTCGGCACGGGCCATTCGTCGCTCGGCTATCTGGCCCGGTTCCCGATCGACATCATCAAGGTCGATCAGAGCTTCGTCCGCGACATCAATGAGGATCCGGTGAAGTCGGCCATCGTGTCCGCGGTGGTGGCTCTGTCGCGGGCGATCGGCTCCACCACGGTCGTCGAGGGCGTCGAGACCCTGCCGGAGCTCGAGCAGCTCCAGGCGCTGGGCTGCGACCTCGCGCAGGGGTTCTACTTCTCCCGACCGCTCCCGGCTGCCGCGTTCGACGAACTGCTGCGGACCGGCCAGGGCAAGTCGAGCGACCTGGACGTGAGCCGTGGGGAGGTGCTGACCCGCTAGGTCGGCGCCGACGCCGTGGATCTCGCGCGACGCTGCTGTCCCCCGCCTCGCCAACCGCAACCGGACTGCAACCGCCCGCCAACAATTCCTGGTCATGCGGGGCAACTGGTAGGGCTTGACGGGGCAATTAGGGCCGAATTGCCCATGGAGTAGGCAAAAAGTCATTGAAGACACAAAACGGCGGTGTTACCTTCCCAACCGGAGGCAGTTCGGGGGAGGGGAAACATGGGAACTCCGCTGCGGCATGTCCGTATTTCCGCAGGTCGTCGGCCTGTTCGGTGGTGCAGTGCCGCCGTCTTCGCCGGTCTGGCAGCGCTCGTCACGTCGCTGTTCGCGCTCCCCGCGCCGGTGCAGGCCGGGCTGCTCGGGGGCGGGTCCTCCGAGTACGTCGTGTCGGCGCCGTCAGGCACGCTGGCGACGGCTCTGAATGCCGTGAGCAGCGTCGGTGCCACCGTGGGGACCACACTCGGGTTCGACGACGCGGCTACGGGCACGGGACGTTCGTGGCCGGTCTGATTGCGGGCGACGGCGCGTCGTCGGCCGGTGCCTACATGGGCGAGGCTCCGGGAGCCGGCCTGGTGTCGGTCAAGGTGGCCGGCGCAAGCGGGCAGACCGATCTGGCCACCGTCATCGAGGGCGTGGGTTGGACCATCTCCAACGCGGCCGTCGACAACATCCGGGCCCTCAACATGTCGCTCGGGTACCTGCCGGTGGAGTCCACCGTCCTCGACCCGCTCGACCAGGCCGTCGAGCAGGCCTGGAAGGCCGGGATCACCGTCGTCGTCTCGGCGGGCAACTCGGGTCCCGGGAACGGGACCATCCTCTCACCCGGCGACGATCCGCTGGTGATCACCGCCGGTGCCGTCGACGACGGGGGTCAGACCGATCCGTCCGCCGACACCATGACGAGTTTCAGCAGCGTCGGCCCCACCAACCCCGACGGGTTCAAGCCGGATCTCGTGACGTCGGGACGGTCGGTGGTGAGTCTGCGCGATCCCGGGTCGACCATCGACACCGAGTACCCGTCGGCCCGTGTCGGGACCGGCAACTTCGTCGGGTCGGACACGTCGTTCAGCGCGGCCATCACCAGCGGTGCGGCAGCGCTTCTCATTGCCGAGCATCCGGACGACACCCCCGACATCGTGAAGGGGACCCTGCTCGGGACCACGTCGACGGGACCGGTCGGCAATCCGTTCGTCGACGGTCACGGGATCCTGAACGTCGCCGCGGCCGCGAGCGCCACCCCGATGACGGTGAGCCTGCCGCTGCCATCGGACGCCACGCCGATGGGCGGGACCGTCGGGCTGGAGTCGACCGGATCTTCCTCGTCGTGGAACCCGGCGAACTGGACCGGGTCCACCTGGAACGGCTCGAACTGGACCGGGTCCACCTGGAACGGCTCGACCTGGAACGGCTCGACCTGGAACTGACCGGCTCGCGGTGATGGCGCGAGGGGAATGGAGCACGACGTGAACTTTCCGAGGTCGACACGCATCGTGGTGGCGTCGTGGGCTGCCGCCGGACTGGTGGTGTGCGCGCTCTCGCTGGCCCGCATGATCTCCTCGGGCCCCCCGTCTGCCACGGAGATCGTGTTCGCGGCGGTGTTCGGAGCGTTGATGGCGGCCAGCTGGGTCTGGCCCATCACCCTCTACATCGACGGACAGTCGGACGGGGTCGTCCTCGACGAGGGCTTCTTCGTGCTCCTCGTGCTGCTCGTCCCGTCGGTCATGACCGTGCTCGTGTTCGCCGTCGTGGCGGTGTGCGCACAGGCGGTGAAGCGGCGTCCCTTCGTGAAGTCCGTGTTCAACGTCGGTCAGGTCGTCACTTCGGTCGGTGTCGGCGCGCTCGCTTTCGTCCTGTTGGGCAGTGCCCATGCGCCCGTGGGGTACGCCAACGTCGGTGCCGCGCTCGTCGGCGCGGTGTGCTACCTGGTCGTGAACACCTGCGCCATGGTCACAATCATGTCGACCTTCGGCACGCCGTGGCGCCGCACCGTCTTCGGCGGCATCAAGGACAAATTGCTCGTGACCGTGGGCGGTGTCGCGATCGCCGTGCCCGTGGCGCTGCTGCTGGCCGACCAGCCCAGGTACCTGCCGGTGGCGGTGCTCCCTCTCCTCGTCCTGCGCTACCTGGGCACGGGGCACTTCTATGCCCGCCACGACCGGTCCCGGCTCCGGGGCCTCTTCGACGCGACGCTCGACGTCAACCGGTCCATGGGGACCGAGGAGACCAAGGCCGCGGTGCTGGCCGCCGCGGGCTCGTTGCTCGGGTCCCCGAATGCCACGCTGACGCCCGAGCGGCCCGCCGTCGACGGCCTCGCCGCGCCGATGACGCTGGCGGACCGGACCCTCTGGCTGGGCGTGTCCGGCCGAAGCCGCACCGAGCCCTTCGACGACGCCGACCAGTCGCTGCTCGAAGCGCTCGCGTCCGTGGGCGCCATCGCCCTGGCCAATGCCGATCTCTATGGCGAGGTGCAGCAGCAAAAGGAAAAGCTCTCGGTGATCACCAGCAGCCTGGGCGAGGGCGTCTGCGCCATCAGTGAGACGGGCGACATCACCTTCATGAACCCGGCCGGTGCGAGCATGCTCGGCTGGTACGCACTCCCTGCCGCCGCCGGCCACGGCCCGGTGATCCCCGACGCGGAGGCGCCCGGCTTCCTGCTCGAGCCGGCCATGCGTGCCATGGCCTTGCGCCGCAACGTCACCAGCTACGACACCCGGTTCGATCGGTTGGACGGCTCGCGCTTCCCCGTGACCATGACGGCCTCGCCCGTGGTGGGCCCCTCGTCACCCTCCGGTGCGGTCATCGTGTTCCGTGACACCTCCGAGCGCAAGGCGTTCGAGGAGCAGCTGGCGCGCCACGCGTTCCAGGACGCGCTGACGGGCCTGGCCAACCGCCGGCTGCTGCTCGACCATCTCGACCACGCACTCTTGCAGTCCGAGCGCACCGGCAACCAGGTCGCGGTCCTTTTCTGCGACATCGACCGTTTCAAGGTGGTCAACGACAACCTCGGCCACCAGGTCGGCGACGAGCTGCTGCGGGTCATCGCCGACCGTCTCCGCCGTGCCGTCCGCCCCGGCGACACGCTCTCACGCTTCGGCGGTGACGAGTTCGTGATCCTCCTCGAGGGCGTGACGTCCGCCGACGACGCCGGTGACGTCGCCAACGCCGTGCTCGAGGCGCTGCACGATCCGGTGACACTCAGCGCGGGGCACGAGGTGGTCACCACCATGAGCATCGGGGCGGCGCTCAGCGAGTCCGGCAGGTCCCGCGACGACCTGTTGCACGACGCCGATGTCGCCATGTACCGGGCCAAGGAGCGCGGCCGGGGAGGACAGTTCGCGCTCTTCGACGTCGACCGGATGGAAGTGCGCTCCCAGGCGCTCCTGAACCTCGACACGGCGTTGCACCACGTTGTCGAACGCGGCGAGGTCGAGGTCCACTACCAGCCCCTCGTCTCCCTGGCCGACCGGCGCATCGTCGGCGCCGAGACGCTGGTGCGGTGGAACCACCCCGACCACGGGGTCCTGCTGCCGGCGCAGTTCATCCAGCTCGCCGAGGACAACGGCACCATCCTGCCCATCGGGCGCCTGGTGCTCGAGCAGGCGTGCCGGCAGGCGAAGACGTGGCACCAGGAGTTCGGTGTGACGCTCCAGGTCGGTGTCAACCTGTCGGCACGCCAGTTCCAGCAGGCGAGCCTCGTCGACGAGGTGGCCGCCGCGCTCCGGGCCACCGACATGGAGCCTTCGCAGCTCTGCCTCGAGATCACGGAGAACCTGGCCATGGACGACGTGGAGCTGACCTCGACCATCTTGACCAGGCTCCACACCCTCGGTGCCCGGGTGGCGATCGACGACTTCGGGACTGGGCACTCCTCGATCGGGTACCTGGCCCGGTTCCCGATCGACGTCGTCAAGATCGACCAGAGCTTCGTGCGGGGCGTCGAACAGGACCCGGTCAAGTCGGCGATCGTCTCGGCCGTGGTGGCGCTCTCCCAGGCCATCGGTTCGACGACGGTGGTCGAGGGGGTGGAGACGGCGGCGCAGCTCGAGGAGATCCTGGGCCTCGGGTGCGACGTCGCCCAGGGTTACTACTTCTCCCGACCGTTGACGGCCGGTGCGTTCGGCAAGCTGCTGACGGCGCAGGCCAAGCGGGTGACGCCGGCCGTCGGCACCGTTCGCTGGGCCCGCACCGGGTAGTCGCGGCGGGCCCGCACCCGAACGTCGCCCTGCGCGCGCCGCTCAGCTGACGGCTGCGCCGTCGCGCTCGTCGTGGAGTCCAGCGTGGAGGAGCGGCACGACCTCGTGCCAGTCTCCGACGATGCCCAGGTCACACTGCGTGAAGACCGGCGCGCCGGGGTCGGTGTTGACGGCCAGGATGGTCCCGGCGGCTCGGGTGCCCACCATGTGGTTGAACTTCCCGCTCAGGCCCAGCGCGACATACAGGCGGGGTGCGATGGAGCGACCGGTCAGGCCGATCTGGCGGGCGCGTGGCATCCAACCACGGTCCGTCACCTTCCGGGTGGCGGCAAGCTCCGCGCCCAGCAGCGCGGCGAGCGGGTTCAGCTGCTCGTACTCCTCGGGACTGACCCCCGCACCCACGCCGATCACGACGTCAGCCCGGGCCAGCGTCTCGACGTCGTCGTCGCGGTGCTCGCCGAGCACCCTGACGCGGCCCCTCGTCCCCACCGGGTGCGCCACCGTGGCTGCGTCGTGTGGTCGAGCCGTCGGCGCGGGGAGGACGCCCGGCCGCACCGTGACCATCTGCGTGGGGCTGCGGCTGGTGATGTCGGCCACCAGCGCTCCGGCGAACGCGGGCTTGGCCGCCACCAGCCTCCCGTCGCGTACCGACAGCCCGATCGCGTCCCCCACCAGCCCGCAGCCGGTGGCGGCTGCGGCGCGGCCGGCCACCTCCCGGCCGAAGGCCGTGCTGGGCGCGAGCACCGCCCACGGGGCCGTCGCGCCCACGTAGGCCACGACGGCGTCGGCGACGTCCTCGGCGACGCCCGACCCGGCCAGCATGACGACGCGATCCGCGCCGCAGTCGGCCCACGAGTCCGTCCCGGTGTCGCCCGGGCACAGGGCGTGGACCTCTGCGCCGATGTCGCGACCGAGACGTGCGGCGCCACCGAGCAGCTCACGCGCCACCTCGGGGCGACCCGGTTCCACGAGCACGGCGACGGCGCGGGAGGCGGGAGCCCCACGCTCCCCGGTGCCGTCCGCGTCGGCGGCGGACGGGGACGCGGGCGCCGACCGCGGCGAGCTGTGGTCCAGCGCGCCCAGCCCGCGGAGCTCGCGCACGGCAGCCTGCACCTGATGCTCGACCGTCCCCCGCAGAATGCGGTGCACGCGCGCGTGCTCCATGGGCCGCGCCGCGCCGACGACGGTGGGGCTCCCCGCCGCGCCCCATGGGCCCGAGCCCAGCTCGCCCGCCGACATCCGCGTGATGCGGTCCGGGGCGACGGCCGCCCGCCCTTCGGGGCTCACCTTGCAGGGTTCGCACAGGCGCTCGGCCACCGACAGGACGGCCGGCAGCGCGATCTCGACCTCCTGGGTCCCGTCGTCGTGCTCGAGCTCGAGGTGCAGGCAGCGGCCGAGGTCTTCGAGCCGCCGCACCCCGCTCCCGAACGCGAGATCGAGCAGCTCGGCGACCTCGGGGCCCACCTGCCCCGTCTCGCCGTCGATGGAGTTGCGGCCGAGCAGGACGAGGTCGAAGGGGCCGGCAGCTCGGACCGCTGCCGCCAGGGCCCGGGCGGTCGCCAGCGTGTCGGAACCCTCGAACGCCGGGTCGCAGAGGTGCAGCCCGGCGTCGGCTCCCCAGGCCACCGCTTCGCGCAGCACGTCCTCCGCGCTCGGGGGGCCGAGCGTGACGACGGTGCAGGTGCCTCCGGTGGCGCGGGCCAGCGTCACCCCCTCGGCGACGGCGCGGCGGCAGTACGGGTTCATCTCGACGTCCACCCCGCGGCGCACGAGCCGTCCGCCCTCGAGTCGCAGCGACTCGGCGAGCGGGACCTGTTTGACGAGCGAGGCGATCCGGAGCGGGTCCCCGGCCGTCCGCGTCACCGGGCCGGGCTCACGAGCCGGGCCCGGCCCGGGTGAGGACGGGCTCGTCGGCCCGCTCCTCGGTGGCCGGGGTGTACACGTAGCGCCTGCCGCGCGTCCACGATGCGGCGGCGGCGGCCAGGCTGGCAATGATGGCGAAGTCGAAGGCGGCGTGCAGGCCCTTCTGGAACGGCGACGCGATCAGGCCGGGGAAGAAGCTGCGCCGGGCCAGGGCCGCCTGCTGCGCCGGACTGAGATGGGCGAGCGTGCCGGCCCCGATGAGGTGGGCGACCGGGTCATAGCCGAGGAAGGCCGCGAAGAGCGTCGAGATCGGCGGCAGGTGCGAGGCCCGATCGGCCACCGCAGGCGGGACCCCGTCGCGCAGGAGCCCGGTGGAGACGTTGTGCGGCAGCGCCGACGACAGGCCCACGATGATCAGCGTGAAGAAGATGCCGATGGAGAAGACCTGGGCCGAGTTCTGGAACGTCGTGTTCATCCCCGAGCCTGCGCCGCGGTGCTCGGGCGGGAGACTGTTCATGACGCCGGCGCGGTTGGGCGAGCCGAATGCCGCCATGCTCATGCCGGTGAAGAACAGGATGACGCCGAAGACCCAGTAGGAGAAGTCGATCGGGAGGGCCTCGAGGAGCGCGAAGCCGATGGCGGCGCCGATCATGCCGCCGGTGGCGAAGGGGCGGGCCCCGTAGCGGTCGGACAAGATCCCCGAGACCGGGCCGGCGATCAGCATGCCGGCCGTGAGCGGGATCATGGCGATACCCGCCCACAGCGGCGTGGTCGCGAACGAGTAGCCGTGGAGCGGTAGCCAGATCCCCTGGAGCCAGATGATGAGCATGAACATGAGGCCGCCGCGGCTCACGGCCGCCAGGAAGCTGGCGACCACGCCGCTCGTGAAGGCCCTGATCTTGAAGAGCTGCAGGCGGAACATCGGCTCCCGCACGTGCACCTCGATGAAGCAGAAGGCCACGAGCAGCAGCGCCCCCCCGGCGAATGCGGCGATCACGAGGGGGTTCGTCCAGCCCATCGCATGGCCCCCGTACGGCTCGATCCCGTACGTGATGCCGATCATGATGAGGACCAATCCGAGGGCGAAGGTCGCGTTGCCCGGCCAGTCGATGTGGGCCGTGCGCCGCTGCCCCAGCTCGCGCAGCCGGAGGTAGCCCCAGATGGTGGCGAAGAGCCCGATCGGCACCGACACCAGGAAGATCAGCCGCCAGTTGATCGGGGCCAGGATCCCTCCCAGGATCAGGCCGATGAACGAGCCGCTCAACGCGGCCGCCTGGTTGACGCCGAGGGCGAGGCCCCGCTGGTCCTCGGGGAAGGCGTCGGTCAGGATGGCGGCCGAGTTGGCCATCAGCATGGCGGCGCCGACGCCCTGGAAGATGCGCATCACGATGAGGTACACGCCACCGGCCGGGCCGGTCAGCCAGGTGATGCTCAGGGCGAGCGAGAAGAAGGTGAAGACGGCGAAGCCCAGGTTGTAGATCCGCACCCGGCCGTACATGTCGCCCAGGCGGCCCAGCGTGACGACGAGGACGCTCGTGGTCACGAGGAAGCCGAGGATCATCCACAGCAGGTAGAAGCTGTTCGCCGGCAGGAGCGGGTTGAGATCGATGCCCCGGAAGATGTCCGGGAGCGAGATGAGCACGATTGACCCGTCGATCGTCGCCATGAGCATGCCGAGGGTCGAGATGAACAGCGCCGTCCACTTGTAGCCGTCAGGCAGGGGCGCCCGGGGGTCCGGGCTCCGCAACCACCCCGGGATCCGCCCGTTCGTGCCGCCGGCACCGCCATCGGCGACGGCGGCGACGTCGGCGGGCGTGGGGGCGTGCAGAGGCGGCGGGGTGAGGCGTTCGATGACGCCACGCTACCGGCCGCGACGGTCCGCGGGGTCTCGTCCGGGTCGCTCAGCGGCCGATCGCGGCGCCCTCGGGGCTCCTCGGGTCCGACGCCGCCACGAGGCGGCGGCCCCCCTCGCCGTCGCCGTGCACCGCGATGATCTGGGCGCACCCGACCGCGACCGGGTCGAAGGCGCGGATCGCCCGCACCCGGTGCCCGCGTGCGGCCAGCCCGTCCTGCCACCGGGGGGGCGCGTCCGACTCGACCGCCACCGTGAGGTCCTCGCCCCACCAGAGGCGGAACGGGCCGGCCGCCGGGGCATCGAGGGTGAGCCGCGGCGCTGCGATGGCGGTTGCCGGGTCCTGCCCGGCGTGGAGGAGGCGCGCCAGGAGCTGGACGATGATCTGCGGCTGCGCGTCGCCCCCCATGGCGCCGACGAGATGCGTCAGGGCGCCGCCCCCGGCCGTGACGAGCATCGGGGAGAGGGTGTGGGGGGGTCGCCGCCCCGGCCCTACCTTGGCGGGATGGCCTTCGACGAGGGAGAAGCCCACGCCGCGGTTGTGCAGGAACACGCCCGTGGAGGGCTCGATCAGGTGCGAGCCGAAGTCGAGCGCGTTGGACTGCGTCAAGGAGATGCCGAGGCCGTCCGCGTCCATGGCGCACAGATGCGTCGTGTCCCCGTCGGCGAGCCGGGTGACCGCCGGGCCGGTCGTGCCGTGCCCCGGCGCGACGTCGGGGGGAGCGGCGCGATCGCCGGTGACGCGGGCCACCGCTCTGCCCAGGCGGTCCGGATGGAGGAGCGCGGCTCCGTCGGCGCCGTCGAACAGCACGTCGGGACGGTCGTGGCCGACGGCGCGCCACGACTCCACCAGGAGATGCGCCCAGCGCGGGTCGTCGGGGTCCGAGCCGAGACCGGCCGACTCGGCGACGGAGGCCCCGGCGAGCGTGAGGTAGCCCTGCGAGGGCGGGGGCACGGTCCAGAGCTCGTGGCCCCAGGCCCCGGCCCGCAGCGGCTGGCACCACTCGGCGGCGCTGGCGGCGAAGTCTGCGGCCTCGAAGTGCCCGCTCCCGAGCTCCCGCAGACCCCGGCCGAACTCGCCGCCGTAGAAGCCGTCGCGCCCGTCACGCGCCACGGCGCGCAGGGTGCGCGCGATCCCGGGCACGCGCACGCGTTGGCCGACCTCGAGCGGCCCGCCGGGGCAGAGCTCGCCGGCGCCCGGGAGCGCGTGGACGAGATGGCTCGCCAGCGCCAGCATGATGGAGGCCGGGAAGCCGTCCTCGGCCAGCTCGATCGCCGGCGCCAGCACTTCGTCGAGCGGGAGCCGGCCGTGGCGGGCGTGCAAGGCGAGCCAGCCGTCCACGGCACCGGGCACCTGTACGCTGCGGATGTCGCCCCGCAGCGGCATGGTCGTCATCCCCTCGGCGCGCATGCGGGCCGCGTCGGACCCGCTGCCGGCGCGCCCGACCGACAGGAGCGCCTCGGGAGTGGATCCCGGCGGGGCCACCATGGCCAGCACGTCGCCACCCAGGCCGCACAGGTGCGGTCCGACGACCGCCATCGTGGACCCGGTGGCCACGGCCGCATCGGCCGCCGAGCCGCCGCGGGCGAGCATACCGATCCCCGCCGACGCGGCGAGCTGGTCGGCCGCCGCCACCATGCCGCGCAAGCCGGATCGGGGGCCGAAGGGAGCCAGCGGGAGGGTCATGGGGGAGCCAGTATGCCCCGACCCGCCCGGCGCCTGCGTGGGCCCGGGCGGGGATTTCCACGCGATCGCCCGATTCGGCGGCGCCTCGTCGGGGTAATTGTCGGGCGAGGTAATTGTCGGGCGAGGTAATTGTCGGGTACGGAGCGAGTGACGGTGCGAGGAGGGTCACGATGGCCACGACGAAGCAGAAGGGAGCGGGCGGGCTCAGCACCGCCGAGAAGGACGAGCTGCCCGCCAAGGACTTCGCCTTCCCCAAGGAGCGCAAGGAGCCGCTGACCGACGCACGCCACGTCCGCAGCGCCATCGCCCGCTTCGATCAGGTCGAAGGCGTCACCGACAAGGAACGCGACGAGGCCTGGCGGCGCATCGTGCGTGCGGCCAAGCGGTTCGACGTCAAGATCCGGGAGAAGAGCTGGCGCGAGCTCGGCGCGGGCGGGAAGGCGAAGAAGAAGAGCTGACCGGCCGGTCCTCCGGCTCGGATCGCTACAGCACGACGACCGAGCGCAGCACCTCACCGCGCTGCATCCGCGCGAAGGCGGCCTCGACCTGGTCGATGCCGATGGTCTCGCTGACGAAGCGGTCGAGGTCGAGCCGCCCGTCGAGGTAGAGGTCCACCAGCACCGGGAAGTCCCGGGACGGGAGGCAGTCGCCGTACCAGCTCGGCTTCAGCGCGCCGCCGCGCCCGAAGAACTCGATCATGGGCAGGTCGATGCGCATGTCGGGCGTGGGGACGCCGACCTGGACCAGTGTGCCGGCCAGGTCGCGGGCGAAGAAGGCCTGCTCCATCACCTTGGGGTGCCCGACCGCCTCGATGCACACATCGGCACCGTTGCCGCCCGTGAGGGAGCGGATCGCCTCGACGGGATCGTTGGCGCTCGCGTCGACCGTGTGGGTGGCACCGAACGAGGTGGCCAACTCGAGCTTTCCCGGGTCCAGGTCGACGCCGATGACGACCGCCGCCCCGGCGAGCTTCGACCCGGCGACGGCGGCGCACCCCACGCCGCCGCAGCCGAAGACCGCCACCGAGTCGCCCAGGCCGACCTGGCCGGTGAAGATGGCCGCGCCGAGCCCCGCCATGACACCGCAGCCGAGCAGACCCACCGCCTCGGGTCGCGCCGACGGGTTGACCTTGGTGCACTGGCCCGCCGCCACCAAGGTCTTCTCCGCGAAGGCGCCGATGCCCAGCGCGGGGGAGAGCGGCGTGCCGTCGGCGAGGGTCATCTTCTGGGTCGCGTTGTGGGTGGAGAAGCAGTACCACGGCCGGCCTCTCCGGCACGCCCTGCAGTCGCCGCACACGGCCCGCCAGTTGAGGACGACGAAGTCGCCCGCCGCCAGGTCCGTGACGTCGGGGCCGACCGACTCGACAGTGCCGGCCGCCTCGTGGCCGAGCAGGAAGGGGAAGTCGTCGTTGATGCCGCCCTCGCGGTAGTGGAGGTCCGTGTGGCACACGCCACAGGCCCGGACGGCGACGACGGCCTCGCCCGGACCGGGATCGGGCACGACGATCGTCTCGAGCGTGACGGGAGCACCCTTCTCCCGCGCCACCACACCGCGCACCTGCTGTCCCATGCGGCACCTCCCGTCGGCGAGCCCACATGATGCCCGATCCGCCGGGCGCCCGTACGCCCTATCGTGACCCGCGATGCGAGGGGCATACGTCGACGTTCCGGAGGGCTGGACGCGTCTGGGCGGGCGGGGTCTCGGTCCCTTCGTCACCCGAGAGGTGTTCCGCCGCCCGGACGGCACACGCGTCACCTGGGAGTCACGCTGGCACCGCAAGCACCCCGGGATGCCGGACGGGTCCACGTGGTGGGCGCCCCGCGCCATCGCTTGGTGGATCGGCGTGCTGTTCGCCGTCGGGTCGGTCTGCTTCGCCCTGGGCTCGTTCCCCCCTTACGCAACGGGTGTCGGCACCAACCCCGACGACCTGACCTACTTCATCGGGTCCATCTTCTTCACGACGGCGTCCTTCTTGGTGTACTACGAGACCGCCTCGACGCCCACCTCGCTCGGCCTGGCGCAGCGCAAGGGTCTCGGGTCGCTCTTCTGGGTGCAGCACCGCCGGATCGACTGGTGGGCCGCCATCATCCAATTCGTCGGCACCCTGTGGTTCAACCGGACCACCCTCAGCGCGCTCGTCGTGGGGCTCGGCGCGTCTGCGGACCACCATCCCGTGTGGCGTCCCGATGCCCTCGGGTCGGTCTGCTTCCTGGTCTCGAGCTGGTTGTCGTGGGCCGAGGAGTGCCACGGGCCGTTCGCCTGGCGCCCGTCGTCCACCTCGTGGTGGATCACCTTGTTGAACCTGGCGGGCTCCGTCGCGTTCGGCGTTTCGGCCATCGCCTCCTACGTCAAGCCGAACGGCGATCTGGTGAGCCTCGCGTGGACGAATCTGGGCACGTTCGTCGGTGCGGTCTGCTTCCTGATCGGAGCTGTCCTCCTGCTGCCCGAGCGGACCCTCGGCAGCCCGTCCGCAGATCCGCGGCCGCGTCCGCGGGTGGTCACGCCGACCTGAGTGGCCGGGCCTGGAGGGACGCGCAACGGCCCCGCCTCGAGGGCGGGGCCGTTGCCGGTGCCTGCTGCTCCCGTTGGGGAGCGACCGCGAGCGGTTACGGGCCGACCAGGCTGAAGATCCCGCCGAAGGCGCTGACCCCGTCACCGTTGCCGGCCGAGCCGTTCGTGATGAGGCTCGGTGGCGGCCCCGGGTCGACGAGGGGCTGCTCCTGGTCGTAGAGGTACAACGGGTGGCCGTCGTAGGTCACCTGCTGGGTCCCGTCGGCTCGCCAGATCGTCCCTACTGCGCTTGCGTCGACCCCTGAGCCGATCACGGGCGCACCGACCGTCCGCAGCGGGATGAACTCCGTGGCGCACGCGCCGTAGCAGTGGCTGAAGTGCGAGTCACCGCTGAAGGAATAGACGGATACCGTTGCTCCTCCGGTGCCCGGCAGCATCACTGCCCCCAGCTCGGTCGAGCTGTAGGTCGTGCCCGCCTGGGGCGCTTCGGTCTCGAGGGTGGCCGGACCGGTCGCCGGCGTGCCCCACGGGGACATCAGGAACCAGGCCGTGTTCCAGGGCGGGAGCGGCTGGACCGTCTCGTAGAAGTCGGCGCCGAAGAACGAGTTCGGGCCCGGGTCGAAGAGGTAGAGCGGGTGCCCTGCGTAGGTGACTTGGAAGCTGCCCAGGTCGGGCCGGTACACCGAGCCCAGCAGCCACGGGTTCACGCCCGGGCCGGCGATGGGGCGGCCCGTCGTGGTGAAGGCCGGCCAGTCGGCGCCGGTGTCGGTCTCGGGACCCGTGCACGACAGCGGCCCCTCCGCCTCGCTGACGACCACCGTGGTGGTGCAGCCGGCCTGGTACTCGTGGAAGAACGAGGACCCGTAGGTCGACGGGTCGATCGTCGCGTAGTACAGCGACGAGCCGGCCGGGTACGCGTAGCTGGCCGCCGTGGTCGAAGTGGCCGGGATGTACCCGGCGCCGGCCCCGCCGACGACAAGGACAGGCCCGTACTGGCCCTGTTCCACGGACACCACGGCGGTGCCCGGCACCGGCCGCACGCCTCCGTGCCGGAAGGGGTGATGGAAGGCGTCCGCCGATGCGGCGGCCGCCGGTAGCAACAGCAGGGCCGCGGCCATCGCGACCGCGCCCATGATCAATTTGTTCCTCATTGCGTTGCAGCTCCTCTCGCCAAGGGCCCTGGGGGAGACGACCGGAGTCGTCCTTGTCGCGGCGGTTCCGTCGGTGACGCGGGGGAGGGGAATCGCCAATTGCAGGTTGGCATCGAGCACGGCGGGGGACCAGGGTGCCAGCACTACCGCCGCGTGCTGGCGGCACCACCACCGTGCGTCCAGAGAGGGCGGCGGGAAAGAGGGCGGGAGGGAGGGCTAGCGCCCCGGCGCGCGGCGACGGCCCCGGAGCGTGCTGGCGAGGAGGAACGCGGCCGCCAGCAGGGGGAGGAGGATCGCCCCGACCAGGCGGTCGCCGTCGAGCAGGAAGGCCAGAGCCACGATGATCCCCGTGGCCAGGGCGAGCTCGGGCGTGTCGCCGACGAGGAAGTCCCACCAGAACTTCCCGAACGCCTTCACGCCTCGTGCGAGGAGCTCCGTCATGTCGCCGGGCTCTCCTCGGGAGAGGGTGCCGGGAGCTTGGTCCTCATGAACGCCGTGTAGCCCACGGTCACGGCGATGAAGAACCCGACCAGCACCGGGATGGCCAGGTCGCTCCCGGGCCAGTTGACGCCGGCGCCCTCCCCGACCCAGAAGATGCCGAAGCTCGTGAGCATGATGCCGACGGCGGTCTTGATCGCGTTCTCCGGCACCTCGCTGAGCTGTCGGGACACGACGAGGCCGACGACGGCCACCAGGAGCAGCGCCGCCGCGGCCGCCAGCGCGGCCAGTCCCAGGCGGTGCTGGGCCGCCCCCAGGCTGATGACGATCAGGACCACCTCGGTGCCTTCGAGGAACACGCCCTTGAAGGCGACCACGAAGGCCACGCCGTCGCGCCCCGAGTGGACGCGGGCCCGTCCCGGCGCCGCTCCCTCGGTGCCGGTCTCGCTGAGCTCGGCCACCGTGTCGGCGTAGATCTTGTCCTCGTCGTGCAGGTCCTTGTGGCCGCTGGCGCGCAGGATCGCCTTGCGGAGCCAGGAGAGGCCGAGCACGAGCAGGAGCGCGCCCACGACGACCCGCAGCGCATCGAGCGGGATGTAGCGGACCAACGGGACGCCGACCACCACCACGAGCACCCCGAGCACCACTGCCGCCGCCGCCGCTCCCTCGAGGGCGGAGCGCCAGCCGCGGCTCACGCCGGCCGCCACCACGATGGTGAGCGCCTCCACCATCTCCACCGTGCTGGCCCCGAAGACGGCCAGGACGAGGACGATGGTGGACGAGGTGGAATGCATCGGAATCGCCGACGAAATTACCGGACCGGCGCCCCACCCCCGCCACGATGGTCCGGCGGTAGTGTGCGGGGCACTGACCAGGGAGATCCTCCCTGGCGAAGGGAGGGTTGCCATGGGTGGGGACGCCAATGGCCCGGCCGAGCGAACGGGCCGCAATTACATCGTCGTGTCGGCTGACACCCACGCCTCGCCGGACAGCCTCGAGCACTTCCTCTCCTACGTCGACCCGGCCCGGCGCGAGGCCGTGGCGGGCTTCGGCGACATGTCGTCGTTGGCCATCTCGATGTTCGGTGGCTTCGACCCCGGTGAGGTCGACGAGTCCGATCCGGTGCGGGCGACCGCGGCCAGGCGCCTGGCCGGCATGGGCGTCGACACCGACGCGGCCAAGGGATGGCTCGCGCACTACGGCACGGACTGGGTGGTGCCGGGCGACGGTGGCGGGCGCCGCCTCGCCGTCCTCGAGGAGCAGGGGATCCATGCCGAGGTGACCCTGCCGGGGCCGATCCTCGCCGGGGGGTTGTCGCCGGCCATGTACCTCGGCGCGGCAACCGACAAGGGTCTCGAGGTCGTCTGGCCCGCGCTGCACGGCTACATGCGGTGGCTGGCCGAGTTCTGCGCCGCCGCGCCCGGTCGCCGGGCGGGCTGCATGCCGATCGACTTCCACGACATGGAGCGCGCGGTCGAGGAGGTGGCGTGGGCGCGGGACAACGGGATCTTCGGGGGCGTCATGCTCCCGGCCATGTCGGTGACGTCCCGGCTGCCCGGGTATGCCGACGACTACTACGAGCCGTTCTGGAGCGCCTGCGAGGACCACGGCATGGTGGTCAACCTGCACACCGGCGCGTCCGGATCGGCCACGGACACGAAGTTCCTCTACGACGCGGAGCACGGCGGGATGCTGGGCCTGTACGAGGTCTTCGTCTTCACCCGGAGGCCACTGTGGTTCATGATCTTCGGCGGCGTCTTCGACCGCCATCCGGACCTCAAGGTGGTGGTGACGGAGAACGGCGTGCAGTGGCTGCCGTCGCTCATCCGCGACATGGAGTCGTTCTTCGACACGCACGGGGGTGCGCCCGTGCGCAGCTACCTGAAGATGCGCCCGCGCGACTACTTCGAGAAGCACGTCTACATGGGCGGGTCCCTCATGAAGCGCTACGAGGCCGAGATGCGGTACGAGATCGGTATCGACAAGCTGATGTGGGGCGCCGACTACCCGCATCTCGAGGGTGCCGCCCCGGTCCACCGAGAGACGCTGCGGTACATCTTCGGCGGCCTGCCCGAGGAGGACATCCGGCGCATCCTGGGCGCGAACGCCGTCGGATTGTGGGGCTTCGACGCGGATCTGCTGCAGGCCGTGGCCGACCGGGTCGGGCCGACGGTGCAGGACCTGGCGACGCCGCTGGAGCTGGCGGACATCGAGGACACGTTCAGCTGGAGCCTCGCTCGTCCCGTCCCACTCGCCGCAGCACGCGCCTGAAGAGGCCGCCGCGCTGCACCTGCCGGACCCGTTCCGGCGGCCACGGCCACGCAGTGGCCGATCGGCTCCGTCACGTCCGCGGTTGTCGTCGTCGCGCGTCGAGATACACGCTGGAGAACGGTCGCGCACGAACGCGCGGCGCGCCGTGCAATTGTTCTGACACCTCGATGCGTTCTCCGTGGGACTGTCACACCCGCGTGGTTCCATGAGCCCGTGGAGCTGGATGACTTCGGCGAGGCGCTCAGTGCGCTCGTGTCAGCGGGGGCGCAGAACTACGGTGACTGCACGTCCATCGAGGTGCTCCACCGCGAGCTCGCCCGCTTCGAGGCGTTCGTCACCGAGGCCACCGCCGCGTTCGAGGCGGGTGAGGAGTGGGCGGCCGATGGCGCCAGGACCGCTGCAGCCTGGATCTCCACTCGCTGTCGGGTCCCGCGCCCGGTTGCCCGGCGGCGGGTCCGCCTCGGCCGGACGTTGCGCCACCTGCCGTGCTGCGCCGAGGCGTGGCGGGAGGGCCAGATCGGGGCCGAGCATGCCCGGGCCATCGCCTCCGCCCGGCGCCACCGCACCGAGGCGTCCATGGAGCGCGACGAGCCGATGCTCGTCGCCCAGGCGTGCGAGTTGGGCTTCGACGACTTCGAGCGGGCACTCGAGTACTGGAAGCAGCTGGCCGACCCCGAGGGGGCCGACGCTGCCGACGAGGAACGCCGCGCGTCGCGCACGGTGTACCTCGAGGCGAGCTACTCGGGCATGTGGCTGGGGCAGATGACCCTCGACCCGGTGTCGGGCGCCATCGTCTCGGCCGAGCTCAACCGCCTGGAGCGCCAGCTCTTCGAGGCCGACTGCGCGGAGGCCAAGGAGCGGCTGGGCCGCAATCCCCGTATCGACCAGCTGACGCGGACCTCGGCCCAGCGCCGGGCCGACGCCCTCGTCGAGATGGCGACCCGGAGCCGCACTGCGCCGGCCGACGGCATCCGGCCCGCACCCCTCTTCAGCGTCTTCGTCGGGTACGAGACGATCCGAGGACGCATCTGCGAGCTCGAGAACGGGACCGTCCTCGCTCCCTCGGCTCTGGTGCCGTGGCTGGACTCGGCCTACTTCGAGCGGGCCATCTTCTCGCCCGGCGGCCGCGTCGACGTCAGCGTGCGGGCCCGGCTCTTCAGCGGGGGCACCCGCCGGGCGATCGAGCTGAGGGACCGCATCTGCACCCACCCGTACTGCTACGAGCCGGCCGAGAGCTGCCAGGCCGACCACATCCAGCCCTACGCCGATGGTGGCCCGACGACCCAGGAGAACGGACGGCTGCTCTGTGGGTTCCACAACCGGCTGCGGAACCAGCGGGACCGCCGGGAACGCCCGCCACCGTCCTCGGTGACGGCGGCCTGAGGCGACCGGCAGCCGTCAGGACCGGTCGGAAACGAGCAGTCGATACCCCACGTCCACCGAGTCGAGGTCCGAGAGGTCCGCGTGCCGCCTCTGCCACGCGCCGCTGGCCAGGTCGGCCTCGAGACGCCCGATCGCCCTGGCCACCACGGCGGGGTCGGCCAGGGCCAGCCCGGAGGCGTTCGCCCGCACCGCCGGATTCAGGTAGGCCTCCGGTCGGCACCAGTACGCGCCGAGGACGCCGTCCCGCATGTCGCGCGGCACGGGGAGCGCCACCGACGTCATGGCCTCGATTGCGGCCGCGATGTCGTCTGCCGGCGGCCCGCACCGCCGGGTGTGGTCGCCGACCTCGGGTAGGTACTCGTCGAGCAGCCAGAAGTGGGAGTGGATCTCGAAGTCGATGGCGAGGACGACGCGCCGAGGTGCGATCCGGCACAGCTCGGCCAGGCCGGCGGCCGCATCGTCCCAGTGGTGGACGGTCAGGATCGCCAGGGCGACGTCGGCGCACCCCGAGGGCAGCGGCAGCGCGGCGGCGCCGGCTCGCACGGCGGGGGCGGCGCCGGGGGGGCGTTGCGCCACCATGACGCCCGACGGCTCCATGGCGACGACGGCACAGTGCGTCGGCTCGTACGAGCCGGACCCGGCACCGACGTTCACCACGAGGCCGCCCGTGGGGGCGCCGAGGTGGTCGGCGACGACGGCGGCCCAGCGGGGGTCGGGTCGCCGATGGGCGACGTAGCCCCGCCCGATGGTGTCGTAGACGGGCGAGGCCACTGCCGCGCGAGGGGCTCTAGGCCGCCGACTTCTCCAGGATGTGGATGCCGCAGGCCGAGCCCAGCCCGATGACGTGGGTCAGGCCGACCTTCGCACCGGGAATCTGGCGGTCGCCGGCCTCCCCGCGCAGGTGGGTGGCCACCTCCCACACGTTGGCGATGCCGGTGGCGGCGATCGGGTGGCCCTTGGACTCGAGGCCGCCCGACACGTTCACCGGGGTCGTGCCGTCGCGCCAGGTTGCGCCGGAGTTGAAGAAGTCCGCCGCGCCGCCCCGCTCGCACAGCCCGAGGTTGTCGTAGTGCACCAGCTCGGCAGTGGCGAAGCAGTCGTGCAGCTCCACCAGGTTGAGGTCCTGCGGGCCGACACCGGCCTGCTCGTAGGCCTGGGCGGCCGCGTTGCGGGTCAGGTCGTTGACGTTGGGCAGCACCTGGCACGCCTCCTCCCACGGGTCCGTGGTCAGGATGGAGGCCGAGATCTTCACCGCCCGCTTCTGCTGCTCCAGCGACAACGTCTTGAGCTTCGACCCCGACACCACGACGGCCGCCGCCGCCCCGTCGCAGTTGGCCGAGCACATGGGCCGCGTGTTGGGGTAGGCGATCATCACGTCGTTCATGATCTCGTCGAGCGTCATCTTCTTGGTGTAGGCCGCCAGCGGGTTCAGCGTCGAGTGGGAGTGGTTCTTCTCGCTGATCTTGGCGAACAGCTCGAAGCTGGTGCCGCCGTAGCGGTGGCCGTACTCCATGCCGATCTGGGCGAACACGCCGGGCATCGTCTCGGTGCCCACGCGCCCGTCGATGCCGGCCACCGAACCGAAGCGTCCTGACGGGGTCCAGGTGTTGTCGTCGCTCTTGCGGCTCCCGCCGGCGAGGAGCCCGGCACCGGCCAGCTTCTCCACGCCCACGGCCAGGCCCATGTCGACCTCGCCCGCCTTGATCGCCATGCACGCCACCCGCAGCGCCGTGGCCCCGGTGGCGCAGGCGTTGGACACGTTGTACACCGGGATGCCGGTCTGGCCCAGCTGCTTCTGGAGCATCTGTCCGGTCGGTGCCATGGCCATCATGAGGTTGCCGGCACCGATGATGCCGATGTCCTTCATCGTGACGCCTCCGTCGGCCAGCGCGCCCTGCACCGCTTCCGAACCCAGGTCGACGATGTCCTTGTCGGGATGCTTGCCGAACTTGGTCATGTGGATCCCGAGGATCCAGAGCTCCTCTGATGCCGATGCCATCGTGGTCAACCTCCCAGGGGTTCGAAGCCGAAGCCGACCGCTTCGGTGCCGTTGTCGTCCGTGCCGATGACCTCGGTGGCCAGGCGCACCTTCATGCCCGTGGTCACGTGCTCGGGGTCGGGGGTCACGTTGATCAGGTTCGCCCGCACGCTGGTGCCCTCGCAGTCGACCACGGCGGCCACGAAGGGCACCGGGATCCCGGGGGCGGCGAAGGACACGATGGTGAACGTGCGCACCTCGCCCGTGGTGGGCACGTCGACCCTCTTGAAACCGGTCCCCTCGCACGAGGCGCAGGCGTTGCGGCGGTCGAAGTAGCGGGCCCCGCACGAGGTGCACTCGTTGGCCACCAGGTGGGGGTCGTCCCCCAGCACCAGGTAGTCGACGAGCGGGATCTGTTGCGCCATCATGCCCCCAAGTTCGAGTCCGAGAATCTTGTTCTCAATGTAGCGGGAGTTGGAAATGAACCGCTAATCGGGCCGCTCTCGACGCGGGGCCACTAGGTTCGGGCTCATGCGATACACACATCTGGGCCGCACCGGCCTCCGGGTCAGCCGTATCTGCCTGGGCACGATGAACTTCGGGCCCGAGACGGACGAGCCGACCTCGTTCTCCATCATGGACTCGGCCCTGGAGGCCGGGATCAACTTCTTCGACACGGCGAACGTCTACGGGCGCTCCGAGGGGCGGGGGGCGACCGAGGAGATCGTCGGCCGCTGGTTCGCGCAGGGCGGCGAACGGCGCGAGAAGACGGTGATCGCCACCAAGCTCTACGGGGACATGGGGGAGTGGCCGAACGAGGGCCGGCTCTCGGCGCTCAACATCCGCCGTGCGTGCGAGGCCAGCCTGCGGCGACTCCAGACCGACTACATCGACCTCTACCAGATGCACCACATCGATCGGGGCACCGGCTGGGACGAGATATGGGAGGCGATGGAGGTCCTGCGGGCGCAGGGCAAGGTGCTGTACGTCGGGTCCTCCAACTTCGCCGGTTGGCACATCGCCAGGGCCCAGGAGGCCGCCGCCCGCCGCAACTTCATGGGCTTGGTCAGCGAGCAGTCCATCTACAACCTGATCGTGCGCAACGTCGAGGTCGAGGTGCTCCCGGCGGCCGAGGCCTACGGGCTCGGCGTCATCCCGTGGTCACCGCTCCAGGGCGGGCTGCTCGGCGGCGTGGTGCGCAAGGAGCGCGACGGGAGCCGTCGCTACGCCGGCCGTGCCGCCGGGACGATCGAGGCGCGGCGGCCGCAGCTCGAGGCGTACGAGGATCTCTGCGCCGAGGTGGGCGAGGACCCGGGCACCGTCGGGCTGGCCTGGCTGCTGACCCGTCCCGCCGTCACGGGCCCGATCGTCGGCCCCCGGACGCCCGAGCACCTCGACTCGGCACTGCGGGCGGTGGAGGTCACGCTGGACGACAAAGTGCTGGCCCGCCTCGACGAGATCTTCCCGGGCCACCGGACGGCCCCGGAGGACTACGCCTGGTGAGGGCATCGCGGCGCGAGGCGGTGTCACAGGGGTAGCCCCGAATCAGTCGCTGACCCACCTCACGCTGACGGCGCACCGGTCCCCGTCGAAGGTCTCGCGCAGAGCCGCCTGGAACCGGCGCTCCACCTCCTCCTGCATCTCCGCAGAGGGCGGGCCCCGCAGCTGCGCCTGCACCCTCACGAACAGGATGTCGCCCCAGCCGCGCGTCGCCTCGATCGGCCCGATCCTGACGAGCTCCGGCTCTCCGGCAGCCGCTGACGCGATGGCCCGTCGTATTTCCGCCAGCTCGCGGACGTTCATTGTGTGGCGAGTGGCAGCGTTACTGCATGCACATCGCCCTCCGAGCGCGAATCTCCGCAGCATCTCACTGCGCGTCACACGATCATGCGCAACGGGGTGAGAGCCCACCAGGGTCAAAGGTCCACACATGTGTGCGCGCGACGCGTCGGATTTCCCCTATAGGGACGCTGCGAATGAGGGAAAGCGACCGGCCGGCCGGGTGTGCTAGGGCGTGACGGTCGTGGCCAGCTCGGGTTCGGCCTCGGTCTCGTCCTCGTCGATCGGATGGGCCGCCAGGTCGTCGGCGTCGACGGCGAGGCGAGGCAGCGCCCGGTCGAGCCACTTCGGGAACCACCAGTTCGCCTTGCCGAAGAGCATCATCACCGAGGGCACGATCGCCATGCGGATGAACACCGCGTCGACGAGGATGCCGCCGGCGAGCCCGATGCCGAACTCCTTGATCACGCGCTCCCCGCCGAGGATGAAGGAGCCGAACACCAGGATCATGATCAGGGCGGCGGCGGTGATCGTCTTGCCCGTGGCGGCCAGCCCGTTGCGCACCGCGACCCGGTTGTCGCCGCCCGACTTGATGTACTCCTCGTGCATCCGCGACACGAGGAACACCTGGTAGTCCATGGACAGGCCGAACAGGATCGCGAACAGCATCACGGGGAGGAAGGCCTCCACCGGGCTCGTGCCTTCGAGGCTGATCAGCGAGCCTCCGTACCCCCACTGGAAGACCGCCACCAGGATCCCGAAGGCGGCGCCGATGGAGAGGAGGTTCATGCAGGCGGCGGTCAGCGGGATGACGAAGCTGCGGAACACCGTCATCAGGAGCAGGAACGACAGCAGCACCACCAGCCCGATGAAGAGCGGCAGCTTGGAGCTGAGCACGTTGGAGAAGTCGATGAAGATGGCGGTCGTCCCGCCCACCAGGAATTTGACACCCGAGTCGCCGACCGCCTGGGGGATGGTGTCGCCTCGTAGGTGGTTGACCAGGTCGGTGGTGCTGGCGTCCTGGGGAGCCGAGCCGGGGTAGACGTTGACGAGCACGACATCACCGCTCCCGGTCTTGCTCGGGATGTAGACAGGCTCTGCCACCCGGGCCACGTCGGACTGCTGTGCGACGTCGTGCACCAACGTGTCGACGACCGCGTGCTGATCGGGCTGCACGACGGCCACGAGCATCAGGGGCCCGTTGAAGCCGGGCCCGAACCCCTTGGACAGCATGTCGAAGGCCACCCGGGTCGGGGTGCCCGCCGGGTCGGTCCCCTGGTCGGCCGAGCCCAGCTGGAGCGAGAAGAACGGCAGGGCGAGGATCACGATCACGAGCAGCGCCGCGCCGGCCGAGACCCACGGCTTGCGCTGGACCCGGTCGGCCCACTTGGGCCAGAAGCCCTGGTTGTCGGCGCCCACGATGCGCGGACCGTTCTCGGCCAGGTTTCGCTTCTGCTTCCGGCTCATCACCTTGGGCCCGATGAACCCCAGCAGGGCGGGCAGGAGGGTCAGTGCCGCGAGCATGGTCAGGGCCACGCCGATGGCGGCTGCCAGGGCCAGCCCGTAAAGGAAGCTCACGCCGAGGGCGAACATCCCGAGCAACGCGATGCACACGATGATGCCGGCGAAGAGGACCGCCCGGCCCGAGGTGTTGACCGAGTTGACGATGGAGGACTCGACGTCTCGTCCGGCCACCAGTCCCTGCCGGTGCCGCGTCACGATGAACAGGGCGTAGTCCACCCCGACGCCGAGGCCGATGAGGAGCATGAGCTCCGGCGAGATCGACGGCATGCCGATGGCATGGCTCACCACGCCGATGATGCCGACGGCGGTGCCCAGGGCGAAGAGCGCCGAGATGATCGGCAGGATGGCGGCGAAGACGGAGCCGAACACGAGGAGCAGGACGACGAGGGCGAGCAGGACGCCCAGACCGGTACTGCTGAAGGACGGGTTGTTGGCCTGTTCGGCCAGCTGTCCCGTGACGGCGACGGTGAGGCCGTCGCCCGACGTGCTGGTCACGTCGTGGACGAACTTCTTCGACTCCGCGCCCGAGATGTTGTTGGCCAACTTGTCGAAGGTGACCTGGAGGAACCCGACGGTCTTGTCCGCGTTGATGTTCGACGTGCTGACGAGGTTGCCGGACGCGTCGTAGGGACTCACCGCATCCGAGACGTGGGGCAGCGCCTTGATGTCGGCCACCATCTTGTCGATCCGTTGGCCGACGGCAGGGTCGGTCAGGCTGGTGCCGCCCGAGGTGCCGAAGACCACCTGCTCGGTGTCGCCGGACTGCGCCGGCGCCACGGACTTCAACAGGTTGATGGCATCGGCGGACTCCGTGTGGGGGAAGTTGAAGTTGTCGGAGTACGCGGTGCCCACCTGCTGCACCATGAAGATGGATCCCACGAGGACGAGGAGCCACAGAAGGACGACGATGCGACGATGACGGACACACCACCCGGCCAGGGTGCGCATTAGGGAGATCTCCTCAAGAACGTTCGACGCCGTCACCAGCCGGCGTCACAGGCACGGACCAATGGTATCGGCACCCCGGACGGTCCTCGTTTCAGGGAGGTCCTCGATTCAGGCACCACCGGCCAGGTGCGCGAGCGCATTGAAGACGGGGAGGGCCAGCCGGTCGACCGACGTCGCCGAGCGGGCCACCAGGCGCCCCGCCAGGACCGGGTGCTCCTCGGGGATCTCGAAGAATTGCCGCCGGCTCAGCGTGAACAGGGTGAGCGGTGACAGGGCGACGACGGCGATGGGGGACCGCAGCTCGTTGAGGAGCGAGTGCTCCGACCAGGTGTCGCCCCGGCCGAGCAGACCGATGGGCGTGCCGTCGCGCTGCACGACCGCATGCCCGCCGACGATGACGTGCCAGAGGCGGACGGGCACGTCCTGGGCCTGGATCACCTGACCCGGGTGGGCGCTCGAGACGTCGCAGCGGGCCACGAGGTCGTCCAGCTCCTGGCGGGGGAGCCCGGCGAAGAGGTCCATGGAGCGCAGCGCCTGGGCGAGGCCATCGTCGGTCTCGTGATGGGGGGCATCGGTGCGCACGGCTTCAGCGGTCCATGACGGAGCCCGGGCGGCCGCCCTCGGGGTGGGGGTGCCAGTGGGCCCGGCTCGCCATCCGGCGCCAGAGCACGAAGCCGACGATGGCGAACAGCAGCCACGGCACGTGGTACATCGGGTAGAAGGGGAGCGTCGCTCCCGCTGCGATGGCCAGGAAGGCCACGAGGAAGACGAAGGGCAGGATGCGGCGGTGCCGCGGGGGCGGGGGCGGGGGTGGGCCCGGCAGCGGGGGGAGGTCGTGGAACAGCCCGTGGAGATCTCCCCGCGTGGTGGCCGACATGGCGATGTCGAGGCGGTTCTTGAACTCGACCTCGTCGAGCCGGCCCTCGGCGTAGTGGCGCGACAGCTTGTCGGCCACGGCGTTGCGCTCGTCGTCCGACGCCCGCAGGCCGGCGTCGTAGGGCTGCGTCTCCCGGCGGCCCATCGGGTAGGCGGGGTCCCAGCGGTAGCGCATCGGGTCTCCTCTCGGTCGGTGTCTGGTGGGCAGGTCGGTCTGGTCTGTCTGGTCTGTCTGGTCTGTCTGGTGCGCTCAGTAGGCGCTTCGGGCCCGCTCACGGGCCACGAGCTCTTCGGCGACCGAGACGTCGGAGTCCTCGTCGGGGATGAGCAGCCAGCCGGCGAGGTAGAGCGGCACGGCCAGTCCGCCGAGCAACGCCAGGGCGACGAAGCAGACGCGCACGATCGTCGGGTCGACGTCGAAGTAGTCGGCCACACCGGCGGCGACGCCGGCGAGCATGCGGCCACGGCCGACGCGGTGGAGGCGCTGCTCGCCGGGATGTCCGGGATGTCCGGGATGTCCGGGATGTCCGGCCTGTCCGGCCTGTCCGGCCTGTCCGGCGTCAGCGCTCGGGGGGATTTGCTGGTGGGCCCCGTTGGCGGGGGCGTCGGGGGTCTCGTCGGGTGCGGTGTCCATGAGGCCAGCGTGACGGCGAGCCCGCGGCGAAGGAATCCGGCAAGTCCCTGGTGCGACCCTGAGGGGAACCCCGAGGACTCGGGGATGTCCCCGATAGCCAGGGTGGTCGGGGCCGCGCGATCATCGGGATATCGCAGAGGCACCCGATCCCGGCACGCGTCCGCTCGAGGAGGGTGGCCGCCCGACGGCAGCCTCGGGGGGCGCGCCCGGGCACTGGGTCCCGCCCAAGGGGCAATGGGTGCCGCCCGACGGGGGTTGGAACGGAGCGAACGGCCACTGGTCGCACCGTGGTGGTCCCTGGTCGGGCATGCATCGCCACCACCACCCCCACATCCCCGGGAAGCTGAGGAGCCTGCGCCGGACCCCGGACAACCGCGTGCTGGGCGGCGTCTGCGGTGCGGTCTCGTCCGCCACCGGGATCGACGCCACGTGGGTGCGCATCGGCTTCGTGCTGCTCTCCATCTGCAGCGGCGTCATGGTGTTCGTCTACGCCATGGCGTGGCTCCTGATCCCCATGGAGGGCGAGACCTCCAACATCTACTCCCGCGCCATCAGCGACCGCCACGGCATACGACTCATCGCCGCCGTCCTCGTCCCGCTGCTCATCGCGTTGTCGCTCATCACGAGCACCTTGCATCTCGGATTCGTGGGGTTCATCGGGTGGCCCACCTTCCTGGCGATCGGCGTGGTCGTCCTCATCTGGCGCAACGCCAACGAATCGGAGAAGGCGTTCATCGACCACGACGTGGTGCCCCTCCTCGGCGCCGACACCCATGGCGAGGGGCGCCGTTGGCTCCTGGCGCGGGTGGCCCTTGGTGTGCTGGTCGGGGCGGGGGGGATCGTCCTGCTGGTCGAGGGTCACACGACCGTCGCCGCACTGCGCCCCGTCGGTGGCGCCGCCCTGGTGGTCGCGGCGAGCGTCATCATCTTCGGCCCCTGGTGGCTGAGCCTGGTGCGGGACCTCATCGCCGAGCGCCAGGCCCGGGCCCTGGCCGAGGAGCGGGCCCAGATGGCGGCCCACGTCCACGACTCGGTGCTCCAGACGCTCGCGCTCATCCAGCGATCCTCCGACGACCCGCAGAACGTCGTGCGCCTCGCCCGGGCCCAGGAACGCGAGCTCAGGGCCTGGTTGTTCGAGGGCCGGCCACCGGGTGCCATCGGTGAGGACGCAACCATGCTCGGCGAGGGCGTCGGCGTGCTGCAGCGCCAGGTCGAGGCCGACCACGGCATCACCGTGCAGGTTGTCATGGTGGGGGACTGCGAACTCGACGACGCGCTGTGCGCGCTCCTCGATGCCGCCCGTGAGGCCACCGTGAACGCAGCGAAGTGGTCCGGGGCCGAGCAGGTCTCCGTGTACGCGGAGGTCGAGCCCGACACGGTCATGCTCTACGTGCGGGACCGGGGCCGGGGCTTCGATCCCGACGCCGTGCCCGAGGACCGCCAGGGCATCGCGCAGTCCATTCGCGCCCGCATGGCCCGTTTCGGCGGGTCGGTCGTCATCCGGTCGGCACCGGGGGAGGGGGCCGAGATCGAGCTCTCCATGTCGCGGCGGGAGCGTGTCAGGTGAGCACGGGCCCGGACAGCGTCACGCCCCGACCATCGGGCCGGCCCCGGATCTTCCTGGTGGACGATCACGCGGTCTTCCGCGCCGGCGTCAAGGCCGAGCTCGGCGAAGCGGTCGAGGTGATCGGCGAGGCCGACGAGGCCGCGGCCGCGGTCGAGCTCGTCAACGAGCGGCTCCCGGACGTGGTCCTGCTCGACGTGCACCTTCCCGGTGGGGGCGGTCACGCCGTGCTGCGCGGTGTGCTCCCGCACCATCCCGAGGTGCAATTCCTGGCGCTCTCGGTGTCCGACGCACCCGAGGACGTGATCGACGTCATCCGGGCGGGCGCCCGTGGGTACATCACCAAGACGATCTCCGGCCCCGAGCTCCTCCAGGCCGTCTACCGGGTCGCCGCCGGCGACGCCGTGTTCTCCCCGAGGCTGGCCGGGTTCGTCCTGGACGCGTTCGCCCAGACCGGCGCCCCCCCCGCCGACCTCGACCCCGAGCTCGACCAGCTGTCACCACGCGAGCGTGAAGTGCTGCGCTTGATCGCCCGGGGCTACACCTACAAGGAGGTGGCCCGCGACCTGAG
This sequence comes from Acidimicrobiales bacterium, assembly GCA_052140165.1. Lineage (GTDB taxonomy): Bacteria > Actinomycetota > Acidimicrobiia > Acidimicrobiales > RAAP-2 > Bog-473. Next base: position 117,536 of record JBKQUM010000041.1, read on the forward strand.
CATCTCGGCCAAGACGGTCGAGTCACACGTCTCCTCGGTCCTGCGCAAGCTCCAGCTCTCGACACGCCACGAGCTGACCAGATGGGCTACGGACAGGCGCTTGGTCTAGACAGGGGGCCATGCGCGAAGACCTGGCCGCCGAGCACCGCGACGCGGCCCTCCTGGCCCAGATGGCGGGACGTGCCCTCGTGGAGCTGCGAGCCGACCCCCCCGCACTGCGCGACATCGGAGCGGCGGGCGACCGGATGTCGCACCAGCTGCTGGTGCGCGAGCTGAACCGGCTCTACCCCGATGACGACGTGCGGTCCGAAGAGGGGCTCGAGCACGTGGCCGGCGAGGGCCGCCTGTGGATCATCGACCCGCTCGACGGCACGCGGGAGTTCCGCCAGCCCGGCCGGAGCGACTGGGCCGTGCACGTGGCGATGGCCCTCGGAGGAGTGGCCGTCGTCGGCGCAGTGGCGCTGCCGGCCCTCGACCTCGTCCTCTCCACCGGCGAACCTCCCGTCCTCCCGCCGGTTCCGCCCGGCGAGCCTCCGCGGGTCGTCGTGTCGAGGAGCCGACCTCCCGACGTCGCCTACGACGTCACCGAGGCGCTGGGCGGCGTGATGATCCCGATGGGTTCGGCCGGCGCGAAGATCGCCGCCGTGATCCTCGGCGCGGCCGACGTGTACGTACACGCCGGCGGCCAGTACGAATGGGACTCGTGCGCCCCCGTCGCGGTCGCGACGGCGAGCGGGTTGCACGCCAGCCGCCTCGACGGGGATCCCCTCCGCTACGGCGACCCGGACGCGTGGCTTCCGGATCTGGTGGTGTGCCGCCAGGAGTACGCGCCGGCAGTCCTGGCGGTCACGACCGGGCAGAGCCGCCCGTACTGGTAGGCGCCGCCCGCAGACGCGCCGCGTGCAGGCGGCAATTGACAGAACCCCGCCTCGCTCGGAGACGGGGTTCTGTCGTTGACTGCGTGAAGATCGGCGTCAGCCGATGGCGCGCACGTTCGCGGCCTGCAGCCCCTTGGGGCCTTGGTTGGTCTCGAATTCGACCTTCTGGCCTTCCTCGAGATTGCGGTAGCCCGTACCGGAAATCGCGCTGAAATGCACGAACACGTCGGGGCCCCCACCGTCCTGGGTGATGAAGCCGAAGCCCTTCTCACCGTTAAACCACTTCACGGAACCAGTTGCCATTGAAAATCCACTCCTCTCCTGGCCAGATTTGACCCGTGTTGGTGGGCCATGGCCGGTAGCTCTCGCGAGCTAGAGGGATTTCCAAACTTGTGATGGTGGTGCCCTCGAGGAACAACCTTAGCGCGCCGGGGGGCGCAAAGGGTGTCTGAGCCCGTCCACGCACGGATTGGTCACGCATTCTTCACCTGGAGTGCCTAGTTTGGAACCGTCGTTCTCTCCAAGGAGGCCATCCGTGACGGTCGCTGCGAACCCGTATCTACAGGGCAACTTCGCCCCCGTGCACGAGGAGGTCACCTCGACCGAGCTTGCGGTGACCGGCCGGGTGCCCGATGCCCTCTGCGGCCGGTACCTGCGGAACGGCCCGAATCCGGTGTCGGTGCCCGAGCCGGCGGCCTACCACTGGTTCACCGGCGACGGGATGGTCCACGGGATCCGACTGCGCGACGGACGGGCGGAGTGGTACCGGAACCGCTGGGTGCGCTCCGCCGACGTGGCGCGCGCCCTGGGCGAGGAGCCCCGTCCCGGCGCCGTGCACGCGGGCATGGACTTCGCCCCCAACACCAATGTCATCGGGCACGCCGGGCGAACCTTTGCCATCGTCGAGGCCGGCGCACGCCCGTACGAGCTCACCGACGAGCTCGACACGATCGGCCCGTGCGACTTCGGCGGCACCCTCGAGGGTGGCTACACCGCCCATCCCAAGCGGGACCCGCTGACCGGCGAGCTCTACGCCGTCTCCTACTTCTTCGGTTGGGGTGACGACGTCGAGGTGACGGTCCTCGATGCGCAGGCGCGGGTGCGGTCAGCGAGACGCGTGTCCATGGGCGGGCCGGTGAGCGTGCACGACACCGCCATCACCCAGCGCTACATCGTCCTGCTCGACCTCCCCGTGACGTTCAGCATGGAGGCCGTTGCCGCGGGCGCGCGCTTCCCGTACCGCTGGCGGGAGGGGTACCGCGCCCGCGTGGGCCTGCTGCCCCGCGACGGTGACGCCACCGACGCCGTCTGGCACGACGTCGACCCGTGCTACGTGTTCCACCCCATGAACGCGTTCGACGTGCGCGACGGCGACGGGATCGTGCTCGACGTGGTGCGGCACCCCTCCATGTTCCGGACCCAGCTCCTCGGCCCCGCCGAGGGGTCGCCGACGCTGGAGCGGTGGCATCTCGACGGGCGCGGCGGCGCTGTCAAGGAGGAGAGGCTCGACGATCGCGGCCAGGAGTTCCCCCGCGTCGACGAGCGGCGGGTGGGCCTCCCGCACCGCTACGGCTACGCGGTGGCGGTCGAAGAGTCCGACGACATCCTCGGCACCGAGTCGGTGCTGATCCGTCACGACCTCGAGCGTGGCGCGAGCTCCACCCGATCCTTCGGCCGTGGCGCCTCGCTGGGCGAGGCCGTCTTCGTCCCCCGTGCCGACGACGCCGAAGAGTCCGACGGCTGGCTGATGGCGCTCGTGCACTCGTCCGAGGCGGGTTCCTCGGCGTTGCACATCCTCAACGCCGACGACGTCGACGGCGAGGCGCAGGCCGTGATCGAGCTCCCGCAGCGGGTGCCCGCCGGGTTCCACGGCAACTGGGTGCCGGACCCGGCCTGAGCTGATCGCGTCGGGGCCC
>JBKQUM010000042.1:0-6757 GCA_052140165.1 Acidimicrobiales bacterium
GCTGCTCGGTATGGGATTCGTCGAGGACCAGGTCGCCGGCTTTGACCGCGTGTGTACGTCCCTGCTGCGAGGCCTCCGCCCGTAGTCAGTAGCCGCAGCCGGCAGCCAGCAGCCAGCAGCCGGCAGCGCCTACCGTGGATCCGGGCGGTCCAGGTTCCAGTGCCGGGAGACGGCAGGGATCCACTTCGTCGCGTCGCCGTCCCCGCGGGGGAATATCCCGAACCTGGTGATGGTGTGCTGCCCCCCTTCGTGGTCGCCGTAGAGCACGTCGATCGTGAATGGCCGAGCCTCGCTGATGTCCTTGCTCAGGGCGGCATAGACCGGATCGCTCGCGTCACGGATCGCGCCCTGCCAGAACCCGATGTCCCCCGGCGCCGTGTAGAGGTCCCGCGTCTGCATCCGGAACTGTCCGGGATCTGCGTGCGGCGTGTCTGCGTAGACGATCTCCGTCATGACGCTCCATCCGAAGGTGACGGCCAGTCCGGAGCCCACGTTCCGCACGGAGATGGCGAGGTAGATGCTCCCGTCGATGAACTCCATGATCGCCTGGTTGCCCTCCAGACGCGCCCAGTGGTCGTCCACCCACCTGATCTTCTGCACCGGATCGTCGATCCGCGACGACACCAGGACCGGACGGAGGTTGACCTGGAACGACCTCTCGGCCACGCGGGCCGACAGGTTGGCGGAGCGCACGGCGGCGAAGGTGGCGACCGCCAGCACCAGCGTCCCGATGGCGGTGGCGAAGGTCGCGATCGTCGCCCAGTCGATCGTCGCGATCGCCATCCGTGCAGGTTAGAGCCCCGAACGGCCAAAGGGAACAGGTGAGGAACCGACACGCGGGCGATGGCACAGGTTCACTGGCAAACTCTGTCCGTGCTCGACCACATCTCCATCCAGTGCGCCGACTTCGCAAGGAGCGCGTCCTTCTACGACGCGGTTCTCGCTCCTCTCGGTGGCGGGCGCGTCATGGAGTTCGGGCCCGCCATCGGCTACGGGATACCACCAAACCCCACCTTCTGGATTGGGGAGCAGCAGACGGGCGACGGCTTCCGCGAGACGCACATCGCGTTCGCCGCGCCCGACCGGGCCGCCGTGCGTGCCTTCTTCGACGCCGCCCGGGAGACTGGCGCCGAAGTGCTCCACGAGCCCCGCCTCTGGCCCGAATACCACGCCGCCTACTACGGGGCGTTCGTACGCGATCCGGACGGCAACAATGTCGAGGCGGTCTGCCACACCCCCGAGTGACCGAACGGCGGCGAAGACCGGCGATCGGCGGCAGCTACGACGCGCATCCCGCCCACGTCGATCAGTGGCGAGCGGCCGGATCTCAGCCGTAGAGCGCGGCGAAGTAGTCGAGCACCGCCGTGCACACGTCATGCTGGGCCTCGGGCAGCGTACACGTGGCGAGATACGCAGTGGCTCTCCCCTGTGCCGGCAGGTACAGCATCACGCCATTTGCCGGATTCAGACCGCCCGACGGAATGCCGTCACCGACGACGCCGACCGGGTCGACGAACCTCACGTCGCTCCCCGCGGTCCCGGACGGTGACACGGACTCCTGCGAAGGACGAGTCATCGTGCACCCCTGACCGAGATCCTGCCTCGTCGCTATCGCTGCCGCCGGAAACAGCGGGCATGCCAGTGCCGCCCCCTGCACCGGGCTCCCCCCGGTCTCGTACCCCACGATCGCCTCGTCAGACGACGACGTGGATAGGTGCCACCCCGGATCGGGGTCGGATGGGACGGACTCACCGGCAGGCGAGATCAGCAGACCGCCACTCCCGTCCGCCCCGTACAACCCGTGGCACGTCCATGTGGCGGGTCCGATCAGCATCATGATGCCGGCGTCGTCGCTGTAGACGGCCAGCCCGGCAGCTTCGTCCGCTGGCACGCTCACCGTCACCGAGGTCGGAACCGGCGCCGTCGTCGGTGACGGCGTGACGCCGAAAGACGTCTGGCAGTCCACGACAGGCAGCGTGGCCAGGATGGAGGCCTGTGAACCGGTCGTGCTCGTCGTCGACAGCGGTTCTGACGACGTCGTCGAGCCCAATGGCGAACTCGAACTCGAACTCGAAACCGAACTCGAACTCGACTTCGTCACTGGATGCGACGTCGAGGCCGAATGGGTGCTCGGCGTGGATGGGGCGCCACACCCGGCCATCACCACCAGTCCCGACAACCCCATTCCGAGGATCCACACCCTGATCGTTCGCTTCTGCGGCACCCGAACTCCCCCGCCCAACGCCCCCGCCACGGATTACGCGTCGACCGTGAGATCGTCGAGCAGGTCGGCGAAGCGCCGTTGGGCCTCTGCCCGCCGCGTCGGGATGTACTCCGACGGCACCTCGTGCGCCACGTAGCCCTTGAGCACCCGCCTGGCCACCGTCTGGCGGTGCACCTCGTCGGGCCCGTCGTAGATCCGGGCCGCCCGTGCCGCCCGGTACATCGACTCGAGCGGCAGGTCGGAGGAGTACCCGAGCGACCCGTGCACCTGGATGGAGCGGTCGATGACGTCGTACAACACCTTCGCCCCGTAGTACTTGATCATCGCGATCTCTACCCTGGCCGCCGCTGCCCCCTCCTGATCCATCTTCCAGGCGGCCTGCAACGTCATGAGCCGGGCAGCCGCCATCTCGGCCATCGAGTCCGCCACCCAGTTCTGGATGGTCTGCTTCTCCGCCAACATCGAGCCGTGGGCGTAGCGGGACACCGCCCGCTCACACAGCATGTCGAAGGCCCGCCGCGACTGCCCCAACCAACGCATGCAGTGGTGGATCCGGCCCGGTCCCAGCCGGTGTTGCGCCAGGGCGAAGCCCGAGCCCTCCCGGCCCACGATGTTCCCGGCCGGCACCCGGACGTCCCGGTAGATGATCTCGGCATGGTTCCCGAAGCGCCCGTAGGGCGTGTGCGGGTCCTCCATCGTCGAGACGTCCCTGACGATGTCCACCCCGGGCGTGTCCGCCGGCACGATGATCATCGACGACCCCTGGTAGGGATGGACGTCTGGATTGGTGACAGCCATCACGATCAGGAAGTCCGCCACGGATCCGTTGGATGTGAACCACTTGTGCCCGTTGATCACCCACTCGTCGCCGTCCAGCACCGCGGATGTCGTCAGCAGCGTCGGATCAGATCCAGCGGTGTTCGGCTCGGTCATTGAGAAGGCGGATCGCAGCTCCCCGTCGAGCAACGGCTGCAGCCACCGCTCACGCTGTGACTCGTCCCCCGTCGCCTCGATACCCACCGCCAACAACTCCGCGTTCCCCGAGTCCGGCGCATTGTTGCCGAACACCACCGGCGCCAGCGGCGACTGCCCCAGGATCTCGTGCATCAACCCCAGCTTCACCTGCCCGAACCCCATCCCCCCCAGCGAGGGCGGCAGGTGGGCCGCCCAGAGACCTTCGGCCTTCACCAGATCCTGGAGGGGTCGCATCACCTGGAGCAATTGGTCGTAGTTGAGGTCCAGGGTCTCGAGGGGGAAGACCTCCTCTCGCACGAAGCCACGCATCCATTCCAACTTCTCCTCGAACTCGGGCTCCGTCGAGAAATCCCAGGCCATGACCGCTCCTCCCTGCCGCCGGTCCAGCTACCGGCGGCCCCCACCCTGCCACTACCGTGGGCGCCGTGACCACCACGAGCCACGTTTCCTTCCGCCGCGGAGCACCTTCCACGCCATCCGCGCCCCAATCCGACGCCGATACTCAGGGCAGCCCGCCGCCCCCTCCCCAGGTCGCCCTCCGTGAGGCGGAGCGGACCGTCATCGCCTCCGCCGAGCACGCCCTGCTCGACGAGCGCCGCCTTCTCACCGAGGAAGAGCTCGCCGCGCTCGCCGCCCTGCCCGACGGTGCCGTGATGGCACTGGCCTCGCTCGCCCACCAGGTCCGCCTCGCATGGTGCGGCCCCGAGGTCGAGATCGAGGGGATCCTCTCGGCCAAGACCGGCGGCTGCCCCGAGGACTGCCACTTCTGCTCGCAGTCGTCACGCTTCGACACACCGGTCAAGGCCACGCCCTTCCTCAATCGGGACGAAGTGCTCACCGCCGCTCGCGAGACCGCCGCCCTCGGCGCATCGGAGTTCTGCATCGTCCTCGCCGTCCGCGGCCCCGACGAGCGCACCATCCAGCGCATCCTCGACCTCGTCCCCCTGATCCAGAACGAGACAGGGCTCAACGTGGCCGTGAGCGCCGGCATCCTGACCGACGACCAGGCGCACCGCCTGGCCGAGGGCGGTGTGCACCGGTACAACCACAATGTCGAGACCGCGCGGTCGTACTTCCCCTCCATCGTCTCGACCCACACGTGGGACGAGCGGGCGGCGACGTGCCGTCTCGTCAAGGCGCACGGGATGGAGCTGTGCTGCGGTGCCCTGATCAACGTGGGCGAGTCGGACGCTCAGCGCGTGGAGCTGCTGGTCCAGCTCCAGGAGCTCGACCCGACCGAGGTGCCGATCAACTTCTTGAACCCCCGGCCCGGCACCCCCCTCGGCGACCGTCCGATCCTGGGCGCCTGGGATGCCATCCGCTGGATCGCGCTGTTCCGCCTCGCGCTGCCCTCGGTGATCCTGCGCTACGCCGGCGGGCGCGAGGTCACGCTGCGCGACCTGCAGGCCATCGGGATGACGGCGGGCATCAACGCACTGATCGTCGGCAACTACCTGACGACGCTCGGCCGCTCCGCCGAGGAGGACATCCAGATGCTCGAGGACCTGCGGATGCCGATCGGCGCCCTGACCGCGGCAATCTGACTGCGCGAGCAGGAGGTCCCACCGAACCGTGCCCGGAACCTCTCCCCCTCGCCAGGGCATCGGAGCTCATTGCACCGGCTGCGGCCGCCCCAGCACCGAGTGCCCTGGATGCGGGCGCGCGCTCGACCCGCCCCGCTTCTGCCCCGACTGCGGCAGGCGTATGACGGTCACAGTGATCCCCACCGGATGGGTGGCCCGCTGCCGGGACCACTCCCACCCGGAGCTCCGCTCGGCCTGAGCCGAGCCGCAGCGCTCAACGACGCAGCGGAGCGACCGGCGACGAGGCCGCTGGCAACGTCCGTCGCCAGGTTGGAGACGGCACGGACCTCATCACCCGGCCGTGCGGGCTGGTGAAGGACATCACCGAGTTGGCATCGCCCTTCATCGCCCACCCGAGCTCGTGCACGGCCTTGTGGTGCCGGTCGCACAGCGTGACCAAATTGTCCAGGTTCGTCTCGCCGCCCCGGATCCAGTGATGCACGTGGTGGACGTCCGTGAATTCACTGAAGTTGCATCCCGGGAAGCGGCACCCCTTGTCACGCCGGGCTATCTCCACCCGCTGCGCCACTGTTGGATCGCGCCGAGCCCGACCCTGGTCGAGAATGGAGCCGTCCCGATCCTCCACGGAGAGGACGACGTTGGCGTCGCACGCCAGCCGGCGAGCCACCTCGACCGACACGGGTCCCACGCCCTGGATCTCAGCCACGCCCCCTCCCGAGCAACCCATGAGCAGCTCGAGGGGAGCGTGCACGACGACCCGGGGCCTGACCGCCCGGCCATGTCCCGACGACGGCTCGCTCCCCGCCCGGAAGAGATGCAACAACGCGTCGTAGAGGCGCTGGTCGTAGGGGATGTACCCCTCTGCACCCGAGACCCCGGACGGGGCGTCCCGGCCCGCGCGCTCACTCTCCCGCTTGTCGGCCGCCACGCGCCCCACCAGCGCCGACTTGGCGGTGGCGTAGTCGTCCTTCGTGAAGGCCACCCACACGGTCCGGCGGGTGTCATTGAAACGCAGCGTGCGGCGGTCGAGCTCCCGGGCTGCCGGCTCATCGAACGCCGACCCCTCGCCCTGCACCCCCGGCAACTCCGCCGCACCCTGACCTCCGCCCGCTTCGGGCGCCGCTCCTGCCGCCGCTCCTGCCGCCGCTCCTGCCGCCGCTCCTGCCGCCGCCTCGGCTGCCGCCGCCTCGGCCGCCGCCGCCTCTCCCTCCCGCTCCGCCCGGTGCCACGCCACCAGCTCGCGCGCCTGACGGACACTCCAGTCGGCGGAGGCCTGGCACAACGCGGCTTCGGTCGACGCCGTCGCCACCTCCGCCAGGGGCTCCACCAGGTCGAGCGACAGCTCCCCCGACGCCAGCGCCGAGGCCAAGCAGGGCAAGGACTCCAGACGCGCCGCCGAATGCACCCACTGACGAGCCGTCGATGTGCTGACCCCGCACTGCCCGGCCACCCACGCGACCATCGATACGGCGCCGTCCCCACGCCACCCCTCCGCCCGATCGAACTCGGCGATGTCGGCCAGTTGCGCACGGTGGAGCGCCGAGATCTGCCGGGACCGCCGCACGATCTGCCCCGCCAGCTCCTGCGAACGGGCGTCACCGCCGAAGTCCCGGCACGGCGGCCGCCGACGCAGCCGGCGCTCCCCCACGGGCTCACGTCGATTGCTCACAGGACGTGAACGGTCCGGTCAGCCTCGTTCAGAGCGCGCCACGACAGCCATCGATCGGCGCGGCCGCGATGAGGTCAGCCCGCCCCGCCGCTCCTCACCGACCCGGATCGGGGGTCGGACCCCGCTGTGCCCGGAGCCCGACCGGAATCGACCCGAGCCGAACCGAACCGGTTCAGCCCGCCGGCGCCGCCCCGAGGTGCTGGATCCCGACGATCGGCCCGTTGAGCTTCTGGCCCGGGATGGCGGTGTAGATGGAGCCGAGGAACGGGGCGTCGCCGTAGTTGAAGACGCCGCCGTCGGCGCCCACCTCCCAGTAGCCGTTGCCCGAGTGGGTCACCGCGATGC
>JBKQUM010000043.1:0-11840 GCA_052140165.1 Acidimicrobiales bacterium
GTGGGGGTCGTCGTCGGTGTCCCGCTGGGGCTGGTCGTCGGCCGGGGGGTGTGGAATACCTTCGCCAACAACCTGGGGGCGGTCCCGGTCGCCGTCGTGCCGTTCCTGCTCACCGCGGCGATCACGGTGGGAGTCCTCGTGGGCGCCAACGTCATCGCGATCGCTCCGGCGTTGCTGGCAGCTCGATCGAAGCCGGGGGACCTGCTGCGGCCTCTCGACTGAACGCCGTGCTCAGCTCCTGGTGGATCCGCCGGCCGGCCCGGTGGACGGCGACCTCCCCGTGGTCACCGTCAGCGTCACCGTCAACGTCGCGCCCGCGCCCTCGTCTGTTTGGGCCCAGGCTCGGACACGGCCCGGGTTCGGCCTCTCGCGTGCGTCGAGGCCGAGTCGCTGGCGTGGTCACTCGGCGCCACCTTGTCGGGGTGCTGCCGGGCCAACTTCGCATCGGTGCGCTCGAGCATGTCCTCGGTCTGCCGGAGCTGTGACTCGGCCACCAGCAGCTGAGCGTGCAGGCCGGCGATCTGCGTATCGAGCTGGTTCCTGAGCACCTGGAGCGTCAGGCGACCGGCCACGAGATGCTCGAAGGCGATCTCGCGTTCGGTCTCGGCCGGCTGGGTGGACGAGGCGGCCGGCGTCGATGTGGCGGGAACCGCGGGAGTGGTACTGGTCGTCGTCATGGCCGTCCGCTCACAAACCGAGGAACGAACCGAGGTCGCTGATCAAGCTGCCCGCGCCACCGGTCACGGCACCCAAGAGTCCGTTGACGACGTCGCCGAGGCCTCCGCCCGAGGAGCTCGACGAGCTCGTGCCGGTCGTGCCGGTCGGCGTCGCCATGGCGCTACCACCCGTCGGCATGACCGTGGACACGGGCTGGGCCGACTGGGCGGCCTGGGCTGCTCCCCCGCAGCCGCAGCAGCATCCGCCACAACCACAGCCGGGGGGCGCGGTGGCCAAGGGCGGGTAGATCACGGTCGCCGGGTACGGCGGATAGGGCGGGAACGGCGGGTACGGGGCCGGGGCCGGATACGGGGCCGCAGCCGGATACGGCGCCGCGGCGGCGTAGGGCGGATAGGGCGCTGCGCCGGCATAGGGCGGATAAGGGGTGTTGGGCGCCTCCACCCGCTCGTAGGTGACACCTCCGGGCACGGAAGCTGCATCAACCGTGGTCATGGTTCCCTCCTCTGTCCCCCTCAGAGGCTGTCATAGCAGGCCCAAATTCCCGACGCTCGGGTGCACGCGATGTTGTCTCCCCGTTGGCGCAACGTTGTCGCACCGTTGTCCCGGCCGTGTATTCGTCGGTCAACGATGACCCGCGCTCCGCGACGCGGCCGCCCCACGCCGGCGCGACGAGGGCGACGGCGACCGGGCGGCGCGCTTCAGGCGCCGGTGCTCGGCCCCAGTCCGAGCGCGGCGTAGATCTCACGCGTCGCGCTCGAGGTGTTGAAGGTGTAGAAGTGCAGTCCCGGCACGCCCGACTCGAGGAGACGGGAGCACAGCTCGGTGGCCAGCTCCACGCCTTCCTTGCGCACCGCGTCGGGGCCACCCCGCTCGTCGGCGGCGCGCAGCCGCTCCTGCATCCACGACGGTGCCGCCGCGCCCATGGCGCCAAGCCGGCCCATGGTCGAGAGCGACGTGACGGGCAGGATGCCGGGCAGGACGGGCGTCCCGACCCCGCGCTCGCGCAGGTCGGCCATCAAACCCTCGTACTCGGAGGCCTCGAAGAAGAATTGCGTGACCCCGAAGTCGGCCAGCTCGAGCTTGGCCGCCAGGAAATCACGGTCGCTCCGCAGGTCCGTCGAGCGGGGGTGGCCGGCCGGGTGGGCCGCCACGCCGACGGAGAAGCCGCCGATGGCGTGCGCCAGCTCCACCAGCTCCGCCGCGAAAGCGAGCTCACCGGGCCCGGCGCCCGGGTCCTCCGGCGGGTCGCCACCGAGCGCCATCAGGTTCTCCACCCCGGCCTTGCGCAGTGAGACGAGGATGTCGGCCAGCTCCAAGCGGGTGTGGGCCACGCAGATCAGGTGGGCCATCGGGTTGAGCTTGGTCGTGTGCAGCATGCCCGAGACGAGGTCGAAGGTGCGCTGGCGCGACTCGGCACCGCCCCGGTAGGTCACCGAGACGAACGACGGCTCGAGCGGCTGGAGCTCGCCGATGGTGCGGGCGAGGGTCGCCAGCTCCTTGTCGTTCTTGGGCGGGAAGAACTCGAACGAGTACGTCGGACCCGCCGCCAGCAGCTCCGCGATCCGGGTCACGGGGCGAGCCGCCCGTAGTCGTCCTCGAGGCGCACGATGTCGTCCTCGCCGAAGTAGGTGCCGTGCTGCACCTCGATCAAGACGACGTCGGTGTCCCCTTCGTTGGCAACTCGGTGCGCGCCCCCCATCGGGATGTCGATCGACTCCCCGGCGTGCACCTCGGTCACCGTGCCGTCGAGGGTCACCGTGGCCGTGCCCGACACGATGAACCAGTGCTCCGCCCGCTTGGAGTGGCGCTGGTAGCTGAGCCGCTTGCCGGGATGCACGACAAGGCGCTTGACCTTGTGATCGGTCGCGTCGTCATCCAACACCGTGTAATTGCCCCACGGGCGCTCGGAGTATTCCCGCTCGTTCACCTGCGCATCTCCTCCATCAGCGGGCCGCGAGCTCCGCCGCCCGCAGCGCGTTGCGCAACAGCATGGCACGGGTCATGGGGCCCACCCCGCCGAGACGGGGGGTGATCCACCCGGCCACCTCGGCCACGTCCTCGCGCACGTCGGGGATCAGCTTCCGGCCCTCCCAGCTCGTGCCCGCCGACACCACGGCCGCCCCGGGCCTGACCATGTCCGGCGTGACCAGGGCGGGTCGACCGGCGGCGGCCACGATGATGTCCGCCGTGCGCACGATCGCCGCCATGTCGCGCTCGTCCACGCCCGTGTGCAGGACGGTCACCGCCGCGTTGCAACCGGGGCGCTTCAATGTGAGCAGATTGGCCAGCGGGCGGCCGATGGTCACGCCGCGGCCGATGATGACCGCGTGGCGGCCCTCGACGGGGACGTCGTACGCGTGGAGGAGCTCGATGATCCCCGACGGCGTGCACGGCAGCGGGCCCGGCGTGCCCAGCACGAGGCGGCCGAGGTTCACCGGGTGGAGCCCGTCGACGTCCTTGGCCGGGTCGACCGCCAGCAGGGCGGCCTCCTCGTCGAGCCCGGCGGGAAGCGGCAGCTGCACCAGGAACGCGCTCACCTTCGGGTCGGCGTTGAAGCGGGCGATGACGCCCATCACCTCCTGCTGTGTCGCGGTGGCGGGCAGGTGCTCGCCCACCGAGTACATGCCGATGGTCGCGCAGTCCTCATGCTTCAGCGCGACGTAGCGCTCGCTCGGGACGTCGTCGCCGACGAGCACGGTGCCGAGGCCGACCGTGAAGCCCTCGCTGCGCAGCCGCTCGACGCGGTCGGCCACCTCGGCACGGATGCGGGCGGCGACCGTCTCGCCGTCGAGGATGATCGCGCCCATCAGTGCCGGAAGTGGCGCTCGCCGGTCATGACCATGGCCAGGCCCGCCTCGTCCGCCGCGGCGACGACCTCGGCGTCCTTGACCGACCCGCCGGGCTGGACCACCGCGGTCACCCCGGCGTCGGCCAGCACCAGCAGCCCGTCGGGGAAGGGGAAGAACGCGTCGCTGGCGCCCGCCCCGCCCTTGGCCCGCTCGCCCGCCTTCTGCACGGCGATCTCGGCGGCCACGACCCGGGACTGCTGCCCGGCCCCGACGCCGACGGCCTGGCCATTGGTGACCACGGCGATGGCGTTGGAGGTCGTGCGGCCGCAGACCCGCCACGCCAGCACGAGGTCGCGCCACTCGTCGTCGGTGGGCTGGCGCCTGGTGACGGGGCGCCACTCGGAACGGGGCGAGACGAAGGCGTCCACGTCCTGCACCAGCACGCTGGCCCCGAGGCTGCGCAGCTGGCGGACCGCCTGCTCGGGGGCGGGACCCGACAGGATCCGGGTGGCCTTGCGCCGCCCCTTCAGCGCCTCGAGCGCCCCGGGCGTATAGGAGGCGGCGATGATGACGTCGGCCTGCGGGCCGGCGGCGATGGCCGCGGCCACCGTCTCGTCGACGTCGCCGCCGATGGCGACCACCCCGCCGAAGGCGCTCTGCACGTCGCACTCGAGGGCGCGCTCGTAGGCGGTGACCAGGTTGCCCGCCACGGCGGCCCCGCACGGGTTGGCGTGCTTGATGATGGCCACGGCCGCCTGCCCCGCACCGGCGTCGGAGGCCAGCTCGTGCACCAGGCGCCACGCGGCGTCACCGTCGAAGAGGTTGAGGTACGAGAGCGGGTTGCCGCCGTGCTGGACCATCTCGTCCCACCAGCTGGGACTCCCCGCGATGCGGTAGCGCGACCCGCGCTGGTGCGGGTTCTCGCCGTAGCGCAGCACCTCGGTGCGCTCGAGCGTCAGATGGAGCGTCTGCGGCAGGACGGCCGCCAGCGCGGCCTCGTCGGCGTCGGCCTCGGTGGCGCCCTCGAGCTCCGCCGCGGGGGTGGGGCCGCCGGCGTCGAGCCAGGCGACGATCGCCGCGTCGTAGGCCGCGGTGTGGGCGAAGGCGGCCCGGGCCAGGCGGCGGCGGGTGGCCGCCGACAGCGAGCCCGAGGCCCGGAGCTCGGCGAGGACTGCGGGGTAGTCGGCCGGCGAGGTGACGATGCCGACGTGCTCGTGGTTCTTGGCGGCCGCCCGCACCATGGTCGGGCCGCCGATGTCGATCAGCTCGATGGAGGGGTCCGACGAGAACGGGTAGAGGTTCGAGACCACCAGGTCGATGGCGTCGATGCCGTTGGCCTCCAGGTCGGCCAGGTGCTCGGGCTTGGCCCGGTCGGCGAGGATCCCGCCGTGGATCTTGGGGTGGAGGGTCTTGACCCGCCCGCCCAGCATCTCGGGCGATCCGGTCACCTCGGCCACCTCGATGTGGGCGATGCCGGCCTCGCCCAGCCTGGCAGCGGTGTTGCCGCTCGCCACCAACTCCCACCCCAGGTCGGAGAGGCCCTGGGCCAAGTCGACCAGGCCCTCCTTGTCGTACACGGATAGAAGAGCCCTCACGACGTCATCTCCTCGTCACTCCTTCTCGCTCCGCGTCTCTCCTCGTCACGCCTTGTCCGCCGGTTCCCCGCTCGCCACCGCGCCGGCCTGGCTCCCGGCGCCCACCGGCATCCGAGCCGGTGGCGTGATCCGGCGCCCGGCCTCGAGCTCGCCCAGCGCCCACGCCACCGTGGCGGGGTAGAGGGTGCGCTCGGCCACCTTGATCCGCTCGTGGAGCGTCTCCTCGGTGTCGCCGGGCAGCACCGGGACGACCTCCTGGGCCAGGATCGGGCCCGCGTCCATGGCGAGGGTCGCCAGGTGCACGGTGCACCCGGTCTCCGACACACCGGCCGCCAGGGCGTCGCGTACGCCGTGCCAGCCAGGGAAGGCGGGCAGCAGGGCCGGGTGGGTGTTGAGGATGCGCTCCGGGAAGGCGCGGTGCACCGCCTCGGTCATCACCGTGCCGAATCCGGCCATCGCCACGAGGTCGACCTGATGGGCGACCAGCGTGGCGGCCACGGTCGCCGTGAACCCGTCGCGGTCGAATCCGGGCCCGAAGCCGCCGTAGAGCTTCCGGTCGACGAGCTCGGCGGCTGCGTCGTGCTGCTCGGCCAGGGCGAGGGCGGCACAGGGGCGGTCGGACAGGACGACCGAGACCGGGAGTCCCGCCCCGAACATCGCCCGCAGGATCGTGCCGGAACCCGAAACGAGAACCGCAAGGCGCATGGCCTCAATCTAGTGCCGCCTGAACCGGGCGTTTCGGCCACGTCGGACCGATGATTCACCCGGTCCCAGGCTCCCTCGCGGCCGCACGGTGCGCTGCGCCGGCCCCTTTGTCACGCCGCGGCGGACTCCTTGCGGCGTCTGCGCTGCACGAGCCACCATGCCGCGAAGATCACTCCTGCGGCCGCGGGCACGTCGAGGGCCTGGGGCACCTCGGGCAGGGCGGTCCCGGGCCCGATGTGGTAGCAGGTGAACCAGTAGCTGATCGGCGGGACCGTGAAGTTGTCGTTGACGGGGGCGATGTAATGCTGGTCGGGCTCCAGGGTCGGCGGGAGGAACCTGGGGTTCCTGTACGTGTTGTACCTGTCGTCACCTCCGACCACCACGGCATCGACGACGACGGTGGAGGGGCCGGTGATGGCGACGTCGAGCTCCTGCCCCGTGCCGGGCTCGACCCGGCCCTCGTTGGTCTTCACCGTCCCCACGACGTTGGCGTCACCGGCACTGCCGCCCCAGCTCGACCCGACCCGTGTGTCGCCACGGAAGCCAAGGGCCCAACAGGACCTGGGATCCCTGCCGTATGCCGCTGTCGCACGCGGGTCCGACCTGCAGTTCGGCCACGCCCAGGCGGCGGAGGCGGAGAGGGCCAGGAACAGGGTGCCGACGAGCAAGGCGCTGGCGCCACGAAGGACCCAGCTGTATCTCGGCAATCTGATCCGCATGGTGTGGGCTCCGCTCTCGACGGAGCTTCGAGCTCCTCAACCCCGCCGACTCCTGCCCACCATGATGGGCGAGGGCCGGGAAATCGGTCAAACGACCGTTGGCGGATTCGACCCGACGTCACGGACAATTCACCTCCCGTCCATACTCCGTTCGAAGATCGATCGGAGTTTGGTCGAATGCCTCTGATATAGACAACGATTCTTCAACAGACCAAGGGCGCGACGTATCAGCAAGTGGGCCGAAAACGGTCGCCGCCGCGCCGTTTCACCGCCTGCGCAGTGGGTTAGGGTGCGTCAGCCATGAGTTCCCCGGCGGCGGCACTCACCGCAAGGACAGCCTTCTGGCGCGGACTGACGTTCGTCGGTTGCCTGCTGCTCAGCCTGGCCGTCACGTCCGAGGCCGCTGCGTCGTCCGCCGCCGGATCATCGGGGTCGCTGCGCCAGGCGCTCAAGCATTCGTTGACCGCCGCGACCGATGAGGGCTCCGCCCGGATCACCGTGCAGTTCGTCTCCGGTTCGACGACGGGGAAGGTCGTGCAGGATTCGTCGCTGCACTCGGGCGAGCAGACCGTCGCTATCGGCAAGGAACTGGCGTCGACGGTCCTCATCGGCGGCGCGGCGTACATCTCGGGAAACAGTCAGGGACTGACGTCCTATTTCGGCCTGCCCAGTGCGGTGGTCCCCACGGTCACGGGCAAATGGGTCTCCGTGCAACCGAGCGACGCGGCCTTCCGATCCGTCTCGGCCAACCTTGCCCTCGCATCGGCGCTGGCCAACGTCACCCCTTCGGGCACGTTGGTTGCGGGCAAACGATCGAAGGTGGACGGCCAATGGGTGAACAGCATCTCCGGCGAGGCTCCCGGGGGCGGGGAGCGGCTGACCCTGTTCGTCGCAGCCACCAATCGGGCGCTCCCCGTCGAGGCAGTCGAGTCCGGCGGATCAGGCAAGTCGGCGACAGGTGAGATCGTGACCTTCACGCGGTGGGGCGAGCAGGTGCACGTGCCCACGCCATCGGGCGCCGTACCGCTTTCGGCGATCCAAGCCGCCTCGTCGGCCTCGGGGTAGTCGCCCGAGGCCAGGTCGCGTCACTGACCCCGGGGAGGTGCCGGACGTCGCACAACACCGGTTGCTCCGGCATGCCTGGCGCGCCATCCACCGCATGACCCCAGGTGCCACAGCAACGTGCCCCACCGGCAATTCGATGGGATTCGCCCCGGGCGGAGCTGGGTACCTCAATGAAGAGGGTTCGGCCTCAACCGGTCATCGCCGCTCATCGGGTACGGCACATTCCGCCAGTTCCCGGCGGATGCACGAATTGCCCCGCCGGTTCGCAACGTGCACACAAAATTCGACGGTGATACCCGATCCAACCTCATGGCAACGGATTTACATCCCGACAGAAATCATGATCCCGCATTCTCGAAGGCAACGACGGGGGAACCGGAGTCATCAGGCAGTTCGTTGTTGGGCTGAATCAGGCGGTCGATTTCGTAGCGCCCACATGCGTCCACTTCGACGCGGGAGCTCGCGAACGGAAGGACGCTCATGATTCGGCGCCCGGCAAGAGCCTGAGCGCGGGATTCCCCACACAACTTGGGGGCATGGTGAAGCGATCTGGTCGGCAAGCACGAGAGCGAACGGCCAAGACAACACACGCCGTGCTGTTCAGGGTGCTCCTCGCCAGCGTGGTGACGCTCGGCATCGCGGCCTATGTCGTCCCGACGTTCGCTGTTGCGGATTCCCCGGCCCATGCGGCTCCGGTGCACGCCAACGTGGTCGCGGGGACACCGCAGAAGTGGTTCGGCATCGCGTCGACCCGCGACGGGGGCGGGTACTGGGTCGTGTCCAACGGCGGCGCCGTCGAGCCCTTCGGCGATGCCGTGTCGTACGGGGACATGTCCAAGACCGTCCTGAACCAGAGCATGGTGGGCATGACACCCACCGCCGACGGCAAGGGCTACTGGCTCGATGCCGGCGATGGCGGCGTCTTCAACTTCGGCGACGCCGGGTTCTTCGGATCGACCGGCTCCATCCACCTCAACCAGCCGGTCGTCGGCATGGCCCCCACCCATGACGGCCACGGCTATTGGATGGTGGCGTCGGATGGCGGGATCTTCGCCTTCGGTGATGCGGCGTTCGAGGGATCGATGGGCGCGCACCACCTCAACAAGGCCGTCGTCGGCATGACCCCCACCCATGATGGGAACGGCTACTGGATGGTCGCGTCCGATGGCGGGATCTTCGCCTTCGGTGATGCGCCGTTCGAGGGGTCGCTCGGGGCGAGCCCGCCCAGTTCCCCGATCGTCTACATGGCCCCGACACCGGACAACAACGGCTACTGGCTGCTCAGTCAGAACGGCACGGTCTACGCGTTCGGCGACGCTCGCAATTACGGGTCGGTCACCGGCGCGCCGGCTCCGGCCACCTCGCTGGCGGCGACGCCGTCGAAGGGCTACTGGGTCCTGACCGCGGACGGCGCGGTGCATCCGTTCGGCGACGCGTCGAACTTCGGCTCCCCGGCGACCGGTCCCGTGGCCACCCTGGCGCCGGCCAGCGAGCCGGCGACGCCTCCCGCAACGACCGTGGCCAGCAGTTCCGGCACCGAGGGGGCCTCGTCCAGCGGCGCATCCGATCCGGTCTCGGTCAGCTCGCTCTCCCCGTCGAGCGGGACGGCCGGAGGGGGTGACACCATCACAATCTCGGGTTCGGACTTCAGCGGTGCCACCGCGGTCGACTTCGGCAGCAACGCCTCGTCCGACTTCACGGTCACGTCGGCCACGTCCATCACCGCCGTGGCCCCCGTGGGGGCGGGCACGGTCAATGTCGAAGTGGTGACGCCGGCCGGGACGTCGAGCCCGGCACAATTCACCTACATCCCAACCGGTCAGCTCCCGATCACGGCGCACGGGCAGAGCCTCGAAATCGGCGGGATACCCACCTTGTTCACCGGCTTCAACGCGTACCAGCTGGCGACCGACTGGGGCACCAATGCCGGCTGCGGCAGCATGGCGACCACCGCCCAGATCGACTCGTTCTTCAGCTCGCTCCGCCCCAATTCCCTCGTGCGGTTCTGGGCCTACCAGGGAGCAATGGCAACGAACTTCCACACGGGTGAGTTGGACTGGGCACCCCTCGACAACGTCTTCTATCAAGCGGCCAAGTACCACGTGTATCTGATCCCAGTGATCGCTGGTCAGTCGGGGTCCTGTGATGATGGCCACTGGCAGGACCCGGCATGGTATTCAGGTGGTTTCAAGAACGTATACGACACCGCCACCGCCTCCTACGGGAGCGGCCTCACCCCACTCTCCTACTGGGACTACATGAACGCGCTCGTGAGCCGGTACGCCGATTCCCCCGCGCTCGGCATGTGGGAGCCGATGAGCGAGGCCGAGGCATCAACGTGCCCGGCTACGTATCAGGGAAGCAATTGCTATGGACACCAGACGTGTCCCGACGAGGCCGTTGCCGCCGCCGCACTGGACTACTTCTTCACCACGGTGGGAGCGCAGATCCATTCGCTCGATCCCGAGCACCTCGTCGAGGCGGGCTTTCTCGGGGGAGGGCAGTGCGGCACGGCCGGCAGCGACTACCAGAGCGTGGGGGCCTCCCCGGGAATCGACGTTCTCAGCGTCCACGACTACTACGGAACAGCGCCACTAGGCGGGGATCAGTGGAACGGCATGGCCGTACGATTCGACCAAGCCAAGGCTCTCGACAAGCCCATCATTACGGGTGAGTCCGGAATTGAGGCCGGCAACGGCCAGAGCGGATGCGTCAGCTTGCAGCAGCGAGCTCTCGACATGTCGGCAAAGATGTCGGCCCAGTTCGCGGCGGGCGACAGTGCCTTCTTGGTGTGGAACTGGCTGACGGATCCTCTCGGACCGTGCAGCTACAACACCGGTCCGACGGACAGCGCGCTCCTCACCACAGTGGCGTCAGCGCCCGGTTAGTTGTTCGGGAGCGCTCAGACGTACTCGAGTGCCATCACAAGGTATCGGGGAGGAAGGAGATGAGGGACGTGAACAGCAGCAAGAGCCCGGCGGTCCACACGGGCACGAGGATGAACCACTTGCCGTTCCTCCCCAGCCAGAAGTCGAACCGCCGGTAGGAGAGTCCGAGAAGCAGCAGCAGAGACAGTTCGACCCCGATCGCCGGCAACAGCGACCAATCCCAACTCGCGGTATTCGAATTGGCGATGTGGTACGAGACGTGCTTGGAGGCCAGAGTCGTATGGGGCGTGGCGACCGGTTCCTTGAGCTGGCCCACGACGATCAGGCGCTGCGCCGCCGAGAACTCCGGCGTGCACGTTGTGAGCGTGATCCGGTCGTCCCCGAAATAGTTCAGCACGGCAACATCGTTCGGGGACACCGCCTGGGGCGTCCCGGACACCACGTACGTGAAATCCTGACCGGACAGGTCGGTCAGGATTATCCGGTCTCCGTGCACCAGCTGACCGAGACGGTTGAACGGAGCCCCGTGAGTCGTCCGGTGGCCGGCGATCGCGACGTTGCCGGCCTGCCCGGGCATGGCCGTTCCGTCGTAGTGCCCTGGACCCTGTGACAACTGGTCCGCGCTGGTGCCCGCCACCACGTACTGGTCCAGACCTATGGCAGGAATCTGCAGCCGAGCCACCACGGATCCATCGGGCGGAGAGGGAACCTTGACGCTGGCCGCCACCAGGGTGGGTCCCGACGCAGTCGCCTTAGGCACGTGGTGCGTCCGAACGGCGGCGTCGAATTCCGCCTTGAGCTGGGTCTGGGCATGGTGCTGCGAAATAGCCGTGCCCCAGAGCTGCCAGGCCACGAACAGCAAAATGAAGCCGCCGACAAACTCCATCCAGGTGAAGAGCGTGGTCCACCCCTGATGAGACTGCCCGACGCGTTTCGGCGCCACTTCGCCGTCGGCCTCGACCGCAACGGTCTGTTCCTCCGGTTCGACGAAGTGGAACGGCTCGACAACCGTGGTCGCTGCAGCGTCGGGCCGATCGAGTGTTACTGACCCGACCGCTGACGACGCCAGCAGCACCGGAGCCGTGATCGGCTCCTTCTCGTCGGCAGGCGGGTACACGACGATAGTCACCGGCTCCTCTGGAGCAGACACTGGCTGCGTCACGGCAGTCACTGGCTCCTCTGGAGGAGACACTGGCTCCGTCACGGCTGTAACCGGCTCCACGACAGCCGTCGGAGCCTGCTGTAGCACGGGAATCGGCTCGGGCTGGTCCGCGATCGGCTCCACGAGAGCGGTCACGGGAGCCGCCAGGTCGACGGCATCGCCCCGGTCGGGCAGCGAACCGTCCGAAACAACCCCCGCGCCGAGTTCGCCATCGACTCGATCGGATCGTGTCGGCAGTG
>JBKQUM010000044.1:0-32516 GCA_052140165.1 Acidimicrobiales bacterium
CGCCGGCGCCGGCGCCGGCCCCGGCGCCACGGCGGCCACCGCGGCGTTCCCCGCGTCCCCGCTCACCGTCGTCGTCACGGCGTCGCTTCCCCGAGCCCGGTGCGAAGATCACCGACACGTCGGGGGCCCGCTTCGGGGTGCCCTTCACCTCGATACGGCCCTCGCTCTTCTCGGGCGAACGCGCCGGCTTGGCGGATGTGAGCGACAGCACCTCGATACCCTCGAGTCCGACCTCGACGTCGGCCCGCAGGACGGCGCCGACGGTCTCGCCGGGCGGCACCAGGGCAGCCCCGACGGTGCCTTTGGGCTGGCGTGCACCGGCGGCGCGCCAGGTCCACGACCCGTCGCCCGTCTGACTGGTCAGCTCTATATCGATCCGGCGTGACATGCGGCGGACACGCTACCTCGCCTGGCACCGTTCCCCGATGACGGCCCCGGATCTGCATCCCGTAACATGGCTCAGGACGTCCGCGGGAGTGCGGGAGCCGCCGGGACGGGCGACCACCCATCGTGAGCGGTGCGACGGAACCACGTCCCTTCAGGAGGATCCACATGAGTGAGGACACCGAGCAGCCAGGGCCGCAGTCCGCTGCCGGCCCGCCTGAAACGACCCCTCCGGCTCAGCCCCCCGCGACGACCCCATTCCCGGACCCGCAGCAGCCTCCGCCCCCGCCCCTCACCGACGCGGCCCCTCCCGTTGAGGCGTTCCCGCCGCCGTTGCCGCCCCCGGTGGCACCGTCGTCGGACCCACCGCCACCCGCCTGGTCGCCCCCGAAGGGTGACGACACCCAGCCGACGCCCCCCATGGCGCCGCCGGTCGTCCCGTTCTCCTACCCGCCCCCGCCCGACCCGACCCTGACCGGTGCAGGAACGCCGTCGTCCGGGACCACGAGCGGGGCGTCAGGCCGGTTCCGGACCTGGCTCCCGGTGGCCCTGGTAGCGGCGCTCATCGGTGGAGTGGTCGGCGCCGCCGTGACCGCCATCGCCGACCACAACGGCAATGGCAGCGCGCCCGGCGTCACGATCCACGAGAGCAACGCGTCACCCGGCGCCGCGGTGCTCAGCGGCAACGTCACCATCCCTCAGCTCGTCGACAAGGTCATCCCCGCCGTGGTGTCGATCGACGTCAAGTCCGGGTCGAACGAGGACGAGGGCACGGGCATGATCATCACCTCCGACGGGGAGGTCATCACGAACAACCACGTGATCGAGCTCTACACCCAGGGCGGGAACACCGGCACCATCACGGTCACCGAGTACGGGCAGACCAAGGCGCTGCCCAGCACGCTGATCGGCTACGACCAGACCAAGGACGTCGCGCTGCTCAAGATCAACAACGCCTCGAACCTGCCCACAGTGACCTTCGGTGACTCGTCCAAGGCCGTGGTGGGTGACGCGGTGGTGGCCATCGGCAACGCGCTCGGCCTGTCGGCCGGGACGCCCACCGTCACCCAGGGCATCGTCTCGGCTCTCGGACGCTCCGTCACCGCCGGCGGCGTGGGCACGGAGACCGAGAATTTGCAGAACCTCATCCAGACGGATGCCGCCATCAACGCCGGCAACTCCGGGGGGCCGCTGATCGACACCGCGGGCCAGGTCATCGCCATGAACACCGCCGTCGCCGGGACCTCGAGCGACGGGACGTCGTCGCAGAACATCGGCTTCGCCATTCCCATCGCCCAGGTGGAGTCGCTGCTGCCCGAGCTCCAGAAGGGCGGCCAGGCCGGTAACGGGGGCGGCTACCTCGGCGTCGACATCACCACGCTCACGTCGGCGCTCCGCCAGCAGTACGGGTTCACACCCACGTCGGGTGCGGTGATCCTGAGCGTGGTCTCCGGTTCGCCGGCTGCCAAGGCCGGCCTGGTCCAAGGCGACGTCATCGTGGACATCGACGGCACCCCGATCACGTCGGCCGAGGACCTTCAGAAGGTGATCCAGGACTCCAAACCGGGACAATCGGTGAGCATCACGTACTACGTCGGGGACAGCAAGCGGACGACGACGGCGACGCTGGGCAACCAACAGGAGGCCCAGCAACAGCAGTCGCAGTCAGGCAGCACCACGAATCCCTTCGGCGGGGGAGGGTTCCCCGGGTTCGGCAACACCGGGAATACCGGGGGTACCGGCACGACCCCTTAGTCAGCGGGCCGTGCCGGGCGGGATGTCGAAGTTCCGGTCCGGGTGGGCAGGTGGCAGGTTCATCGACCCTCCGCTGGGCTGCCACCCACTGGCCTCGATGTCCTCGAGCACGTGGGCCATGTTGTAGGTGTCCTCCTCGTAGGAGAACTTCCCGTCGCCGGCGTAAATCAGCCGCGAGTAGCCGGACTGGCGGTACGGGGTTCCATCCGGTTTCGCGCGCGGCATGATCTGCGTCCACTTGACCACGACGTCGTTCCCCTCGATCGCAGTGAACTCGACGGGGAACTTCCAGTCCTCCATGCCCAGCATGGAGTCGACCAGCCAGCGGGCGATGGCGTCACGCCCCTCGATGCGACCCCAGGCGCCGTCGATGTAGACCGCGTCCTCGGTGTAGAAGTCCGCGAGCACGCCGAAGGCGTCGGGCTCGAGCCCCTCGTCGATCCGGCGACGCAGCTCGTGGTAGCGGTCAACGGTTGCCTTGACCTCCTCGCGGGGAAACGGCATGGTCCTCCCTCTCTCAGTGTCCGGCCGCATGGTCGCGGTAGGCCTTCCGGCAAGATTCCAGCTCGGCCAGCGCCCTCTGGCGATCGCCGAACCCCTGCACCTCGGTCGACTTCTGCGGCTCGAGGTCCTTGTAGATGCTGAAGAAGTGCGCGATCTCGTTGCGCAGGTGCTCGGGCACGTCCTCGATGTCGACGGCACCGTCCCACTGGGGATCGTGCTCGAGGACGCAGATCAGCTTCGCATCGACGCCCTTCTCGTCGCGCATGGAGAACATGCCCAGGATCCTGACCCGGACGACACAGCCGGGGAAGGTGGGGTCGGCGACGAGCACGAGTGCATCGAGCGGGTCGCCGTCGCCCGCCAGGGTGTCGGGCACGAAGCCGTAGTCCGCCGGATACGTGGTGGCCGTGAAGAGGCGGCGGTCCAACCGGATCACGTGCTGCTCGTGGTCGTACTCGTACTTGTTGCGGCTACCGGTGGGGATCTCGATCACCACGTCGATCGCCTCGTCGGGCCGGGTGCCGGGCACCGACCCACCGTAGTGCTCAGGGGTGGTAGTACGCGTTGTGCGGTCTGTGACGGGCCGCCAGCGCGTCCCGGACGGTCGGCTGCCCCGCTCGACCCGCCCTGAGCGCCCCGAGCGTCGCCGCCTTGTTGTTCTCGAACACCGCCTCCTCGTCGGCCGCCTGTGGGTTGACCCAGACCGCCGCGATGAGGAGCAGTGACGCCGCCCCGCTCTCGGGCACGGTGCTCTCGGCCACGGCCTCCATGACGCCCGCGGCCACGCCGGCGTGCGCGGCACCCCACGTGATCGCGGCATGGCGCTCGCCCTCCGTCGCCGCCTTGTTGACGAACAGCGTGAAGGGGCGCACAGCGATGCCGGGCGCCACCGTGGCCACGAAGGCGACGTGACCCGCCCGCGGCGTGGCCAACGCCGTCACCCACGCCGTCTCGACGGGTCCGCCGACGGTGCCGAGCACCGTGTTCACGTGAGCCGCGTCGGCTCCCTCGCCCACGAAGGACTCGCCGTACTCGGTCTTCATGCGGGGGCCGGCCAGGTCTCGGGCGGCACGGGGAGCGCGTCGGTCCGGCCGTAGCGATCCGTCCGCAAGAGGTCGCTGCCCATCGTGCCCGGCTCTGTGTCGTAGGCCAGGAGGCCGACGTGGCGCCAGCGGCTGCCCGAGACGCGGCTCACCCGGTGCAGTGAGTTGCGGCCTTCGAAGATCAAGAGGGTGCCCGGCGTCATGGGCAGGGTCTCGACTCGCGAATGGTCACCCGCGAGCACCGAGGCGACCTCGTCGTAGGACTCGTCGTCGGCGCTTCGGATACGGGGCACCACCTCGAAGTCACCACCCGCTTCGGCCGACTGGATGGCGAGCGAGACGACGAAGTCGGTCTGGTCGAAGTGCCACTGCAACTGGTCCCCTTCGCCCATCACCGCGAGGTTGAGCGCGCCGAACGGATCGGCGTAGCGGAAGATCGGCCCTCGATCGAGTGCGGCCTCGATGAGATCCTTCAGCGGGTCCCACTCGTAGAGGCGGCGCAAGGGCGAGTCGAGCGGGGTGATGTCGTAGGCGACGGCACGCACCGCGTAGTCGGCGAAGTGGAGGCGGGGATGGTCCGGGGGGAGGGAGAAGTCGGGAAATTCGAGGTATGCGGTGCCTTGCCCGCCGGAGGGATGGGCCCGGGAGGCCAGGGCGTCGGCGTCGCGCACGAGCTGGGCGACACCGGCGGGGGAGACGAATCCGGGTATCTCGGCCGCACCCGTGTCGCGCAATTGGCGGCGGGCCTCCTCGACGCATTCCACGTAGTCGGATGAGCCGGGCTCCAGCAGGGGATAGCGGTCGAGGTCGACGAGGAGGGCGGGAGCGCCCCGGTCGGTCTCCATGTCGTTCCCTCCAGTCCTCGGGCGCCCGGTCTCGACGTCGTGCACCGGAGCCGGTTGGCAACCCCCGCGCACGGTACCAGTGGGCCGGGGTCACCAGCGTCCGGGGCGGTCGCCCCGGCGCTCAGCCGCCCACGAAGCTGCTGGTCGCGCCGCCACCGCCCGAGCGCTGGATCCTGAAGGCGCCGCCCCCTCCGAAGCCGCCCCCTCCGAAGCCCCCGCCGCCGAAGCCTCCGCCGCCGAATCCCCCGAGGGTGTCGGTGTTGGAGGAGGGGACCGGCTCGGCGTAATCGGCCAGGACCACGCTCTGGCCGACCGTGAGGCCCGAGAGGACCTGGGTGTAGGTGTCGCCCACCATGCCGACCTTGATCACCTTGCGGGTCAACGTGCCGTTCGAGAGCATCTCGACGTACGAGCGCGACTCGAGGCTCTGCACGGCCGACGTTGGCACGGCCACGACGTTGGCGACCGAACCCGTGGCGATCACCACGTTCGCCGTGGAGCCCGCGAACAGGCCGGTGGCCGACGTCGGCAGCGCGACCACGACCGGGTAGGTGTAACCCGACGTTCCCGACTGGACGGGGCCGACCTGGGACACCGTGCCGTCGATGGTGCCATCGATGCCGTCCACCTGGACTCCGGCCGCGTCGCCGACCTTGACGGAGGGAACCTGCGAGCTCGAGAGCGTGCCGGCTACCTCGAAGGACTGCGTCCCGATGATGACGATCACGTCGGTGCTCGAGTTGGCGCTCACGGTGTCGCCCACGTTGATCCCCACCGAGACGATCGTCCCGTTGATGGGGCTGGTGAGGTTGGCCTCGGCCAGCGACTGCTGGCCCACCGTCAGCTCGGCCTGTGCCGTGTCGATGGCGGCCTGGTCCGCTGCGATCTGCTGGGGCGTGTCCGTCGACTGTGAGGCGCCGGTGCCGCCACCCGAACCTGCGGAGCCGCCGCCGTCGGTGCCGCTGCCGGTATTCCCGGTCACCGAGCTCCCGGGCGTGGACGACAGGGCCCGGGACGTCTGCGTGGGGGAGCCCGACCCCGACCCCGACCCCGTGCCAGAACCCGTCCCAGTGCCCGTCCCCGTGCCCGTGCCCGAACCCGTGCCCGACCCCGTGCCGGTCGACGACCCCTGGCTCAGCGCCTGTGACAGTGCGGCCTCGTCCTTGGCCACCGTCGCCTGATCGGCCGACACCTGCTGCTGGTCCTTCGAGACCTGCGCCAGCGCGGCCTCGCAGCTCGCCGGGCTCGTGGTGGTGGTGGTGGTGGTGGTGGACGACGTCGGAGTCGTCGTCGTCGACGCGCCGCACGCCTGTTGGGCGTGTGCCAGGTCCGCGGCTTCCTTCTGCTGGTCACTGCCCGTCTTGGCCTCGTCCTGGGTCAGGGTGTTCTGGTCCTGAGTGATCGTGCTCTGGTTCCCGGTCGAGGTCCCGGCCTTGGACGGCGTCGTCGTTGTCGTGGTGGTGGGCGTCGACGAAGCCGACGGCTTGCTCGCCGTGGAGGAGGACTCGCTGGTCTCATCCTGCACGAGCTTGGCCTCGTCTGAATTCAGCGTCGACTCCGCCGAGGAGACCGACTCGCTCAGTGACGTGGTGTCGAGTGTCCCCAGCGACTCACCCGCGGTGACCTGCTGTCCCACCGCTGCGGTGACCGTGGCGACCTGGCCCCCGACCTGGAATGAGGCCGAGGCGTCGTTGACCGGTTCGACGGTCCCGACGACGGTGAGGCTCTGCCCGACATCGGCCCGTGCCACGGTCGCCAGGCGGTACCCCGAATTGCCGCCGGCAGAGGCCGCCCAGGCGGCGGCCCCACCGCCGAGGAGGACCACCAGCACGATGGCGCCGGTCACCACGGCACGCCGGTGACCGGAGCGGCCCCAGCCCGAGCGGGACGAATTAGGCACTGCCACCGCCGGGGGCGCCCCCACCGGGGCCGCCACCGCGGAAGAAGCCGCCGCCGGCGAATCCGGACGTGCAGGTCGCACCGCCGGTCGACGTGATGCGGACCGTGCTCGCCGTCACGGCGCCGTTCGTGGCGGCGGGACCGAACGCAGTCACGCAGTCACCCACGGCCAGGTCCGTGGCTGCCGCCGCCTGCGTCGCCGTCAACGTCGTGGATCCCGATGTCGTGACCTTGAGGTTCTCGGTCTTGGGCGCGGCCGGCTTCTTGGCCTTTGAGCTCTCGGAGCTGGCGGACTTGGTGGAGCGGGTGAAGCTCCCGGGGGAGAGGTCGATGCCCGTGACCGAGATCGTCGAACCGCTGACCCCGGTCACCTTGCCCGACGCGACGGCGATCGAGCCGAGACCGGGGAACCGCCGTGCCCCACCGGCCGGGAAGCTCGGCCGCGTCCCGCTGGCGCCCGAGGCGCCCGTGGTCCCACGGCGGAAGTTGAAACCTCCAGTGCCGCCGAAGGCGCCGCCGGTCGACGTGCGGCCCTGAGCGCCCGTCGTGCACGATCCCGTCGACGAGGTGCTGAGCACCGTGATGCTGCGAGCGGCGATCGTGGTCTTCGACGTCTTCGAGGGGGTGCCGGTGACGGTGACGCAGTCTCCGGCGGCCAGTGAGCTGACCGACTCGGTCACCGTCTTCGAGAATTGGGTCGTCGTCGTCCAGCTGACGGTGGTCTGGCCGGTGGTGGGATTCTGCACCTCCATGCTCGACGCCTGCAGGGCGGCGACGCTGCCGCTCGCGCCCGCAGGTGCATTCGCTGGCGTCGTCGCGGCTCCCGCGACCGAGCCGATCGTCGTGGCGGCCACAAGGGTGGTCGCGCCGGAGCCGAGGAATCGTGCCCAGCGCCTGCGGGTGGAGCTTCGGCTGGTCAGTGTCATGTGGATAACCCTCTCTTTTCTTCTCTTCTTCTCTGTTGCTATTCGTTGCGTAGAGCGTCGATGGGCGCCAGGTGCGCGGCGCGGCTGGCCGGGTAGACGCCGAAGGCGATCCCGATGGCGAGCGCGACGACGAGTGCGCCGACCATTGCCGTCGGGCTGATGGTGATCGGATCGCCCACCACCCCCGGCAGGAAGGTCGCGCCGACGATCCCGAGCAGCGCGCCCAGCGCGCCCCCGATCAGGCCGAGCACGGACGCCTCGACGAGGAACTGGCGCCGGATCACCCTCGGTGTGGCTCCGAGCGCCTTGCGCAGCCCGATCTCGCGGATGCGCTCGGTCACCGAGACCAACATGATGTTCATGACGCCGATGCCGCCCACCAGCAGCGAGATCCCCGCGACCCCACCGAGCAGGATGGTGAGGGTGCGGTCGACCGAAGTGGCGGTGGAGATCAGGGACTGCTCGGAGGTGATCGTGAAGTCGGCGTCGGCCGGGGTCGTGATGCCGTGCAGCTGTAAGAGGAGATGGTCCGCCTCCTGATAGGCGGCAGTCAGGTCATCCGACGAGCGGGCCTGCACGGCAATGGAGCTGACAGAGTTGCGGGTCGTCCCGCCGAAGATGCGCTCGGCACCGGTCGTGATCGGGATGACCGCCAGGTCGTCCGGGTCCGACGTGCTCGAGGAGGACGAGGACGATCCTGTCGATGTCAGCACGCCGACCACCGTGAGCGGGACCCCGTTCACGTCGGCGGTCTGACCCACCGGGTCGACGCCGCGGAAGAGCTCGGACGCCGTGGTGGCACCCAGGACGGTCACCGCGGTGTGGTCCGCCACGTCCTGGTTGTCGATGAAGCGGCCCTGGGCCAGGGTCCGGCCCCTCACGGTCAGCCACGTCGGGGTCGACCCCTGCACCGACGTGGTCCACGTGCTGCTTCCGGCGGTGAGGGTCTCGGAGGACGAGGTGATGGGGGCGACCGCCTTGATGTCCGGGGCCACGATCGGGTTCGACAGGGCCGCCACGTCGGACGTGGTCAGCGTCGACGCGGTGCCGAGCGCCTCGCGGATGCCGGTGCTCGAGGTCGAGCTGCCGGGGGAGATCGTGAGCACGTTCGAGCCGAGCGCCGTGATCTCGGAGGTGACCTGGCCCTGGGCGCCCTCGCCCAATCCGACGGTCAGGATGACCGCGGCGATACCGATGAGGATGCCCAGCACGGTCAGCGCAGACCGCAGACGATGGCTGAGCACACCGTTGACCCCGGTGCGGAACGTCTCGAGCCAGCTCATCGGATGCTCTCCATGTAGCGGGCGTCGTTCTCCGTGAGGAGACCGTCGCGGATGCCCAGAACCCGACCGGAGGCGGAGGCCACCTCGGTGTCGTGGGTGATGAGCACCAGCGTGCGGCCGGCCTCGTGCAGCTCGTCCATGAGGCGCAGCACGTCGGCCGCCGAGACGGAGTCGAGGTTCCCCGTTGGCTCGTCGGCCAGGATCAGGTCCGGCTCGGTCACCAGCGCCCGTGCGACGGCGACGCGCTGCTGCTGCCCGCCGGAGAGCTCGCCGGGGCGGTGGTGCACCCGTCCGGCCAGGCCCACCCGCGCCAGCGCGTCCATGGCCCGCTCCTTGCGCTCGGAGCGCGGTATTCCCGCGTACACGAGGGGCAGCTCCACGTTCTGCCAGGCCGACATGGAGGGGAGCAGGTTGAATTGCTGGAAGACGAAACCGATGCGCCGGTTGCGCACCTCCGCCAGGGCGGCCTCGCTCATATTGCTGACGTCCTCGCCGGCGAGGTGGTAGACACCCGCCGTCGGCGTGTCCAGGCAGCCCAGGATGTGCATGAGGGTCGACTTGCCCGAGCCCGAGGGCCCGATCACGGCGACGTACTCGCCCTGGGCGATGCTGAGGCTGATGCCGCGCAGCGCGGCGACGGCGATGGAGCCGGTCCGGTAGACCTTCGTCACCCGCTCCAGCTCGATCACCACGCCGTCCGACTTCCCCGGCGGGGGAGTGACGTGCGGGGGAGCGGTCATCCGCCGCCTCCGCCGCTGAACGCGCCGGCGCCACCGCCGCCGGTGATCCCGCCGGCCGGGAAGCCGCCAGCGCCGCCGAAGCCACCGCCGCCGAACCGGCCAGCCCCGCCGGTGCCAGTGCCACCGAAGAGGCCACCGCCGGTCGTGCCTGCGCCGGCCTTGAAGGAGACCACCTGCTCCAGGACCTTGTCTCCCGCCGTGACGCCGCTGGTGATCTGGGTCTCCCCTGTCTCGGCGGCTCCCACCGTGACCGGCTTCACGACGTGGCTGCCGTTGACGACCTGGGTGACCGTCGCCTGCCCGCTCGAGTTGTAGGAGATGGCTGCGGTCGGGACCTCGGTGACATCGTTGAGCTGCTTGACGATGATGCTCACGTCCGCGGTCGAACCGGCGTAGAGGCCCGACGGGTCGCCCGTGACGTCAATGACGACGGGGAAGGTCGTCACGTTGGAACTCTGGCTGCCGATCAGGCTGATGGAGGCGACGGTGCCGTAGTCGGTCGTCGTGGATCCTGTCGGGATGATGTTCGCCTGGTCGCCGTCGGCGATCTGGCCGATCTGGGTGTCGTCCACCGTCGTGTTGACGATGTAGGAGTCGGTGCCGACGACCACGATCTGGGCGCTCGACGATCCCGTACCCGTGCCGGTGCCGGTGCCAGTGCCCGTGCCGGTGCTGCCCGTACTGCCGCTACCACCGGTTCCGTTGCCACTCCCCGTGCCCGTACCGGTCACCTGCTGACCCACGTTCAGGCTCACCGAGGCGACGGTCCCCGCGATGGTCGACGTCAGCGAGGCGTCGTTCAGTGCTGTCTGGGCGTTGGAGAGAGACGACTCGGCAGAGGTCACCGCGGCCTGGTCGGAATCGATCGTCGTCGTGCTGGCGCTCGAGGCCTCGTCGGAGGCAAGGCGCGCCTCAGCCGACGACAGCTGCGCCTGCGCTGCGTTGACATCCTCCGACAACGCGGTGGTGTCGACCGTGGCCAGGACCTGGCCGGCCGTCACGGTCTGGCCCGCCTTGACGTTCACTGCGGTGACGGTCCCGGACACGCCGAAGTTGATGTTCGCCTGACTGGCCGGCTCGATGGTGCCCGAGCTGGCGACCGTCTGCTGGATGGTGCCGGTGGTCACGGCGACGGTCTGCGTCGTGACCACGAGGCCGGTCGGGCTGGACGAGCCCGATGTCAGCCAGTAGGCGAGGCCCCCCGCGCCGGCGAGCACGACGACCACGACCACGATGATGGCCGTCCTGTACCGGCGCCAGAAGGTCGTCGTCTCGGGCGGGAGCTCGCCTTCGTCGCTGAGGGGCAGCTCCTGCGTCACGTTGACCGGATCATCCACGGTCGATGCTGCTCTGGCCATGACCGACAGTTCAACCGAGCCATTTCACAATGAGCCGAACCCCAGCTGTGAGCCGGCTTGGGGTTATATGTAAGAGTGGATTAATAGTCCAGGTCAAAGCGTTTTCGGCCCGTGATCACATTATCAGGAACCACACAGCGGGCGCCCGTCGCACGCCAACGGCACGGGTGCAGGCTTTCCGTACAGCTCACCGGACGCCGGGAGACATTCGTGCCACCCCTCACGAGCCCCCGGTTCTCCCGGCGCCGGTGCAGCTTCGGTCACCTCATCCACCGGCGGGCACAAGAGCCGTGGGGGAGTGGCGCCCAGCCTTCTTCCTCTTCGTCGACCTTCGACCACACCGACGCCTCGGGGCACGGCAAGAGATGCGAGCTCCCCTGGATGAATGGGAATACAGGCCACGACCGCCGAAATGGCGTCGGGACACAGGAGTCTGCGTGACAAAGATCGCCGTGCTCGGCCTCGGGAGGATGGGTCACGCCATCTCAGACGATCTCACCCTCGTTGAGCGCCGAGCTGAACGATTGCTTCAGCCGCTTCGTCGCGCTCCCGGTCCTCGGTGCGCCTCAGGCTGTGCGTTCCGGGGCGGCCACCTACCTGGCGGGTGGCTCCCCGAGACCCTCGAGGGCATCCGCCCCGTCCTCTCCACGCTGTCCGATCACGTGAAGCACTACGGCCGGCCCGAGATCGCTTCGAGCGCCAAGCTGGCGGTGAACCTGATACTCCTCCCGGGCGTGGCAACCCTGGCCGAGGCGGTCACCGTCGGGCGGGCCGGTGGACTCGGCGGCGGCGAGCCGAACGACCTCCTGGCTGACTCGCCAATGATGGGCCCCGGCATCCGGCATCCGGAACCGCTTCCAGACCGTCCTGGACGGCTCGGGACCGACCTGGTGGACGACCGAGCTCGGGGCCAAGGACGCCCGCCCGGCCACCGAGCAGGTCGAGTCCGAGGGCCTGACGCGCCTCCGCCTCGGCCCGCTCATCCGGGATCCGTACCAGGCGGCTGCCCATGCGGGCCTCAGCGAGGACGACATCGCCTTCGTCTCCCGGCTGTATCGCTGACTCCCTGCACCTCTGGACGACACCAGGACGCGCCCAGGGAAGTCGCTCAGGTGACCCGGCCTCCCACCAGCCCTGTCATTTCGACTGGACCGCCGATAATGTTCATTATGTTAAGTCATATGGAAATTCCGGGACCGGCACCGGTTGGACCGTCCCGGCGAGACTCCCCCGGAAAGGCGTACGGCGTCGCTCGTCGTCCGTCGCCCTGGCGCACCGCAACGAGGTGCCGGGCGTGCGACAGGCGGCTGGGGCACCGGCTCGTACGGATCCGTGGAATCCTTGCCTCGCCCGGGCACGCGCCATCCCGAGGTTGCCAGCGGCACGATCCACGGACTCCCGCCGGATGGCGTGCGGCGATCCCGGAGGGATACGAAAGATGGCTTGATTTGTGTAGTGGATTTCACTAAAGTGACAGGCGTTAAGTCCCCTTGGTTAAAGGTTCAAAGTCCGGACGGATGAGAAGGGGAAATACCAGGTAGAGGGCTTGTAGAGCCCGAGAAATGTGAGTACTATCCCCGGAATGTCCGGGGATTTTTGCGCGCTCACTGTTACGTCTGATTTGCCGTGGGTTCGGTCCCGATGAGCGAATCGGCACCACTCCTCGATCCCGAGCTCCAGGCCGAGCAGGCACACCTGGAGCACGCGCACGATTCCCTGGCCGCCATGCGGCGGCGGGCCGAACGACTGCTGCAGGACCTCATCGGCGCCGGCAATCCAGACCTCGACTACGTGGCCGCCCTCTCTCGCCGCGTCTCGCTCCTGGCCGACAGCCCACGGCCGCTCCTCTTCGGGCGGATCGACGAGAAGGGGGGTCCCACGTGGCACATCGGACGCCGCCACGTCGAGGACACCCGTTCCGACCCCGTCGTCGTCGACTGGAGGGCCCCCGTCGCCGTTCCCTTCTACCGGGCCAGCACCAGGGACGCGCTGGGACTCGCCCGGCGCCGCCAGATCATGGTCGACCGCCACGCCGTCGTCGCGGTGGCTGACGACCTTTTCGACGGCGCCGACGGGGATGTCGGCGCCACCCGACTGCGCGGGGGCGATGCGTTGCTCGCCGAGCTCGAACGAGCCCGTACAGGCGAGATGCTCGACATCGTCGCCACCATTCAGGCCGAGCAGGACGAGATCATCCGCGCCCCTTTGGACCAGCTGCTCACCGTCCAGGGCGGCCCAGGCACGGGCAAGACGGCGGTCGGCCTCCACCGGGCCGCCTTCCTGCTGTACAACCATCCCACCCTCAGCCGCGATGGCGTGCTCGTGCTCGGCCCGAGCCGCGCCTTCCTGCGCTACATCGCGCAGGTCCTCCCCTCGCTCGGCGAGGAGGCCGTCGTCCAGACCACCATCGGCGACATCGCGCCCAAGGCGAAGATCCGGGTCGACGACCCCATGGAGGTGCGCCGCATGAAGGGCGACGCCCGGATGGGCGAGCTCCTCCGGCGCGCTCTCGAGGGGCGTCGCCGCCCTCTCGACGAGGACGTCAGCCTGCGCGTCCGCTTCGCCCGGGCGACGTTGAGCGCCGAACGGGTGAACGAGCTCGTGGCGTCCATCGTCGCCCGACCCGCGCCGTACAAGTCCGGCCGGCTGGCGCTGAGGTCCCGTCTCGTGAGCGAGGCCCGTCGGGCGTTCCGCTCTTCGGCGCGGCTGGGTGCCGATGAGGCCTGGTTCGAGGGCGAGCTCACCTCGACGGAGGAGTTCACCGCCCTCCTCGACACACTGTGGCCCACGGTCTCCCCCGCCTCGCTTGTCCGCGAGCTGCTGTCCTCGCGTGCACAGCTGGAGCGCTTCTCGGCCGGTCTGCTGTCCGAGGACGAATGGCAGCTGCTCCTGCGGTCTCGCGATGCCACCGTGTCCTCGACGGCGTGGAGCGCCGACGATCTCGCCCTGCTCGACGAGGCCGCCTTCCTCACCGGAGGCCGGACCCGAACCTACGGCCACATCGTCGTCGACGAGGCACAGGACCTGACGCCGATGCAGTTCCGCATGATCGCCCGGCGCGCGCCCTCGGGCTCCGTCACCGTGCTCGGCGACCTGGCCCAGGCCACCGGCCCGTGGACCTACTCGGACTGGGCCGAGGTGAGGGCCCACCTGCCCGAGGTGGCGCGCCCGCATCACGACGAGCTCACGCTCGGCTACCGGGCGCCCGGGCGGGTGCTCGGCTACGCGTCCCGCCTCCTGCCCGAGGCGGCGCCCAGCGTGACACCCACCTCCTCCATCCGCCCGGGACGCACCGAACCTACGGTGCTCACGGTGGCAGACGACGAGCTGGTCGCCGCCGCGCTGACCGAGGCACGCACCCTGGCCGCGGACCACGCGCTCGTCGCAGTCATCGCACCCGAGGAGCTGTTGCCCGCGTTGGCCCGGCTCGCGCGGCGCGACGGTGCCGTCGGCATGCTCGAGCGCGACGCGATGAGCCGTCCCATCACCATCGTCCCGGCGCCCGCCGCCAAGGGCCTCGAGTTCGACGCCGTCGTGGTGGTCGAACCCGCGGCCATCGCCGGTGACGGCCGTCGCGGCCTGCGGCTGCTCTACGTGGCCCTGACCCGTCCGATTCAGCACCTGAGCGTGGTGCACGCCCGTCCCCTCCCCGGGCCACTCGTGGGCTGAGCGCCACCCCGTCCCCTACGATCCATCCCCATGGCACTCGATGTGGACGGCAAGGTCGCCTTGATCACCGGCGGCAGCAACGGCATCGGCGAGGGCGTGGCCCGGCACCTGGCGGGCAATGGTGCGCACGTCGTCATCGCCGACATCGACAGTGCTCGCGGCCGCGCCGTCGCCGACGAGCTGGGCGGGCACTTCGTCCAGACCGACGTGGCCGACCCCGCAGCCAGCAAGGCCGCCGTGGCGGGCGCGGTCGAGGCCTTCGGCGGCCTTCACATCGCACACCTCAACGCCGGAGTCACCTCGTGGTGCGGCATGGGCGACGACTTCGATCCCGAGGCCTACCGTCGCTCCATGTCGATCAACCTCGACGGCGTCGTCTACGGCATCGCGGCCGCGCGGCCGGCGATCAAGGCGAGCGGCGGCGGGACCATCGTGGCCACTGCGTCCATGGCGGGGCTCGTTGCGACCCCGTTCGACCCCATTTACGCCGCCAACAAGCATGCCGTCGTCGGACTGGCCCGCTCACTGGGCGCGGTCTACGAGCCCGAGGGGATTCGGATCCACGCCCTCTGCCCCTCCTTCGCCTACACGAACATCATCAAGGGCTCGGAACAGACGCTCCTCGACATGGGGTTCCCCATCATCGACGTCGCCGACGTCGTCGCCGCCTTCCAGCGCATCCTCGATTCGGAGAGCACCGGGGAGTGCTGGTACGTCGTTGCCGGGCGACGGAGCGAGCCCTTCCGCTTCCGCCACGCCCCGGGGCCGCGCGTCGACTGAGCCACGTGTCCCCCGGGGACCGGGACGCCACGGGCTGTACCATGGGCGTGCAGCGACACCGACCGGCGATGGGTCCCGCCGGGGGCAACGCCCCGAACTGCCGCGACGACATGGCTGATGGCTCCTGACAGGCGGCACGGGAGGGCCGGGGCCATGGACGAGCAGCTGCACGGGCGACAGCAGGGCCGCGACGCCGTCGCGTCGGAGCACGGCGCAACGCACGACGACCACGAACAGGACCTCCTCGACGAGACCGTCCTCCCGCTCCTCGGGCTCTCGACGGCGACCCTGGCCGCCATCTTCGTCGGCGGTGCGCTCGGCACCGTGGCCCGGTACCTGCTCGAGGCGCACCACCCCGTGGCCGGCGGTGGGTTTCCCTGGGTCACGCTGCTCGTCAACCTGACCGGCTCCTTCGCCATCGGGCTGTTGATCCCGCTCACCGAGCACGTCTCGCACCGGGCCCCCGTGCTCCGGCCGTTGTGCGTCATCGGGTTCCTCGGTGGTTGGACGACCTACTCCACCCTCGCCGTCGACGCCATGCTGCTGGCCAAGCACGGTGACCTCGTCACCTGCCTCGCCTACCTGGCGGCCACCGTCGTCGGAGGGCTCGCGCTGGTCGTGGCCGGGCACGCGCTCGGTCGGAAGGTGACCGGTTCGTGAGCTCCTCCCCCACTCTCGGCCTCGCGCTCGTGGTGGCACTCGCAGGCGGTGCCGGTGCCGTTCTGAGGGCCTTGCTCATCCACCACGTGGGCGTGCGGCGTTACGACCCGTTGCCCGTCGGCACCGTGGTCGTCAATGCCACCGGCTCCCTGCTGCTGGGCATCCTGACCGGGCTCTCCCTCTACCACGGGCTCGGGCCACACGTGCTGGCGGTGGTCGGGGTGGGGCTGTGCGGCGGCTACACGACCTGGTCGACCGCCAGCTGGGAGACGATCCACCTGCTCCACACGGGCCACCGCGCCGAAGCCGTCGTCTACACGCTCGGCGGGCTCGCCGTCTGCCTCGCCGCCGCGGCGGCCGGCGTCGGGCTCATGGCACTGGCCTGAGCGGTCGTCTCAGGAGGCGTACGCGTCGAGGGGCGGGCAGGTGCAGACCAGGTGCCGGTCCCCGTACGCCTGGTTGATCCTCGCCACCGGAGGCCAGTACTTCCACCCCGTGCGGCCCATCGGGAACACCGCCACCTCGCGGTCGTAGGGCCGCTCCCAGCTCGACACCAGTGCGGTCGCGGTGTGGGGGGCGCCGCGCAAGGGGCTGTCCTCCACCGACCAGCGTCCGGCGGCCACGTCGTCGATCTCGGCCCGGATGGCGATCATGGCCTCGCAGAACCGGTCGAGCTCGGCGAGGTTCTCGCTCTCGGTCGGCTCCACCATCAGGGTGCCGGCCACCGGGAAGCTCACCGTGGGTGCGTGGAAGCCGTAGTCGATCAGTCGCTTCGCCACGTCGTCGATGGTGACGCCGGTGGCCTTCGTCAACGGCCGCAGGTCCACGATGCACTCGTGCGCCACCAAGCCGTTCTTGCCCGTGTAGAGGATCGGGTACGACGGCGCCAGCCGGGCGGCCACGTAGTTGGCCGCCAGAACAGCCGACTTCGTGGCATGGGCCAGGCCCGGACCGGAGAGCAGGCGCACATAGGCCCAGCTGATGGAGAGGATGCCTGCGCTCCCGAACGGCGCCGCGCTCACCGGGCCGATGCCCTCGCGCTGCTCCGGGCGCGGGTGCATCGGGTGCGACGGCAGGAACGGCACCAGGTGCTCGGCGACCGCCACCGGTCCCACGCCCGGACCGCCCCCGCCGTGGGGGATGCAGAAGGTCTTGTGCAGGTTCAGATGCGAGACGTCACCGCCGAACTGGCCGGGCTTCGCCAGGCCCAGCAGGGCGTTGAGATTGGCCCCGTCGATGTAGACCTGCCCGCCGTGTTCATGGACCAGGTCACACATGTCGCCGATGTGCTCCTCGTAGACGCCGTGCGTCGACGGGTAGGTGACCATGATCGCCGCCAGATCGCCGGCATGCTCCTCGCACTTGGCTCGGAGGTCCTCGAGGTCGACCGTGCCGTCGTCGAGGGCGGCCACCACCACGACCCTCATACCGGCCATGACCGCTGACGCCGCGTTCGTGCCGTGTGCGCTCGACGGGATGAGACACACGTCGCGCCCGGGCTCGCCGCGGGACTGGTGGTACGCGCGAATGGCCAGGAGGCCCGCCAGCTCGCCCTGGCTGCCCGCGTTGGGTTGGACCGAGACCTTGGCGTACCCCGTGACGCTGGCCAGCCACCTCTCGAGCTCGTCGATCAGCGCCAGGTAGCCCGGGGTGCTCGCGAGCGGGGCGAACGGGTGGATGTCGGCGAAACCCGGCAAGCCGACCGGCTCCATCTCGGTGGTCGCGTTGAGCTTCATGGTGCACGATCCCAACGGGATCATGCCCCGGTCGAGTGCGAAGTCCTGGTCCGACAGCCGGCGGAGATAGCGCAGCATGGCGGTCTCTGAGTGGTGCTCCGAGAAGACCGGGTGGCTCAGGATGGGCCCCCGCCGCAGGAGTGCCTCGGGGAGGGCCGAGGTGCCCCCCGCTCCCCCGCCGCCCGCCGCTCCGAAGGCCTCGAGGACAGCCGCGACATGCGCCCCGGTCGTGGTCTCGCTGCACGAGATGCCGACCCGGTCGCCGTCGACCAGACGGAGCAGCACGCCACGGCCGCCCGCGTCCGCGACGATCCCGGCGGCGCGTCCGGGAGCCCGGACGACGACAGTGTCGAAGAACTCCTCGTGGTCGAGGGCGAAGCCGGCACGGCGCAGCGCCGAGGCCAGCCCGACGGTCCGTTCGTGGACCCGGCCGGCGATGCCGCGCAGTCCCTCGGCACCGTGGTACACCGCATACATGGACGCGACGACCGCCAGCAGGACCTGTGCCGTACAGATGTTCGAGGTCGCCCTCTCGCGGCGGATGTGCTGCTCGCGCGTCTGCAGCGCCAGCCGGTAGGCCGGCTGGCGCTCCGCATCGATCGACAACCCGACCAGGCGGCCGGGCAGGTCCCGCTCGAGACCGGCCTTCACCGCCATGAAGGCTGCGTGCGGGCCGCCATACCACAGCGGCACACCGAAACGCTGCGACGACCCGACGACCACATCGGCGCCCCAGTGCCCCGGCGGCTTCAAGAGTGTCAGTGCCAGGAGGTCGGCCGCCACTGTGACCATGGCGCCCCGCCGGTGAGCGTCCTCGGTGAGACCGGCGAAATCACGGACGGCGCCCGAGCACCCGGGGTACTGCTGGACGACGCCGAAGTACTCGCCTTCGGGCAGTCCTGTGGCGAGGTCGGTCACCTCGACCTCTATCCCGAGTGGGGCGAGGCGTGTCTCGAGGATCGCAATCGTCTGCGGGAGGCAGTCGCCGTCCACGACGACCCGGTGCGTCTCGACGGTCGCGCGCCGGCGCATGAGGGTGACGGCCTCCGCCACGGCCGTCCCCTCGTCGAGCAGTGAGGCGTTGGCCGTGTCGAGGCCCGTCAGATCACAGACCATGGTCTGGAAGTTCAGGAGTGCCTCCAGGCGACCCTGGCTGATCTCGGGCTGATAGGGGGTGTAGGCCGTGTACCACGCCGGGCTCTCGAGCACGTTGCGCCTGATGACTCCCGGGGTGATCGTGCCGTGGTAGCCGAGCCCGATCATCGGCTCGGCGATCACGTTGTCCGCAGCAAGCCGGCGCAGTTCCTCGAGCACCTCGCGCTCGGCGACGGCCGGTGGAAGGTCCAGTGCATCGAGGCTCCGCACGCTGTCCGGGACCGCGGCATCCATCAGTGAGCCGAGACTCTCGTAGCCGAGGACCTTGAGCATGCCCGACTGCTCCTCGTCCGAGGTCCCGACGTGGCGGCGCACGAAGTCCTCGAATGGCTCGAGTTCGCCCGGCCCGGCGTCTTGACGCTGTTCGCTCACGGAGGCCCTCCTCACATGTCCGCGGTGGACGCGGAACTCGTCGGATGTCCTCCCCGCTCTGTCATCGGACCTGAGAGTCTCGCCGCACAAGAGCGACTTCCACCTTCGGTGCGGACGCACGGAGCGCCGCTTTCCAGAGTTGCCTCACCGAAGCGATATGTCGGCCTGAGAGTTTCTCGGGGAGAGTTGCTCCTCCGGCGTCCCCTCGCAAACATGGTGCGGGGACTCTGGCGCTCCGGTTCAAACGGCGTATTCAGTTGTGGGTCCACTATACGGCACCGGTTCCGGTCGTCGGCGCTCAGTCGCTCTCCTCGCGCACCGGCCACAGGGGTGGGCGGACCAGACGGGCACCCAGCTCACGCCCGCGCAGGGCCACCGTCACGGCGTCGCCGTCGAGCAGACGGGCGTCGGCGTCCACGAAGCCCAACCCGATGCCCCGTTCGCGCATGGGTGAGAAGTTGCCGCTGGTCAGGAAACCCACGCGGTCGTCGCCGTGGTCCACCTCCGAGCCGTCGCGCAGCGGCTGCCGGCCGTCGGCCACGAAGCCCCTGAGGCGTCGGGTCGGCCCGACGGCGCGTTCCTCCTCGAGGGCAGCCCGACCGGTGAAGTCCCCCTTGTCCCAGCCGACCACCCAGCCCAGCCCCGCCTGGAGGGGCGTGATCCCGGGACCCAATTCGTGGCCGTGCAACGGCAGGCCCGCCTCGAGGCGCAGCGTGTCGCGCGCACCCAACCCGGCCGGGACGACGCCCTGCGCGAGCACGGCCTCCCAGAAGGCCGTCGCCACCTCGGGCGGCACGGCGCACTCCACGCCGTCTTCCCCGGTGTAGCCGGTGCCGGCGACCAGGCACTGGGCTCCGCCCCACTCGAACCGCTCGACACTGAACCGGTGCACCGCAGCGGCCTCCGGCGACACCAGGGCCAGGCGGGCACGCGCCTCGGGGCCCTGCACCGCGATCACCGCCCTCCCACTGGTGACGTCCGTCCCCCCGATGGCTGCGAGCACATCGCTCGTGTTGGACGCGTTGGGCATCACGTCGAACCGTTCGTCGTCGACCCACAACACGATGATGTCGTCGACCACCGAGCCGTTCTCGTCGAGGAGATGCGTGTACTGGGCCCGACCCGGATTGATCCGTCGCAGGTCGTTGCTCAGGGAGAGCTGGAGATGCTCGAAGGCGTCCGGACCGTGCACGCGGACCGTTCCCAGATGGCTCACGTCGAAGGCCACGGCTGACTGACGGCACGCCCGGTGCTCGGCCACGGTGCCCGACGGGTAGGCCAGCGGCATCTCCCAGCCGCCGAAGGGCACCATCTTGGCTCCGAGCGCGACGTGCTCCGCGAACAGGGGTGAGACCCGGTGCGGCGCAGCTGCACCGGGTCTGCCGTCGTTCACCCGGCCAGACTACGCGGCCCCGGCAGTGGGAGTCAGCCAACCGTGTGAGGCGAGCAGCGACGCGAAGTCGCGCTGGTACACCACGTGGATCGGGACCTCCGGGTACAGCGCGCGCATGCGACGCACCTTGCGGTTCTTGCGGGTGACGAGACGTTGATCCGCCGTCGTGAGCTCAATGAAGACCCCGCGGCCCGGCAGGTAGAAATCCGGGCGGAAGCCGGACACCGGAGATCCCTCCGCGTCCCACTCCAGGGGGAACTCCACCGGCTCGTACTGCCAGCGCTCGCCCGAAAGATCGAGCAGTGCGGCGAAGACACGCTCGGAAGGATGGGCGAACCGGACCTGTCCCGCCGGCACACAGGCCGGATGGCCGTTGCGCCCGCTGCGCGCCGAGTCCGTCGCCCTCACTCCCCCGCGGCCCGCGCGACGGGTGCCCGAGCCGGGCGCCCCTTGGCGGGAGCGGCCGGAACCTGAGCGTCGAGGCGCACGATGTCGGCGTCGAGAGCCTCGACGACCCCCGCCAGCGGCACGATGTTGAACACGCCCTGGCCACCGGCGAGCAGGTCCACGACCTCGCCGTTGGAACGGGCCAGGACCGAGCTCGTCCCGGTGAGCACGAGATTGGCCGACGCCAGGTCCGAGCCCAGGTCGTCGCGCAGGCACTCGACGGCCCGGCGGGCCGACTGGAGTGACACGCCAGCGTCCAGCAGTTGCTTGATCACCTTGAGCTCGAGCAGGTCGGAGTAGGAGTAGATGCGTCGCGAACCACTCCCCTTCGCCGAGGCCACCGACGGTTGGAGCAGGCCGGTTCGGGCCCAGTAGTCCAGCTGGCGGTACGTGATCCCCACCAGGCCGCACACCTGCGGCCCGTGAAACCCTCCGACCCGGGCTGCGGAATCCTCGGCCATCGCACCTCCTGTGCCATCTCCCGGGCCGTCACTCTAGTGCACCCCGGACGACATGGCCGTAGTTACGAAGGCGTCATTCGGAAGATTTCGCGGGCTCGGCCGGCTCCACCGGCCAGGCCACCACGGCGCCGACCACGGAGAGCCCCACCCGGTGCCCCGGCTCGAGCGGTGTCCCGCCCGTGACCCGCACGACGAGGTCCGGGAGGCCCTCGGACACGGGCCGCACCCTGACGACGGCGTCGTGCCCGAAGTACTCGTAGCTCGCCACCGTCCCCTCCATCCCCCCGGCGTCGGCCTGTCCCAACACGATTTGCTCGGGGCGCACCATGACCCGGGCACTCCCGCCACCGGACGGCCCGGTCCACGTCTCGACGGCGAGGCGGCCCAGCGCGGTGGTGGCCACCGCGTCGCGGACCTCGCACTCGAACACGTTGGACTCGCCGAGGAACCGGGCCAGCTCGGCGTCCCCCGGGCGCCCGTACAGCGCCGACGGCGAGTCGAGCTGGGCGATCACCCCCCGACGGAGCACGGCGACCTGATCGGCCATGGAGAGCGCCTCGTCCTGGTCGTGGGTCACCAGGATGGAGGTCGTGCCGGCACGGCGCA
Organism: Acidimicrobiales bacterium; assembly: GCA_052140165.1. Taxonomy (GTDB): domain Bacteria; phylum Actinomycetota; class Acidimicrobiia; order Acidimicrobiales; family RAAP-2; genus Bog-473. The sequence goes on from JBKQUM010000044.1 coordinate 22,017, forward strand.
GCACGCCGAGGACATCGGCCCGGACCGAGGCGCGCAGCGCGGCGTCGAGCGACGCAAACGGCTCGTCGAGCAGCACGATCTCGGGTTCGATCGCGAGGGCGCGGGCCAGCGCGACCCGCTGTTGCTGGCCGCCCGAGAGCTGGTGGGGGTAACGCCGGCGGTAACCGGACAGTCCGACGAGCTCGAGCAGCTCGTCGACCCGCGCCACTCGGTCGGGGCTCCGCGGAAGGCCGAAGCCCACGTTGCGACCCACGCTCAGGTGGGGGAACAGGGCGCCCTCCTGGGGGACGTAGCCGATGCGGCGGTGCTCCGAGGGCACGAACCTCTGGCCGGCGTCGTCGACGACCTGGTCCCCCAACCTGACCTCGCCCTCGTCCGGGCGCTCGAACCCCGCAACGATCCGCAGCAGAGTCGTCTTGCCGCTGCCGGACGCGCCGAGGATCGCGGTGAACGACCCGTGCGGGACGGACAGATCGAGCCCGCGCAGCACGCGCTGCGGACCGAACGACTTGGCCACGCCGTGGATCCGCAGGTCCTTCACGCCGCCACCAGTGTCGTGGGCCCCGGCGCGGGCGCGGGCACACCGGCCAGGGCCGCTCTCTCGGGCTGGCGGTCGAACCACCGGCCGAGGACGTAGCCGGGCACGGCCGCGATGAGCACCATGACTCCCGCATAGGGCGCGGCCTGGCTGTAGGACAGGTTCGACTGGTAGGCCCAGAATTGTGTGGCCAGCGTCTCGACGTTGGTCGGATGCAGGACGAGGGTGGCTGTCAGCTCTGTCGCTGTCTCGAGGAACACCAGTGCGAAGGCCGCCCCGAGGCCCGGCCCGATCAGGGGCAGCGTCACGCGCCAGAGCACGGAGCGCCGCCGCACGCCCAGCGAGCTCCCCACTTCTTCGAGGCCGACCGGCGAGCGGGCCACGGCGGCCCGCACCGACACGACCGCGAGCGGGAAGAACATGATGGCGTAGACCAGCACGAGCAGAGGGCTGGTCTGGTAGAAGCGACCCTGCAGGAAGTGCTCGGTCAGGTACGTGAAGCTGAGTGCGATCACGAGGCCCGGCACGGCCAGGACGAGCATGTTCGTCCTCTGCAACGCGATCACGCGGGGGCGTGCGTGGCGGACCGACAGCAGGGCGATCGGGAGGGCGGCCAGCGTGGCGACGACGCCGGCGGCCGCGGCATAGGCGAATGTGTTCCCGGTCGCGATCAGGAGCGACGCCGGTGGCAGCGTGGAGTTCCCACCCTGGACCATCAGGTAGATGATGGCGCCCACCGGCACACCGAGCGCGAGGACGACGAGCAGCACGGCACCGGTCAGCACCGCGGGCCGGCCCCGGCCCAGCGGAACGGGGCGGTTCCGGCGCGCCGCGCCCGCACCCACCCGGGACGTCCGGCCATGGCCCCGGACGGCGTCCTCGCTCGCCAGGAGCAGGCCGCCGAGGAGGACGAGGATCACAGAGAGGGCGCAGGCGGCCGGTTCGTTGAAGCCGACCTGGAATTCGTCGTAGATCTCGGTGGTGAGCGTCTGGTACCCGAGGATCTCGAACGCGCCGAACTCGGCCAGCACGACGAGACCCACGAGGAGCGCCCCACCGAAGATGGCCATGCGGGCCTGACCGACCGTCACGGTCAGGAAGGTGCGCACCCGGCCGAGGCCGAGGCTGCGGGCCACCTCCTCCTGGGCCGGATCCGCCGCGCGCAAGCTGGCCGCGACGGGCAGGAACACGAGGGGATAGACGGCAAGGGTCATCACGAGGACGGCGGCCCAGAACCCGCCGATGGAGGGGAAGATGGCTCGCCAGCCGAAGCTCACCACGAAATCCGGTACACCCAGGGGAATCACGACCAGGATCGCGAACAAACGTCGGCAGGGCAGGTCGGTGCGCTCGACGAACCAGGCCGCCAGCGTCCCGAGCGCGGCGCACAAGACGGTGACCACCACGACGAGCGAGACGGTGTCCCACACGAGCATCGTGGTCAGGTGCCGGAACAAGAGGCGGTGCAGCTGGGACCAGCCCACCTGCACCGCCTGGACGACCAGGAAGACCAGCGGGAGCAGCACCACGACCGAGACGAGAACGGCGCCGGCTGTGAGCAGGGGCGGTAGGCGCCGGACCCCCGGTCGACGCTTCGGGTCCACGGCGCCGTCGGTCACAGCAGCTGGGCCTCCTGGAGCAGCTCGATCGCCTCGGCGCCCGTGCCCAACTCCGCCACCGTGATGCTGTTCGGTTCGAGCTCGTCGAACGGGGTCTCGGGCTCCGCCGTCGTGACACCCGATGCAATCGGGTATTCGAAGCTGTCACTGTGGGCGATGATCTCCTGACCCTGCACAGACGTCAGGAAGGCCAGGAAGCGCTGCGCCGCCGCCTGGTGGGTGGACGACGAGAGAATGCCCGCGCCCGAGACGTCGACGACGTAACCCACATCGTGCGGAGCGAAGTAGGCGATCGCGGAGTGCATGGCGCCTGCGCCGACCTGCGCCCGCTCGCGGTACCAGTAGTACTGGTTGATGATGCCGAGAGCGACCTGCCCGCCGTTGACCTGTGCGGTGAGCGTCTCGTTGTCCGGGTAGTCGTGCCCTCCCGCGTTGGCCTTGACCGCCTCGAGCCAGTGCAGCGCCGCCTGCTCGCCGTAGGTCCGCGCAATGCTCGTCACGATCGGTTGGAAGTCGGTCTCGCTCCCGGCAATACCGATGCGGCCGCTCCACTTGGGGTCGGCAAGATCCATGGCCGACGTCGGGAGCTGGTCGCGCTTCAGCAGCGACGTGTTGTAGATCATCACGCTCACGCGGGCCGTCACACCCACCCACCTGCCGTCCGGCGAGTTGAACCGTGAGGGTGTCTTCGCGAGCGTCGACGGGTCGACCCGGGCGAGCATCCCCTTCGAAGCGAGGTACTGCAGGGGCGGCGAGTTCTCGGTGAAGATGACGTCGGCCGGCGAATGGGAACCCTCGGTGACGATCTGATCTGCCAGCACGTCCTCGTCGTCGGACCGCAAGCTCACCGAGATGCCGCTCTCACGCTCGAACGCCGCCACCAGGGCCTGGGTCGTCTGCACGTGCTGCCCGCTGTAGACCGTGAGGCTCGTCGCACCGCTCCCCGACCCCTGCGCGCACCCGCTCAGCACGACCGCCCCCAGGGTTGCGGCCACGACGCCCGTCAGGACGCGGCGTACCCACCACTTCCCCGACCGCCACCGCGAGCCGCGCATCGAACCGTGACACCCCTCCGACCTGCATCGTACGAAAGTTAGGTTGCCCTAACTTTAGGGTGCCCTCAGAACAGCGTCAAGGCGGGGTCCTGCTCAGGCGTCCGGGACCGACCCCCCGGCCACCAGGTCGGCTCGGCCCTCCAGCGGGCTGGAAGGCTCGGCATGGAAGCGGACCGGGATGCGTCCGGCCAGGCGAGCCTGCCAACCCGCCTCGACCGCCAGGCGCATGGCCCGCGCCATCGCCACCGGGTCGTGCGCCCGGTTGACCGCCGTCGCCACCAGCACGGCGTCGCACCCCAGTTCCATCGCCAGCGCGGCGTCGGACGCAGTGCCGATGCCGGCGTCGAGGATGACGGGGACGTCGACCGCCTCCCGGAGGAGCGCAATGTTATGGGGGTTGCGGATGCCGAGCCCGCTGCCGATGGGCGATCCGAGCGGCATGACCGCGGCACATCCGACCTGCTGCAGGCGGAACGCGAGGACGGGGTCGTCGGTCGTGTAGGGAAGGACGACGAAGCCGTCCTCGGCCAGCTGCTCCGCGGCGGCCAGAAGCTCGACCGCATCGGGCAACAGGGTGCGGTCGTCTCCGATCACCTCGAGCTTCACCCAGTCGGTGCCGAACGCCTCGCGTGCCAGCTTGGCCGTGAGCACGGCCTCCGACGCGGTCGCACACCCCGCCGTGTTGGGCAGGACCCGCACGCCCAGCTCGTCGAGGAGCGACAGCAGCGCGCCCCGTCCCGAGGCCCCGACCCGCCGTATCGCGACGGTCGCCATCGACGTTCCCGACTCGATGAGCGCGGCCCGCAGCGCGTCGAGGCTGGTCATCCCCCCGGTGCCGAGCACCAGGCGCGACGCCAGGACCTCGCCGGCGACGGTCAGATGATCCGGCGGCACCTCCCCGGCCTCGTTGGCTGGCACCGGACGACGATACCCCGGTGCCCGCCTATGGTGGCTCGGTGCCGGACACGACCCCACCGACGGCGCTGACCATCGCCGGGTCGGACTCGGGAGGCGGCGCTGGTGCGCAGGCCGACCTGAAGACCTTCGCGGCGCACCGGGTGCACGGCACGTGTGCCCTCACCGCCGTGACCGCGCAGAACACGGCCGAGGTGCGCGGCGTCGTGGTGCTCGAGCCTTCGTTCGTCCGCCAACAGGTCGAGACGGTGCTCGACGACTTCGCCGTCGGCGGTGTGAAGACCGGGATGCTCGCCAGTGCCGCCATCGTGCGCGAGGTGGCGGACCTGGCCGCTGCGGGCCTGTTGCCCCACCTCGTCGTGGATCCCGTCCTGGTCTCCTCGAGCGGGCACCGCCTCATGGAGCCCGAGGGCGTCGCGGCGTACCTCGAGCAGCTCCTCCCCCACGCCGTCGTCGCCACCCCGAACCTGCGCGAGGCCGCCGTCCTCGGCGACACCACCGTGGAGCGGCTCGCCACCCTCGATGCCCGCGTGGACGTGGCGCAGCGGATCAGGGCGACGGGTGCCCGCTACGTGGTGGTGAAGGGAGGCCACCTCACCGAGTCCGCCGACGACGTCGTGGCCGGCCCCGAAGGGGTCGTGGTGCTCCCCGGCACACGGGTGGTCACGGGCAACGACCACGGCACGGGCTGCTCGCTCTCTGCGGCCATAGCCGCCAACCTGGCCCTGGGGGCGACCGTGCCGGCTGCCGTCGCCGCGGCCAAGGACTATGTGGCACGAGCCCTGGCCGGGGGGGCCGACTGGCACTTGGGTTCGGGGCACGGACCCCTCGACCATTTCGGGTGGTCGACCTCGCCGTAGGCTGGTCCGGACATGACGCTGCACGGCACCGACGCCGACACCGAGGCCGTCCCCGAGGACACGGTCCCCGCCGCACCCCTCCGCCCCCCGACGCCCGGGGGGATCTCCATGCGGCCGGCCATGGTCGTCCTCGGTCTCGCCGTGCTCATCCTCGTGGTGTTCGTCGCCATCGGGATCCTCTCGTCGCAGAGCCCCGCTCCGGTACGCAGCGGCACGGGGGCGAGCTCGGTGGCGGGTACGCCGTTGCGGGCGCTGCCCGCCAACCACGCGCTGGCACCCATTGTCAGCGCGGGCCAACCGCCGACGAACATCCTCAACGCCGTGTCCGTCCCGGTCGGCTCCGTCCGGATCTCGCACCAGAACAATGCCGCCGATTCGGGCCAGTACGACTCCCAGGTGGTCCTGCGCTCCGGCGACTCCCAGGGTGCCTTGCTCGCCTTCTACGCGGCGGACATGCGGATCCTGGGCTGGCAGGTCTTCGACCGGGGTCCTGCCGCCAACGATCCGGGTGCCGTCGAGATCCTGGGCAAGCTGGCCGGGACCGATGGCTACTACTGGGAGATGGGAGCCACCATCTCCTCCACGACCTTCCCCCGAGGCGGCCCGGCGCGGGGTCAGACGGACTTCACCATCCGCCTCCTGCAGGAGAGCGACGATTCCCCCTGAGCGGTTCGGCCGCGCCGAGACGGCGCGGCCGAGCTCAGCCTGTCGAAGCCGTGACCGCCTGCGCCCTGGGCGCCACGGCGTCATCGGTCAGGACTGGAAGCCGATCGTCGGATTGCGACAGCAGGTAGGCCCACACGAAGAAGTTGATCGGGTACAGCAGGTAGCCCACACGCGGGTTCGGGGCCAGGAGGATGAGCGCCGACATCACCACGCCCGCGATGGTGCAGACCTCCGACGGGGTGCGCGGAGTGTGGCGGTACAGATGCCGGGCCAGGAGCACGGCCAGCACGATCCCGACCGACAGCGGCAAGGCCCGGTTCAATGAGGGGAACGCCGTCACGAGCACGTGCCCGGGGAGCGCGCTGGCCGCGGTGGACGGGATGGCACTGAGCCCGAGCGGGAACAGCACCACATCGTCGATGAGCGCGAAGGGGCCGCGGAGGGCGAACGGGAAGATCGTCGGCACCGCGACGACGATCATGCCGGCGAGCATGGAGAGGGGTCGCCGCTCGCCCTTGCGGCCCCGTGCCGCAAAGAGCGCCAGTGCGGCCAGGGGCCATGCGGTGAACTTCATGGCCGACGCGATGCCTAAGACGACGCCCGAGGCGAACGGCCGCCGACGCTGTGCCAGAACCATGGCGAGAAGGAGGAACGCCGCCACTGGAATGTCATCGCCCCCGGTCGCGAGGGGCAGCGCCGCCAGCGGCAAGATGACGAGCGCCTGGAGCGCGCGGATCTTGCGGCGCCCGTCGGCTCGGCACAGGTAGAGCGCGACCGCGGCGACCACCAGTGTGGTGAGGCAGAAGAAGATCCGGGCGTCGCTGAGGCCGTTGTTGGGCCAGATCTCGCTCGGAATGCCCGCCACCGCCATGAGCGGCAGATAGGGCAGGAACCCCGCATAGTCCGGCTCACCGGGAGCGTGGTACTTGACGGCATGTGGCAACCGGACCAACGGGTGGTAGGGATTCACGCCGCGGACGAGATCCTGACCGCCGACCTCCACCGTGACCACCTCGGGCTGCTGGTGCGAGCCGGCCACACCGTCGAAGCGCCACAGGATCTCGAGACCGAGCGGGATCGCCAACGCGCCGGCGAACACGCACACGGCAACCACGATCCGGGCCAACCAGGCGCGGCGATGCTGGACCTTGGTCAGCCGGTGGCCGGGTTGCCGCTTGCGCGCACGCTGCACCGCCCAGGCCACGACCGCGGACGCCAGTGCGCCGAATGCGAAGGGCGAGAGGGCCATGCGCCCCCATACCTGGTAGAGCGCATTGGTCGACGTGTAGATGGTTGCCAACGCGAACACGGCACTGGCCAGGTACAGCAACGCGTCACCCGACTCGGGGGAGATCCGTTTCGTCCGGTCCAGCGCCCGGTGCCAGAGGTCGACGACCGGGGCGGCCCAGCTCGGGATCGTTGCGGAATTGGTCGGCATGGCGTTTCTCGAAAAAGCCTCGCACACGGCGGGTGTGCAGGATGGCACCCCCAGGTGATCCTAGGGGGGAACCGTCAGAGGTGCAGTTCCTCCAGGTAGAACGCAAGCTCAGCCTCGAGGCATGCCGTGAGCGTGTCCGCCCGACGGAATCCGTGCCCTTCGCCCTCGAAGAATCGTAGGTCACAGCGGATGCCCGCGCTGCGCAGGGCGTCGCGCATCGACACCGCCTGTGACGGCGGCACGACGGCGTCCTCGGTCCCCTGCAGGAGCAGGACCGAGCCCGCCATGGAGGGGGCTCGGCTCACCGGCGAGCGCCCCACGTAGAGCGCGCGAGACTCGGGCAGCGGGCCGATGAGGCGGTCGGTGTAGTGCGCCTCGAAGTCATGGGTCGTCGCGACCAGCCCCATGAGGTCCGTCACCCCATACCACGAGACGCAGGCCCCGAACCCCTCCCCCGCTGCGAGCGCGTTGAGGGCGGTCATGCCGCCGGCGCTGCCGCCCCGGATCGCCATCCGCCCCGCATCGATGTCGCCCCGCGCCGCAAGGTGCAGCGCCGCATCGAGGCAGTCCTCGCTGTCGGCCACGCCCCACCGCCCCCAGAGCGCACACCGATAGGATCGTCCGTAGCCCGAGCTGCCGGCGTAGTCCACGCACGCCACGGCGAAGCCGCGGGTCGTGAAGAACTGCAGGGTGAGGTCGAGCCCCGGCTGGCACGACGACGTGGGCCCACCGTGGCACCAGGTCACGAGCGGCGGCGGGCGATCCGTCGGCCCGGTCGTGCCTGCCGCCGCCGGGCGGTAGAGCGTGCCGTGCACGGGACGCCCCGAGCGCCCCGCCAGCGTGAACGGCTCTCCCCGCGCGATCTCGTCAGGTCCGAGCGCGCACGCGGCCGCCGGGCGCTGGGCCCGGGCGGCACGGCCCGGCATCCAGACCCAGACGTTCGCCGGCGCCTCGGGCGTGCTGCCGATCAGTGCCAGCCCGTCACCATGGGCGCACAGCGCGGCTATCGACACACACGGCTGGTCCAACGGATCGCCGGCTCCCCCACCGGCCGCGAACGGGATCAGCGCGTCGCGGCCGGACGCATTCATGCGGGCCACCACGGTGCCGTCGGCGAGCTCGGCCATGGTGCACTGCCCGAGCACCCAGTCGGGGCCGTGGAATTCGGCCGCGACGTCGCTCAGCGCCTGCAGTGCCGCGTCCGTGCCCGGGACCCCCGGGTGGACATAGGGCTGCCACCACCCCCGCCGGTCCGAGACGAAGCGCAGGGAGCCGTCCCGGCACCAGGCCGGCTGTCCGACGGACTCTCCGGGGCCACCTGCAACCGCCCACGGCGTTCCCGCCGCCCGGAGGGTGCCGTCGACGTCGGCACTGACGAGTGGGACGATGAGCAGCGTGGAGGCGTCCCACGGCATGTCGGGGTGATCCCACACGACGACCGCCAGCCGCTCACCCGCCGGGTCCACTCGCGGCGAGCCGAGGAAATCGTGGCCATCGAGGAGTGTGGTCTCGGACGGCCCCTCACCCCGAGTCGAGAGCGCGACCACGCTGCGTGTCGGCCGGCCCCCACCTTCTGGGTGGGCCTCCCTGACGGCCAGGACCCAGTCCCCCTCCGCGGTGGCGCTGAGCGCTCCATGACGGTGGACCTGGCCCTCGGGGGGTAGGGCGGTCAGAGCCCGCGGCGCTGCGCCCCCCTGACGGGCCACGGCAGCGGGGCCGTCGCAGAACCACACCCGCTGGTCGGCCTGATCGACGTAGGCGAAGGCACCCGCCGACCACGCCGGCACCAGGCACATGGCGCCCCCGCCGTACTCGTGGACGCGGCTACGGATGCTCACCTGATCCGGGGAGTGATCGACGAGACCGTTCGCCGCGGCCCGGACCATCACCACCCGGCCGGACTCTGCCGGGCGCGACTCGAGCCAGTAGAGCCAGTCCCCGTCGGAGCACAGCTCCGAGAGGGAGACCTTCGCCCCCGCCACGTCGCCCGGCGCGAGCGGCGAGGCCCAACGCCCGTAACCTGCAGTGGTGGCCACGGTCCGAACGTACCCTGTGCGCCCACCCGTGTCGGGGAGCGCCGAGAGCGGGCTCTACAGTGAACCGGTGCGCTTCCCGGCCTACCTGCTGTCGCAGGAGGGCGCCGTCATCAGACCGACGGTGGTGGAGCTCGACCGCTCCGACCTGCCGGCCGGAGACGTGCTCGTCAGGGTCGAGTGGTCGGCCATCAACTTCAAGGACGCCATGGTCACGCGACCGGGCAACCGTGTGGCACGCATCTTCCCGCTCGTCCCCGGGGTGGAGCTGGCGGGAATCGTCGAGGAGAGCACCAGCCCCGACTTCGTCGTGGGTCAGCACGTCCTCGCGCAGGGCTACGACCTCGGCGTGGCCCAGCACGGTGGCTTCGCCGCCTACGCGCGCGTCCCGGCGGACTGGGTCGTGCCGCTGCCCGACACGCTGAGCTGCCGCAACGCCGCCATCATCGGGCTGGCGGGTTTCACGGCGCTCCTGTCGCTGCGCCGCCTGGTGCAGCACGGCACGAGTCCCGGCAACGGCCCCATCCTCGTCACCGGGGCCTCCGGTGGGGTGGGCAGTGCGGCGGTCGCGATCCTGTCCCAGGCCGGCTTCGAGGTGGTCGCCTCCTCGGGGAAGACGACCGAGCACGACTACCTGAGGGCCCTGGGGGCGTCGCGGGTGGTCGGACGTCGCTTCACCCAGGACGACGGGCGCACGCTCGGGCCTCAGCTCTGGGCCGGCGTGGTGGACTGCGTCGGTGGCGCGGCCCTCGCCGAGGCACTCCGCACCGTGAGCTACGGCGGCGCCGTGGCAGCGAGCGGGCTCACCGGGGGCAACGACCTGTCCACCACCGTCTACCCGTTCATCGTGCGCGGCGTCGCGCTCCTGGGAATCGACACCGTGGCCACTCCGATAGAGGAGCGCCGAGCCCTGTGGGCCGACATGCCCGACGCGTTCCCCCTCGGGTTCTGCGAGGAGATGGTCAACGAGGAGATCGGCCTGGACGGGCTGACGGCGGCGCTCGACCGCGTGCTCGACGCCGCCGTGCGGGGCCGGATCCTGGTGAGCCCCGGCCGCTGACCCGAAAACTACGTAACTCGGGCGCGCGAGGTCGGGGTGCGGGGCGGAGCCCCGCTCGGGACGAAGTCCCGACGCTCAGGTGTGATCAGGCCGCGTCGGCCGCTTCGATCGTGACGCGGTAGCCGAGAGCTTCGATCTGGTGGGCGAGCCGACGGGCGTGGGCTTCGGGACGGCGCTTTTGGAACCAGTCGGCACCGAGGTCGTTGTAGGGCACGCCGCCGGCCAGGATGTGGAAGGCAGCGACGAGAATGGAGTGCTCGACGGCCTTTCTGGCCTTGGCATGGCCGATGCGGCCGCGCAGACGGGTGAACTGGGC
>JBKQUM010000045.1:0-41894 GCA_052140165.1 Acidimicrobiales bacterium
CAGTAGGAGGCGGCGAACCAGAACTTGTCGGTGATGTGGGGGATGGCGAAGAGCTGGATGAGCGCCACGGTCAGCGTCCCGTAGATGGTGAGGTTGGCCCGGCCGATCTTGTCGGAGAGGCCGCCGATGAACGCACTGAAGGCGCCGATCGCGTTCGAGACCACCAGTAGGTACAAGAAGTACTGGAAGGACATGTGGTAATAGGGCAGCATCAGCGGAGTGACCGCCCCCTCTACGTAGTAGAGGTAATAGAGCATGATCGTGGTGAGCACCACGATCGACAGGTACCCGAGCCTCGGCAGGGTGTTGGGGTACTTGTAGAGCTGGCGCCGCCCGAGGGCGTTCGCCAGGCCACGGGGGGGAACCGGTGTGCTCACCGCTGTCGTGGTCATGATGGATCCCCTTTCCCGGCACTCTGCGGCCCCACGGCCCCGTTCCGGACCGGCATGGCGTCAGGCCATGACCGATGCTAGAGCGGCGGCGGGGCGCCCTGAAGGGTCCAAAGGCACATCGTCAGGGCTGTGGTGCTCGGGGACGCCGAAATTGGGGACTTCCGGCTCTATGCCCCTCACCGGGCTGAACCCAGAATCGCTCGGAGAAGAGGTTTTGCCATGGGTGTAGAAGAGACGAGGGCGCCGGGCGCGGACACCATGAGCGGCTCCGACGCACTGCTCTGGACGATCAGTTCCGATCCCGTGATGCGCCCGACCATCGTCGCCATCGTGGTCCTCGACGCACGGCCCGACTGGGCAGAGGTGCGCACCCGCATCGCCGCGCTGACCGTGGCCGTGCCGCGCCTGCGCGCGCGAGCCGTCACCCGGGGCCTGGGCCGGGGCCGCCCGCAGTTCGTGCCCGACGAGTCCTTCGATCTGGACACGCACCTCCGGCGTATGCGCCTGGCCGGGCCCGGCTCCCTGCGGGACGTCCTCGACATGGCCCAGACGATGGCGACGAGCGGGTTCGACGCCGCCCTGCCGCTGTGGGAGGCAGTGCTGGTCGAAGGTATGGGTGACCGCGCCGCTCTCGTGATGAAGGTCCATCACGCGCTGATCGACGGCGTGGGCGGTCTGGCCGTGCTGGCCGATCTCTTCGACCGCGCTCCGACGCGACGGGCGGCACCGCTCGACGCGGTGCGGGAGCCGGTGGGGCAGCCGGGCACAGCCCCCGGCCGGCCCCTGCTCCGGAGTGTGCCCCTTCTGCCCGATCCGAGCGGCCTCGTCACCTGCGCCCTCGATGCCATGACCCACCCCGTCCGCTCGCTCGGCCACCTCGCCGCGGTCGGCACCTCGGTGGCCAGGCTGATGGCGCCTGCGGGCAAACCGATCTCCTCGGTCATGACGGGCCGGGGCTTCCGCCGCCACGTCGAGGTCCTGGACTTCGACCTCACCGACCTCAAGAACGCGGCCAGGGCGTGGGGCGGCACGGTCAACGACGTGTTCGTGGCGTCCGTCGTGCGCGGCCTCAGCCTCTACCACGAGCAGCACGGTGCCACGAGCTCGGGCTTCCGGGCGCTCATGCCGGTGAACGTGCGCGAGGGTGGCGAGCGGGCGGGAGGGAACCACTTCGTCCCTGCACGGTTCGTCATCCCCGTCCATGCCGACGTCGCGGACTGCATGGCGGAGGTCCGGAAGAACGCGGCGCAGTGGAAGCACGCACCGGGTCTCGCCCTGAGCGATGTCATGGCCACCGTCCTGAGCGCCCTGCCGGCTGTCGTGGCCCGCAATCTGTGGAGCTCCATGCTGCTGGGCGACGACTTCTGCATCACCAACATCCCCGGACCACCGTTCCAGGCCTTCCTGGCGGGCGCGGGTATTGAGGCGATTTACGCCGTGTCCCCGCCGTCGGGGGCCGCGCTCAACGTGTCCCTCGTGTCCGCCGCGAACCGGGCCTGCGTCACCATCACCGCCGATGTCGCTGCTGTGCCCGACAGCCCCAAGCTCGCCGCCTGCATCGAGGACGGCTTCGCCGAGGTCTGCTCCGCGCGGCTCCCGGATCCTCCGAGGTCGACATGACCGCTCCCGCCGACACCCTGACGCCGCTCGATGCGTCCTTCCTCTACATGGAGTCGGACCACACCCCCATGCACATGGGCTTCATCGGGATCTTCGAGGGTGGCCCGCTGCACGACGGCCGCGGGTGCCTGCGGCTCGAGGACGTGCGGGCCGAGGTGGAGAGCCGGCTGCACCTCGTGCCGAAACTGCGCAAGGTCGTCCGGTTCCCGATGCTCGGGGAGTCGGCGCCGGTCTGGGTGGACGACCCCGATTTCGACATCAGCTGCCACATCCACCAGGCCGCGCTGCCCGGGCCCGGCACGGAGGCCCAGCTGCTCGAGCTGTGTGCCGAGCTGGTGTCGCGCCCGCTCGACCGCACCCGGCCGCTGTGGGACATCTGGCTGATCGACGGGCTCGAGGGCGGTCGCGTCGCGCTGCTCGAGATGCTGCACCATTCGATGGCTGACGGCCTCGCCGGGGTCGAGCTCGCCACGGTCCTTCTGGACCTGGAGCCCCGCGCCCCGGTCCCACACGCCCCCGACCCCTGGCAGCCCACCCCACCGCCGGGCCGGATGGCCATCGCCACCGAAGGGGCGGCCCGTCTCGCCGGCGTTGCCTCGACGCTGGCCGCGGACGGTTGGCGCGCCGTACGGCACCCGTCCGAGGCGGGCCGCACGCTGGCGCGCTACACCTCGGCCCTTCGCAGCCTGCTCCCCCTGTCACCCGTCACGCCCGACTGCTCCCTGAACGCCCCGGTCGGCTTCGACCGCCGTGTGGTCGTCGTCCGCCAACCAATGGACGACCTGCGCCGGGCCGAGCGCCGCTTCGGCGTCACGCTCAACGACCTGCTCCTCACGGCCATCGCCGGTGGGGTGCACGATCTCCTCTCGGCGCGGGGCGAGGTGATGGAGGGACGCTACCTGCATGTCCTCGTGCCGGTCGGGGCGGATCACCACGGCGACCGCCGGCTGGGCAACGACGTCTCCGCCATGGTGGTACGGCTCCCGATCGGTGCCGCTCCCGCTGCCGAGCGCCTGCTCGGGGTGGCCCGGGCCGAGCGGGACTCCAAGGACCACGCGCAGCCGCTGGCGACGCACCTGCTCTTGTCCTCGCTCGACGCCCTGCCGCCCGCCGTGCTGTCGGCGGGCAGCCACCTCGTGCACCACCAGCCGTTCGTCAACCTGGTCGTCACGAACGTGCCCGGGCCCGACGTCCCGCTCTACGTGCTCGGCGCCCGCATGCTCGAGGCGATCCCACTCGTGCCCCTGGGGGGCAACCTCAGCGTGGGCGTCGCCGCGCTGTCCTACGACGGCCAGTTGGCGATCGGCATCCTGGCCGACCCGGTCGCCTGTCCCGACGCGCAGGCTCTCGCGGAGGGCATCGACCGGTGCTTCGCGGAGCTAGTCACCGCGGTGCCGTACCCCGGCCCAGGTGTCTCGCCCTCAGTTCCGGTCTGAATCCCGCACGGACACGACTGCGTTGCGCCGGACCGACGTTCACCACACCCACACGCGGCGTCCTTCGTCAGGGATACCTGATGACATACTTACGCGATGGTGGCGGTCCACGTTCGAGCTTTGGCCTGGCCCGATGACGACCAGGGCGGCCCCAGTCCGGGATCCTCGCTAGAGACCGGATCGGGTGCGTCCCTCCAGCTCGGCAGTTACCGGCCGGTTCTCGGGCCACTCGGCCCGCTGGTCTGGGGGATCGACGGGCCGACCGAGGTGTTGGAGCGTGCCGGCGCGGGCCTGCCGCCGGGCGCGGCACGTGCGGAGGCCATGGCCGCTCGCCTGCGTCGCGAAGGGGTCGCGATGACGTGGGGCGAGAGTGAACGGCCCGGATCGACAGCCAACGTGGACCAGATCTGTTACGAGCACGGGCGCTCGAGCGTGCTCATGGCCCGCGCCGATCCCGACGTCCTGCCCTACGTGCAGCTGGGCTCGTGGTTCAACGCCAGCTGGAAGGTGCACCTCGTGCGCCGGGCCCTGGTGAGCCTGCCGGGCGCAGCCACCCTCAGGCGCCTGGCGCCCGGGCAGGGGATGGGACGGCGCCTCCGTGCCGACCTGGCCTTCTGGGCCGGGGTGCGGGACGAGGCCACACCGCAGGAGTGGCGGAGGTTCACCGCGTCGTCCTACGTGGTGCTGAGCTACCACCGTCTGGCCGGCGAACGGCGGCCCGGCCAGGAGCAGCTCGACATCGCCCCCCGTCGGTTCGACGCCCACATGCGTCTGCTGGCCCGGCTCGGATTCCGGCCCCTCAGCGTGGAAGATGTCGTCCGCTTCGCTCGGGACCCGACCGCTGTACTGGCCCGGCGCTCGTACCTCGCGACGTTCGACGATGCCTTCCAAGACAATGCCGAACCGCTCCGGCGTCACCCTGAAGCCGCGCCGGTCCTGTTCGCCCCCACGGCCGCGGTGGGCGGCGCGGCGAACTGGACCGAGGGCGAGCCCGTGTTGTCGTGGGACGAGCTGCGGGCCTTGGAGCGGGCCGGCGTCGTGGTCGGGAGCCACGCCCGCAGCCATCCACGGCTCACCGATCTGACAGAGCGGGACGCCAACGACGAGCTGCGCGGCTCACGAGAAGACCTTGCGGCCCACCTGGCCCACCCGGTTGCCGCCATCGCGTATCCACACGGCGCTCATGACATGGCCGTCGTGCGCCAGGCCGATGACGCCGGATTCGTCGCCGGGTTCGCCACCGCGCCGGGCCGCAACGGGGCCGGTACCCACCTCCTGTGCCTGCGACGGGTGGGCATCTGGGCGCAAGACGGCCGATTGCGCTTTGTGTGGAAGCTCCTCACCGGTGATTACGCCCCGGGCCAGTCGCGCACGGCGGGCCTCGGTTGGCTCACTCTCGCTCGGCGAGCACGGCGGCCGGATCTGTCGACAGCCGAGAGCGCCGGAACCTGAGACGCTCCCCCGCCGTCCGGGGGGCGACCACTCCGAAGAGCGCCTTGGCGCGACTTCGCCATGCGAACCCCCGGCCCGTGACGACGCGCAGCGAGCGGGAGCGGGCGTCGGGAGCTCCGTCGGTGAGGGCCCGCTGGGCCTCCGCAAGCGTCAACATCCGGGTGGCGAAGGCGATCGCGTCATTTGCCAGTCGTCGCTCCTCTCCGCTGAGATCGGTCCGAGCCAGTGCCCGCCCCAGCGCATCGATGCGGCCCTGCATGAGGCGGACCCGGTCCGAAGACCCGCTCCCGGGGCGGACTCGGTACACCGCGAGGGGCTCGTCGACGAGGCCGACCCGCGCCCCGCCGAGGATGAGTCGCATCCAGCACTCCCAGTCCTCGACGACGGGCACCGATTCGTCGAACCCGCCCGCTCCGACGATCGTGGAGCGACGCACGGCGAGCAGCCCGAACAGGAAGTTCGCCGAGAGGATGCCAGCCCGCTGGTCGGCGATCACGAAGCGGTTCGTCGCCGTGTAGTACCGGCGGACGATCGACCCCTCGACCTCGATGTACGCATCAGTGGTGAGGATGTCGAGATCCGGCCGTTCCGTCGCCAGCGCTCCGAGTCGCTCGAGGCGCGTCGGCTCGAACCGATCGTCGGCGTCGAGGAACACTACGTACTCTCCAGTTGCACGGGCCATGGCGCTGTTCCGCGCCCCGGCCATTCCCCTGTTCTCCTGACGCACGAGGATGATGCGGTCGAGGAACGGTGCCAGTGCCGCATCGAGGTCGTCGGTCGAGCCATCGTCACAGACGATCACCTCGTAGGGCGCAAGGGTCTGCTCGTCGAGCGACGCCAGTGCATCGCCGATCAACGGGGCAACCTGGTAGGCCGAGATGCAGACCGAGAACGTCGGCGGCTCGCCTCGCCTGACCGGCCAGCGGCTCTCGGCGGTGGGAACGACAAAGCCGGTCATCGGGCTGCTCGAGCGGCGTCAGTGGTCATGGGAAGCCCCGGCGGTCTCGGAGAGGGGCGGTCCCGGTGCGGCGGGGACCATAGGCACCGAGAACCTCGTCAGTGAGGATCGAGCTCGCCAGTCGCCGAGCATCGCTCTTGAACAGCTCGTGGTCGATGCCGGGGTCGACCACATTGCGGAACCCGTCTGAGGCTTCGAGAGACCGGCGTAGTCTGCCTTCGCCCCTCCAGATCACCCGGGCTTCGCGGTCTCCGCTCACGATCAAGATCCGCACGCCCGAGTCGACGAGCCTGCGCAGCGCCCGCACCGGGGAGTGCTCGACCGCGACTCGATTCACCAGCCACCACACCTGGTCGGGCATGCGTTCGAGCATTCCTCCGAGCAGGTCGTGTGCCGGCAGTGACCGGACCCATCGCTTGCGGGCCGGTGCGGCCTTGCGGCGTCGGTCGATCTCGTTGGTCGGCGCTGCGTCCGCCGCGCGGAGTTCCGCCGGCTTGGGGGGGAACGCCGGATTCACCGCGCAGACGCCGCGCGCGCCGAGAACCAGTGCCGCCTCTATCGCGTGATACCCGCCCGAACACAATCCGACCAGCACCACGTCGGCCGGGTCGTCGGGAGACACGGCCGAGGCCACATCGAGCACGTCCTCAATAGCCTCGGGCATGTACACCTCGTCGTCGGGCTGGCCGGGTCGGGGCGGGCTGTTTCCCAGCCCACTGAGGTCGCAACGGACCGAGCGCATGCCCTGTGCGGCCCAGCGGCGGCCGAGGTCGACCCACAGCCGAGCCGGGCCGACGTGGTCGATGACGCCGGCGTTGAGGAAGAGGGCCGTCGGCCCCGTGCCGCGCCCACCGGGGCTCACCTCCTGAGGCTCGGTCACCATGCCGAACAGCCCGATCGGCCCGAGCGACATCGGGCGTTCGACGATCGACCCTGCCTCACCGACTCCGACGATGGCGTCCTGCCGGCGGGGAACCGACAGAGGGACCCGCTCGCCGGTCAGTGTGTCGGCGAGCCAGCGCGTGACCACCTCGACGTCGGCATGCGGGATCTCGGCCGCGAAGGGCTCCACGTCGACGAGCCGCTCCTGGCCGTGGGCCGTCCCGCGCTCGACCGGGCGCGCCGCGCAGAATCTCTCCAGCACTCCCGTTCCGGTCGACGGAGTCTTCCGCGCCAGGAGGAGTATCCGCCGGGCGAGTTGACCACGCAGGGCGCCGATATCGATCGCGCTCAGCGCCGCCACGGTGTCGGCATCGAACACGACTCCCGGAGCCTCAACGGACCCATCGCCGTGATCGCTCTGGCCCACTCCGAAGAACTGCAGCGCGCGTTGGGCCCGAAGGTAGGACCGCCCCGAGGGGCACGGGTCCCACAGCACCAGTCCGTCGACGGGATCTCCATCCCAACCCTCGCCCTCGTCGCTCAGCGCGGCGGCGGCGAAGGTCGCGCCGAGTCGCATGCCGACCACGGCCACCTTGGACACACCGGAGCGGTGGGCCAGACTCACCGCGTGGTGAACCCCCCTGAGCCACGCAGCGACTCGATCGGGATCCTCACTCCCGCCGACCGAATCGCCCGTGCCGTCGTAATCGAAGCGGAACGCCAGGATGCCGACGTCGGCCAGTGCATGGCCGAGGGTTGCGAAGGTCTGTCGTGCGCACACACCTTCGAGCCCGATCGGTGCGCACAGCACCACCGCGCCCGAGGCGCTGCCGTCGTCGGGCATGCTGGCCATGGCGAACAGCGAGCGGTCCGCCGGACCGAACCACAGGGGGAAATCCATCGGTCAGTGCTCCCGGATCACGAAGGCGTATGACCTGATGCGGAGACGCCGCACCACATTCAGTGGACCCGTCCGGACGCGTACCCGGCAGGCCCCGAGACGGCGTTCACGATCGATCGTACCGTCTGCAACGTCTCTCCCGCCCCTTCTCAAGCGATGGATAGGCACCGGTGGCGCGTGCGGGTGGCCTGGCATCGCCCGACACTCTTCCATCGGCACGAGCCCGCCGGATCTCAAGCAATTCGCCCGAAACGGCGACCACGCCACCTGGGCTGCGACCCGGGCGGACCGCCCGTGGCACCCGGAGCGAAGACCCTCAGCCCGCCCCCCGCAGGCGGGCCCGGAGCCGGTCGGCGGCGGCGCTCCGTTCCGGCCCCGAAACGCCGGTGAAGAGGTAGATCGCCAGGTACACGACCAGCATGACCACGCCGGCGAAGATCACCGCCAGGATTCCCACCGCCCGGCCGTGGGTCTGGACGAACTGCCACAGCGGACCGCGCGCGAGGTAGAACCCGATTGCGCCGGCGCAGAGCACCGGGAGCAGATGGGCTCGGGCGAGGAGAGCGAGATATCCGGGCACCGTCAACTGGTAGCGCCGTGACGTGAGGAGCATCATGGCCACCCCGTTGAAGATGAAGGTGGAGACGAGAACGGCCCACGCCACCCCGACGATGCCGTAGTGCCGGCCCAATACCACGGCGAGCACGAGGTGCACCACGAAGGCGGCTGCGCCGAACAGTACGGGCACCTTGGGTTCCGCTTCGCCGAAGAGTGCTGAGCTCGTCGACTGCGTGGAGGCTCGGACGACCACCGTCGCACTGAGCAATACGACCACCAACGTCGCCTGCACGTACAGCGGGCCAACCCAGGCACGGAGCGCGGGACGGGCCAGCACCGCGGTCACCAACGCAGCCGGCACGGCGACGCCCATGGCGACCCGGTTCCCGATCAGCACCAGAGCCCGGATCTTGCTGGCATCACCGCGCCCGACCATTTCGGCGGACGCCGGAGCGAACACGTCGGTCACCGGACTGACCGTGTTGGCGGCCAGCGTGGCGAGCCGCAGCCCCACGGCGAAGATCCCGGCCTCCACGACCCCTACCACCACGCCGACGATCACCACATCCATGGTGTTCACGGCCAGCGAGACGACCTGCCCGAAGGAGAACCAGCCCGAGAGCCCGGCAAACGATCGCACCAACTTCCGGTCGAAGCCCTTCGGCGTCAGCTTCAGGTCGGGCAACAACCGCCGGAACATGAGGTAGCGCGCGACCTGGCCGATGAGGCTCACCACCACCGTGACGACGCCGAGGGCCACCAGCCCGCCGCCGAGTCGGATCACCACGAACCAGCCGAGTGCCTGTACGAGGACGACCGACACCAGGCTGGCATTGAGGAGGTCGTAGCGCTGCATGGCGACGAGGCCGCCCCCGAACGTGTCTCCGGGTATGGAGACGGCCATGTCGAAACCGAGCAGGAGCACCAGGATCCGCGCGTCCGCCACCTGGTTCGGGACGATCGTCACGACGTGGGGCAGGATCATGGCCACCACACAGGCGAGACCGAAGCACAGCAGGCCCGGGATGATGAGCACGAAGAGGGATGTGTTGACGATGGCCTGCACGCGGTCGGTCTCCCCGCTGGCTGTGTGCCTCGCCATCATGGTGACGGTGGTCGCGGCGAACCCCAGCTCGAGAATCTCGAGATAGGGAATGATGGCTCCCACTATGACCCAGATCCCGAAGCGTTCCGGGCCGAGCCCGTGCGTGAGCAGCGGCGTGGTGAAGAACGCGACGGCCAACAGGGCGAGCACATTGGCGTAGTTGGCCAGGACGTTCCGCCGGAACCGGGCTGGCAGCGCGCTGTCGCCGTCGCCGTCCGGAGCCGGCGGCATTGCCTCGCTCACCGCGGCGGCGGGTTGCGGTGCCCCACGCCGGGCCAGGCGTTCACGGCTCCCCGTCCGCGCGTCCCGATCACGATGCTTCCGCGTCGCGCTCGTACAGCGCTTCGATCCGGCGGGCCATGGCGGCCGGGTCCGCGTCGCGCTTGACGGTGTCTGCCGCCGTCGCCGAGAGCCGGGCCGCCAGGTCCGAGTCGCCCAGGAGACGGCCGACGGCCTGCGTCATGCCCTCTGCGCTCACCGGCGCGAGCAGTCCCGTCCGCTCGTGCTCGACCATGGTCGCGACCCCGCCCTGATCCGCCGCCACCACAGGGACGCCGGCTGCCATGGCCTCGAGGACGGCCAGGGGCTGGTTGTCCGTGGGGCACGGGTGGACGAAGACGTCCAGCGCGCGGACCAACGTCGAGGCGTCGGACCGGAAGCCGGTGAGCAGCACGTTCCCGCCGTTGGCCCGGGCGGCCAGGTGGTCGAGCTCGGGACCGTCACCGAACAGGACGACGGTGACGCCGGGCAAGGTGTGTGCCAGCTCGGCCACGAGATCGGGGCGCTTGTAGGCCTCGAGGCGCATGACACCGCCCACGACGGTGGCGTGCGGCGCCAGGCCGAGTCTCCCCCGGGCCTCGGCCCGGGACACGTGATCGGGCATGTCGATGGCATTCGGGACGATAACGGTGTAACGGGCGAGCTGGCCGTAGCGGGCCAGCTCCGAGCGCGCCCATTCTCCGGGGACGATCTGCACGTCCACGCCCCGCCGGAAGGCGGCGCCCAGCCAGGCCTGGCGGCGGTTAGAGGCCGGAGTGGGCAAGTGTGCCGTCACGACGATGCGCGGGGTGCGGGCGATCATCGCGGCGGCCAGCGCGTACCCGCCGGAGAACGAGTGGGACATCATGCCGTGGTACACCTCGGGCCTGACCCGGCGGACCGACCCGAGCACGGCGGACCAGGCCCGGACGTCCCACTTCGACGTCACCTGAGGCTGCGGGATCATTTCGACGTCGAGGTCCACCAGCGCCCGACGGAGGACGTCGGGGGCCCGGCCGAGCACGACGGGCTCGAATCGGCGGCGGTCGAGATGCTCGAGCAGCGTGACCAGATAGCGCTCCACGCCACCGAAGGCGTCGCCCTCGACGTGATACGCCACCCGGATGGGGGCACCGATCTGCCCTGCGGGCCGGATCATCGCGACGCCCGCACCGATCGCCCGGCGCGCCGGTCCAGGACCTCGGTGTAGACGGCGATGGTGCCGCGGGCGGTGCCCCCGCCACGCAGCGGCGGCGGGGGTGGCATCCGGTTGGGTCCCAACGCACCGAGGATGGCATCAGACCAGGCACCCGCCTCGAGCTGGACGACTCGACCGGCCTCGGTGCGCCGCACCTCTTCGGCCAGCGGTGGGGACGCCAGCACCGGCGTCCCCACCGACAGGGCCCGGTGGAGCACACCCGAGTGTGAACCTCGGTCGTAGGGCATGAGGAGTACATCGGCTGCCGCGGCCCAGAAGTCAACCTCTTCGTCGGGAAGGAACCCCGGGCGCAACTCGACTCCGTCGAGCGCGCAGAGGCTCTCGAGCTCGACAGAGGGATAGGCCTCGCCCACCAGCATCAGGCGGGCCTGCGGCATGGTACGCGCCACGGCGGGCCATGCCGAGGCCAACAGCGCGAGGCCCTTGTAGGGGCGGAGAAACCCCAGGACCAGCGCAACGGGTCCCCCCCCGAGACCTAGGCGCCGGCGGGCCTCCGGTCGGGGCACCGCGACGGTCGCGAGATCGAGATCGACCGGCACCACGTGGACGGGCACCGCCGGCGCGTGGGACAGCACCAGGTCCCTCGATGCCTCGGAATGGACGATGATGGCCTCCGCCCGGCGCCAACGGCGCACCTCGTCGGCCCGGACCTGGGGCCGGCCGCCGCCCATGGACTCGGGGTCGTGGACGGTCAGCACCACCCCCGCACGCCGTCGCAGCCGGGCCAGGACGAGGTCGTCGATGCCCGGGACGACCTCGGCGTGGAGATGGACGACGTCGGGGCGGCAGGCTGCCGTCGCACGGCGCAGCGAGGTGAGTGCCGGGACCAACTCCCGCAGCCGCAGACCGTAGAGACGGGCACGCCCGAGAGCCTCCACGTCGGGGCCCCACCGGCGGCCCGCGAGTTCGAGGCCGGGGTCACCGAGCCCCGGCGGTGCGGCCCGGTACACCGTGACACCCTCAGCGCGTAGTGCGGCGGCCAGGCGCTCCGTGTACCGGGCGATGCCACCGCGTTCGGACGGGTCGACCAGGAGGACTCGCGGAGCCGGTGGTCGCACCCTTCTATTCAGACCGAGCCAGCCAGCGGCGCTTTGTCTTCGTCTCGTGGTCCCGAGCCAGTCCGTAGTAGCCGTAGTCCTCATCCACCCTGTGTCGCCGTACGCGGTTCAGCACGATGCCCGCGACGTTCGCCCCCGAGCTCCGCAGTTGCACCAGGCTGTGCTCGAGGCGCTCCGGGTCGAACCTCCGGGCGTCGACCACGAGCACCACGGCATCGGCGTCGGCCACCAGGATCCTGGTCTCGGCCACCGACAGCGGCGGGCAGTCGACGATCACCGTAAGGGCCGATTCGTGGAGAGCGCCGAGGAGCCGGGGCACGTCGGCCGTCACGATGTCGGCGGGGTGACGGCCCGGCACGCCGGCGGGTATGAGCTCCAGGTTGCGATTGCCCGTCCCGGCCATCAGCTCCGCGGGACCGTTGGACGCGAAGAAGTCGCTCACACCGGGCGACAGGGGTGTCCCGAAGGTCTGGTGGAGCGTCGGCTTGCGCAGATCGCAGTCGACCGCCACCACCGAACGACCCGGTATGGCCAGGGCCCACGCCAAGTGGGACGCGATGGAGGACTTGCCCTCTCGGGGCTCCCACGACGTCACCGCAATGGTGGGGTTGGCGTCTTGGAACATGAGGTGGAGCGAGCTGCGCAACTGCTGGAACGCCTCGAGGGCGCTCTGGTCCTCCGTCGATTCGAAGATCTCTGCCGGGCTGGCCCCCGCATGGACCAGCACGGGCACTTCACCCAGGACCGTCAGTCCGACCCGCTCGCGAATTTCGTCGGCGGTTGCGAAGCGGCGCCGCACCGCGGCTGCCGCCAGGGCGGCGAACACGGCCGCGATGAGACCGAAGGCGAAGGACGCCACCAGCACGGTCTTGCGGGGGTTGGTCGGCGTGGTCGGGAGCTCGGCCGGGCCCAGCTCCGAGAGGACCAGGGTGGACGTCGCCTGGCGGTTCACCAGTTGCAGCATCCGGGCCGCCAGCGCGTTGGCATAGGCCTGGGAGACGGCCGGATCCGTGCTCGAGGCCGTGACGGTCACCGAGTTCGAGGCGGGAGCCCCGGTCGCACCGAGCTGCACCGGCACCGACCTGTAGCGAGCCGGCACGAGCTTCCGTGCCTGGTCGGCCACGATCTGGGCGTCGGCCTCCACCACGATCTGGGGAATCTCGACCTGAATGGCATTGACATCGGAACCGGGGTCCGGAGAGCCCGCCGGCGGCTGCGCCAGCAGCACCACGGTGGCCTGGTACTGCTTGGCCGGCAGCACCGCGTAGGCAACGCCCGCGAACATGCACACCAGGAAGACGACGAGCGCGACGACCCAGTTGGCGCGCACGGTGCGCACTATCTGTCTCAGGTCCACGCCCAAACCTTTCCTCGAAGCTCTCCGGCGGCTGCAGCGGGCGGGCGGGCCACACTCTCCACCGGCTGGTCGAATGAGAAGTGATCCCGGCTCTGAGCGCTGCAGCGGCCGTTCAACATGGGCTCACGCTGCTGCCAGCCTACGGGGCTCGCGAGGGTCGGAGCGACCACCCCGCCATCGTCCCGCTCCACCGGGAACCGCTCGTGCTGCGTGACGCGTCCGCCAGGTGCCGGTGCTAGGTCCACTTCACACCTCCCGCCGCCACGTTCAGAGGAGTGGCCTCCGTGCGCCAGCCCGGCAACGGCTGCGCCCCACCCATGGACGTGACGGCCGCACGCAGCATGCCGATGCTGACACCGAACAAGGTGACAAGCCTGTACTCGTCGATGAGTGGCTCGAGCAACGCCGAGGCCATGAGTCCCACCAACACCGCCACGATGGCCAGGGCCAGGGCGGCCGTCTCCGGTTCGGGATGTCGCCGCCACACCCGCAGGCCGTCGACGATTGAGGCCACCAGTGCGACGAGGAAGAGCACGAGGCCGATGATGCCGAGCCGAAGCCACAGGTCGAGCACGATGTTATGTGCGTACGGGATGGTCAGCGTCATGTGACTCCCGGTTTCGTAGTACTGGAGCTCAACCCCGAGGCCCCACCCGATGATCAGGTGCTGGGGTATCAGGGCTTCGGCCGACGCGGCCAGGTTCAAGCGGTCCTGAGCCGATTCCGCCTTGGCCTCGCTGTGGAAGAGGTCCTGGAAGTTCGAGGCGAGCGGGACCGGTACGGGCCGCTGCTCGACAGCGGCCGGCACGACCACGACGACCATGCCCACCGCGACCACGGCGAGGACCGTCAGCATGAGCTGCCCCAATCCGACATGAAGGCGCCGCACGATGCCACGGCGGTACGTGACCACGAGCACGACCAGGACGACCAGTACCACGAGGCCGAGATTCACCAGGACGGCGCGCTGGCCGGCCAGCACCACGCTGGCCACCAGCGGGATCAGCGCCAGGACGTGGCGGATCCGGGCGGATCCGGACGCCAGCCGGCAGAGGAAGCACATCGTGCCGACGGCGAGGAAAATGGCCGCAGTCTCTGCGCCGATCTCCCCGAAATTCTGCAATGGGAGCAGCGGCACATTCCTATTGACGACGACGTGCCCGATGGACATGACATCGAGCACCGACGCGAACACGACGCAGAGGGCGCCGAGCTTGAACAGGTCACCGCTGTCGAGGTAGCGGCGCACCGGTACTCCTGCGGCCAGTGCGTACGCCCCGACGATGTAGATGATGCTCTTGGCCTCGTAAAGGTCGATCGATATCAAGTTGTGGTAGAGCGCTCCCTCCACCGCTCCCACTGTCATCCAGGCCCCGAAGGCCAGCCACAGGGCGGCCGGAAGACCGATACGGGAGGGTTTCCCGCGCGCGATCAGACGGGCCACCAGCGCGAGGGTGATGTAGATCTCGGGCAGCCGCAGCTGCGTCGAGCCGGACCCGGGGTGGAAGATGCCGCGCGGGAGGCCGGTGGGGTCGGCGTAGATCGTGGCCTCCACGGCAAGTAGGGCGAGGAGCCCCAGCGGCGCCCGCTGCTCCTGGCCCTCGCGCTCCCAACGGACGAAGAGCGCGACGATGCAGACCGCAACGCCCAGGAGGATGCCCGCCTCCATCGCCTTCAACACGGGTGCACCGCTTGGAGCAGTGGCGCCAGAGCGGCGTCCCAGGTGTGCTCCGCCGTCACGGCGGCGTGGCCCGCCCGGCCGAGCGCCGATGCCCGGCCCGGGTCGAGCAGGAGGCCTGCAATCCCTTCGGCCAGCCCGGCGGCCGTGTCGGCGACGACAACACCCCTGCCCACCAGGTCCTCCAGACCCTCGCAGCCCACGGAGGTGGCCACGACCGGCCGGCCGGCGTCCAGCGCCTCCAGGATCTTGAGCCGGGTCCCGCCACCGGCCCGCAGCGGCGCCAGGACGACCCGGGACCGCGCCAGGTAGGGAGTCACGTCGGCGACCGTCCCGGTGACCTCGACGTTCTCGCGAGCGAGGGCGCGCACAGCCGGAGCCGGATCCCTGCCCACCAGCAGGAGCCGGGCGTGGGGCACCCGCGTCAGCACCTCGGGCCAGATCTCGCGGCCCAGCCACACCGCAGCGTCGACGTTGGGGGCCCATCCCATGGTGGCCACGAAGGCGACGGTCGCGTCCGGAGCGTCGGGCAACACCTCCGACGGCTCCCGGCCATTGGGGCACACCAAGACCGAGCGGGCTCCGGCGGGCAGCCTCACGCGTTCCTTCTCGCTGACCACGACCACGTGATCGAACTCCCCGATCGTCCGCCGCTCCATCCGCCTCAGGGCAGCCGCCTCCGCTCGGAGGAGCACGGCTCGTACGCCCCGCCGTGCGCTCGCGTAGCTGGTCACGAGCGCCGACTCCACGTTGTGGAGATCGAGGACCGAGGTCTTCGCCGGGAGATCGAGCACGAACGGCACCATCTGCTGGTACTCGACCTGCAGAAGGTCCAAGGGCATCTCGTCGGCGGCGCGGCGGACTGTGTCGACCATGGCCGCACTCCAGAACCGTCCCGCCGTGAACGTGTGCGCCGCAGCGACCCCCCGGGCCACGCCCAGCGGTGTCACGCGCCAGGGAACGGCTCGCACATCGATTCCCAGGGCGCGGAGGCCCGATCTGTCTGCGTCGCCGTCGTCATACCCGCACAGCACGAGATCGCCCAGACCGGCCAGACGGCGGGCGATCGCGAGCGTGCGCTGATGTCCACCGTTGTTGTCCGGCAACGGCAGGAACTTGGTGACCATGAGCGTCCTCACTGCTCCGCTCCGACTCCGACTCCCGCTCCGGTTCTTGCTCGAGCCAGCGCCCGGTACACGCCGGCCACTGCCTCGGCGCGGGCAGCCAACGTGTGGCGCGCCACGACACCATCACGGGCCGCCGCCGCCAGCTCCTGACGGAGCTCGGGTGCGCCGAGCATCCGGTTCAGACCGGCGGCCAGGGCATCCGCCCGACCGGGCGCGACGAGGAGACCCGTCTCACCGTCGGTCACGAACTCGGGGATGCCGCCGGCATCGGTCCCGATCACGGGTACCCCGCAGGCCTGTGCCTCCAGGACGCTCAGTCCGAACGGCTCCGACGCCGACGCGTTGACGAGAACGTCGAGCGAGCGCAACACGGCGGGCACCTCGGTGACCGGGCCCACGAAGCGCGACCGGTCGCCGAGCAGCGTCGACGCCTCCTCCCGCAACTGAGCCTCGTAGGTGCCGTCGTCGACGGCGGGCGCGCCCACCACCGCCAGGTGACTCCGTGCTGCCGCCCCGGCGAGCATCGCCATGGCCTGCACCACGGTCCGAATGCCCTTCCCGGGATCGACGCGGCCCACGACCCCGACGATGGGCTCGTCGGGTTGGCTGCTGAGCCGGGCCCTCCACGACGGGTCGGGCGGGCCGGGATGGAAGCGCACCGGGTCCACGGCTTGTGGAATGACGCAGACGCGATCCCAGCCCGGCCCCACCGAGTCGGCGACCGCCTGGCTCACGGCAATCGCGCTCGACGCCAGCCGGACGGCCATCCTCAGCACGATCCGCCCGAGACCCGGGCGCACCAGGTCGTGGAGCTCGAGCACGACAGGCCGGCCGGAGATCCGGCCGGCGACGGCGCAGTCGAGGTGACCCCACAGGCTGTTGGAGTGGACGACGTCCACCTCCCGGGCCAACTGCGCCAGTCGCCGTGCGCTCCGTCCGGTACTGGCCACTTCCCCGGCAAGCTCCCGGACGCCCGGCCTCCCACCGCCGGTTGCCCGGAGCCCGCTCCGACTGGGGACGGCGAACTCCACGTGCGGGAGGCCCAGGGCCGACCACGCGTCGGAGAACCCTCCCCGAGGCGAGGCGAGCGACAGCCGGATCCCTCGCTCCTCGAGCAATGGCGCCAAACCGAGCAGGCTCCGCTCGGCCCCCCACACCTCGGGCGAGGTCGAGGCCACGAGCACGCGCAGAGCGCCGCCCGCGTCACCGTTCCGACGCAGTGCCGCGCCGTTCATCGCTCCACAGTCGACCACATGGTGGGCCGGTCGCCGCGTGCGTATCGCGCCATGCCGCCCAGCGCGACCGCCTGCAGGAACATCACCTGCCCCGAGCCCGTGAACGCGACCAGCAGCAGCCGACGCGGGCTCGAGCCGCTCGATGCGTCCTGCGCCGGAGCCTCCGCCACCCGGGACCCGGCCACCAGTCCGACGCAGGCGAGCGCGTTGGCCAGGAGGAACGCCCTGGCCAACGCGCTCGAACGCATCTTGTTGGCGGACAGGGCCAGCAGGGCCAGATGGGCGAGGGGGCTCACGGTGAAGCGTGCCAGGCGATGCCCCCACAGCTCCGCGGCGACGAGCCCCGCCGATGGCCGCAGCTGACGACGGCGCCGGACGAGAACGTGGAGCGCCCCGGACACATTTCGGGTCCGGCGCTCCCACTGGTCCGCCAACGACGCCCCGGCTGGTTCCAGCGCCCGGGCCGCCGGCTCGTAGGCCACCCGGTAGCCCTGCTCGATGATGTCGAGCCCCGCCCACAGGTCATCGATGGCCACGTCACCGGGGATCGGCCGCCAGGCCTCGGCCCGGATGGCGGAGAGCTCGCCGATGAGGCCGATCGTCGTGCCCAGGCGGTCCTCACGCCGCTTCAGCCAGGACTCGAACCTCCAGTACATGCTCTCGCCCCCTCCGCCGTCGTCCTCGAGCTTCTCGCCGGCGACCGCGCCCACCTGCGGATCCGCGAAATGCTCGACCATGAGAGCGAGCGCGCCCGGGGCCAGGCGGTTGTTGGCGTCGCTGAGGACCACGATAGGGGTATCGGTCTCCGCGAAGCCCCAGTTGAGGGCCCGGGACTTGCCGAGTCGCTCCTCGCCGGTGAGCACGCGGGCCCCGGCCCGCTCCGCCGCGTCCGCGGTCTCGGGATCGCCGTCGGCGACCACCAGGATCTCGAGCGGGCCCGGGTAGCCGTTGGCCCGGAGGTCGTCGACCTTGGCCGCGATGACCCCGGCTTCACGGAAGGCCGGCACGAGAACCGTCAGTCTCGGCGAGGCGTCCGGTGCCGTCGGCGAGACGTCCCCGGGAGACTCCGTGGGCCTACCGCGCCCCCCGCGCGTGCGCCACGCCAGCCATGCCGGGTAGAGGAGATGCCCCGAGGTCGCACCCGCCACCAGCGCGCCCACCACGAGGCTCGTTCCCAGGCGGCGCGGGCGGCTCACGGCCGGACCAGCTCGCACGTGCCCACGCCCCTGAAAGGTCGGGTGGCGCGGTCGTCAGGCGTCACGCCGGGAGGCCGGGGCGGGTGCCCGTACTCCGGGGCAGCCCGCTCGCCAGCATTGCCGCGACGCTAGCGCCGACGGCCAAAGGCCGTCGTCATTGCGGTGCGGCTACTCCCGCACCTGCTTGATCATGGCGCCCGCCGTCCGGGCCAGGATCGCCAGATCCCCGCCGACGGACCAGTTCTCGATGTAGTAGTTGTCGAACCACGCCCTGTCCTGAATTGAGGTGTCGCCCCGCAGCCCGTTCACCTGGGCCAGCCCGGTCAGCCCCACCGGGACACGGTGCCGATCACCGTAGCGGGGGACCTCCTGCTCGAACCTGTCCACGAAGTAGGGCCGCTCCGGCCGAGGGCCGACGAGCGACATGTCACCCCGCAACACGTTCCAGAACTGCGGCAGTTCGTCCAGCGACGACTTGCGCATCAGGGCGCCGAGCTTGGTGACGCGGGCATCCTCGTTCGCGCTCCACTGCGTGTCCGACTCGCTGTTCACCCGCATGGAGCGAAACTTCAAGATCTCCACCTCGCGTCCGTTCTTCCCGATGCGACGCTGGCGGAAGTAGATCGGGCCGGGGCTGGTGAGCTTGACACCCAGCGCCAGCAACGCGAAGAGCGGAGCGGTCAGGATCAGGAGCGCGGCGGCGATACTGGAGTCGAAGGCACGCTTCATCCAGCGCGACGAGGATCGCATCGTCGAACGCCGCAGCCGAACCAGGGGGTAACCCCAGACCATGTCGACGTCGCGCGCTGCGGCCTGGAGACCCAGCTCGAAGAAGCGGGGGACGACGTGCATTTCCACGTCAGCGTTCTGACAGGATCGGATCACCCGCACGAGGTCCGGGTCGCGGTTCACGCCGAACGCGAGCACGACCCGATCGATGTGATGCTTGCGCAGGACCTCGTCCAGTTCGTCGATCCCACCCAGCAGCGGGCGGGTCAGCGACTCGTCCGCACAGTCGTCGAGAAGTCCGACCGGGTGCAGTCCGTAGCTCGGGTTGGCGTCGAGGACATCTGCGAAGCGCTCCGCGACCTGCCCGGCTCCCACGATCAGCACCCGCTGCGCGAATGCCCCCTTGGTCCGGGCGCGCCCGATGGCGGTGTACGCACACGCCCGCCCGAGCACGAGCAGGCACAGCGTGGCGATGCTCACCAGCACGAACGGGCGGACCTGCGGGTCGAACCCGTCGAAGACTGCGATCGCCATGAACGGCACGGCCACCGCCACCACCAGTGTCCCGATGTCCTTGCTCACGCTCAGCGTGATCCGCGACGCGTACTGGCCGCGCAACGCGCAGACCGCCAGCACGCCGAGGACGAAGACGCCGACCGACCACTGCAGCACACTGGGTGCGAAGAGCGCGACGGCGACCGCCAGGACCAGGAGATCCGTGCCCGCGACCGCCTCGCCGCTCGTGTGGGTGACCAATCGGCGGCGCGAGCGCGCTGCCGATTCCGCCTCAGGTTGTGTCCAATCCCATTGTGGCAGGTCTCTGCCAATCGTCACCGACGACATCAGTTGCTCCCTCGCCGAGAACTTCGAGAATCAAGCGGTGCGGCGGCGACTGCGTACCAGCACGGTACCGACGCCGATGGCCACGACACCGATGAGCGCCATCTCTTCGATGTCCGCGCCGGTGAAGGCCAGGCCGCTGCTCGGGGAGGTGGTCACGCCGCCGCTGGCCGGCGAAGTGGTGGACCCACTCCCCGATGACGCCGTGATGCCGGTCGCCGGGGAGGTGCAGCCCGAGTAGCAACTCGAGTCGGCTCCGGCAGCTCCGGCCAGAAGCCCACCCACAGGCACCGCGAGCAGCACACCCAGGGCGGGACCACATGCGACGGACAGCACGCGTCGTGTTTTGGTCCTCTTCATCTTGATCTCCTCCACCTATTCCGCTCCACCGAGCGTTGGATCCAAAGAGCCACTTGTGCCCTGAACGAAGGAATCGCCAAGATGCCAAGCCGCCTTGAGCATCATTCCAGGGAACCGATCGAGAAGACAGAGTCAAAGGTCATAATCCGCCGTGACACGGGACAACGACCGGACAATTCATCCCCGGCGCTCATCCCCGGCGCGTCCATCCACGCAGGCCTGGCGCAGCAAGGCCGCACTGTAAAGCTCGCCTTCGGACGCCGGGTGCCGGTCGGCTCCCGCGACCCCGGCAGTACGCTCCCCCCGGTGAAGAACGGCGAGCCGGGCGGAGCCAGCGCCGAGGGACACCCCCCGACCGCGTCCGGGCCCGGCGGCGCGCCCGGTCACCGCCGCCGCTTCACGACGCGCTGGAAGATCGCGGTCGCGGTGGGGCTGCTCGTGGTGATCTGGGCGGTGGCCGCCGTCGTCGTCGTGGTGGTGGCCGCCGAGCACGTCCATCGGGGCGAGGCCGCGATCCAGACGGCCCGCCAGGACCTCTCTGCCAACGGCGTCCTGTCCGGCGCGCCCGTCGGGCCCCTCCGCAGTGCCGAGGCCAGCTTCAGCACCGCACGCGGGCTGCTCACGTCCCCGCTGCTCTGGCCGGTCGACGTCCTCCCTGTGGCGGGGCGCCAGCTGCGCTCCGTCCAGGCCCTGTCGGGCGCCGCCGAGCAGGTCGCACACACGGGGGTCGCGACGGTCGGCAGGTCCCAGGCGCTGCTCCGGCTCCCCCACACGGCGGGTCCGGACCGGGTGGCGGCCCTGCGACAGCTCGCTGCGCTCGGATCGACCACCCACCTCGCCCTTGCCGGGGTCGACCTCGGCCCCGATGAGGGCCTGATCGGCCCCCTGGCGCGTGAGCGGAACACCTTCCTCGGTGACCTGACCCAGGTCCGGACCACCCTGGCGCGGACGTCGGCGGCGGCCACCACGGCCGCGGCCATTCTGCAGGGGCCGGGGACCTACCTCCTGTTGGCCGGGAACAACGCCGAGATGCGGTCGGGCTCGGGCGCCTTCCTCGAGGCCGGGACCCTGACCACGGGCGACGGCGAGCTCCATCTCTCCGACATGGTCCCCACCTCGTCCCTCATCCTCCCCCGCGGCGCCGTCACCGTGGGCGGCGACCTCGGAGCACGCTGGGGCTGGCTCCTCCCCGGCGTCGACTGGCGGAACCTCGGGCTCACGCCGCAGTTCGACGTCACTGGTCCCCTGGCCGCCCGCATGTGGAAGGCCAACACGGGCCAGAGCGTCGACGGGGTCATGGCGCTCGACATCCAGGGCCTCCAGGAGCTCCTGACCGTCACCGGGCCGGTGACCACGGACAGCGGCATGGTCGTCACGGCCGGCACCGTCGACCAGCTGCTGATGCACGACCAATACGCAGGGGAGGGCTACGGCTCGGACTCGTCGAACCGGGTCGACGAGCTCTCGACGCTGTCCTCCGCCACCTTGCACGCCCTCGAGAACCAGCCCTTCGGTCTGCGCGCCATGGTGAACGCGCTCTCGACCGCGTCCGCCGGCCGGCACGTGCTCATCTGGTCGGCCGATCCGCAGACCGAGGCCGTCTGGCGTGCCGTCGGGGTGTCCGGCGAGCTCACGCCGACGTCGCTGGTCGCCAACGTGATCAACCGGGGGGCGAACAAGTTGGACCAGTACCTGACGGTGACGACCTCCCTCCGGCTCACACCACGTGCCGGCCTGACCGATGGGCGCCTCACCATGACGCTCGCCAACCACACGCCGCCCGGGCAGTCGCCCTTCATCGGGGGTCCCTATCCCGGCCTCGGCACGGTCTACGGCGAGTACGTCGGGATCGCGACCGTCAACTTGCCCGGGGACGTGCGCGATCTCTCGTCGCCCTCAGCGCGCTCCGTCGTGACCAACGGCAACGAGGGCCCCACCCTGCTCGTCGGGGCCACCGTCGACATCCAGGCCGGCGCGACGCAGAGCCTCACGTTCAATTTCGTGCTGCCCCAGGCCCATGGCTCGCTGACCGTGGTCCCCAGCGCTCGGATCCCACCGGTCACTTGGCACGTCGGGGACACCACGTTCGAGGACGACAGCCCGCACACGGTCTCCTGGTAGCGTCGGCAACGGCTCGGTCGCCTGCTGGGCGTTCCGGGAGGGTCAGCCCAGATCGGACATGAACACCGCCAGGCTGTTGGGGAAGGATCCCCCGGTGATCTGCGAGTTGAGCCCGCCGGCGTCGTAGTCGAAGTAGGCCTCGTAGGCCACGTTGTCGGAGGCCGTCTCCATCCACGAGACCATGTGGTTGATGTAGTACGGGTCGTCACCGAGCCCGTGGCCGTCGCTGCGGATGATGACGCCCCATTCCGGCAACGCGAGCGGCTTGCCCACTGAGGACGCGAATTGCCGGGCCGCGGTCAATGCCGGGGACAGGGTCTCGGACCAGGCGTTGGCGGGAGTCTGCGGCGTCACCCACGTCTGGTCGTAGGCATCGAGGCCGATCACGTCGACGTAGGCGCTGCCGGGGTAGGCGGCTTGCACCGAGTACCCCGACTCCGTGAAGGCCACTGCGTCGGGGTTCCACTCGAAGCGGAACGCCTCGCCGGGCACGGACCGCATCGCCGTCACGATCTGCTGGAAGTAGGTCGCGTAGTTGGCTTCGGCGCCCGACGTCGTGGCGCTCCATGGGAACCACGATCCGTCGAACTCCCACCCGATGCGCAGGTAGGCGTGCGAGGCACCGTCGGCGACCAGTGTCTGGGCGAGGCTGACGAAGTAGGAGTTGTAGGCCCCGGTGGCGCCCTCGGCCAACGTGCCGACCGCTGAGCCGCTCGAGCTGTCCGGAATCATCGGCACGCCCAGCGACAAGGTGTAGCCGGTGCCCTCCCAGGGCTGGAGCAGCCAGTTCAGGCTCCCACCCGCACCGTCCATGCCCGTCCATCCGTCGTTCATCGGCAGGTAGTCCGACGCGACGGTCGGCGATGTCTCCGTCGTCTTGGCGAAGGAGGCGACCCCCGAAGGGTCCGCGGCGCCGACATAGACCCCCTGCAGGAGCGTGTTCGCCGGCGGCGGCGTCGTGCTGGTGGCCGTCGTGGTCGTCGTGGGCGCCCGCGTCGTGGTCGTCGTGGTCGGTGGCGGCGCGGTCGTGGTCGTGGTGGCGGGCGGCGGCGCGGTCGTGGTCGTCGTGGTCGGTGGCGGCGCGGTCGTGCTGGCGGGCGGCGGCGCGGTCGTGGTCGTCGTGGTCGGTGGCGGCGCGGTCGTGGTCGTCGTGCTGGCCGCGGCCGGCGCCGGCGGTCCGAAGTAGGTCGCCGAGCCGTCGGACGTCACGATGGAGTAGCCCCCCGTGGCCGGGTCGATGACGATGCCAAGGGCGGTCACGCCGGTCCCTGCCGTCGATCCGTAGTAGCCGGCGTCACCGAACGTGAAGACGCCGCCGTCGGAGGCCACGAGCCAGTACCCGCCGCCGTCGGGCGTGGGTGCCATGCCCACGATGGGCTCGTTGAGGTGGAGCGCGCCCGTCGATCCGTAGTAGCCGGCGTCACCGAAGCTGAAGATGCCGCCGTCGGAGGCGACGAGCCAGTAGCCGTTTCCGTCGGGGGTGGCGGCCATGCCGACGATGGAGCGGTTCAGGCGGATGGCGCCTGTCGAGCCGTGGAACCCGGCGTCACCGAAGCTGAAGATGCCGCCGTCGGAGGCGACGAGCCAGTAGCCGTTTCCGTCGGGGGTGGGGGCCATGCCGACGATGGGCCGGTTCAGGCGCATGGCGCCCGTGGAACCGTGGAACGAGGCATCTCCATAATTGAAGACGCCCCCGTCGGAGGCCACGAGCCAGTAGCCGTTTCCGTCGGGGGTGGCGGCCATGCCGACGATGGACCGGGTCAACGTGAGCCCCGACAGGGCCGGGGATCCCAACACCGGGGCCCCGCCGTAGGGCGTGATCGCCCCCGCTGCGCTGTCCGTCCAGTAGCCGCCGTTCGGATCGGCGGCCATCATCTGGCCACCGCCGTAACCGGTCGAGCGCACCGCTGCGCCGGCACCAGGAGAGGATTCGATGGCGAGGCCAGAACCCAGTGCGCAGAGCAAACCTAGGAGCGCGATTCCTCGTGCAACGGGGACCGTGTGCGCCCGACGCCTTCGGGTTTCACGCATTGTCTTCCCCCTCGGACCCGAAGAGAGTCGGGCCGTGGGGCGACAAGCAGTTGCGCTTATTGCGGATTCGGCGGCCCGGCTGACTCCATGAGTCCCGTAACTTTGCGTCCCCCCCTCACGGGAGGTTTGCCTTTTCGTTCAGTTACAAGAGTGAACCGACGGCCGTTGCAGGACAAGGTAAATTTGGACTATTGACCCGCAATTGACCCCGGCGACGCGCATCAATTGGCGCGCCGTTGTCCGTCACACGGCCAGCCCCGCACCGCTCTCGAAGGGCTCGAGCGGCACGTGCCACGTCAGTCGGGTGCCACCCTCTCGTGATCTGCCGAGCTCCACGCTTCCGCCCAGGCGCTCGGCGCGCTGTCGGAGGTTCTTGAGGCCGCGGCCCGTCGAGGCGGCGTCGCCGATGCCGCCTCCGTCGTCGGCGACAACGAGACGCAGCTCCTCGCCGGCGGCGATCGTGATCACCACCTGGTTCGCGTGCGCGTGCTTGCCCACGTTGGTGAGCGCCTCCCGGAGGACCGCGAGCACCTCTTCGGAGAGCTGGCCGGTGACCACCTTGTCGACCGGGCCGCTGAACGAGACCTGCGGATGGAGCCCGAGCACCGAGCGAAGCTCGTGCACGAGGTCGAGAACCTTGGGATGGAGGCCTTCCTTGTTGATGGTCAGCTCAATATCGAAGATGGCCTTGCGGAGCTGGCGGATCGTCTCGTCGAGCTTGTCGATGGCCTCCCCGATGCGCATGACCGCCTCTGGTCGCTCGACGAGGCGGGCCGTGCCCTGCAACGAGAGCCCGATCGCGAACAGTCGTTGGATCACCGAGTCGTGGAGGTCGCGTGCGATCCGATCGCGGTCCTCGGTCAGCGCGCGGTCGCGCACGAGGGCGTGGAGGCGCGCGTTCTCAATGGCGATACCCGCCGCCATCGCCAGCGCGAGAACCAGTTCCTCGTCGTCCTCGGAGAACTCCATCGCGGTCGTCTTGTTGGTCAGGTAGAGATTCCCGTAGACCTCGCCGTGCACGCGGACCGGGACACCGAGGAACGAGGTCATGGCCGGGTGGCGCTCCGGGATGCCGAAGCTGTCCGGGCTGTCGGCGATGTTCGCCAGGCGGAGGGGCTTGTCGTCCGCGATCAGTAGTCCGAGGACACCCCGCCCTGTGGGGCGGGGCCCGATGGCCTGCTCCTCCTCGTGGCTCAGGCCAACCGTGACGAACTGGTCCAGGGCCCGCCCGTCTTCGGTCAGGACGCCCAGCGCGCCGAACTGCGCGTCGACGAGATCGACGGCCTCCTCGATGATCCGGCGCAGCACCACCGGCAGGTGCAATTCGGCGTCGAGGATCAGGATGGCCTGCACGAGGCGGCGCAGCTTGACGGGATCGTCGATACGGTCGAACGGCTGCACGATGAGCCAGGATAGAGCGGAGGACAGCGCCCGGTGCGCGTCGTCCGGCGCCTCCGCGTTTCTCATCCTCCGTGCACGGCGTGGCAGTATTGAGCAGATGGCCATCCGGGTCTTCGTCCTCGATGATCACGAACTGGTGAGGACAGGCCTGCATACGCTGCTCGAAGCCGAGGATGACATGGAGGTCGTCGGCGAGGCGGGCACGGCGGAGCAGGGCCTGAAGCTCCTGCGCGACCTCCAGCCGGACGTGGCCATCCTCGACGTCCGGCTCCCGGATGGCAACGGGATCGAGGTCTGCCGGGAGATCCAGTCCACCTGCCCCCAGGTCCGGTGTCTGATGCTCACGTCGTACTCCGACGACGACGCACTGTTCTCGTCAATCATGGCCGGGGCATCGGGCTACGTGCTCAAGGAGGTGGGCAGCGGAGACCTGCTCGGCGACATCAGGCGGGTCAGCGAGGGGATGTCCCTGCTCGATCCGATGCTGACCCAGGAATTGTTCGACCGCCTCCGCAAGGACCAGGAGGCGGAGTCACGTTTGACCGTCCTGACACCCCAGGAACGCAAGGTCCTGGAGCTGATCGCCCAGGGTCAGTCGAACCGTCAGATCGCCGAGCAGCTCTTCCTGGCCGAAGCGACTGTGAAGAACTACGTCTCGAGCCTCCTGTCGAAGCTCGGCATGCGCCGCCGGACCGAAGCTGCGGTCTACGCCGCCGTCCTGGCCGAGCGCAAGGGCACGAACCCCAAGGCCTGACCGGCCCGGCGCCGGCGCCTCGACGTCAGGCCACCTTCACCCGGCGGTGGTCGTCCAGCGTGCGGAAGTCGACGCCTGCGGAGCGCAGCAGGTCTTCGAGGCGCTCGCGCTCGGCGAGCGGGTTGGCGAACCGGGACGGGTCGCTCTCTATGCCCAGGGCCGTGCACAGCCTGAGCAGCATGCGGTCGTGATCGAGCTCGAGCGCCAGATCCTCGGCCATGATGTGCCCCCCGTCGTGCCCGCTGTCGAGGCGGCGACGGCACTGGAGGAGCACCACGACCAGCTCGTCACGCGACGAGGGCAGCGGCAAGGGCTCCACATCGGAGCACAGGCCTACGAGCAGTTCGCTGTACATCGACATTGCACATATAATTTTGCTGGAATTGGGCGGGAGGAGTAGAGCCGATACTCCTGTTTTGCCTAGGGCCGATACTCCCTAATCGCCTCATCGCGAACCTCCATGTCGTGCGCTCGATCAGCCGACGGGTCCCCTACGCTGCCCGTTCACCCCACCGCACGGGCCCTCTCAGCGCTTGGCGACGCGCGTCGAACGATCCGCTCGAGCCAGGACGTCTTCGGCGGATTCGGTGTCCTCCGCGATCGCGACGCCCAACGAGCAGTGGACCCGGATGCCGCTCCCACCCACCGTGACCGGCTCGTCGAGCGTGTGCTGTATCCGGCGCATCAGCGGTCCGACCGCCTGCTCGTCGGTGACGGTGAGCACGACGACCAGTTCGCTCCCGCCCACCCGACCCACCGTGTCCTCGGTGCGCAGGACCGACACGAGACGGCGGGACGTCTCGCAGAGGACCGTGTTCCCCGTGGTGTACCCGAGGTCGAGGTTGATCTCGGCGAGGTTGTCCAGATCGATGTGACAGACCACAACCTCCCCGCCGTGGCGGCGGCGGCGCGTCAGCGCCTGGGTGAGGCGGTCGAGCAGCAGGAGCTGGTTCGCCAGGCCCGTGTGGGGGTCCGCCATGGAGAGCTGCCACAGCTGGTCGTACTTGCCGGCACCCGGTGAGCGCCGCAGGGGCGCCGAGTCGCCGACCGCGCTGAATTCCTTCAGCATCGACTCCACGCTCTTGCTGGCGGGCACACGGCGCGGGGCCTCGGCACCACCCGGCCCGGCGGCGTCGGCAGGGACCCGGCCGTTGCCGGCGCCCTCGCTGCCGAATTCCCCCTTCGCCTTCTTCACAGTTCCCCCTCCGATCCGCACTTTCCCACTGTTATCGGAACGGTCCCGGTCGAACCAGAGTCGGAAGTCTCGTGACCTGGATCCGAACGCCCGTTGGCGAACCGAACGCCATTCTCGGTGGAGGCCTCAGTTTACTCCCGCAGGGTGAAACGAATACTCGGAAAAGACGGCGGGACGGTTGCGAAAAGGGTGCAGTGATGCCGGCCCGAACGCCGGCGGGATGGACCGCGCTAGCCTCGCCGCAGGCCTTGCACCGACACCCATCCTCCCGCCGCGACGACGACCGCACCCGACCTCGGTATCCACGCGACGACACGGTGACACGTTCATGACCTCCCCGCCCGAGCCGGCGACCATGGTGGTCGACCCCGCCGGCCTCCGGTCTCTCGTCGCCGACCTCGCCGCCGAGGAGTTCTACGGCTTCGACACCGAGTTCCACACCGAGAAGACCTACGTCCCCGACCTGGCCCTCATCCAGATCGCCTGGGCCGACAGGGTGGCGCTCGTCGACCCGCTGGCGGTCGATCCGGCTCCCCTGGCCGAGGTCTTCGGGGGGCCGGGCACGGCCGTGGTGCATGCGGCCTCCCAGGACCTCGACGTGCTGATGGCCGCCTGCGGCACGGTCCCGGCCACCGTGTTCGACACCCAGATCGTGGCCGGGTTCCTCGGGATGTCCTCCCCCTCGCTCGCCCGACTGGTCGACCAGATGCTGGGCGTCTCCCTGCCCAAGGCCGACCGGCTCTCGGACTGGCTCGAACGACCGATCTCGGATCGCCAGATCTCCTACGCCGTCAACGACGTCGCCTACCTGCTGGAGCTGCGGGTCGTGCTGACCGAGCGGCTCAGAGCCCTGGGTCGGCTCGAGTGGGCGCTCGACGAGTGCGACCAGGTCCTCGGCGGCCGGACACCGGCACGCGTCCCCGAGGAGGCGTGGTGGAAGCTCGGGGACATCCGGGGGATGTCGCGTCGCAGCCGCGGCGTTGCCCAGGAGGTGGCGGCGTGGCGGGAGCGGACGGCGGCCGAGACCAACCGCCCCCGGCGGATGATCCTCTCGGACCTGGGCCTGCTCGCCATCTCGCAGCGCCCGCCCCGCAATGCCGAGGAGCTTCGCCGCACCCGTGGCGTCGACGGCCGGCATCTGGCCCAGGGCCGAGCCGCCGAAATCCTCAAGGCCGTCAACCGCGGCCTCGACCTGGCCCCGGACCACGTGCACATGCCCACCGAGGGACGCGACGCCGTGGCACCGGCCGCCGCGGTCGCCCTCTGCTCGGGAGTGGTTCGACAGATCGCGGACGACCTCGACTTCGACCAGGGGCTCCTCGCCACCCGGGCCGACATCGCGCAACTCCTCTCGGGTGAGCCCAGCCGTCTCGACGTGGGCTGGCGACGGACCATCGTGGGCGATCTCCTGCGCCGGCTCATCGACGGGGACGTCGCGGCCGCCTTCGACCGGCGCGGCCATCTCGTCATTGAGGAGCGGTCACGGCTGCCCCTCCCGCCGCCCGGCGGCCGATCGTCCCCTCGCGGCTAGCCGACCGACCGCTCCCGTCCCGCCCAGTAGGGCTGGCGCAGCTTGTACTTCTGCAGCTTCCCTGTCGCTGTGCGGTCGAGTGCGTCACGCAGCTCCACGCTGGTGGGCGCCTTGAAGTGGGCCAGGCGGTCGCGGCAGTGCGTGATGAGCTCGGCCTCGGTGACCGACTCACCGTCGCGCACCACCACCAGTGCCTTGAT
Organism: Acidimicrobiales bacterium; assembly: GCA_052140165.1. GTDB lineage: Bacteria > Actinomycetota > Acidimicrobiia > Acidimicrobiales > RAAP-2 > Bog-473. Next base: position 29,595 of record JBKQUM010000045.1, read on the forward strand.
CGTCTCGCCCCATTTCTCGTCGGGCACCCCGATCACCGCCACCTCGGCGACGGCGCGGTGCTGGTACAGGCAGTCCTCGACCTCGATGGAGGAGACGTTCTCCCCGCCGGTGATGATGACGTCCTTCTTGCGGTCGGAGATCACCAGGTAGGCCCCGTCGAGGTAGCCGCCGTCGCCGGTGTGAAACCACCCGCCTTCCAGAGCGCGGGCCGACTCCTCAGGTTGCTCCCAGTAGCCGGCGAAGACGTGGTTCGCGCGCGCCAGCACCTCGCCCTCGGCGTCCGTCTCGATCCGCACGCCCATGGCGGGGACGCCGGCGCGGCTGAGCAGCAACGAACGCGAGGGCGCGTCGAGGTCGTCCCACTCCGCGGGGGCCCGGTTGATGGTCAGCAGCGGCGCCGTCTCGGTCAGTCCGTAAATCTGCATGAACTCCCACCCGAGCTCGGCCTCCACCCGCTCGATCGTCTTGGACGGCGGCGGGGCACCCGCCACCACGATGCGCACCGTGCCCCGTCCCGGGACGTCCCGGCCCTCTGCGGCGCGGGTCTCGGCGGCGCCGAGGATCGCCGCCACGACGGCGGGCGCGCCACAGAGGAGCGTCACGCCGTGGCGCTCGATGCGCGACAGGATCTCCTCGCCGTCGACCTTGCGGAGCGCGACATGTGCACCGCCCATCCCCGTCACGGCGTACGGCATCCCCCAGCCGTTGCAGTGGAACATCGGCAGGGTGTGCAGCAGCACGTCGCGGTCGCTCACGCCGGTGTGCCATCCGAACATGGCTGCGTTGAGCCAGCAGTTCCGGTGGGTGAGCTGGACGCCCTTCGGACGCGCCGTGGTGCCCGACGTGTAGTTGACCGAGCACGTGGCGTTCTCGTCGGGCTCCCACGGACGTGGTGTCGCGGCGGCCGGCGCCGGCGCGAACAGGGCTTCGTCGTCGGACCCGTCCAGGCAGAACCGGTGGCTCACCTTGATGCCGTCCACCTCGTCGGCGACATCGGGGTCGTACAGGAGGACCGACGCCCCGGAGTGCTCGACGACATAGGCGATCTCATCGGTCGTGAGCCGGAAGTTGATCGGTACCAGGATGCGGCCGAACCCGCTGACCCCGAAGAACGAGGTGAGGAAGCGGCCCGAGTTCGGGCTGACGATGGCGACCCGCTCCCCGTGCCCGACACCGAGGTCGTCGAGAGCCAGGGCCAGACCGCGTGCCCGCGCTTCGAGCTCGGCGTACGTCTGTGTCGCCAGCGAGCCCGCCACCCCCGGCTCGTCCTCCACGGCAACCCGGTGCCCGTAGACGAGTGCGGCCCGGTTGAGGAAGTCGGACACCGTCAGCGCGACCTGCATGCCACCCCCGATCTCTCGTACCCGGTCTCCGCGCCGACCCTAGTTGACCGCCCCCGGTCGCTCGCCCGACCTCGGTGGCTCTTAGAAGTGGCCGAGCACGGGGTGCGCGACGTACGGCTTCTCCAACTGGGCGATCTCGTCCTCAGACAGGGTGAGCTCCTCAGCGGCGAGCGCGTCCTTCAAGTGCTTCTTCTTGGTCGACCCCACGATGGGCGCGGTCACACCCGGCTTGGCCAGCAGCCAGGCGAGTGCGACCTGTGCCGGCGGCACGTCGCGGGCTGCCGCTACCGCCACGACGGCGTCGACCACGTCGAAGTCCGTGGGTTGGTCGTAGAGGTAGTCGGTGAACGGGTCCGTGCTCGAGCGCGTGGTGTTGCGCCTGCCCTCCCGGGTCCGATTCCCGGCCAGGACACCTCGGGCCAGGGGACTCCACGGGATGCACCCGACTCCCTCGTCCAAGCAGAGCGGGATCATCTCGCGCTCCTCCTCGCGGTAGATCAGGTTGTAGTGGTTCTGCATGGACACGAACTTGGTCCACCCGTGCGTCTCGGCGGTGTGCTGCGCCTTGGCGAATTGCCATGAGAACATGCTGCTGGCGCCGATGTAGCGCGCCTTGCCCGCGCGGACCACGTCGTGCAGAGCGCCCATCGTCTCCTCAATGGGTGTCCGGGGGTCCCAGCGGTGGATCTGGTAGAGGTCGACGTAGTCCATGCCGAGGCGACGAAGCGAGGCGTCGATGCCCGACAGGATGTGCTTGCGACCGAGCCCGCCGCCGTTCTCTCCAGGTGTGACGGGCATGAACACCTTGGTGGCGATCACCGCTTCATCACGGGTCAGGTACTTCGGGACCAGGCGCCCGGTGGCGACCTCGCTGGCACCGCCCGAATACGTGTCGGCGGTGTCGAAGAAGGTCACGCCGCCCTCGACGGCGGCCCGAACGATCGGCTCGGCAGCCTCTTCGTCGATGACCCAGGCCCGCTCGCTCTCGTTCCCGAATCCCATCATCCCGAGACAGACCCTCGAGACTCGGAGACCTGACGCGCCCAGATTGCTGTAGTTCATGGTTGACCTCGCTCAGCGCCTGCCCGCGGCCGGGCGGCACCCGCATACTTACCAGCAGTCAGGGTCGCCCTGTGCACCCGGGCGCACGGTGCATGCCTCCTGCGCCCGGCTCGGCGTCAGGGGCAGTGCTTGGGCTGGCGTACCGGCTGGGAGGCACAGCTCGGGGGTGCACCGGCGAGTCCCGAGCCCTGGCCGTTGCCCGTACCGTTGCCGTTGCCGTGGCCGGGCCCGGTGTTGCCGGTGCCGCCGCCGTTTCCATTCCCGTTTCCGTCTCCGTTGCCGTTACCCGGTCCTCGGCCGCCCCCGCCCGACCCCTTGCCGGTGCCGGTGCCCGGATCGCTCCCGGTTCCCTGGCCGGTCCCGGTCCCGGTGCCGGTGCCCTTGCCACCCACGCCGGTCGAGGTGACCGGGATCGTCGTGGTGGTCGTTGTGGTGGTCGTGGTCGTCCAGGTGGTGGGCGTCGTCGTGGTGGTCGTCTTCGTGGGCGTGCTCGTGGTGGTGGTCGTGGGCGCCAGAGGTGTCGTCGTCGACGTGGTGGGGCTCAGGCCGGTCAGCGTCGCCGTGGGCGCCGTGCTTCCATTGCGGGCTCCGGCGGCGATCACCTGGGCCGGTGGCGACGACGTCACCGGCGGCGGCGCGGTGGAGCCCGTCACGTGACTCGCACCGGCGCCCGCGGCACCGGAGGAGATCACGGAGCCGCCGCCTGCCGACTCCCCGCCCGTCGGGCCCGAGGTCGAGGAATTCGCCGGGCTCTGCCCGTTCGGCACGCTGGAGGGAACGGACGATGGCGCGCTGAGGAGAGGACGACCACCGTGGCTGGGACCGACCGTCAGGCCGGTGAGACCGGCCACGACCAAGACTGCCGCCGCAACGGCTGCGAATGCGGCGATGGCGCGGTTGCTGGTGAAGATCAGCTTCGAGGTGTTCGGGGCAACCGCCGCTGGGACGTCAGCCGGACCGGCTTCCGGGAGCGGCTGTCCGAAGGTACGCGAAGCGAACACCTCTTCCAGCGTTGCGTAATCCTCAGGCTCGGCCCCCTCGGGCGTCGACCCCTCCATGGTTCCTCCACAGGAATCGTCCGTCAACGCAGGGGCCTAGCCGCCCGGAGCCGAAGGCTCCCGGGAACTGCCGCTCATTTACCCCCTCAGTTGCCACCATATAGCGGCATCGGCGGAATGGATACCGGGTCTCCACAATCCGGCGGCAATTTTCTTCGAACGCTTGTTTGAAGGGAGCAATTCGGAGTTTCGCGTTGCGCGCGGCGCACCAATTCTGCGACCGCAGTGCGTCGTCACAGTGCAGCAAGCGACTGCCCGAATGCGCTCACCGTCGCGCCGACACCGCCCACCGCGCCGGTGACCGGATCCAAGGTCGAGACCGCGCTACCAAGTTGACCAGCCGTCGTTGTGACGGTGTTGTTCAAAGCTGTGACTGTGTTGCCGATCATCGCTGCCGACGGTGAGATCAGGTCGCCGGCTCCCGGGCCCGTCGGGGATACCGGTGCAGGCGCGCTGGCGTCGGCACCGGTCCCTGGCGACACGGGCGCGGGCGGAGTCGACACCGGCGCGGCGGCGGGCGAGGCGGGGGACGACACCAAGGTCGCGCCGGGGGTCCCGGCCTGGAGCTCGACCTGTGACTCCGCCCCCGCCGTGTCAGCCAGTTGCACACTGCCGCCCTGAGCGGGTGATGCGACCCCGCCGGCGGCGGGTGCGGTACCGGTCCCGGGCGGGTTCGCTGATCCGGTGCCCGTACCGCCAACGCCCTGCGCGGCCGCGGCGACTCGATGACCCAGAGCTGAGAGCGCCGGAGGCCCCGTCCGGCCGCCGCCGGAGGTGACGCCGGCGACGACGAGTGCCGCGGCGGCGATCCCACTGACCGCCGCGACGGCCCGGTACCGGGTGCTCTCCCGGGGAGCGAAGGCCAGCACCGTTCCGGCCTGGCGCCCCGCGCCAATCCGACCGGCCTCCGCTGCCTCAGGCGGCGCGACCCCCTGCACACGGGGCTTCCCGAAGTCCTCGGACAGGAAGACCTGCTCGAGCTGCGAGGGGCGGATGCCCTCTTCCGTGACGCCGCCGATCGAGTCGTGCTGCACCGGCACCGGCTGGAACTCACGCCCGAACTCCCGGGAGAGAAACACCTCTTCCAGGCTGGTGATGACACCCGATTTCTTCTGGTCCGACATCGATCCCTCCTTCCTCCATCGGATCTGTCCTGTTCAGGTCACGCGCTCGGCGTCCCTACTCCTGTGGTCGCGGTACGGCCGCGCCGCCGCGCCGCCGTGCGGATCGGGAGACGGCGAGGCCGAGCAGCATCGCTCCCGCCCCGATGAGCAACTCGAGCAGCAACGTTGCTCCGGTGGTGGCGAGCGTGCCGGCGCCCGACGGGGCCGTGGCTGCCGCGGTCGTGGCCGCGGTCGGGGTCGGGGTCGGGGCCGTCGAGGCGAGGCTCACGGGGACAGCGGTGGGAGACGTCGAGCTCGTCCCCGGCGAGGTCGCGGACGGGGTCGTCGGTTCGGGGCACGCCGCACTCCCCGTCCCACCGAGGGCGGCCTCGATGCCACAGATCGTGATGGGCAGCGTGACGCCCGTGCCAGGGCTGCCAGGGGTCCCGATGGGGATGGTCGTCGACCCCGCGCCCGCGCAGGTGCCGGACGCGTCGCCGTCGACTGCCGCCGCCACGGAGCAGACGGTCACCGGGACGTTGACCGGGACCGACCCGGTCGGAGTCGTCGACACGTGCGACGGCTCGCACGTTTTCGACGCGCTTCCCACGACCGCGACCACGACGCTGCACGCGTTGATCGGCAGCACCCGTCGACGGGGGCGCTCTGGCTCACGTCGTTGGTCGGCAGATCGTTCACGAGGGGGAACCCGGTGTCGGGCATGCACATCCCGGTCGCCGTCCCGTAGACCTCCGCGACGACGCCGCAGACGGTGGCCGGCGTGTAGACGTCGGCCAACTGACCGGACTGGGTCACGGTGTCGGGCTCCTGCGGGCAGTTCGCCGTGCTGTTCCCGTCGATTTCCGCAATGACGTCACACACGGTGACCGGGACATCGGCGTCGATCACTCCGGTCTGCGAGGTCGTGCCGTTGGTGCCGCTCAGTTTGCAGTCGCTCGTCGTGCTCCCGATCAGGCCGACATTCACCGAACAGATGCTGATCGGGACCGCCGCGTTGATCACACCGCTCTGCGTCGTCGAGGCCGGCGATTGCCCCGTGGTCAGGTCCAGGGCCGAGGCCGCCAGGCTGAGCAGCCCGACCGCATTATCCTGCGCCGTGATCGGCACGTTGATGGTCCCTATCGCACCGAGCTGGTCCAGCCCGACCGAGGTCGTCGAGCAGCTGCTGTCCGCGTCGGCCAACAGACCGAGAGAGAGGGAGCACGCATCGACCGGCGCGTCGACGTTGGCGAGAGGCGAGGACTGCGTCGTCGTGTTCGTTCCGGTGGTCGAGTCCTGACCCGGGAGCAGGGTGCTCCCGATCTCGTTGGCCAGCGCCGTGATCGGGAGGGAGATCGAGACGGGCAGCGCGCTCAGGGGCGCCAGCGGATCGTTGGCCGACCCGGCGGCAGGGACGGCAGCCGGCGTCACTGCCGAGCGTGGCGTCGCAGCCGGGGCGGTGACCTGCGCGAGCGCGGCCGCGGCCGCGCTCGCAACGGCCTGGACGGTCGACGACACGGGGTCAGGCGCCGCAGCGGCTCCGGCGGGTGCAGCAGCCGCGACGCCGCCGGCCGCGAGGACCAGCCCGCACGTCAGGACGGCGAACAGGGTCGTGTTCCGCCTCAATGTCCTTACTCCTTCTGTGTGGGACACAGACCCGCTCCGAAGCCCGCTGTCCGGCCATATACCCAGGGGTGAAACGACAAAACCGGTGTGCCATCCCACAATTCCCCGACAACGCCGCCACACGGCAATTGCATCGAGAGGCGGCGCGTCGCGGCGCGCCGACAGGAGAGAAATGACGTGGCGTCAGACGGACTCGCCAGCGGAAAAGGCCGTCGCGGGACCTCCGGCGCCGCTCGCTCGCGCCGAGCGAGGTCCGGCCGTCAGCTCCGCGAGCGCCGGAAGTAGCGGCTGAGGGTCTCCTCCTGCTGCTGATACGACGACCCGATGCCCGTCCCGTAGAGCGCGGTCGGTTCTTCGAGCATCCGCTCGAAGGTCAGCTTGCACACCCCCTGGCCGTTCTCGACCATGAAGGGGACGTCGTGGGCGCGCACTTCGAGCGCGGCCCGGGAACCGCGGAAGCCTCCGGTGGGATCGAAACCGAAACCGGGATCGAAGAAGCCGGCATAGTGCGTGCGGAGCTCGCCGCTCGTCGGGTCGTACGCGGTCATCTCGGCTGCGAGGTCCGGCGGGATGCTCACCGCCTCGTGCGACATGAGGAGATAGAACCGCTTCGGCGAGAGCACCAGGCGATCGCCCTCCTCCCGGAACACGGGGTCCCAGAACGGTGCGGGGTCGATCTCCCCGCCAGCGGTGAGATCGAGCAGCGGCGCGCTGTCGCGGGTGCTGTACCCCACCTGACCTCGCTCGTCCCCATGGAGATCGAGGCCGAGGAACAGACCGTTGGAGAGCACGAGGTCGTCGACGGGCACGGGCTCACCTCGCGTGAAGAGGATCGGCTCGCTGAGGTGTGCCTGGCGCACTTCGTCGTCGGTCAGCCACGGCCGGCCCATGGAGAGGCGCAGCTGGTTGAGCGTCAGGTCCTCCCGCACCCGGACGGCGAACGACAGCGGTACCACCTCGAGATAGAGGGGACCGTGATAGCCCGGCGCGACTTCGTCGAACCGGTCGCTGTGATCGGTGATGACCCGGGTGAACACGTCGATGCGGCCGGTCGAGCTCTTGGGGTTCGCCTTCCCCCGCAACCCCGCGGGGAGGTCGAGGCGCTCCTTCAGCTCAATCAGGTAGGGACACCGCGCCTCGAGCATCGCCCCGTCCCCCCTGAGGTCGATCTCGTCGAGGATGTAGTCCTTCAGCTTCCGCTCGACCGAGTCGGCGCCGGGGAGGAAGCTGCACCGGATGCGCAGCGCCCGTTCGCCCAGGCGCAGGTCGAGGCTGGCGGGCTGCACGTTGGCATCGGGGATGTTGAAACGTCCGGCTTCGATGTACCCCGCCCGGATGGCCCGCTCGAGCAGCTGGCCGGGGAGCACGCCTTCGGCGGCGGTTTGGAGGTTCAGCACCACGGACGCCGCCGGATGGATCGTGGTCTCGGTGCCTTCACGGACAGAGCAAAGCACGTGTGGGGACGACGCGGAAGGCCAAAAGTGGGGACGGCGTCGGGCACAGGCTGTGGATGACCTGGGGACGACCATCCTGGACACGGGGGTTCCGCAGGAACAGGACGGGTTGTCCACAGGCTCCCGCCACCGATGCGGTGGTCGATTCTCGCCGCCGAAGAGGGTGGCCCCGGAAATGGGCATTTCCATCCCTTACGGTCGCCGTCTCCGTGAGGCATAGTGGGCCGGACGCGAGGGTCGGCTAATGGAGCTCCACACCGCTGGAGAGGGGGATCTGATCCAGTGGGAGGGCGCGCGCCCATGACAGGGGCGACGGGACCCGTCACGGCACCGTGAGAGCGACGGTGCGGCCGCTTCGGCTGACCGATATCGACCGCCTGCTGCGGGACTCCGCCAACGTCGAGCACGCCGGGCCGGCCGCTCCCATCCGTGCCTGGCGGGACGAACTGACGCTGGTGCTCGAGTCCTTGGACTACGCCGAAACCGTCCTCGGTGGCGACGTCGAGATCCTGCGGCACGCCCTGGCGAACCGGGCACCCGACGCCCAGGGTCTCGTCCAAGATCTGCCGCGGGTGATGGCGGGATCGCTCTGGGGTGACGGATGGTCGACCCGAGGTGGGACGGATCTCGCCACTTCCATGGAAGCCGCCCCCATACGGGAGGGCTGGGAGGACGATTGGGACGTCTTCACCCGATCGGATCTGCTGATGTCGGCCCACCAGCAGATGGCCTACACGGACCTCACCTCCCGCGTGGACGTGCAGCGGGTACTCCGTAGCGTCTTGGAGCAGCTGGCCAACCTGGCCCTGCGCCGCGAGACCGTGGAGGCCCGCCTTCAAGAGATCCGCGCCGCGATCATTCAGCAGTACCGCGACGGCGAGGTATCGGCGCGGGACCTGCTGGGCTGAGTACCGGGCCAGGGTCAAGCCTCGCAGCGCCGCAGCGCCTGTAAGCTGACGGGTCGTCAGATTTCTGCACCCGAGTGCCCGCCAGCGCGCGGCACGACCCGGAGGTCTCATGCTCGACTATGTCATCCGATCCGGCACGCTCATCGACGGCACGGGTGAGCCCGGTCGCCTCGCTGACGTCGGGATCCGCGACGGCCGGATCGTCGCCGTGGGCACGGTCGACGAGCCCGCCGGCACCGAGTTCGACGCCACCGGGCTCATGGTCGCTCCCGGCGTCGTCGACCCGCACACCCATTACGACGCGCAGCTCTTCTGGGATCCCTTCGCCTCTCCGTCCAACGTGCACGGTGTGACCACCGTGATCGGCGGCAACTGCGGGTTCACCCTGGCCCCGATCAACGCGGAAGACGCTGACTACATCCGCCAGATGATGGCCAAGGTCGAGGGCATGCCGCTGGCCGCACTCGAGAACGGGGTCCCCTGGAACTGGTCCAGCTTCGCGGAGTACCTCGACGCGCTCGACGGCCGGTTGGGCGTGAACGCGGGGTTCCTGGTCGGGCACTGCGCGTTGCGCCGCAAGGTGATGGGGGCGCAGCGGGGCGAGGAGGTTGCGACCGACGACGAGATCGCCGCCATGCGGGCGCTCCTGTCCGAGTCGTTGGAGGCGGGTGGGCTGGGCTTCTCGTCCTCCCAGTCGCGCACCCACTCCGACGGGGACGGCCGGCCGATCAGCTCGCGCTATGCGGATCGCCGCGAGATGCTCGCCTTCTGCGAGGAGGTGGCCGCCCACGAGGGGACGACGCTGGAGTACATCACCAACGGCTGTCTCGACTCGTTCAGCCCCGAGGAGATCGACCTCATGACCGCCATGAGCGTCACGGCCCGCCGGCCGCTCAACTGGAACGTGCTGACGGTCGACGCCCGATCGGCCGAGCGGATTGAGCACCAGCTCTCGGCATCCTCGGCGGCAGCCGGGGCCGGCGGCCGCATCGTCGCCCTGACCATGCCGACGCTCGTCCCCATGAACATGAGCTTCCGCACGCACTGCGCGCTCTTCCTGATCCCCGGTTGGGGAGAGGTGATGGGGCTCCCCGAGGCGGAGCGCATGGAGAAGCTGGCCGATCCCGCGGTGCGCGTCCTGCTGGACGAGCGCGCCCGGAGCAAGGAGGCCGGCGTGTTCCGCGGCCTCTCCCACTGGGGCACCTACATCATCGGGGACACGTTCGCGCCAGCGAACGACGGGTGCGCGTTCCGCGCCGTGGCCGACATCGCGGCCGAACGCGGCACGGCTCCGTTCGACACGTTGCTCGACATCGTCCTGGCCGACCAGCTCCGCACCGTGCTCTGGCCCAACACCGACGACGGTGACGAGGCCACCTGGGGCATGCGGGCGGCGATCTGGAGCGATCCGCGTGCCATGGTCGGCGGCTCCGACGCCGGCGCCCACCTCGACCGCATGTGCGGCTCCAATTACCCAACCGCCTTCCTCGGCGACTGCCTGCGGGGACGAAAGCTCGTCCCCGTCGAGCGGGCCGTGCACATGATGACCGCGCAGCCCGCCGACCTCTTCGGGCTCCGCGAGCGCGGGCTCGTCCGTGAGGGATTCGCCGCCGACCTGTTCGTCTTCGACCCGGCCACCGTGGGCTCCGAGCCCGCCCGCCTGGTGCACGACCTGCCCGGCGACACACCCCGGCTCTACGCCGGCTCGCACGGGGTCGTCCGCGTCCTGGTCAACGGCACCGAGACCATCCGCGACGGTGCGCCGACCGGCGCATTGCCGGGCACTCTGCTGCGCTCGGGCCGAGACACCGCGTCGGTCGTGCCCGCCCTCGCCTGAGCACCCATCGCCCGCGCCGCCGTCTAGCCTTGCCTCCGGTGACGCCCGATCCGAACGACCCGGCGCTCGCCGTGGAAGAGCCGCCAATGGGCGGCCCTCCGGGGGACGAAGCCCCGCCGGCACCAGCCGAGCCCCGCCCGTCGACCGCGCGCTGGATCCGGGAGGCGGTCATCGTCGTGCTGGTCGCCGTGCTGGTGGCCGTGCTCCTGCGGGCCTTCGTCGTCCAGACCTTCTTCATCCCGTCCGGCTCCATGGAGCCCACGCTCCAGATCGGCGACCGGATCCTGGTCAACAAGCTGAGCTACCACCTCCATGGCGTCGACCGGGGCGACATCGTGGTGTTCTCGCGGCCACCGGCCGAGAACTGCGGCGGCCCCGAGGTGAACGACCTGGTCAAGAGGGTCATCGGGCTGCCGGGCGACGTGCTCTCGCTCTCGGACGGCTACGTCTACGTGGACGGGAAGAAGCTCGACGAGACCTGGCTCCCCGCCTCCGAGCAGGGCGTCACCACCGCCGGCCCGGCCGGCAACAGCTCCAACCTGGCGCACCCGTACCGCGTCCCGGCCAACGACTACTTCGTCATGGGCGACAACCGCACCGACTCCTGCGACAGCCGGTACTGGGGGCCCATCAACAAGTCGCTGATCGTCGGCAAGGTCGAGGTGCGCGTCTGGCCCATCTCGTCGCTGCGTTTGTTCTGAGCGACGCGTCGGCCTGATTTCCCTCGCGACCGGGTGGCGCCGCCAGCCCGCGTCAGGCCTCGTCTGCCTCCGCGGTGACGCGAGCCACGGCAGCAACCGTCTGGCCCTCGTCGAGGTTCATGACCCGCACCCCGGTGGCATCGCGGCCCTGCGAGGCGATCTCGCGGGCCTGGGTACGGATCACGACGCCCCCGGAGGAGACCAACAGGATCTCCTCGTCCAAGGCGACCATGAAGGCGGCCACCACGTTGCCCCGGGTGCCGGTCAAGCGGATGCCGCGCACGCCCTGTCCCCCGCGCGCCTGGCGGTTGAACCGTTCGAGCTTCGTGCGCTTCCCGTAGCCGGCGTCGGTCACGATGAGGATGTCCGTGTCGTCGGCCGCCACGTCGCAGGACACCACGGCATCGCCCGCGCGCAGGCGGATGCCCCGCACGCCGGCCGCATCACGGCCCATGGCCCGCACGTCCTCCTCGTTGAAGCGGATGGTCATGCCGTTGCGGGTCACCTCGAACAGGTCGTCGTGGCCCGACGTGGCCACCACCCGGACCAGCTCGTCGCCGTCACGCAGGTTGATGGCGATAAACCCCTCGCGGCGGGACTTGTCGTACTCGCTCATGGCGGTCTTCTTCACCTGGCCCAGCGAGGTGGCGAACACCAGGAACTGGTCGGCCGCGAACTCGCGGGTCGAGATGATGGCCGTGATCGACTCGTTCGGCGCGAGCGGCACGAGGTTCACGGCCGCCGTCCCGCGGGCGGTGCGGTCCTTCACGGGGATCTCGTGCCCGCGCAGCCGGTAGACCTTGCCCTGGTTCGAGAACAACAGCAGGTAGGCGAGCGCCGAGGTGTGGACCACCTGGCTGACCAGGTCTTCCTCCTTCAACCGGGCGCCCTGCACGCCGCGGCCGCCCCGGCCCTGGGTGCGGAAGGCGGCCCCCGCCACGGACTTGATGTAGCCCGCCCTCGTCATCGTGACGACGATCTCCTCGTCGTCGATGAGGTCCTCCACGCCCATTTCGCCCGGGTCGTGGGTGACGATGCTCCGGCGCGGGTTGCCGTACTTGTCGCGGATGGCGACCATTTCGGTCTCGATGACGCCGCGCAGCTTGACATCGTCCGAGAGGATCGCCTCGAGCTCGGCGATCGTCGCGCGCAGTTCCTCCATTTCCGCCTCGAGCTCGCTGCGCCCCAGCCGCGTGAGACGGCCCAG
>JBKQUM010000046.1:0-44469 GCA_052140165.1 Acidimicrobiales bacterium
ACGCGGCGCCCCTCATGAAGGACGCCGGCTACGGGCGCATCGTCAACATCACCTCATCGGCCGGCCTGCGGGGCAACTTCGGGCAGACCAACTACGGGGCCGCCAAGGCCGCCATCATGGGCATGACGTTCGTCTGGGCCCTCGAGCTCGGCAAATACGGCATCACCGTCAACGCGGTGGCGCCGGCGGGCTTCACCCGCATGACCGAGGGGCTTTACGCCGGGGCCGAGCCCCCGGCTGACCAGGACCCCGCGCTCAACGCGCCGCTGATCGCCTTCCTGGCCAGCGAAGGCGCCTCGTACGTCAACGGGCAGGTGCTCGGGCGCACCGGCTTCGCCTACACCCTGTTCCAGACGCCCCGGCAGATCGCTTCCATGTGGAGCGAGGGCGGCTGGACCCCCCAGGAGGTGGCCGACCACTTCCACGAGGTACTCGGCCAGCACCTCCAGCCCGTCGGCATGGGCGACCATCCCCTCCTGGGCAAGAAGGACTGAGCCACGGCCCGGTCCGACCCGGCTCGCGGACGCCATCGGGTGGTATCGGTAGGGTAGGAACCGTCGCAGCTCACGCAGAAGTCGATCAGGGAGGGACCATGGACGTCCGAGACAAGATCTACATCAACGGGGCCTGGGTCCCCTCGACCGGAACCGGGACCCTGGAAGTGATCGACTCGGCCACCGAGGAGGTCTTCGCGACCATCCCGGAGGGCACGCCCGAGGACGTCGACAAGGCCGTCGAGGCTGCGGCCGCCGCGTTCCCCGGCTGGGCTGCCACATCGCGCGAGGAGCGGGCCAAGCTGCTCACCCGGGTCGGCGAGGCCCTGGCCGCCCGCACCGACGAGATCGCCCAGGTGATCTCGCACGAGGTCGGCATGCCGATGACGCTGTCGGGATCGATCCAGGTCGGCCTGCCGGCGGGCGCGTTCGCCGACGCCGCCAAGGCCGCCGAGACGTTCGAGTGGGAAGAGGAGATCGGCAATTCGCTCGTCGTGCGCGAGCCCGTCGGCGTCGTAGGCGCCATCACACCCTGGAACTACCCGTTGTACCAGGTCGTCCTGAAGGTCGCCCCGGCGCTGGCCGCCGGCTGCACCGTCGTCCTCAAGCCCAGCGAGGTGGCCCCGATCAACGCCTTCATCCTCGCCGAGGTCATCGACGAGGTGGGGCTCCCGCCGGGCGTGTTCAATCTCGTGAGCGGCGTCGGGCCCGTCGTGGGCGAGGCCATCGCCGCCCACCCCAAGGTCGACATGGTCTCCTTCACCGGTTCCACCCGGGCCGGTCGTCGTGTCATGGAGCTGGCGGCCGAGGGCATCAAGCGCGTCTCGCTGGAGCTCGGCGGCAAGTCGGCCAACATCCTTCTCGACGACGCCGACCTCGCCACAGCGGTGCCGGCGGGGCTGTTCGGCTGCTACATGAACTCGGGCCAGACGTGCTCGGCGCTGACCCGCATGCTGGTCCCGCGGGACAAGCTGGCCGAGGTGGAGGAGCTGGCGGCGGGCGCCGTGGCTGGGTTCGCGCCCGGCGACCCCTTCGAGGCCGGCAAGCTGTTGGGGCCGCTCGTGTCCTCGGTCCAACGCGACCGGGTGCGCGGCTACATCAACAAGGGGATCGAGGAGGGGGCCAAGCTGGTCGTGGGCGGCGCCGAGCCACCAGAAGGCCTGGAGAAGGGCTTCTACGTGCAGCCCACCGTCTTCTCCGAGGTGACGCCGGACATGACCATCGCCAAGGAGGAGATCTTCGGGCCGGTGCTGTCCATCATCCCCTACGACACCGAGGAGGAGGCGATAGAGATCGCCAACGGCACCCCCTACGGTCTCGCCGGCGCGGTGTGGAGCGCAGACCCGGCCCGGGCCGAGAGGGTGGCGCGCCAGATGCGCACCGGCCAGGTCGACATCAACGGCGGGAACTTCAACCCGAGCGCGCCCTTCGGTGGCTACAAGCAGTCGGGCATCGGACGCGAGCGGGGTCGGTACGGCCTCGAGGAGTACGTCGAGACCAAGTCGATGCAGCGCTAAAGCGGACTGGCGCGCCGCGTCAGGGGGACCCCGGCACCAGCGGCGAGGTGCCGTCCGGGGTCAGCACCTCGATACCCGACGAATCCGCAGACGCGGTCGTGCCCACGCCGAAGACGAGGGCGTCGCCCACGGTGGCAATGCCGGACCAGTTGAATTGGGGCAGACCCACCTGCGTCAGCAATCGCCCGCTCGAGGCGTCGCGCACCTGGATCGCCTTGGCTGCCAGCGCAAGGCCGTTGAACATCATCCCGCCCGCGACCGTGGTGGCCGAGAACGACGCCGTGTCGTTGGCCTCCCACAGCACCGCTCCCGTCGCCGAGTCGAAGGCGTGGTCGGTCGGGTTCTGCTGGGCGACGTCGCGGGGATCGGAGGGGTCGCACACGGGCAAGGTCCCGCGTGAGGTCGGGAGGAAGTCGCCGAGCGCCGTTGCCCCCAGGATGCTGTGGCCGTCGTAGGCGGTCGTGCCGATGAATCCTCCCGACGAACCACCGAACACCACGTTGGTGGACCAGCGCAGCTGCCCGGTCGCGGGGTCCAGGGAGTAGTAAGTGCCGTTCTTGCTCCCCTCTCCGAGGAAGGTGGTCTTGCCGGCGGCGGACAGGCCCGCGTTGGCGCTGGCACCGAAGTCGTCGTCACAGTCCGGCGCATGGCCCAGCGGGTGGTACTTCCAGGCCAGCGCCCCATCGGCGATCCGCAGGGCCATCACAGAGTCGGCGTAGGGCGCGCCGCCCGAGAAGTCGCAGTCGGCCGTGCCGAACACCACCAGACCCAGGTCGGGCAGCACGGTGCCGGACGACCAGACGCTGCCACAGCTGTCGTCGAGCACGTGCCCGCCGGCGCCGACGTCGGTCTGGAACTCCCAGACCGGGTCACCGGTGTCGAGGCTGGCCGCGACCACGTAGCCGGCCGAATGCTGCTGGCCGTCCTCGTCCACGCCGAAGAGCACGCGGCCGTCGGCGACCACCGGTGACGAGAAGATCCGCGTGCTGTCGTCATCCGGGTTGGGCGGGCCGGGCACCCCGGGGTAGTCGTGCTCCCAGTACATCGCGCCCGTGGCGGCCTTCAGCGCGTAGAGCGTGTAGCCGCCGCCGAAAATGACCAGGGCGGGCCGGCTCCCCGCGGCGGGCTCGAACCAGGCCGATGAGGTGACCAGCCCGCCGTCGGACGTGGCGTCACGCGGCTGCTGGCCCGGATAGGGCGTGATTGCGTTCTGCGAGGCGAGCCGGACCTTCCAGCGCAGCTTGCCCGTCTGCAGGTTCACGGCATAGAAGAAATCGTCCCATGAGCCCACGTACACGGTGCCGTCGACCACGGTGGGGGTTGCCGTCACGGCGTCGCCGGTCGGGAAGAACCACGCCTGGCGCAGAGATCGGACCGTGGACTCGGTCAGGGTCGTCCGGCCGTGGAAGGTGTGCTGGGCGTCGTGCCCGTAGCTGGGCCAGTCCCACGAGCTGACCGGGGTGGGGATGGCCGCCGACGCGGACGGGATGCCGCTCGACGGCGACGAGCCCCCACATCCGGCCAACGAGACGGCGCCGAGAGCGACGGCCCCGAGCACCCACCGCGCACCGCGCCCACGCCGCGCGTGGCGCAGCACCCTCCGCCCCGACAACCGACTCAGCCGAAGCCGGCGGTCGCGGGCTTGTCGGACGCCGGCCCCTTGGCGGGCGCCGGGTTCTCGGCGGGGCCCGACAGCGGCGGCTCGATCTTCCCCGACGGGTATGGACAGCGCATGTCAGCGGGCACGCACACCGTCACGCTCGTCGGGAAGTCGAAACCGCTCGCCACGACCGCGGGCGTGGACGGTTGGCCGTTGGTGAACGTCACGCGCATCACTCGGCCCCCGTAATTGGCGGGGCCGCAGCCTGTCAGGGGGCCGCTGCACGCGATGTGGATGTCGACGAAGTACAGCGTCCCGTCGGGTGCGAAGGCCATGCCGAAGGGGTTGTACTGGTCCGGGCTCTTCCCGAGATCCGCCACCGTCGTGCCGGGCACCGAGCCGCGTCCCGGCTCGGGCTGCCCGCTGGCGGAGACCCACACGATCGAGGGATCGCCGATGTAGCTGCTGATGGCGTAGCAGCCGCAGGTGGGGTCCTTGGCGATGCCGGCGGGGAAGGACACCTTGTAGAAGGTCGACACCTGGACCTTGCTGCGCGGGTACACCCCTCCCGGACACTGCGCCGCGCTCGTGGGCAACGACGAGTGGGCGACGCGCAGCACGCTGGAGGTGCCCACGTTCGGGACGAGCAGGTCGCCGTTGGGGGCCAGCGCCATGGTGCCCGGCTGGGCCAACCCGCCGGTGCCGTCCGTGTGGTGTGGCCCGTACCCACCCGCGGTGGGGCCGTACACGATGCAGTCGGTCGTGTAGTTCGGCGCGAACCACTCGACCAGCCGCCCGCTGCTGGGCGCCGGGAACGAGCCCTGTGCGGTCGCGATGTCGTTCCCGAAGATGTTCTGATGGCTGTCGATCGCACACCCGGTGTACGTCTGGTTGTTGTTGAAGACCCCGTTCGAGGTCGGAGGTGAGTCACTCCCGATGGACTGGCCGCGCATCTTGTACGGTCCCGGCACGTACAGGGTTTGGCCGCTGAACGAGCCGTTTGGCTCGTCGAGCTCCTCGCCGTCCGGCGGCTCCTTGTAGGGCTTGAGCCCACCGAGGTTGTGCTGGCTCGGCAACGTCGGGTCGTAGCCGCCGACGAAACGGCCGTCGGGCAACACACAGACCTGACCGTTCAGGTCCCACGCCGGGAGGAGCTGGCCTTGCAGGCCCGTGGGCATGGAGAGGAAGTCAACCTCCTCGTTCTGGTCCCAGTAGACGAGGTATCCGGACCCCCCCTTCACGCCACCGTGCACGGTCGGGACGCTGCTCCCCGGTGTGGTCGCGGAGGGCGAGGCGGATGCCGACGGTGCGGAGACCAGGGCGACCACCAGAGCGCCGAAGAGCAGCACGGCTGCCAGCTGTGAACCCCACGACCCGAATTTCCCCATCCCACTTCCCCCGTGCCCGGCCTGACGCCGCCGTCATAGTAGGCGAACGGCCCCGTCGGGGGCGGGCGGGCGGGCGGAAGCGCCTACGCCAGCGGGTCCCGCCACCCCGGCGAGCCCGTCCGGGCGCCGGCCGAGACGCGCAGGCCGATGAAGTTCCGCTGCGCCTCCACGGTCCCGGCGCCGAAGCACAGGCCGCGGATGTCGCGGTAGGCCCGCTCCAGGGGGTACTCACGCGAGTAGCCGTAGCCGCCGTGGATCTGCATCGCCTCGTCGCACACGAACTTGGCGGCCAGGTTCGCCGCCGTCTTGGCCAGCGCCGTCTCGAGCGGCGGCGGCGTCCCACCGGGACCGGCGAGTCGCACGGCACGGGCCAGCATCAGCCGGGCCCCCTCGAGCTGCACCGCCATGTCCGCCAGCTTCCACTGCAGACCCTGCAGCTCGGTCAGCGGCCGGCCGCCGATGACACGCTCGTTCATGTACCGCACCGCGTGCTCGAGCGCGCCCTGGGCCGCGCCGACGCACATGGACGCGTTGCCGCAACGCTCGTGGTTCAGGTGCGACAGCAGCACCTTGAACGCCTGGGTGCTGCCCGGGTCGCCCGCGATCAGCACGTCGTCAGTCGTGATCTCCACGCCGTCGAAGGCCAGCTCGGCCTCGGTGGCGGCGTGGATCCCCATGCCCTTGTGCCGGCCGGTGACCGACACGCCCTCGCGGTCGGTGGGCACGATCACCGCACCGATGCCCTTGGCTCCTTCGCCGCCGGGCCAGCGGCACCACACCAGCACGCCCTGGGCCACGTCCCCCAGCGTCGAGTAGTTCTTGTACGCGTTGAGCCGCCAGCGCCCCGGACCGTCCTCGGTCAGCGCGGCCCGCATGTCCTGCACGGCGGAGCCGGCATCGGGCTCGGTGATCCCGATGCTGATGATCGCCTCGCCGTCGGCCGCGGCGGGCAGCCAGCGCTCCTTCATCGCCTCCGGGCCCAGATGCTCGATCCCCCGCGGCGGTCCGTTGAACGTGAGCTGGCAGCAGATGGCCGACGACACGTCGGCCCGCGCGATCTCCTCCAGCACGATGGAGGCCTCGACGTCACCCAGGCCCATGCCGCCCCAGCGCTCCCCCACGGTGATGCGCAGGAGGTCGGCCGCGGCGAGCGCTTTGCGCACCTCGGCAGGCACTGCGCCCTCCTCGTCGGCCTGGTGCGCCCTCGGCGCGACCTCGCGGGTCGCCACGTCGCGTGCGAGCTGGCGCAGCGCCGACTGGTCGTCGCTCTCGGCCAGCAGATCGACCCCCGGGACCTCCGACGCGCTCATCACCCGAGCTCGGTCCCGACGATGCCGACGAAGCTCACGCCCTCACCCGGCGCACCACCCAGGTTGTGCGTGAGCCCGAGGGTCCGGCCGGGTCCCACCGTGTTGATCTGGCGGTCGGGCGGTGCCTCGCCGCGGAGCTGGAGCCAGCACTCGAAGAGCATGCGCAGGCCCGAGGCGCCGATCGGGTGCCCGAACGACTTCAGGCCGCCGTCGGGATTGACCGGCAGGTCCCCGTCACGGTCGAAGGTGCCCTCGAGCACCTCCTTCCATGCGGTCCCCCGCTCGGCGAAGCCCAGGTCCTCCATGAGCACGAGCTCGGTGGGCGTGAAGCAGTCGTGCACCTCCGCCATCGCGAGCTGCACCCTGGGCTCGGTGATCCCCGCCTGCGCATAGGCGTCGGCCGCCGAGCGCACGACCTCCTCGAAGGTGGTGTAGTCGTAGCCGGGGTCGATGGGCCCCGCCGCCGGCCCGGCGACAAAGGACAGCGCCTTCACGTACAACGGGTTCTCGCAATAGCGGTGGGCGTCGGCGGCCCGGCAGATGATGGCCGCCGCCGAGCCGTCGCTCACCCCGCTGCAGTCGAACACCCCGAGGTCGCCAGCCACCAGCGGCGCCTTGGCGATGGTCTCCATGGAGACTTCCTTCTGGAACTGCGCCCGCGGGTTGCGCGCCCCGTTCTGGTGGTTCTTGAACGCGATGCGGCCCATGACCTCCTTCAGCTGTTCCCGGTCGACGCCGTACTTGTGGGCATAGGAAGGGGACAGGAAGGAGAAGGCGGCCGGTGACGAGAGCCCGGGGTCCGTGCCGTCGCCCACCGGGCGGATCCCCGTCAGGCCCGAGAAGCCGGTGTCCTTGAGCTTCTCCACCCCGATGGCCATAGCGGTGTCGTAGGCGCCCGACGCCACGGCGTAGCACGCGTTGCGGAAGGCTTCCGATCCCGTGGCGCAGTAGTTCTCCACCCGGGTCACGGGCTTGTAGTCGAGCTTGAGCGGCCGTGACAGCGTCACGCCGCACACACCCGAGGTCATGGTGCCGAGCCAGAAGGCGTCGATGTCGTGGATCGACATCCCGGCCGACGTCGCCGCCTCGGTCGCCGCGTCGGTCAGGAGGTCGTCGACGCCCATGTCCCACCGCTCGCCGAAGCGGGTGCAGCCCATGCCGACGATGGCCACCTGGTCCTTGATGCCGCTGCTCGCCATCGCTCCTACTCTCCTCGCTCCCCGTCCGGGTCTGCCCCGGACGGCGCGACCTGATCCCCGGCGGGACGGGCCTTCCAGAAGTAATTGTGCACGCCCTGTGCCGTCCACACGCGGCGGAACGTCATGGCCACCCGGTCCCCGATGGACAGCTCGGTGGCGCGCACGTCGGTCATCTCGCAGCGGTAGCGACCGCCGCCGTCGAAGTCCACGATGACGCCCACGACCGGGGGCGACATGGAGTACGCCAGGTGGTCGATGGTGAAGGTGGCCACGGTGCCCGGGACGTCCGCCAGCCGCTCGGGCTGCATCTGGTCGATGGCGTGGCAGGAGAGACAGGCCCGGGTGGGCGGCATGTGGCGGAACCCGCACACGAGGCAGCGGCTGGCGGTGAAGCCGTACTTCCACTCCTCGGAGCGGTGCACCGTCGGGGCGCCGGGTCGCTCGGGGTCGGGGCGGCGCGGTGGTTCGCGGTGCAGCTGCCCCCGCCAGGTCAGGAACGTCGGGTACGCAAGGTCATCTCGCCCTGCTGCCACCTGCTCGGCGACGGTCGGCACGCCCGCCTCGGCCCGGTCCCGCTGCACGCCAGGCAGCGCGTCGGTGGTGCGCAGGATGAAACTGTCGGCGCCATCGGCCAGCGACAGCACGACGATCACCTGCCCCGGCTCGGCGCGCTCGAGCACGTCGCACAGCGCGACGCCGGCTTGCGCCGCGCCGAGGTTGCCGACCGCGCCGGTCAGGTCCGGGGCCAAGACCCCCTCGCGCACGCCGAGACCGGATGCGGTGGCCTTCACCGCTCGCACGTGCAGGCCGGTGACGACGGCGTGGTCGATGTCGCCCTCGACGAGCCCGGCATCCTTCAGCGACGCCGCAAAGGCCTCCCGGGCCAGCGGCACGTAGAGCTCCTCGCCGAAACGCTCCTCCCACACGTGCGAGTCCGACTCACCCGGCACGCGCCAACGGTCCAGGAACTCGTCGCTGGCGGCCCCGCGACCCACCAGCTCGGCGACCGCACCCTCGGGCGCGCAGACGAACGCCGCGGCCCCGTCACCGCTGTCGCGCTCCTCGGCTGAGCCGGCCAGCCCGGTTCGCAGGTCGGAGAGGACGGCCAGGGTCGTCCGACCACCGGCGCCGGTGAGCGCCTGCAGCAACGTGGCGACCGCCGAGCGCGGAGAACCCGCGAAGTCGTAGGCCCCGCTGGCGCGTCCGAGCCCGAGCGCGGCATGCACCGTGGTCGCGTTGGTCTTGTCGAGGTAGCCCGGGTCGGGGGTCGACAAGAACAGGTCCTGGACCGCGCCCGGTCCGGGGCCGGCGGCCAGGGCGCGTCGCCCAGCCTCCACCCCCAGCGTGGTCGTGTCCTCGTCGTACGAGGCGACGGCCCGGGTGCCCCTGCCACCCCCGGTCCCCAGGGTCCCGGCGATGGCCGATCGTCGTAACCGCCAGTAGGGCAGGTACGTGCCCCACGCCGTGATGCCTCCGCTCATGACCCGATCCTACGTAGGACGGAGACCTGGTCCGCCAACGTCGTGCCCCGGAGGACCTGCACCGGGCACACATCTCGCCCCCCGGGGCGTCCGTCACCCCATCGTCGACCTACCGGGTGGCCCTTCCGGGCACCCACCAGGACGATGCCTCGTTCACCGGGCAACCAGGCCCGCCCCGGTGTCGAGCGGGGCCGATTGCCCTGGTGCCCTACCCTGCGATGCAGAGCGGTCGTGTCGAGGGGTTCGCTCAGGCGGTCGCCACCACCACCATTTCCCAGCTGTCGAGCTCGAGCGGGCCACCGCCACCCGCCCGGAACATCACGTCCCGGAAACCGGCGCCCTCGAGCCACACGACCCACTCCGGAGGGGTCGGAAGCCGGACGAAGTAGGAGGCGTGACGCGCCACCCCGTCACGGTGGACCGTGCGCTCGATGACCATCCTGCCCCGCACGGGGTCGAAGGTGGAGACCTCGACCATGGTGTGGTCGCCGCGTTGCACGACGACGGCGTCGGGCGCAGGGGTGAAGTGCCGGACGCCGCCGTCGTGGTGCATCGTGTCGATGGCCACCTTTCCGCCCGGCCGCAGGACGCGGTGGAACTCACGCAGGACCTCGTGGCAGTCGTCGTCGTCGTAGTAGCCGAACGAGTTCAGCCAGCACACCACCGCGTCGAAGGGACCGTCCACCGGGAGGCTGCGCACGTCGCCCTGCAGGTACGTCACCGCGACGTCGGGCAGGCTCGGGTCGGCGCGGGCCTGCTCGAGATAGGCGGGCGTGAGGTCGACTCCCGTCACCTGCATGCCGGCGGCGCCCAGCCGGCGCGCAATCCGGCCGTGGCCACACGGCGCATCGAGGATGCGCGACCCCGGGGGCAGGTCGAGCAACCCGAGGATCTCGGCGGTGTCGGCATCCGAGTGCTCGTCGTCGATGGACTCCTCGTAGAAGTAGAGGTAGTCGTCGCCGAAGGTGGCCTCCATGTCGAACGTCATGCGCCATCTTCGCCGCCGGTAGGGTCCGGTGCATGCGGGAGCCCTCGGACCTCTCCTTCGACGCGGCGACCGAGGTGCGGCCCACGGCTGGACCCGACCTGTTCGGGACCGAGATCCACGAGCTGTGGACGGTGGGCGACAAGCCGAACGGTGGCTACCTGCTGGCGCTCCTGGGCCGGGCCGCGCTGGTCGCCGGACGCGGGGACGGCGAGCCCGACTGGGAGATCGTGTCCTCCTCCATCACCTACCTGCGGCCGCCCGGGCTCGGGCCCGCCAACATCCACACGACGGTCATGCGCCGGGGCCGCTCAGCGGCGCACGTGCGCACCGTGCTCGTCGCGGGCGGCACCGACCTGGTGGACGCGGTGTTCGTGCTCGGGGCGCTCCCCGACGTGGCGCCCGTCCGCTACGACGCCATGGAGCCGCTCCGGGTCCCGGATCCCGAGCATTGCGTCCGCCTCCCCCCAAAGATGCCGGGCGGGGTGCACGTCGGGATCATGGAGGTGCTGGATCTGCGGCTGGACCCGGCCACCCTGCCCCTCGCCGACCCGCACCCTCCCGCGGACGCCCGGGCCGAACTGCGCGGCTGGACCAGGTTCGCCGACGGGCGGGAGCCCGATCCGCTCTCGCTCCTCTTCGCGGTCGACGCCATACCGCCCGCCACCTTCCGGATTGGCTCGACCGGCTGGGTCCCCACGCTGCAGATGTCCGCCTACGTCCGCGCCCGTCCGGCACCAGGCTGGCTGGGGATCCGCATGACAGCGGGCCTGGTGGCCGGCGGCATGGTCGACGAGACCTGCATCCTGTGGGACAGCCGGGGGCACGTGGTGGCGCAGTCGACGCAGCTCGCGCGGCTGCGCTTCCCCGACGAAGTCGGCTGATTCCTCAGCCAGATCCCAGCCACGCGACGGTTCTCCGCGTCGCCGGACGCTCAACAATGCGGCGCCGGCCGTGACATCGAGGGCGGCCGAAGGTCAGGCCGCCTGCTCGTCCTCGTCGTCGCCGTCCTCCTCGTCGTCCGCGTCGTCCGCGTCGTGGCAGTCCCAGGAGCAGTACCCCGCGATCCGAGGAGAAGCCGGGTGGAAGCCGCAGCGTCGGCACAGCGTCGTCATCGTGGTACTCGCTTTCCAACTGGAGATTTCGTGCATTTCGATTCCATTCGGTCGTTTCCCCCCACCGGTGCCGATCGCCCGGTACGCAAAGGAGCCGCCCCCCTGTGGGAAGCGGCTCCTCGACGTCTGGACTCTGTGAAAGTCCTTCTACGGCGTCAGGGCCACCTCCAGGCTGCTCAGCTTGGGGATCCCACAGATCTGTACCTCGGACATGGCGACGCGCGACTGCCCGAGGGAGTTCCCGCCCTCTTCGCCCGGGAGAGGCCGGGCATTCAGCGCACAGTGCCGCGTCATGATGAGGCCAGTATACGAGACGCCACCACGTCCGGCGACGCGCGTAGGCGTCCAACGAAAGAGTTCATACACGCGTCACACTCGGGACGAATGGCGAGCGGCGTCGAGCGACGGGTCACGGACGCGTGCGCCTCGAGCACCGCTCACCGACCCTGCTGCCAGAAGATGGCTGCACTGAGCTCCGAGGTGCGTGCAGCCGGATTCTGATCGCCGGACGGGCCGGGCCGATCAGATGGAGGACCCCAGGCCGGGATAGCCCCCGCCCCCGAAGCGCTCGTCGAGCGAGTCGTAGTCGACGGCCCACCCCTGGCGCGGCAGCTCGTCGACGAATTCGACCCGGGACGGCTTCTTGTAGGAGGCGATGAGCGAGCGGCAGTGCGCGATGAGCTCCTCCTGCGTCACCGCCTGTCCCTCGGGGCCTTCGGCGCGCACCACGACGGCCACCACGCGCTGGGTCCACTTGGGGTCGGGCACGCCGATGATGGCGGCCTCCCTGACGCCGGGGTGCCGGGTGAGGCAGCCCTCGACCTCGGACGGGTAGATGTTCTCGGCGGCGGACTTGACGATCCGGGTCAGGGGCGCCACGAAGGTGATGGAGCCGTCGGCTTCGCGACGGCCGAGGTCGCTGGTGTGCCACCAGCCCCCGCGGGTGCGCTCGGCGTTCAGCTCGGGCCGAGCGTGGTAGCCACTGGTGAGCACCCGGCCGCGGGCCACGATCTCGCCGGTCTCGCCGTCAGGCACGTCGTTGCCCTCCGGGTCGACGATGCGCACCTGGACCCAGGGCGACGGACGGCCGCTCGTGCCCGTCGCGCCCATGCCCAGAGCGTTGAAGGTGAGCATGCCGGTGGCCTCGGTCTGGCCGTAGCCGGCCGGGTGGGTGCCCCACGGGCTGTCGTCCACCTGGACCATGGCGTTCCACGCCGCATTGCCGCCGAACGTGCGCAGGGAGGAGAGGTCGTAGCGGCCGTCCCGGTTCAGCTCGAGGATCTGGGCGGACGTCGGCCCCATGAAGAACCCGTAATTGCAGTGCTCGGCTTCGATGAGCCGGCACAGCTCCTCTGCGTCGACCCGGCGCGTCATCACGTTGGTGCCGCCCATCGCGAGCGCAGCAAAGGTCGTCATGAGCGTCGCCATGTGGAACATGGGCCCGGAGTTCAAGTAGACGGTGTCTTCGGTGATGCGCTGCACCAGCGCGATCATCAGCGCCTGGGACAGGACCGCGTCGTGCGAGAGCAGCGCGCCGTTGGGCCGCCCCCCGAAGGCAGCCGTGTAGAGCGCGATGACGGCAGCGCCCGGGTCGACGGCGCTCCCGGGGTCCTGCGGGCCGCCCGAGGAGAGAAACGCCTCGTACGTCTCCTGGCGAGCTCCGCCGGTGTCGGCATCGTGGCGGAGCCATCGGGCCGTGCCCCGCCAGCGACCGCGAGCCTCCTGCACCGTCGGGCCGATCTCCTCGAACTGCCAGATCACCACCGCCGGCGCGACGTCGTCGAGCACGGTGACGAGCTCGTCCGCGCTCTGCCGCCAGTTGGCGGGCACGAGCACCGTGCCCGCCTTCGCGCACGCCACCAGGGTCTCGATCAGGCGGTGGCAGTTCTGCCCGAGCCACAGGACGGTGTCGCCCTCACCGGCGCCGGCGGCGAGGAGGGCGTTGGCCAGCCGATTCGTCCGGGCATCGAGCTCGGGGTAGGTGCCGCGGTACTCACCGCACACGAGGGCGGTCCGCAGTGGGCGGCTGCGGCGGTGCTCGCGCACCACGTCGCCGAGCGTGAGGCCGTGCAGCGCGTCCATGTGCGGGTCTCCGGCGGCCCGGTCAGGCCGGCGTATCGGCGAGCCGAGCCCGCAGCTCGGGCTTGATCACCTTGCCGGTCGGGTTGCGGGGAAGCTCGTCGACGAAGATGAACTGCCGGGGCACCTTGTAGTCCGCCAGCTGCTCGAGCCCGAAGGCGCGCAGCATCTCGGCATCGGCCACGGCGCCGGGCTGGAGCACGACGAAGGCGACGACGTCCTCTCCGAGCACGGGGTGCGGCGCGCCGACGACCGCCACTTCCTTGACGGCGTCGTGCTGGACCAGGACGTGCTCGACGTCAGTGGCGTGCACGTTGTTGCCGCCGCGGATGATCACGTCCTTGGACCGACCGACGATGTAGAGGTAGCCGTCGGCATCGAGCTTGCCGAGATCTCCGGTGACCAGCCAGCCGTCCCGCCAGATCTCCGCCGTCGCCTCGGGGTCCTCGTAGTACTCGCGCTGGCGGCCGGGCATCTGGAGGCGGACCTCCCCGACCTCATCGGGCGCCAGGGGCCGGCCGTCGGAGTCGACGATCTGCACGACGGCCGGCGGGGCGATCTGGCCGACCGAGCCGGGCCGCTTGACCGCCTCGCCCTTGGGCATGATGCAGTACGCCGAGCCGGCCTCGGTCATGCCGTAGTTGTTCGACACCAGGGCGTCGGGCATCTTGTCCTGCAGCCGCTCGAGGACGTACGGGGCGAGCGGGGCGCTCCCGACCGAGCACATCTGCACCGAGGACAGGTCGGCTTCGTCGAAGCGTGGGTGGTCGATGAGGAGGTGTGCCATGGCGGGCACCAGGAACACGGCCCTCGGATGCTCCTCCTCGACGACGCGGAGCCAGCGCTCGGCGTCGAAGCGCGGCTGGTAGATCACCCGCAGCCCGAGCTTCATGGGCGTGTAGACGAGCGCGATGCCGGCGAAGGTGAACAACGGGCTGGCGTGCAGCCAACCGTCGCCGGTCCAGTTGGGCTCGACCGCACCGATCATGGAGCCGTTGGAGTGGCGTACCGCCACCCCCTTGGGCCGGCCGGTCGTGCCCGACGTGTACAGGATGTCGGCCAGGTCGTCGGACTGACGCGGGGCCTGGAACGGCGCACGTTCGCCGGCGGTGGCCTCGGCCCAGCCGAGCAGCGGCGCCGTGGCGCCCACGGCGGCCGTGGAGCCGTCCTGTGTCCCGGCGTCGACGAGCGCGACGAGTCGGCCCGCGGCGGCGGCCTCGTCATCGCTCCGCACCAATTCGCCGTCGGCGACCACCACGGTGGCGCCGGAGTGGGCCAGCACGTGCGCCACCTCGGCCGTGGCCAGGCGGGGGTTCATCGGCACTGCCACTCCCCCGGCCCGGTGCGCCGCCGAGTACGACACGAGCCAGCGCAGGGCGAGCTCGGGATGGAGGTGGATGCCCACCCGGCCGCCGGGCTGCAGCCCGGCGTCGAGCAGGCGGCGCGCCATGGCGTTGGCCGCGCCGTCCCATTCGGCGAAGGTCATGGACCCGACGTCGACCACCTCGAAGGCCGTGCGGTCGCCGAATTGCTCGGCCATGAGGGCCAGGTGCTCGTCCATCAACACGGATCCGTGTCCCCCCAATTTGGCTGGTCGGTGCGAGAAAGTTGACGCCGGTGTCAGGTTCGTTGCAGCATGGCCGATACGCCTCCGGGGGTCAATCCCGGAGATGAGCACGGTCCGTTTTCGACCTCCCGACTCGTGCGGGCCTTGAGGAGCACACCATGACCGACGCCACCGATGCCGTCATCGTCGCCGCCCTGCGCACGCCCATCGGCCGCTCCGGACGCAGCCTGGCCGGGCTGAGCCTGCAGGACATCGGCGCCCAGACGGTGGCCGGAGCGATCGCCGCAGCCCAGATCGAGCCCGGCGACATCGACGACGTCATTCTCGGCGAGGTGCTCCAGGGCGGCGGCTGTACCGCCCGTTACGTGGCCAACGCGCTCGGCCTGCCCCCGGACACGCCGGGAGGGACGGTCCAGCGCCAGTGCGCCACCGGCATGATGGCGGTGCAGGAGGCGGCGGCCACCATCCGCTCGGGCATGGCCCAGGTCGTCATCGCCGGCGGCATCGAGTCCGCGACCCGCTCCCCGGTCATGTTCGCCAGGTCGCCCTTCCCCTTCGGGGGCGTGGAGCGGTTCCTCGCGCCCAGCCACCCCGACACGCCCGACGCGCCCAACATGAACATGCTCGTCACCGTCGGTGAGAACACCGCCCGGGAGTGCGGGATCACCCGCGAGGAGTCGGACCACTGGTCGTACCACTCGAACATGCGGGCGGTGGCCGCCATGGACGAAGGGCGTTTCGCCACCGAGATGCTGCCCGTGGTCGTGCCGGCCGGCCGCGGCGAGACCGTCACGGTGAGCGTGGACGAGCACCCGCGCCGCGACACCACACCGGAAAGGCTGGCGGCGCTCCCGTCGCTGACCGGGCCGGACGGGACGATCACGGCGGGGAACTCGTCGGGCGTCGGCGACGGCGGGGCCGCCCTGGTGGTGGTCGCCCGCGGCTATGCCGATGCACACGGGCTCGAGCCGCTGGCGACGGTGCGGTCGTGGAACTCGTGCGGGATAGAGCCGGCCCGCACCGGGTTGGCCCCGACGGTGTGCGTCCCGCGGGCGCTCAACCTGGCGGGGCTGAGCGAGTCGGACGTGGAACTGGTCGAGATCAACGAGGCCTTCGCGTCGATGGCCGTGGCGTGCTCGCGCAAGCTGGGGTTCCCCCACGACATCGTCAACGTGAACGGCGGGGCGGTCGGGCTCGGGCACCCCATCGCCGTCTCGGGCGCCCGGATCCTCGTGACGCTGGTACACGAGCTGCGCCGGCGCGGCGGCGGCATCGGTGTGGGGACGCTGTGCGCCGGAGGCGGCATGGGGTCGGCCACCGTGCTCGAGGTGCACCCGCCCGCCTAGCGCGCCCTACTCCTTGTCGTCGCCCCCCTCGGCCATGTGGTCCTTGATGGAGTTGACGACCGTCGGGTCGAGCAGCGTCGTGACGTCGCCGAGCGGCCGGTCGTCGGCGACGTCGCGCAGGAGTCGGCGCATGATCTTGCCGCTGCGCGTCTTGGGCAGCTCGGGGGTCAGCATGATCTGGCGCGGCTTGGCGATCGGCCCGATCTCGCGCGCCACGTGGTCCCGCAATTCCTGGACCAGCGCCTCGCCCTTCGCCCCCTCCGCCACCTCGGTCCCCTTCACCGTGACGAAGGCCACGATGGCCTGGCCGGTGGTGGCATCGCTGGCGCCCACCACGGCCGCCTCGGCCACGGCGGGGTGGCCCACCAGGGCGTGCTCGACCTCGGTGGTCGAGATCCGGTGCCCCGAGATGTTCATGACGTCGTCGACCCGGCCGAGCAGCCACAGGTCGCCGTCCTCGTCGCGCTTGGCACCGTCGCCGGCGAAGTAGTACCCGGGGAAGCGCGTCCAGTACGTCTCGGCGAAGCGCTCGTCGTCGCCGTAGATGCCCCTGGTCATGCCCGGCCAGGGCCTGGTCAGGACGAGGTAGCCGCCCTCGCCGTTGCCCACGGAGTTGCCGTCGTTGTCGATCACGTCGGCCGAGACGCCCGGGAACGGCGTCATGGCCGCACCGGGCTTGGTGGCGGTGATCCCCGGCAGCGGGGTGATCAGGATGCCGCCGGTCTCGGTCTGCCACCAGGTGTCGACGATGGGGCAGCGGTCGCCCCCGATGTGGGTGCGGTACCAGATCCAGGCTTCGGGGTTGATGGGCTCGCCCACCGAGCCGAGCAGGCGGAGGCTCGTCAGGTCGTGGGCGGCCGGGAGATCCTCCCCCCACTTCATGAAGGTCCGGATCGTGGTCGGCGCCGTGTAGAGGATATTGACCTTGTACTTCTCGACGATCTGCCACCAGCGGTCACGGGTGGGTGTGTCGGGCGTGCCCTCGTACATGACCGACGTCGTCGCGTTGGCCAGCGGCCCGTAGACGATGTAGCTGTGCCCGGTCACCCACCCGATGTCGGCGGCCGTCCAGAAGACGTCCGTCTCCGGCTTGATGTCGAAGACAAGGCGATGCGTGGCCGAGACGTGGGTCAGGTAGCCCGCAGAGGTGTGGAGGATGCCCTTGGGCGTGGCCGTCGTCCCGCTGGTGTACATGATGTAGAGCGGATGTTCGGCGTCGAAGGCCTCGGCCGCGTGGGTCTCGGCCTGGCGCGGCACCAGGTCGTCCCACCACACGTCGCGTGGCTCGTCCCACGCCACGTCCTGCCCGGTGCGGCGCACGACCAGCACGCGCTCGACGTCGGGGCACTCGCGCACCGCTTCGTCGACCGCAGGCTTGAGAGCGCTCGGCGCGCCGCGGCGGTATCCGCCGTCGGCGGTGATGACGAAGTGGGCGTCACAGTCGAGGATGCGACCCCGGAGGGCGTCCGACGAGAAGCCGCCGAAGACCACGGTGTGGGGTGCGCCCAGACGGGCGCAGGCCAGCATGGCCACCACGGTCTCGGGGATCATCGGCATGTAGATCGCCACCTTGTCCCCCGCCCGCACGCCCAGCTCGCTCAGCCCGTTGGCGGCCTGGCACACGAGCGCCCTGAGGTCGGCGTAGGTAATGGTGCGGGTGTCGCCCGGCTCGCCCTCCCAGTAGAAGGCGACCCGGTCACCCAGGCCGGCATCGACGTGGCGGTCGACGCAGTTCACCGCCACGTTGAGCGTGCCCCCGACGAACCACCTGGCGAACGGCAACTCCCACTCGAGCACGTCCGTCCACGGCGTGTCCCACGTGAGCCGCTTCGCCTGCGAGGCCCAGAACGCGAGAGGGTCGGCGTCGGCCTCCGCGTAGATCCCCGGCTGTGCGTTGGCCTCCTTGGCGAAGGACTCGGGAGGTGGGAAGGTCCTCGTCTCGTGCAGCAGGGCCGAAAGCCCTTCTTCTGCGGTCTCGCTCACTGCGATCTCCTTTCGGGCCTGTCGGGCCGGCACGATCTCTCCGTGATCATTACCTACCCGCGTGCGACGGGCTGAATGGCTTCCCTCGTCGCTCAGTCCGGGTCGGCGGGGCCCTGACGGAGCTCGAATCCTTCGAAGCGGAACGCCGGTGAGACCGTCGCCCCGACGAGCGTGAACCGGCCCAGTGACCGGGCCGACTGCCAGACACCCGGCTCGACGACGGCCTGGGGCACATGCCCCGCCGCGACGTCGGGACCCAGGACCTGCACGCGTGGCGACGCGTCGGGCGGCTCGAGTGTGAGCTCGAGCGGATCGCCGGCGTAGAAGTGCCACAGCTCGGTTGCGTCGATGCGATGGGGCGCCGACACCTCCCCCTCGAGGAGCAGGTAGTAGATGGCACTACCCCGGGGCCGCTCGCCGTCCTCCGCCGCGGCGACCCAGGTGCGTCGGTACCAGCCACCCTCCGGATGCGGGGAGAGGTCAAGGGTGGCGATCAGGAACTCCCCCGGGCGCATCCCGCCAGTCTGCCCCCTTACAAAGAGGCCACTCCGAGTGCCGCGGCCACGGCCACCGAGTGCTCGGCGGAACCCCCGAAGAGAGCCCCGTTGGTCTCGGCCCGCTTGACGAAGAGATGGGCGTCGTGCTCCCAGGTGTAGCCGATGCCGCCGAAGGACTGGATGGAGTCGCGGCACACCAAGCGCTGGCAATCGTCGCTGGCGGCCTTGGCCATGGACACCGCGGTCGCGCGGGCGGGCGTGTCCTCGTCCATCGCGGCCACCGCGTAGTAACACAGCGAACGGGCGCGCTCAATGGCGAGGTACATGTTGGTCATCTTGTGCTTCACCGCCTGAAAGGACCCGATGGCCACCCCGAACTGCTTGCGATCCTTGACATAGGACAGGACCATTTGGAAGAGGGCGTCGCAGGTGCCGACGGTCTCGAGCGCGATCGCGACGGTCGCCTCCTGGAGGGCGCGGGTGACCCCCAGCGTGGACGCCGCGCTGCCGGGCTCGCCCAGCGCCCTGTCGTCGGCGACGAGGACGCGGTCGAGCGTGGCGGTGCAGAGGGGCCGGCTCGCGTCGAGCGAGCGGAGGGTGACCAGTCCGGCCTCGCCGGCGGGCACGACGAACGCTCCCACACCGGCGCGGGCGCGGGCGCGGGCGCGGGCGACGATCACCACCTCGTCCGTCGAGGGGTCGCCGAGGATCCCCAGCTTGGTCCCGGTGAGGACCCAGCCTCCCTCGGCGTGCTCCGCGGTCATGGTGACCGAGTCGAACGTCCAGCCGCGGGGATGGTCGGCGACCGCCACCGTCCCGGTGATGGCTCCGGACGCCACCAGCGAGAGGAACCTCTGTCGCTGCTCGGGGGTGCCGACCTCGCGCACCATCGGCGCGAACTGGGACACGGTGGGCAGCAGGGGGCCCGGGGCGATGACCCGGCCGA
Source organism: Acidimicrobiales bacterium (assembly GCA_052140165.1). Classification (GTDB taxonomy): domain Bacteria; phylum Actinomycetota; class Acidimicrobiia; order Acidimicrobiales; family RAAP-2; genus Bog-473. The sequence goes on from JBKQUM010000046.1 coordinate 19,508, forward strand.
GCTCCTCGGCCACCACGGCGGTCTCCACGAACGAGAGACCCAGGCCATCGTTCTCCTCGGGCAGGGCCAGCGCCGGCCAGTCGAGCGCGACCATGGAGGCCCACAGCTTCCGGGGCGCCTCGCCCGTCTCGACGACGGAGCGCACCAGTTCGAGGGGGCACTCCTTGTCGAGGAACGACCGGACGGAGGCTCGCAGCTCGTCCTGCTCGCCCGTGAACTCGAGCTCCACCACCCTCCTTCCGGCGCCGCCGTGTGTTGTCGGACCCCGGCTGCAGACTGCGCTCCGGGCGCAGACCGGGGGCGAGTGTACCTGACGCACGTGTCAGGCTCCGAGCCCCCTGAGCCCTCAGAGCCCCCTGTGCTACCTTCACGGCGCACCGTTTTCTGGGAAGTTCGTCGACGGGTGTTCCCCGGGGGGGGTCGCCGGTCCGGGTCAGCCCGGGCCGGCGATTTCGGGGGATCCAATTCGGGGGATCGTTGCGCCGTTGCCTCCATCTTCAGGACGCTGAGAGTGACTCGCCTACACTCTGCGGTGCGCCTCTAGCTCAACGGCAGAGCAACGGACTCTTAATCCGCAGGTTTCGGGTTCAAATCCCGAGGGGCGCACTCAACTCGCAGGTCCGAGCGGCGCGGGGTCGATCATGAGAGAAGTGCGGATCGCAGACCTGCGCGAGCCCGTGCGCAACGCTGACGAGCAGGCCTTCTACGAGTTCGCCCTCGGGATGAAGGTGGACCTCGACGTCGACGGGATCGTCACCGCCGCACGGAATGCCACCGGACTGCGCGACTTCGGGGACGACACACTGCTCGAGCGGCTCGCCGCGCAGGTTGCCGCCCTCGAGGCCGACCGAGGACTCTCCGGCCTCGGCCGCCACATCGTGCGCGACCGGCTGGTCGGGCTGCTCAAGGCCCGCCTGCGATTCGAGGACTTCGTGCGCCGCCATCCCGAAGCGCTGGACGTCGCGCTGGAGCCGCCCATCATCGTCGTGGGGCTGCCGCGATCGGGCACGACGCACCTGGTGAACCTGCTGGCCGCCGACTCCCGCTTCCGCTCAATGCCGTGGTGGGAGGTCGGGGAGCCCATCCCGGTGATCGGCGACGGTCCTGGTCGCGACGGCGTCGACCCGCGGTACCAGCGGTGCCGGGCCGCTCACGAGATGATGGCCTCGGTCGCTCCGCTCGTGGCCCTGATGCACGACCGGCCTCCCTGGAGCATCGAGGAGGATTGCGAGCTGGTGGACCTCGACCTGTGCTCCTACACGCTGGAGTGGCACGCCCGGGTACCGGCCTGGCGCGACCACTACCTCGGCCTCGATCAGCGGGTGCACTATGCGTTCCTTCACAAGGAGCTCCGGGTCCTCAGCTACCTGCGCGGCCCGAACCGTTGGGTCCTCAAGACCCCCCAGCACCTGGAGCAGCTCGGACCGCTCCTTCAGACCTTCCCCGACGCGACCATCGCCTTCACTCTGCGCGATCCGGTCGCCGTGCTGCAGTCAGCACTGACGATGCTGGCGTACGGCGACCGCGCGCGGCGGGTCAGGATCGAGGCCGACGAACTGGCCGCCTATTGGGTGGATCGCGTCGAGCGCCTCCTGCGGGCGGCGGTCCGGGACGCGCACCTCATCGCGCCCGAGCAGCGCGTCGACGTCGAGTTCTCGGAATTCATCGCCGACGACCTGGCCATGGCCACGAGGATCCTCGGTGCGGCGGGCCTGGAGGTCACCGACCAGGCAAACGGAGAGCTCATGGCCTACCTTGCCGGCAACCCACGCGACAAGGAGGGACGGGTGACCTACGACCTGCGGCGCGATTTCGGACTCGAACCCGCCGATCTCCACGAACGCTTCGCCTTCTACTACGAGGCGTTTCCCCAGATCGGCGCGGAGGTGCACTGACGATGCCTGGCATCCACCGCGAACGACCCGGAGCCGATGCCATCGCGGGGGCGACGGGAGAGCCCGCCGTCGACCTCGGCGACGGCATCTATGTGTCGCCCGGACTCTCCAACAGCTATCTCCTCCAGACCGACGACGGCCGGATCATTGTGAACACGGGCATGGGGTTCGAAGGCCCGCTGCACCGGCTGGCCTTCGATGCGGTCGATGCCGCCCCGACCCGGGCCGTGGTGCTGACCCAGGGCCACTACGACCACGTCGGCGGGGTCGACAGCGTGCGCGACGAGGACACGGAGGTGATCGCCCAGTGCAACTTCGAGACGTGGCGGGCGGACAATGAGCGGCTCGAGACCTACCGGGTCCGCAACGCCGCGTTCGCGTGGATGCACGCCATCCTCGCCGCCACGGCGCACGCCAGAAAGCTCGGCCCGGGTGCCACGGCACAGGCCCGGCCGGAACCGACGATCACGTTCGAGGACCGGCTCGAGCTCACCATCGGCGGCCGGGACCTCGTGCTGATGGCCGCGCCCGGCGGCGAGACCACCGACTCGCTCGTCATCTCACTCCCGGACTCGGGGACGGTGCTCACCGGCAATTTGTTCGGTCCGCTCTTCGGGCATGTCGCCAACCTCGTGACCATGCGGGGCGACCGCTACCGGGACGCACTGACCTACGTCGCGTCTCTCGACATGGTGCTCGCGCTGGCGCCCGACCGGCTGATCACCGGTCATTTCGATCCGATCGTCGGTGGCGACCGGATTGCTGCGGAGGTCGGGGCCATGCGCGACCTGATGCAGTGGGTACACGACCGCACTGTCGAGGGCATGAACGACGGCGCCGACGTGCACACGCTGATGCGCGACGTCACGGTGCCCGATCACTTCGACGTCGGCGAGGGTTACGGCAAGACGAGCTGGAACGTGCGCGCCATCTGGGAGAACTACAGCGGCTGGTTCCACCACCGGTCCACCACCGAGCTCTACGACGTGCCGGCGGCGGCGGTCGCGACCGACGTCGTGGCTGCAGCCGGTGCGGGCGCGCTGGTTGCCGCCGCCCGTGCACGACTCGACGCCGGAGAGGCGGTTGCCGCTCTGCACCTCACCGACATCGTGCTCGCGGCCGAGCCGGACCATTCTGACGCCCTCGCAGCCGCCGCGGCGGCCACGCGTGCCCTCCTCGGGGACAGCGCGAACTTCTGGGAGCAGGCGTGGCTCAACCGGTCTCTCGACCAGCTGGAGGCCCGGTGACGAACGACGTCACCTTCGACTTCTCCGGTGCCGCCGTCCTCGTCACGGGGGGCACCAGCGGGATCGGCCACGCCATCGCCACGGCCTTTGCAGACGCGGGTGCGGCAGTCACCGTCACCGGCACCCGGGGCTCTGCCGGCGACTATGAGACAGACCTGCGCCTGTTCTCCTATCACCGGGTCGAGATGACCGATCCGTCCTCGATCGACGCGCTGCTCGCCACGCTGGACTCGCTCGACGTGCTCGTGAACAACGCCGGCGCCAACCTTCCCGGGGGTCGGGACGAGTGGGAGCCCGACACGTTCGCCACCGCCGTCACCTTGAATCTCGTCGGCCCAATGCGCCTCACGACCGGCTGCCGGGAGCGCCTGGCGGCCAGCACGATGGACGGAGGAGCGAGCGTCGTCAACATGGCCTCGATGGCGGCGTTCCGCTCCATCCCGATCGTCCCCGGCTACGGATCGGCCAAGGCGGGGCTCGTCGCGCTCACCCGCAACCTCGCACGGCACTGGGTCCACGACGGCATCCGGGTCAACGCGGTGGCCCCGGGGGTCATCGCCACCCCGATGACCGCGCCGATGGCGTCGTTCACGGAGCTCCTCGACGTGGAGCTGGCACACACGCCGATGGGCCGCCTCGGCACGCCCCACGAGGTCGTCGGGGCGGTGCAGTTCCTGAGCAGCTCCGCCGCGGGCTTCATCACCGGGCACACTCTCGCCGTCGACGGAGGGTACCTTCTGCCATGAGCACTCGGCCGCTGTCACCGCATTACCACGTCGGCATCGTCGTGCGCGACCTCGAGGCGGCTCAGGCGCAGCTGACCGGCCTCCTCGGCGTCACGTGGGGGCCGGTCATGCACCTCGATGCGACCGACTACCGCGACGGCTCGGGTCGGGACCTCGTGCTGCCGACGACGATCTGCTACTCGGTCGACGAGCCGCGCCTGGAGCTCATTGAGGAGCTCCCCGGTTCGGTCTGGGTCTGCAACGAACACTCGAACCTCCACCACATCGGTTTCTGGAGCGACGACCTGACCGGGGACAGCGCAGGGCTGACCCGCGCCGGGTGCCCCCTGCAGGTCTGCGGGCGTGCCGGGGACCTGGCGCCGGTGTCGTTCGCGTACCACCGCGACGACCTCGGCGTCCGCATCGAAGTCGTCGACACCGGGATGCGCGACGCGATGTCGTTCCTCTTCTCCCCCGGCGAGAGCTGACGGAGACCGTCTCGGTGCTCCAGGTGCGGGTCCACGGCCCCGGTGACGTGCGGGTCGACGACATCGCAGAGCCACGGCCCGGAACCAGAGACGTCGTCGTCCGGGTCGCGGCCTGCGGCCTCTGCGGGAGCGATCTCTCGTACATCGAAATGGGCGGGCTCGCCGGACCCGGCGGGGCCCCCATGTGCCTCGGGCACGAGATGGCGGGTGTCGTCGACTGGGTCGGGCGGGACGTCGCGACCACCCGGGTCGGCGACAGAGTCGTCGTGCAACCGGGCAACGACGAGTTGGGGCGGATCGGCAACGGCGCTCCCGAGGGTGGACTCACACCCTTCCTCCTCGTCACCGAAGCCGACCGCGACCGGCTCCACGCCGTGCCCGACGATCTACCCCTCGACGTGGCTGCCCTCGCCGAGCCGCTCGCCGTCGGCATGCGTGCCGCCGACCAGGCCGAGGTCCGACGTGGCGACGGAGTCGCCGTCTTCGGGTGCGGGCCCATCGGACTCTGCGCCATCGCCACCCTGGTCGACCGCGGCCACGAACGGGTCGTCGCCGTCGACCTGAGCCCCACCCGTCTGGAGCTCGCCCTCGGTCTCGGCGCCCAGGCGGCGATCGACCCCACGACGACGGACGTCTGGGGGGCGCTGGCGGACCTTCACGGCACGAAGCCCTTCATGCTCGGGCCCACGACGGCCACCGCCGCATTCATCGAAGCCTCCGGAGCCGCCCACGTCATCACCGACGTCCTCGATCATGGCCCGGTCGGGGGGCGGCTCTCCGTGGTCGCGCTCCATTACGAGCCGATCCCGACCAGCTACCTGACGGTGCTGATGAAGCAATTCACCATCCGCGGGTCGATGGAGTACCCGACCCGCTTCGCCGAAGCCATCGACCTACTCGACCGGCGCGATCTCTCGGCGCTGATCACGCACCGCTTTCCCCTCGAGCGGTTCGGCGACGCCGTGTCCATGCTCGGCGGCTCGAAGGAGTGCGGCAAGGTCCTCGTGTCCATCGATCGGACGGCCCGATGACGGGGTGTCCCAGAGGAGCTCGAGATCGTCGACGAGCCTGAGCGCCCCGGCCCGCCCCAGCACGGCCCGGGGCGAAATCGCCGGTCGGACGCGTGGCGGTAGTCTCCCCGAGCAGTGCACGATTCCTGGGCCACCAGGCCGCCCGAGGGGGGGAAATAGCCCATGCCCGGCATGGGCCGCTCGCTCCAGACCGGTAACTCCCTCATCGTCTCGGCCTTCCACACCGAGCTCCTCCACCAGTTGCTCTTCATCCTGTTGGTGGGCGCGCTGTGCGCCATCGGCTTCAACGTCGTGCGAACCGTCCAGTACCGGAGGCTGAAGCAGCACGGCCAGAATTCGTTCCCGACGTCCCCGCGCTTCTCGACGCCCGAACCGACCGCCCGGCGCGTGCTCCGCATCGGCTTCGGCTGCCTCTGGATCCTCGACGGCCTGCTCCAGCTGCAATCGGCCATGCCCCTGGGCCTCCCGTCCGGCGTGATCCAGCCGGCGGCCGCCACCTCACCGGGATGGGTCCAGCACCTCGTCAACAGCGGTCTGAGCATCTGGACCGACCATCCGATCCAAGCGGCCTCCGCGACGGTGTGGATTCAGGTCGGGCTCGGGCTGTGGCTCCTCGTCGCACCCCGCGGCAGGTGGTCGCGCCTGAGCGGTCTCGCCAGTGTCGGCTGGGGGCTCGTCGTGTGGTCCTTCGGTGAGGCCTTCGGCGGCATCTTCGCCCCGGGGGCGACCTGGCTCTTCGGAGCGCCGGGCGCCGTCCTCTTCTACTGCGTCGCCGGCGTCCTGATCGCGCTGCCGGAACGGGCCTTCGCCACCCCTCGACTCGGCCGGATCGTCCTCGCCGCCGGCGGCGTGTTCCTGATCGGCATGGCCCTGTTGCAGGCGTGGCCCGGCCGGGGCTACTGGCAGGGCGGGCGCTCCGGGACGCTGACCGGCATGGTGCGGACCATGGCGCAGACGTCGCAGCCGCACTTCCTCTCGTCGTGGATCGCGTCCTTCGGCTCATTCGACGCCGCACACGGCTGGGCGGTCAATCTGTTCTCCGTCGTCGCACTCGTCGTGATCGGCGTGCTCCTCCTGACGGGGCGACAGCGGCTCGTCCTGGGCGGGCTGCTCGCCCTCGTCGCGCTCTGCCTCGCCGACTGGGTGCTCGTCGAGGATCTCGGCTTCTTCGGTGGCGTCGGGACCGACCCGAATTCCATGTTGCCCATGGCCCTCGTCTTCGTCGCCGGTTACGTGGCCATGGTCCGCCTCCCGGTGGAGACCGAAGTCCCGATCGCCGAAGGTGCCGACGCGACCGGACCGGCCAACTGGTGGGAGCGCGCCTCGCTCTCGTACGTGACGCGCACCGTCGCCGCCGTCGGCGCGCTCGCGATCGTCCTCGTCGGCACCGCGCCCATGGCCATGGCGGCCGTCAATCAGAACGCCGATCCGATCCTCACCGAAGCCCTCGACGGCAGCCCCAATTCGCTGGACCTCCCGGCTCCGCACTTCGCGCTCACCGACCAACACGGCAACCCGGTCAGCCTCGCCAACCTCCGGGGCCACACGGTGGCACTGACCTTCCTCGACCCCGTGTGCACATCGGACTGCCCGCTGATCGCCCAGGAGTTCCGCCAGACGGACCAGCGGCTCGGCGACCGGGCGAGCGACGTCGACTTCGTGGCGATCGTCGCCAACCCGATCTACCGGTCGGCATCGTTCACGAACGCCTTCGACCGCCAGGAGTCCCTCGAGAACCTGCCCAATTGGTACTACCTGACCGGCTCGCTGCCCGAGCTCGAACGCGTCTGGGACTCCTACGGGATAGAAGTGAGCACCGTGGCCGCCGGGGCCATGATCGCCCACAGCGACCTGGCCTTCGTGATCGATTCGCACGGCCGCGAGCGGGACGCCCTCATCGACGACCCCGGTCCGACCCAGACGTTCGCGTCGTCGTTCTCCTCCCTGCTCCTGAGCCGGATCGACCAGACCCTCGATTCGTGAGGTCGCGGGATCGCCGACGCCCACCGTCAAAGCCGCGCGTCCTGGCACCCGCCCTCGCGGTGGGGTTGCTCGTGTCCGGGTGGTTGTCGACGGCGACCACCGGCGCGGCCGCGGCTGCGAACACGTCGGCGGTGAGCTCCGTCTCGACCGCGAGCGACTCCTGGGTCATCCTCCCGATGGGCGACCTCTCCCAGAGGAGCAACACCTTTTGGGAGCTCTTCCACGCCGTACCGGGATCGTCCCACTGGACGCTGGTGACGCCGCCGGGAGTCGCCGACAACGGGGGCCTCGTCGAGGGCGCCTCGGACGGGGCCGCACTGGTGGGAGTGCTACCCAGTGACCTCCTCCACTTCTCCCCGCTCGCCCAGAGCGGTGACGGCGGCACCTCCTGGAAGCCCGCATTCCTGCCGGCCGGCCTGGCCCCGCTCCCCGACGCCCTCGCCTACGGGACCGGGGCGCCCGGTGGAGCGATCGCGCTGACCGGCAACGGCCGCGCGCTCTCCGTGTCCGGGAGCCTCTCCTCGTGGTCTCCGCTCGTGTCGCCCGCTGCCCTCGCACGCGTGGCGCCCCGCTGCGGGGTCACGGCTCTCGATGCGGCAGCGATGCTGCCCACCGGCGCCCCACTGATCGCCACGGGGTGCCGACGGGGCGGCCAGGTCGAGGTCTTCACCTTGACCACCGGCTCGTGGCAGCCGATCGGGTCCACGCTCGGCGGCTCCCTCCGGGGCGCCGCGACCACCGTGCTCAGATTGGAGATCACCGGGTCGACCACGACTGCGCTCGTCGCGGCCACCCGAGCGGGCCACAGCGCACTGGTGGCCCTGTGGCGCACGGGCAACGCGCCGTGGACGGCGTCGGCGCCACTGGCAGTGAACTCCGGGCATTTCGTCGTCATCTCCACGTCGGTCAGCGCCGGCGGGGCGTTGGCGGTGCTGCTGCGCTCCCCGACGGGGAGCCCGATCGCGTTGGACATCGCGCCGGGCGTCCGCGTGTGGTCGCCCCTGCCCCTACTCCCCTCCGGCACCTCGGCACTCGCCCTGCCCGCCACCCCGGTGACGCTCGATGCCGAGGTGATCGACGCCTTCACCGTCCACGGCGCGTCACTCGGCGTCTACGCGCTCTCACCATCCGGCACGAGGTGGGTGCGGGTGCAGACGAGCCAGATCCCCATCGCCTACGGCTCGTCGGGCTGACCCCCGCCGGACTACCGTGACCCTCAGCATCCCTGCGACAGACGGACGGGCCCCGTGAGCTATCTGGTCGACAACTGGAGCTTCGACCCCTTCGCCATCGTCGTGGCCCTCATCGTGCTGCTCCACGAGACGGGTCTGGCCAACTTGCGCCGCCGCTCCCTTCCCGAGCGGACCCGGTCCCGTCGGCTGCGCTCGCTCTTCTTCTACGGGGGGCTCGCGCTGCTCCTCATCGCCGTCATGTCACCCATCGACTACTGGGCCGACGACTACTTCTTCGTCCACATGATCGAGCACATCCTGATCGCCTTCTTCGCCCCGATCCTCATCGTGGCCGGCGCACCGTGGCTGCCGCTCCTGCACGGCCTGCCGGTGGGGTTGCGGCGGCGCCTCGTGCGGTGGGTGCTTCTCGGACGCTTCTCCCACGCGCTGCGGGCGATCGGGCGCGTCATCGTCAACCCCTGGACCGCCCTCATCTCGTTCAACCTCGTGATGGTGCTCTGGCACGTCCCGGCCCTCTTCGACACCGCCGAGGAGAACCAGCTGATCCACATCTGGCTCATGCACGCCAGCTTCTTCGTGACCGGGGTCCTCTTCTGGCTGCAGATCATCCCGTCCCATCCCTTCCGCATGAAGGCCAGCCCGCTCTGGCAGGTAGGGGCGATCATCTCGACCAACGTCGTCATGTTCGTGCTGGCGATGTCGCTCTCGCTCTTCTCGGCGACCAGCTGGTACTCGGTCTACGCCCACGTACCCGGGGTCAGCCTCTCGCCCTACGCCGATCAGCAGATCGGGGCGGCCATCCTGTGGATCTGCGGCGATTTCTGGGCCATCCCCGCCCTGGCGGTCACCATCCGGCGCGCCATCGACAACGAGGGCGGCTTCTCCCTCGGGGTGGACAGGCTGTTCCACCGGGACCCGAGTCCCACCCTCGAGGCGTTCCGGGCCCCGGCCGCCGAGCAGGCGTCGCAGAACTAGCAGGCCTCGCCGGATTCGGGCGCTCCGTGCCCACCTCGGCAGCCGCCGTTGCGCCCGAGAGGCGGTCGCGACACGGAAATAGTTGACGGCCGCGGACTCGAAACCTAATCTCACTCTCATCGAGGACTCAGGCCGCCTTCCGGGGGGACCCAGTTCCCGTCTCGACCTGAGAAGCAGCGTTGAAAGCCCCGGGATCCCGGGGGGACGGGGGTGTGTATGAGTTTGGCGTGGAAAGTGACCGTGACGGTCATTCTCTTCGCCGTGGCGGCGGTGGCGGCCGTCGTGCTCATCGTGAACCTCCTGGGCCAGCCGCCCACCGTCGACTACACATCGAGCACCTCCGGCGGACCCGTCAACGTCACCTTGCAGTCGGTCGGGACCTACGGATCGGGCAGCCACCCGACATGGGTGTCGTACCTCGTCAAGAACCCGCAGGGTCAGTGGGTCCACACCACGGTCTTCCAGGTGCCCGCGCACGTGCGGATCAACGTCACCATCATCAACTACGACTCGGGCAGCCCGCTGCGCAACCAACAGCTCGGCCAGGTCACCGGCACCTACGGGAACGTCGCGACCCTCAACGGCAAGCCCTTCCGGGTCATCAACTCGAACGCCGGCAACGGTGTGGCCCACACCTTCTCCATGCCGTCCCTCGGCATCAACATCCCGCTGTACGGGAACAACGGCAACGCCAACCTCTGCGGGGCGGCGCCGTGCACCCTGAGCTCGCCACACCAGGTGGTCAGGTTCTCCTTCACCAGCCCGGGGCCGGGCAGCTACCGCTGGCAGTGTTTCGTGCCCTGTGGACTGGGCTTCCTCTACGGCAACGGGGGACCGATGTCCACCCTCGGCTACATGGGCGGCTTCATGCAGGTGGCAGCGTGACCGACGCGGGAGCGGCTGGGCCCGCCACAGGACCCGACCAATCAGGACATCAGGACGAGACTCACCACTGGTGGCGCCTGATCGCCATCTGGGTCGTGCTCTCGGCGATCCTGGACCCGCTGTTCTACTTCCTGGCCGGGCCGCACATCCCTCCGGGCACCATGACCGACACGGCGCAGGGCGCGCAGTTCGACTTCAACGTGCTCTTCGTCATGGCGCTGCCCGTGCTCCTCGCCGTCTGGATCTACTTGATTTACGCCTTCATCATGTGGCGGGCCTCACGCGGCGGTCCCGAACCGGTCGGTGGGGAGGCGGCCCGGGGTCACCTCGGCATCCAGGTCGGCTGGATCCTCGTCACGACGGTCATCGTGCTGTTCCTCGCCGGGTTCGGGACCTACGAACTGGTCCAGCCCGGCGGCGCGGGAGGCGGTGAGGGCTCGAGCCCGATCTGGACCCCGACGTCCAAGACCGTGCTGCCGATTCAGGTCATCGGACAGCAGTGGAAGTTCACCTACCGCTACCCGACGTTCGGCGGTTTCGAGACCAACCAGTTGGTGGTCCCGGACGACACCACGATCCAATTCAACGTCACGTCGCTGGACGTGATCCACAGCTTCTGGGCCTACCAGCTCGGGGTCAAGGCCGACGCCAACCCGGACTACAACAACGTGGCCTACGCGACGACGCAACAACTCGGCTCCTTCATCGTCCGCTGCGCCGAGCTGTGCGGAATCTGGCACGGGGCGATGTACAACAACGGCGCCGTGGTGACCCCGCAGCAGTTCGAGACCTGGGCGAAGGCCACCGAAGTCAGGTTGCGCCAGAACACCAAGCTCCTGCCTCCCTACGCCCTCACCTACACCCCCGACGCGAACGGTGCCGACGGCGGCTACTACCCGGACACCGTCGACCCGTATTCCAGCGTCGAGCAGTACGGCGCCCCGCAACCGAAGGGCGGCGGGTGACGTGAGGCACATCGCGCGGCGCCTGCAGGTCCACTCACTTGCCAAGACGAGGGAAACCAGCCATGGCCATTGACACGACACAAGTGGGTGACTTCGAGTTCCCCGGGGAAGAAGGCGAGGAGGTCGGAAACCCACCCTCCAGCCCTCAGACCTGGCGACGATCCGACTGGCTCCGCCCGAACGCCCTGTGGGCCATCGTGGGCGGTGTGGTCGGCTATCTCATCGGCCACTGGCTGGGCAACGTCATCGCCAGCGGGTACACCCAGGTGCAGGACACGGGCCAGAACGACGTCGCCATCGTGCTCGGGCTGTCGCTCGGAGTGGCCGGGTTCATGACCGGCGTCGGAGCGCTCAACTACCCGCTCGCAAAGATCCTGGGGTACGAGCTGTCGCCGCACCCCCCCGAGCCCACCTGGGCGCGCTACTTCCGGATGACCGACGACCACAAGGTGGTCGGCATGCAGTACGCCGTCGGCGTCCTCCTCTTCCTCTTCACCGGTGGGCTCCTCGCCATGCTCATCCGCACGGAGCTGCTCAGCCCGACCAGCCACGTCTTCGGCCCCGGCACCTACATCGCCATCGTCGGTGAGCACGGCACGATCATGATGATGATGGCCTCATCGGCCGTCGTCGGACCGCTGGGGAACTGGTTGATCCCCCTCATGATCGGCTCACGGCGGATGGCGTACCCCAGAGTCGAGGCCTTCTCCTTCTGGGTCTTCATGGCCGGCTACCTGGTCATCGTCAGCGCCCTCTTCTTCGGTGGCTTCCCGACCGGATGGACGGGCTACGCACCCCTGCAGACGCAGGCGGGGGGCGGAATGGACTCCTATCTCGTCGGATTCGCGGTCATCGGGATCGGGATGATCCTGGCCGGTTTCAACCTGGCCTGCACCATCATCAACTACCGGGCTCCCGGCATGACGTGGGGCCGGCTGCCCATCTTCGCCTGGGCCGTGCTGGCGACCACCGCGCTGCTCACGCTGGCCACGCCGACGCTCGTGGTCGCGGGCCTGATGGGGATCCTCGACCGCACCGCCGAGACCGCGTTCTTCGTCAACGAGCACGGAGGCAGCAACTTCCTGTGGCAGAACCTCTTCTGGTTCTTCGGCCACCCCGAGGTCTACATCATGGCCCTGCCGGGCTTCGGGATCGTCATGGAGATCATGCCGGTCTTCACCCGCAAGCCCCTCTTCGCCTACAAGGTGGCGGCAGCGGGCATGCTGGGGGTGGCGCTCCTGTCCTTCTTCGTATGGCAGCACCACCTCTTCCAGAGTGGGATCAATCCGGACATGCGGCCGCTCTTCATGCTGACGACCGAGCTCATCTCCATCCCGACGGGGTTCCTCTTCCTCGTCACGCTGGGCACGCTCTGGAAGGCGAAGATCCGGTTCGACACCCCGATGCTCTTCTGTCTCGGGATGCTGTTCAATTTCCTGATCGGAGGGGTGACCGGGGTCTTCCTCTCCGACGTCCCGGTCAACGTGACCGTCCACGGCAGCTTCTTCGTGCTCGCACATTTCCACTACACGATCATGGGCGGACTCATCTTCGCCCTGTTCGGTGGCTTCTACTTCTGGTTCCCGAAGATCACCGGGAAGACGATGAACCGCAGGCTCAGCAAGTGGCACTTCTGGACGTTCTTCATCTTCTTCAACTGCACGTTCTTCCCGCTCTTCCTGGTGGGTCTCCTCGGACAGCCGCGACGGGTCTTCGAGTACGCCACGAACCTGCAGACGTTGAACGACATCTCGAGCATCAGCGCCTACTGCCTCGGCGCGTCGTTCTTCCTCTTCATCATCAACTTCGTCTGGTCGATCTACCTGACCCCGCACGAGGCACCGCCGAACCCCTGGAACTCGCTCGGCCTGGAGTGGCAGACGCCGACGCCGGTCCCGTGGTTCAACTTCGAGCACATTCCCGTCGTGCTCAACGACCCGTACCACTACGGGGAGCCCGATGCGGCGCCGGTCGCCGATCTGGGAATGGCGATGTCTGCAGCGGCCCCCGCGGGGGCCGTGGGTCATGACGAGCTCGGGACCGGGGTGGAGGGCGACGGTGATCCGCGACCACCAATACTGTGAGGGCTAGGTGATGGCAGACAACTCGGTCGACAACCAGCAGTTCGAGAGCTTCGTCCAACTCAGGGAGACACCGGAGGAGATCGCGTTCGAGCTCCGGGCCCAGGAGGGTGCCCTCTGGACCGGGGGACGGCTCCTGATCGGCATCTGGGTCTTCGCCTTTGCCGCGCTGGCCTTCGCCTACTTCTACCTGCGCTCGGCCAACAACGACGACCTGTGGCGCCCCAAGGGGATCACCGCGCCGACGGCAACGGGCGCGGCCATCTTCGCCATCACCGTGGCGAGCGCACTCCTGGTCCAGTTCGGCGAGCGGCGGTTCCGCAACGACGAGACCCTTGACTGGCAGGTCGCCGGCTGGACGGCCGTCCTCGGGGGGCTCCTGGCGATCGGGCTCCAGATCTGGCAGATGACGGTCCTGCCGTTCTTCCCGGGATCGAGCGGCTACGCATCGTGCTTCATCGCCTGGGGCGCAATGAACATCGCCATGCTGCTGGCGGGGGTCTACTGGATCGAGACCATCCTGGCTCGGGAGATACGGCTGCGCCGTGCCATCGCCCAGGACGGCGGCGCCCCGAACTCGGCCCTGCCGGTGGCACGTCTCTTCCGGGCCAACCTGAACGGCTGCACGTACTTCTGGGGATTCATCGCCCTGGTCGCAACGTTCTTCTGGGTATTGTTCTACGTCATCTGACCCGGGAGGGGTGAACTTGTGATCGCAGATGTGGCCGCCACCCAGGCACTGACGTTCGCCATCCCCCTCGGGACGCTCGGCGTCCTTTGCCTCTGGGGCTTCTTCCAGCGCCGACCGACGCGATGACCAGCGGGGCTGCCCTGGTGCGGCCCCCTGAGCAGACCGAACGGTGGCGGCTCTGGTGCCTCCTGGCCGCCGCCGCGGTCGCCGTGATCGCGATCGTGCCGCCACTGTCGAGGACGGCCGCGCATTGGGAGTACGGCGCCGCCCTGCAGTTCTCGCTCCTCGCCATCGCCCTCCCCGCCCTGGTCGCCCTGGCAGCGCCGTGGCGCCTGCTCCGGCTCACTCGAGACGGCTCTCCCGACGAGCCCCCGCGGATCGTCGACCGGCTGGCCGAGCGGCGGCGGCGCCACCGCCAGCTCCCCTGGTCATTGGCCTTCATCGCCGCTGACCTCTGCGTCGTCGTGGCCTGGTGCGCTCCAGGAGCCGTCGCCTCGGTGGCACGCCACGGCTGGATGGTGCCGCTCGAGGGCGCCAGCCTCCTCCTCTTCGGGCTCGGCCTCTGGCTCGAGCTGGTGGCGTCACCGCCGTTGGTGCCCCGCTCGGGGTACCTGCGACGAGCGGTGCTGTCAGCCTTCGCGATGTGGGCCTTCTGGATCCTCGCCTACGTGGTCGGACTCTCCAATCACGACTTCTACCGCAACTTCCATCACGTTGCGGGCGGTCTCAGCGCGGCGGCCGACCAGCAGATCGCGTCGGCCGTGGTCTGGTTCGTGGCCGCCCTGGCCTTCGTCCCCGTGATCTTCTGGAACGCAGTCATGTGGCTGAAGACCGACGACGACCCCGATGCCGAGCTCCTGGCCCTCGCCAGGGCCGAGCGGCGGCGGGGAATGCCGCCGGCCGCCGGGAGGCAGGGCGGTCCGGCGCCAGCGCCCTGAGCGACCTTCAGCCGGTGCTGGCCCCCGAGACGACGGGGAGGTCGACCGGCTGCAGGCGGGTGTCCAGCGCTCGGTCGGCTGCGTCCTCCTCCGAGATCGCCGTGCGGCGGTCCGCGGCCAGCTGAGCCTCCTCTTTCGAAAGGTTGCGCAACACGGCGGCATCGTTCGGGTTGTTCATCAGCGTCTGCACGTCCTCGATGGCGCCGAGGGAGTCCGAGGTCGTCCACAGGGTCGCCGTGGCGATCACCTGGCCCACGTCCTTCCCTGCTGTCGTCCCCGGAACCTGGACGTCGGACAGGTCGTAGATGTACTCGCTCGTGTAGGAGCAGGCCGACTGGTCGTCACCCAGGAGCCCCGGAGTCGGTGCCCGGTCGGCCGGCGTGAGGGCATGCGCGGCCTGAAGGTTCCAGATGCCGATCGCCTGGTGGACGGCGAGTGCGCACGGAGCGAGATCCGTGTTCACCTCGCTCATCACGCTGCGCTCGGCGCTGATGTCACTGGCTCGCGAGGTGCTCACGGGCAGATCGGAGAGGACCGTGATCAGGACCACGACGAGGACCACGAGCACGATGAACAGGCCCCGGTGGCGCTGCCAGACCGGCGCCTTCGCTGTCGATGTGGTGGGGTCGCTCACTGGCCGATCAACCGCTCGGCGTAGGTTGCGATCCCCTGGCCCCAACGTTCGATGCTCGCGTCGGGCAGGCTGAACACTCCGGCCGTGCTCTCGTCGGCGAAGGGAGTTGCCCGGTAGCGCAGGCCTCCCTGGGTGTCGATGAACGCGATGACGTCGTTGTGGGCCTCGAGGTGCGTCTTCTTGTCCACGGTGATCGACACGCCGTAGGCCTTCCAGACCGCGTTCATCGTGGTCAGCGGGCCTGTGACGATGTGCCAGTTTGGCAGCGTCGCGAGCCGGGTGGTGCTCAGCACGGGCGCCTCCGCCGACTGGGCCAGCGCGGACGGGTCGGTGTTGACGGTGACGAATTCGACGTCCGCGGCCGCCGCGCCCAGATCGGCGTCCGCCTGCTCCATCTCGGCAGCCACGACGGGGCAGATGTCGGTGCACGACGAGTCGAAGAAGGTGAGGACGACCACGCGCCCGGGCTGCGCCGGCACGGGGACCTGCTGGCCGTTCTGATCGGTCAGGGTGAACGGAGGGGCCGGTCGGGCGGTCAGCGTGCTCACGCCCATGAACGATGCCAGAGACGCGCTGAGCGACCGGTCCGGCGTCGGGACCGTGACCGACGGGATGGTCGTCGCCACCGGTGGTGGCGTCGTGGTCGCGACGGGGTTCAACCCGGCCGACGAGAACAGGTGCTCGCCGAGCAGGCCACCGAGGCTGACGACCAGGACGACCCCGAGCGCCCAGTAGACGAACTTGAGGGGGATCCCCGGCGCGCCCTCGGCGAGCGCCGCCGCCCTGTCGATCGGAGGAGCCGAGGGGCCCGCGCTCCGGTCGGGCGCCGCGTCGGAGGCCGGCGCGGGCCCGGCGTGTGTCTCGTTCGGCCTGTTCATCCGGCAGCACCGAGCCTCGCCACCCAGCGCTGCAGTGAGGCCACGCTCTGGGGCCCGAGCGCCGCCCCGACCACCTTCCCCGAAGCACTGAGGAAGTAGCTGACCGGTAGAGCCTGCACCAGGTACCGGCTCGCCACCTTGGCCTGCGCATCGACGGCGACCGGATACGTCGCGCCGGCGGCGGCCAGCAGGCTCGTCGCCGTCGCGTCGGAGGTCTCGTTCGAGTCCACCCCGATGACCGCCACCCGCCCGGTGGTCCTCCGGGCGATGGTGGCCACGGCCCCGAGCTCGGCCCGGCAGTCCGGACACCAGGAGGCGAAGAAGTTGACGATCACCGGCCTTCCCCTGAAGGCCGACAGCGAGACGGGGTTGCCACCGTGAAGACCCGGCAGCGTGAACCCGGGGGCGACCGTGCCCGCCTTCAGGACGGGTGGCGGAGGTGACTCGAGGGCGGAGCTCCCGCTGCCGGCCGGCCGAGGGGAACCCCGGAGGATCACGAAGACGACGAAGCCGACCAGACAGAGGCCGGCGAGCGCTGCCACCCACTTGAAGACCCGGTCCGGCGAGTTCTTACGGCGTTCGGCAACGCCGGACAGTGTCATCGCCCCGTCCCGCACCCGACCGTCGACGGTTCCCCCAAATCCACCTGGTCAGGCTAGCCAACGGCGATTCCATGGTTCCGGTCGGGCGGCACCTCGGCTCTCGCGCTCCCTACCACTCGGCCTTGCGCTCCGCGGGATCGATCTGAGCCCTCTCCCGCTTTCTCGCCTCGCGCTCTTCGGGGTCCTCATGAATGAGGTGCCACCACGCCGCGACGGCGATTCCGGCAAAGATCGGCCATTCGAAGGTGTAGAACCAGCTGAGCCCGTTCCCACTGAGCGCCCTGTGCGCCTGCCACCAGGTCGCGGCCGCGCAGCCCGCCACTATCAGCCAGAACTCGAAATGGAGCAGGAGTGCTCTCGGCGTGAACCAGCGATGCATGACCATCAGCATCGTAGGCCCCGCGCACGGCGCGGGTACGGCCGGTAGCTACCCCGGCGCCAGGTCCCAGTGCCACGCACCGGAGCCGTCGCCGCTGTAGCCGAAGAGCGGCCCGACATAGGGAACGATGCCACCCCACGCCGACACCAGTACCGCGATGACGCCGGCGGTGCCGAGTCCGAGACGTCCCAGGCGCACACGTGCACTCGCGTCACGCGGATCGAGCTCCCGGTGCTCCATGTCCTGGCTTCCCGCAATGGTGCTTGGCGACATGTCGCTGACCTCCTGCCCCGTGCGGCGCTGTTCGGAGAAATACCCACTCCCCTGGCCCAGAAACGAGGGTGAACGTGGGCCGACCCGCCTGAACCCCGGTGACCGGGTCAACCCGGCACGCTGGATACGGTGGGAGCGGTGACACCGAAAGCCCAAGGGTCCGGGGCCGCGAAGAAGGCAGGCACGCTGGACGCCTACCGCACCAAGCGGGATCCGCGAAGGACGCCCGAGCCGATGGGTCGCCGCCCGGCTGCACGCGCCGGATCGGGCTCGCCGAAGTTCGTGATCCAGGAACATCACGCGCGCAGCCTGCACTGGGATCTCCGGCTGGAGCGCGGTGGTGTCCTCGTCTCGTGGGCGCTGCCCAAGGGCCTCCCCGAGTCCCCGGAGCAGAACCATCTGGCGGTGCATACGGAGGACCACCCACTCGAGTACGCCTCCTTCGAGGGCGAGATACCTCGGGGTGAGTACGGAGGCGGCCAGACGACCATTTGGGACAAGGGTCACTACGACGTCGAGAAGTGGACCGACACCGAAGTCAAGTTCATCCTCCACGGGTCGAGGGCCACGGGCGGATTCGTCCTCTTCCGAACCAAGGATCGCAACTGGATGATCCATCGGCACGGACCCTCCACGCGCACCGATCCGATGCCCACCTCCCTGAAGCCGATGCTGGCAACTGCCGGCGTACTGCCCGACGACAGCACCCCGTGGGCCTTCGAGATCAAATGGGACGGGGTCCGGGCGATCCTCTTCGTCGAAGGAGGGAGGGTACGGGCACAGAGCCGCAATGACCTCGACGTCACGACCGCGTTCCCCGAGCTGGCCGACATAGGAAAATTCCTCGGGATGACCACCTGCGTGCTCGACGGCGAGATCGTGGCCTTGGGTGAGGACGGCCGTCCCAGCTTCGCGAGGCTGCAGCACCGAATGCACGTCGCGAATCAGCGTGAGGCACACCGGCGGGCGGCGTCGGATCCCATCACGTTCGTGGCCTTCGACGTCCTCTATCTCCACGGCCGCTCACTGCTCTCCGCCACGTACGACGAGCGCCGGGCCATGCTCGAATCTCTCCACCTCTCCGGCCAGACCTTCATCACGACGGACTCGTTCCGTGACGTCTCCGGACAAGACATCCTGGCCGCCGCGGTGCAGAACGGCCTCGAGGGTGTCGTGGCCAAACGACGCGACTCGGCCTATCGGCCCGGCCGGCGTCAATCGGACTGGGTCAAGGTCAAGTCATTCCGGACGCAGGAGGCGGTCATCGGAGGCTGGACCGAGGGCCGCGGCGAGCGTGCGGGCAGCCTGGGCGCACTGCTCCTCGGGATCCCCGCCGACGACGGGCTGCGGTACATCGGCAAGGTGGGCACCGGCTTCAGCGAAAGCGCTCGCCTGTCCCTGCTCGAAGAGCTCGCGCCCCTGGCCACGAGCACCAGCCCGTTCGTACCGCCGCTGCGGGCGGCCGACGCCAGCAAGGCGCGCTTCGTCAGCCCCGAGCTCGTCGGGGAGGTCGAATTCGGCGAGTGGACCGCAGCCGGACGGCTCCGCCACCCGACCTGGCGAGGCCTGCGGCGGGACAAGGCGCCGCACGACGTCGTCGTCGAGAGTCCGGGGTAGGAGGCGGCCATGGCCTCGTCCACGTCGTCCACCCGAACCTCCATCGGCGGTCGGGAGCTTGCGGTCTCCAACTTGGAGAAGGTGCTCTTCCCCGAATCCGGTTTCACCAAGGGTCAGCTCATCGACTACTACATGCGGATCTCCGACGTGATGCTGCCGCACATCATGGAGCGACCCCTGACGATGAAGCGGTTCCCGGACGGGGTTACCGGGAAGTCCTTCTTCGAGAAGCACATGCCATCCCACGCCCCGGCATGGGTGCGATCGGTCGAGGTTCCGTCCAACGACGGTCATGACAGCATTCCCTACGTGATGGTGGACGACATTGCGACGCTGGCCTGGGCGGCCAACCTCGGGACCATAGAATTCCACGTGCCGCTCTGGCACGTGGGGCGTCACCGCAAGCTTCCTTCGAAGCCGGACTTCATGGTGTTCGACCTCGACCCCGGCGAGGGGACATCGATCGTCGAATGCTGCGAGGTCGCCGGCTATGTGACCGCCGAGCTCGCCCGGGACGGATTGGAGAGCTTCGCCAAGACCAGCGGCTCCAAGGGTCTGCAGCTCTATGCCTCCGTCAGCCCCAAGACGACCTGGGACGATCTGCGAGATCACGCTCACGACGTAGCGCGCAAGCTCGAATCGGATCATCGGGATCTCGTCGTCTCCAACATGCGCAGGTCACTGCGCCGTGGTCGGGTCCTCATCGACTGGAGCCAGAACCACCAGGCAAAGACGACGGTCGCCGTGTACTCGGTCCGCGGTATGGCCGAACCCACCGTGTCGACGCCGGTCACCGATTCCGAGGTGCGCACGTGCGCGACCCACAACGACCCGACACTGCTCCGATTCACGACCGGCGACGTCGTGCGCAGAGTGCAGGAACACGGAGACCTGTTCGGTCCTCTCGCCGCTCGGTGACGCGCGCTCCCGTCGCGCCCACCACACGAACTCGTCACCTACATCACTTGTGCGTGTTCCGAACGTGTTCCCAATAAGGACACTTTTCACACATGCCGGCGGTTCGAACTGGCCAAAGCGGTGTCGGACCGACAATCCACAGTGAGGAAATGCTGTGGAGGAGTTGTTCCCGAGCCTGGCGACGCAGTGTCGGTGCGGGCCTCCCACCGCGGTGAAGGCGGTCGCACCAAGGATCAGCTCTACCAGGAGGCCCGCCGGAAGGGCATCGAGGGCCGGTCGAAAGATGAGCAAGGCCGAGCTGGAGCAACCGGTCGGCCGCTGACCCGCCTCTGCAATCTGGGTTGCATATTCGAGCCGTTCATGAACGCCGTGCGACAGCTCTATGATTTCTTTCCACTGTCGACCGCCTGCTGGCCCACCCGTTGCCGCCGGCGGTACCATCGACCAGGTCGACGGCCGCTGCGGAGCCTCCTCGGGCGGCCCAGCCGATCTGCATCGGCCGTTTGTAGCCCCGACCGGTACTGGGGCAACGAGGAGGTGTGCCGCGACCCCATGGGGAAGTCGATCCCGCGGAACCGTGCCCGCAACGACGAAGTCTACGAGGCAGAGCGCCGCGAGCCCGAGCCCGTTCCTCTGCCGCCGAACTGGCGCCGGCCGGTGGTGCGCGCCGTGCGGCCCCAGGTGGACCAGGGGCGGCGTCCAGCCAAGACCACGGTCGGTGAGGAGCTCTCCATCGGGGCCGATGCCTTCGTCGACGGACACGATGCGCTCTGGTGCGACCTCCGGTACCGCCACGACTCGCAGGCCAAATGGTCCTGCATGCCGATGTCGCCCACGGTCGACGATCGCTGGAATGCCACCCTGCCTGTGACCCAGGCCGGCCTCTACCGCTTCAGCGTGCGGGCTCGCGTGGACGCCTTCGGCACCTGGCGTCACGACCTCGAGGCGCGCGCCGCTGCGGGCCCGGACCTCTCGGTGGAACTGCAGGTCGGAGCCGGGCTGATCGACGAGGCGGCGACCCGGGCGAGTGCCGCCGACCGGCGTCTCCTGGCCGCCCTGGGAGGTGCGTTGCGCGATGCCCCCCGAGGCATCGAGAGCGACGCCCCCGAGGAAGTCTCCTCCTGGGTCCTCGGCCGGGTGCCACGGGGCGCATCGCTGGCGGACGTCCTCTTCGCCGATCGATTCCACCTCGTCATGGGCCCCCTGGCGGACCCCGCCACGGGCACCACGTCCGACACCTACAGCGTGCTGGCCGAGCGGGCCAAGGCACGCTTCAGCACCTGGTACGAAATGTTCCCTCGTTCTGCGGCTGCCGGTGGCCCGGGACACGGCACCTTCGCCGATGTCCGGGCGCGCCTGGACTACGTCGAGCGCATGGGCTTCGACGTCCTCTACCTGCCGCCCGTGCATCCCGTCGGTCAGACCGCGCGCAAGGGGCGCAACGCCGTGACCACGGCCGCGCCCGACGACCCGGGCAGCCCCTGGGCCATCGGGGGCGCCGAGGGTGGTCACACCGCCCTGCACCCCGAGCTCGGCGGGATCGACGACTTCCGGGCGCTGGTCGGCGACGCGACGGCTCGCGGCATCGACGTCGCCATCGACCTGGCCTTCCAGGCCTCGCCGGACCACCCGTGGGTGCGCGAGCACCCGTCCTGGTTCCGGCACCGTCCCGACGGCAGCATCCGGTACGCCGAGAACCCGCCCAAGCGGTACGAGGACATCTACCCCTTCGACTTCGAGTCGCCGGACTGGCCAGGCCTCTGGGCCGCCCTCCTCGACGTCGTCCGCTTCTGGATCGCCCAGGGCGTCACCGTGTTCAGGGTGGACAACCCCCACACCAAGCCGTTCCCGTTCTGGGAGTGGCTCCTCGCCTGCATCCGGGCCGAGGCCCCCGACACCATCTTCCTGTCCGAGGCGTTCACGCGGCCGCGCGTCATGGAGCACCTCGCCCGCCTCGGGTTCACGCAGTCCTACACCTACTTCACCTGGCGGACGTCGAAGTGGGAGCTCGAGACGTACCTCAACGAGCTGACGAGCCCGGAGCTGGCCTCCTACTTCAGGCCCAACCTCTGGCCCAACACGCCCGACATCCTCTCGGATGAATTGCAGTCGGGTGGCCGCGCCGCGTTCCTGTCCCGACTCGTCCTGGCCGCAACCCTGTGCTCGAGCTACGGAATATACGGGCCCGCGTACGAGCTCCAGGAGCACGTGCCCAGAGAGCCCGGCTCGGAGGAATACCTCCGGTCGGAGAAGTACGAGATCCGCTCGTGGGATCTCGACAGCCCGACCAGCCTCTCGGGGTTCATCGCGCTCGTGAACGGGATCCGCCGTGACCACGAGGCCCTGCAATTCAACGATTCCCTTCGCTTCCACTGGACGGACAACGACAATCTGATTGCCTACTCGAAGGCTCGCCCCGGCCCCGATGGAGACGACGTCATCGTGACGGTCGTCAACCTCGATCATCACCATGCCCGGTCCGGGTGGGTGACACTCGATCTCGAGTCGCTGGGCATCGACGGGAACCAGCCCTACACGGCGCACGACCTCCTGAGTGACGCCCACTACCTGTGGGACGGCAGCTCCAATTTCGTGAAGCTCGATCCTGCAGACGTGCCCTGCCACATCTTCCAGCTGTCACAACCCGGCACCCACCCGGATCCGGTGGGTCCATGACGACGACCCAGGTCGCGCGTGAGCGGCGACTGCTCGACACCACCGTCGCACCGACCTCGCCCACCTGGTACAAGGACGCCGTCATCTACGAGCTCCATGTGCGGGCCTTCCACGACGGGAACGGGGACGGCGTCGGGGATTTCCGGGGGCTGATCGAGAAGCTCGACTACCTCCAGGGCCTGGGCGTGACGGCACTCTGGCTCCTGCCCTTCTACCCGTCCCCCCTCCGCGACGACGGCTACGACATCTCCGACTACCGCCAGGTCCACCCGTCCTATGGCACCTTGCGGGACTTCCGGCTCTTCCTGCGCGAGGCCCACCGGCGCGGCATGCGGGTGATCACCGAGCTGGTGCTGGCCCACACGTCCGATCAGCACCCGTGGTTCCAGAGGGCCCGCCGATCCCGGCCCGGATCGAGCCACCGGAACTTCTACATCTGGAGCCACACGCCCGACCGCTTCGCCGACGCCCGCGTGATCTTCAAGGATTTCGAGGCTTCCAACTGGTCGTTCGACCCGGTCGCCGGCGCCTACTTCTGGCACCGCTTCTACTCCCATCAGCCCAGCCTCAACTACGACAACCCGTCGGTCCGACAGGCGATGTTCGACGTGGTGGACTTCTGGCTCTCCATGGGCGTGGACGGGCTCCGGCTCGACGCCGTCCCGTACCTCTACGCCCGTGAGGGGACCACGTGCGAGAACCTGCCCGAGACCTTCGAATTCCTGCGGACGCTACGAGCCCACGTCGACAAGCACTTCGAGGGACGGATGCTCCTGGCAGAGGCGAACCAGTGGCCCGAAGACGCTGTCGCCTACATGGGCAAGGGCGACATGTGCCACATGGCGTTCCACTTCCCATTGATGCCGAGGATGTTCATGGCGGCCCGCCAGGAGGACCGGTTCCCGATGGTGGACATCCTGTCGGAGATGCCCAACACCCCACCGGAGTGCCAGTGGGCCCTGTTCCTGCGGAACCACGACGAGCTGACGCTCGAGATGGTCACCGACGAAGAGCGGGACTACATGTACCGCGTGTACGCGCAGGATCCTCAGGCCAGGGTGAACGTCGGCATCCGCCGCAGGCTGGCGCCGCTGCTCGGCAACGACCGCAACCTCATCGAGATGATGAACGCTCTCCTCTTCGCCATGCCGGGGACGCCGATCATCTACTACGGCGACGAAATCGGGATGGGGGACAACATCTACCTGGGTGACCGCAATGCGGTGCGCACCCCGATGCAATGGAACAGCGACCGCAATGCCGGCTTTTCCGCCGCCAATCCCCAGCGGCTGTACCTGCCCGTGATCATCGATCCCGAATACCACTCCCAGGCCGTGAATGTCGAAGCGCAGGAGGAGAACCCCAACTCCCTCTTGTGGTGGATGAAGCGGCTCATTGCCCTGCGGCAGCGCTACAAGGCGTTCGGCCGCGGCACCCTCGAAGTGCTCCGCCCCGACAACCGGAAGGTCTTTGCCTTCATCCGGCGGTTCGAAGAGGAACGCATCCTCGTCGTCGTCAATCTGTCCCGCAATGTGCAGTGTGTGGAGCTGGACCTCTCAGAATTCTGCGGCGCCACCCCGATTGAGCTCTTCGGAAACTCCGAGTTCCCCTCGGTCGGCGACCTGCCGTACTTCATCACGTTGGGCCCCCACGGGTTCTACTGGTTCTCGCTGGAACAGAAGGCCGATGAGTCGGCGCCACAGCGACCCTCGTTCGAGGTGCCGGGTGAATGGGACGAGCTCTTCGCTGGAGCCCCCCTGCGGGAGTTCGAGGCATTCCTGCCCATCTACCTGGCCAAACGCAGGTGGTTCGTGCAGAAGGCACGGACCATCACCAATGCGACGGTGGTGGACTACGTGCCCATCGTGGCCTCCCCCGGGAGGAGGTC
>JBKQUM010000047.1:0-25596 GCA_052140165.1 Acidimicrobiales bacterium
AGCGCACCCGCCCGTTGGACGAACTCCTCCAAGAGGGACAGGGATGTCCGGACCTCCTCTACCCGGACGTCGAAGCGAGCCCTGACATCGCCGACCGCTCGAATGGCGGGGGAGAACGACCCGGGCATCGACACCGACGGATGGGACTGACGCGCGTCGAACACGAGGCCCGAGGCTCGGCCGACCACACCGACGACGCCGAGGTCCCGCGCGTGAGCCTCATCGAGCACGGCGGTGCCGGTGAAGCGCTCCATGACCAGGGCACTGGACGTGATCAGGTCGATAAGCTCCTCGAATCGCTGGCTGATCTCGGTCAGCTCATCGTTCGTAGGCAGGCAGTGGACTCGCGCGCCACCCGGAACGACGCCGCCCCGCAGCAGACGGTGACCGGTCACGCGGGCGTTCAGCTGCAGCAGGTGTTCACGCAGCGACAGCGCCCAGGCATTGGCAATACCGAAGCCGACGTCGTTGCACAACGCACCGATATCGGCGACGTGGTTGTAGAGGCGTTCGAGCTCGAGGAGGGCGCCGCGGACCACCGTCGCCTCCGCAGGCACCTCCACGCGCCATGCGTCTTCCACGGCCTGGCAGTAGGCCAGAGTGTGCCCGACGGCGGTGTCACCCGAGATCCGCTCGGCCAGCTCGAGTCCCGACCCCGGATCCCTTCCCTCGAAGAGTCGCTCGATCCCCTTGTGCACGAACCACAGGCGCGCCTTCATGCGCAGGATCGTCTCCCCGACCACCCAGAAACGGAAATGCCCGGGTTCGATGAGTCCGGCGTGCACTGGCCCGACCGGGATCTCGTAGACGCCGGTTCCCTCGACGGGCACGAAGGGGTACGCCCCGGCGTCGGTCACCATGGGTGGCGGATCGCCTGACCCACGGCGCATGGGGTACCAGTCTTCGGGCCAGTGCTGGTGCAGCACCAGGCGACGGGGTTGCGGATGACCCACCGGCACGATACCGAAGAGGTCCTGGAGCTCGCGTTCGAAGCGGCCGGCGGGAAACGAGATGCCGGACAAGGTCGGCACCGTCGGGTTGGCACGATCGACGATCAGGTGGAGTTCGACCCGGGTGTCGGGTGGGCCGGACGTGAAGAGATAGACGACTCGCAACTCGTCGCCGTCGTCGTGGCCGGATACGAGGGCAAGCCTCATCCCCTGAGCCAGGAGGGCCGCGGCCGCATCCACCAACTCGGCTCCCTGCACCACGCCCGCACGACGGTGCCGGCCGACCGGCTCGAGTGCCGGCGTGCGCCTCGCGGGACCGGTCACGACGCCACCACCCGCGCCGCCGCCTCGAGGAGACCAGAGAGCGGCCAGGCGAACACCCCGATGAAGCCACAGGCGGCCAATCCTCCGATCAGCGGCGTGGCGACCCAGCGGGGTGGTGCGGCGAGATGAGGCGGCGAGGCGACATGCGATGGCGGGGGCGGGCCGAGGAGCATGTGACGGGCGTGACCTACCACCGCGATGAAGATGACCACCATTGCGACCATGGCCAGGACGGCGGCCCAACCGAGCCCCACCTCGAACTCGGCCCGGACCATGACGAGCTCACTGGTGAAGAGGCTGAAGGGCGGGAGGCCGAGCAGCGCCACGAGGCCGACCCCGAACACCCCGCCGAGGGCCGGGCGCCGTGTGAGGAGCGCTTGTACCCCGTCGATCTGGCTGGTGCCCTCGGCAGCCATGATCTCCCCCGAGGTCAAGAAGAGCACGCTCTTCGCCAGGCCGTGACCGAGGATGTGGAGGAGGACGGCGGCGATGGCAAGCCTGATCCCTGCCGCGGCCCCGAGGGCAATCAGCCCCATGTGCTCGATGCTGTGGTAAGCGAGCATGCGCTTGTAGTCACGCTGGGTGATCAGCAGCGACGCCGCCAGCGCCAACGAGAGGAGGGCGACAATGACGAGCAGGGTGCGGGCGAACCCGGGCCCGAGCGCCAGATCGGTCACCGCTTTGAAGCGCAGGATGGCGTAGAACGCCACGGTGAGAAGGACCCCCGACATCAGGGCCGACACCGGGGCGGGCGCCTGGCTGTGGGCATCGGGGAGCCAGCTGTGCATCGGGGCGAGCCCGACCTTGGTGCCGTAGCCGAGGACGATGAGGGCGAAGGCGAGGCGCATCAGCGATGGGTTGAAGCGGTGCGCGTGTGCCATCAGCGACGTCCAGTCGAGTGCGTGGGCCGAGTGCCCTCCGGCATGGAGCGCGGCCAGGTAGACGAAGACTGTGCCCAAGAAGGCCAGCGCGATCCCGACCGAGCAGATCACGATGTACTTCCATGCAGCTTCGAGCGAGCCCCTGGTCCGCCGGTGGCCGACCAGGAACACTGTGACGATCGTCGTCGCCTCGACGGCCACCCACAGCACGCCGACGTTGGCCGCCAGGACGGCGAGGAGCATGAAGCCCACGAAGGCCTGGACGAGCATGCCGTAGTGCGACGGGCGAACCGGACTGCCGTGTTCCAGTTCCCGCTCACGCGCCATCGTCCGGATCCCGAGCCACGACGCCAGGAGCGAGATCGCGCCGATGACGATGACCATGAACACGCTCAGGGCATCTGCCCGCAATACCCCCCAGGCGCCCGAGATCGGGCCGTCTTTGACGACGCGGACGGCGGTGAGGATCCCGAGGACCAGCGTGGCCCCGTTGGTCGCCACGGCGACCCATGCGCTCGAGCGCCGACCCCGTCCCGCGGCGATGGCCGCACCGCCGAACAAGGGAAGGGCGAGGATCGCCACGAGCACCATCAGTCGTGCAGCTCCCGAAGCTCATCGAGATCGATGTCACCGAACTCAATGCGAAGACGCTGTGAGAGCACCATGAGGACGACGACGCCGAGGAGAACGTCGAAGGAGACACCCAGCTCAATCAGGAACGGGAACCCGGCGGTGCACAAGAAGGCGGTCAGCGCGATCCCGTTGTCCACCATCAGCAGCCCCACGATCTGGAACGTGGGTCGTCGCCGGGCGACGAGGACGAAGAAGCCGATCAGGAGCGTCGCGAGGCCAATGGGCACCAGCGCACCGGCGGTGGTACCGACGAAGCGTGCCACGCTGCGCCCGGTGACGAAGGCCAGCACGATGAGAGCGGCGGAGGCCACCAGCGAGGCGGGGACGTTGACGAGGGGCCTGCTCTCACGGGAGCCGGAGTCCCCGCCGCTGGCCCGGCCGAGCAGGAGAGGGATCGCCACGCCCTTGACCGCGATGACGACCGCCGCCGCAGCCAGCAGGCCGGCGTCACGGAGGTGGACGCCCAGGACCACGGCGACCAGTCCCAAAGCAATACCCTGAGTCGCCACCATCTTGATGACCGAGCGGATCGAGGCGAGCCACAGGATCGCCACCGCGCAGACCAGCACCGCTCCGGCGGCCAAGGTCAGGGCCGAGGAGTACGACGACCCGTTCACGGCACCACCAGCGCAGAGAGGACGGCGAGGATCGCGAGGACGAACGCCCCGGCCAACAGCTCGGGAACGCGGAAGAGCCGGAGCTTGGCCACCGTCACCTCGAAGGCGGCCAGGGCGACGCCGAGGAGGGCGACCTTGCCCACGGTGGCCACGAGAGCCACCGCCAGGTGGGAGGGGCCGGGCGCGGTCGCAATGCCCCAGGGGATGAACAGGTCGGCCAGGAGCGTCAACAGCACGACCAGCCGCATGGATTCGGCCAGCTTCACGAGCGCGAGGTCGGGCCCCGCGTACTCGAGGACCATGGCCTCGTGGATCATCGTCAGCTCCAGGTGGGTGCTCGGGTTGTCGACTGGGAGCCGTCCGCTCTCGGCGATGATCACGATCACGAAGGCCACGAGGGCCAGGACCCGCTGCGGGGTGGCCAACCAGGCGGGGTGCGCGAGGGACCTGGTGATGATGGCGGGCAGATTGGAGGAGTGGGCGGGGACCGAGAGGGCGAGGATCGCCACGAGCAGGGCGGGCTCGGCCAGGGCCCCGATCGTCATGGCACGACTGGCTCCCATGCCCCCGAAGGCGGTGCCGGTGTCGAGGGCCCCGAGCGCGAGCGACACCGAGCCGAGAAGGAAGAGGAAGACGACCGCGAACAGGTCGGCGGACCAGCCGAACGCGGGATTGGTGGCGAGCAGGGGCGCGATGGCCGCCACGACAAGCGTGGTGGCCACCAGGACCACGGGAGCCAGGGGGAAGACCCAGCTGGTGTGCTCGGGGCGCGTACGTTCGCGACCGGCGAGCTTGCGCAGGTCGAGGAGGGGCTGGCGGATCGGCGGCCCGACCCGACCCTCCATCCGGCAGCGCACCTTGCGCATGAGCCCGAGCAGGAGCGGACCACCGAGCAGCACCAGCATGACCTGGAGCAAGGAGACAGCAGCGATGGAGACGTACGACCAGCTGCTGTTCACGCCAGCACCACCAGGACGATGATCAGGGCCACGAGGCCAAAGGCAAGGTAGCGGTGCACACTGCCGTTCGGCACGCGACGGGCGAGGGCACCCCAGCGCTGGAAGCCCCGGTCCGCCGGACGGTAGAGGTGCCTCTCGAACGCGTCCTCGAGCGAGGTATGGATCACGGCAGCTTCGGTGTAGTAGCGCGACTCAGCGATGTGACTCGCATCGATATCACGCGAGGGGTTCAGCACGTCTTCGAACACCCGGGTGAGCGGCTCCCCGAACGAGGTGGCGGTGTACTCCATGCGGGCCGTCTGGAGCTCCCGACCGCAACCCCATGCCTCGGTGAGACGGACCGGACTGCGTCGGACCAGCCCGCGGGCCAGAGCGACGAGTCCCGTGCAGACGAGGAGGCCGAGCGCGAGCAGACCCGGGGCGAGCATGCCGGGGACGCCGGGCAGCCCGATCTGCCAGCCGTGGGTCAGCGCTCCGGCGGAATGGAAACGCGTCACGACACCGGCCGCATCGACCACGGCGGGGATGACCAGGAAAGGGGCCACGCCGAACACGAGGCAGAGCAGGGCCAACAGGCCGGCTCCGACCCACATGGGTCGGCGGACCTCCGTGGCCCGCTCGGCCCCGTCGGTGCGGGGCAGCCCCAGAAGGCCGATGCCGATGGCCTTGGCGAAGGTGAAGGCGGTCAGGCCACCGGTGAGCGCGAGCACGCCGACGCCGATCGGCATGGCCACGGCGATCGCCACATCGCTGGAGGGAAGGCCGTGGAGCATGCTCTGGAGGAGGAGCCATTCGCTGACGAACCCGCAGAACGGGGGAAGGGCCGCGATGGCCAGTCCGCCCACCAAGAAGATGGGGCCGCTCACCGGCATCCTCTGTAGCAGTCCCCCGAGCCCATCGAGGTCCGTGCTCCCCGTGGCTTGCTGGACGGAGCTGGCGGAGAGGAACAGCGAGCCTTTGAACACGGCATGGAAGACGACGTGGAGCAATGCGGCGACCAACGCCACGACGGCGAGCGCCCGATGCCCGGTGGAGGCGAACAGGCCCGAGGCGCCGACGCCCAGCAACATGAGGCCGACGTTGTCGGTGGTCGAATAGGCGAGCAGGCGCTTGAGGTCTCTGCTGGTGGCCGAGTGGAGGGACCCGAACATGGCGGAGAGTGCCCCGAGGAACATCACGAGGAGCCACCACCAGGTCGGGCCGCCACCGAGCAGGCCCATGCCGACCCGGACGATGCCGTACACTCCGAGGTTCACCATGGCCGCCGACATCAGGGCGGAGACGGGTCCCGGAGCCTCGGGATGGGCACGGGGTAGCCAGACGTGCAACGGCACCGCGCCGGCCTTCGACCCGAATCCGACCAGCGCGAGCACGAAGGCGGTGCTCCGTACCCATGTCGGCAGGTGCGCCGAGCGGAGTGCGATCACAGCGAACGACTGGCTCCCGGTGCGAGTGGCGAGCAGCACCAGCCCCAAGATCAGCGC
Source organism: Acidimicrobiales bacterium (assembly GCA_052140165.1). GTDB lineage: Bacteria > Actinomycetota > Acidimicrobiia > Acidimicrobiales > RAAP-2 > Bog-473. Next base: position 5,849 of record JBKQUM010000047.1, read on the forward strand.
AGCCGCACCGAGTTGCGTCATCACCGCGTACCACTGAGCGGCCACCTGCACCTCGCCCCGGTGCGCGTGGTCGGTGAGGACCAGCAACAGCGACGTGATCGCCATCAGCTCCCAGAGGAACAAGAACGTGGTGACGTTGGACGCGGCGGGGACGAGCAGCAGGGTCGTCACGAACAGCGGCAGGATGCACGACGCCGTCCGGCTGCCGAGACCGTGACCGATGTACCCGAGGCGAAAGACCAGGGCGCAGATGCCGACGACCGCGCTGATGACGACGAAGAGGGCGCCGAAGCGATCGAGGGCTAAGGAAAACCCCGAAAGTGGCATCAGCGCAGTTGTGTGCACCACGGCGGGGTGGCCCGAGTGCAGGATGTTAATGCCGGCGATCAGTGCGCACCCACAGGCGCCGATCGTGAGTGACGTCGACACTCTGATTCGGAGCCGGTCCGGGGTGACAGCCCCGGCGAGGGACGCCGCCAGCCCGGCGAGCGCGGTGGCGACGAGCAGTGCAGGCGTCACGTCCCGGCCAGTCCCCGGAGGGCGCGCACGATGGCGGCCGGGTCCGGGGGGCAGCCGGGCACTTCGAGGTCGACGGGCACCACGTCACTGACCGCTCCCTCGACGCCGTAGGCGCCGCGGAACACCCCACAATCGCGAGCGCAGTCACCTACCGCCACGACGATGCGCGGTCGAGGTACAGCCTCGAACGTCTTGCGGAGGGGTTCCGCCATGTTGCGGGTGACGGGGCCGGTCACCAGGAGCCCGTCTGCGTGGCGGGGCGAGGCTTCGAGCCGTATGCCGAAGCGCTCAGCGTCGTAGACAGGGGAGAAGATCGACGCGATCTCCATCTCGCACCCGTTGCACGACCCGGCATCCACGTGGCGCAGCTGCAGCGAGCCCCGCAGCCGTTGCGCCGCGGACTGCACCCCGGGGGACACGTCGCCGGGATCTGCCACTTCGGCGGGTCGGGCTCGCATTCGTCGGGCCAGCGTCCGAAGTCGCATAATTGATATATACGTCAATCTATAAATACATCATCTGTCAAATCAAGGACTGCTGCAGCCACAGACAACGGAGCAGCAGCACCTGGTCTTGGGTGGGGCTCCCCCAAGCTCGCAAAGCAGTGGCTGGCACTCGGTTCGTTCCAGGCAAGTCACGGACTTGCTCTGTCGTGCGGTGCCGTCTGCGGGGATCAGCCGGAACCACCGGCTTCCGTGTTGTGCAGTGACGAAAGGTCAGGTGCCGTCGTCGATGGATTCGAGCTCGGCCAGAAGGTCCCTCGTCTCTACGAGGGACGAAGTCAGAATCTTTCTGGCCACGTCGAGCAGCTCGAAGATCATCGGGTTGCTGACTGAGTACACGACAGTCGCACCCTCTTTGCGTGAGTGCACGAGATTCGCTCGACGCATGATTCCGAGCTGCTGGGACAGGTGGGACGATTCGATCCCGACCTCGGGAATGAGTTCGCTCACAGCGCGATCACCCTCTCGAAGGACCTCGAGCACTCGGATCCGCGCCGGGTGTGCGAGGTTCTTGAAGAATTCCGCCTTCACCTGATAGATGGGCGTGGGAGCCACGACGGCTTTCTCCTTGTCGACGGGGGAGTTGGAGAGCTAGGTGCTGACATCCTAATACATTGATAAGTACGTCAAGTTGTAGACGTGCTCGTCACCTGAGCCTTGAGGCAAAGCGGAGCAGGGTCCGGTACGGGTCGGACCTGCCCCTGCATGAGGGCAATCAATGACCTCCACGCATCTCAGCACTGCACCAGCTGGCCTAATGGACGCAGTGGATCAGGCCGGGATGACGCAAATCGCACTATGGAGTAGAGCGGCCCGGGCCTCGTGCTGACCGGCATCATCACTGAATACGCCGCAACCAAGGCGTCCCTACAAAATCCGTGCAATCAGCCAGAGGGCTGTCGGAGCGGAGTTCCAGCTCACATGGTTCCGTGGTTGGAGTTCCAGTTCAAAGCCCATTCCGGAGCACGCGAGAGGACCGATCCGAGGGCTCTGGACAGGGCAGATGGGGCTCATAATCCAGAGGTCGAGCCGAGAGTCATCTGGCGCCGAGAAATGCGACGCCTCGAGGAGCCACTGTTCGTTCAGTCAGTGAGGTGTCATACCGCCATCGGCGATGAGGACCTGGCCGGTGATGAAGGTGCCGGCATCCGAGGTCAACAAGAGCGCCGGGCCAATCATCTCCTCAGGCTCGGCGATCCGCTTCTGCAGGCAAGCGTTCGCCATCGCTTCCTGGCGTTCGGGTGGATTGGCCCGCGTCATGTCCGTGTTCACGGAACCTGGTGCGAGTGCGTTCACCCGGATCCTGTGCGGGGCGAACTCAGCCGCCATCGAGCGGGTGTAGGACATCAAGGCGGCCTTGCCCGCCGCGTACATCGAGATGTACGGGGAGAAGATGAACGCGCCGACGGATACCACGTTGAGGACGGTCGCATGCGGGCTGGCGATCAGATGGGGGAGGGCCTTTTGGGTGAGGAAGACGGGGCCACGCAGGTTGACCTCGAAGGACTTGGCCCAGGCGTCGGGAGTCAGCTCGGCCACAGGCTGGCTGAGGGCGTTGGCCGCGTTGTTGACCACCACGTCGATTCCGCCGAACGTCTCGACAGTCTGGGCCACCAGTGCATCGAGGTCTTCGAGGCGCCCGAGATGGGTGGGCACGCCGAGCGCCTCGCCGCCCAAGCTCCGCAGGTGCGTCTCCGCCACCGCGCAGGCTTCGGCCTTCCGGCTGGCCACGACCACGCTTGCCCCCGCTGCCACGTAGCCCTCAGCCAGCGCGAGTCCGATGCCCCGGGTGCCCCCGGTCACCACGACCACCCGGCCGCTCATGTCGAAGAGCTGCCCCAACGCGTCGCGGTCCATGCCCACCCCTCCTCGGGTCGTCCGGCCCGGCAAGTGAAACACGTTTTTGCTAGCGTCATCAACCGTGCGCACCGCAATCTGTGACCGTCTCGGCATCGAGTTCCCCCTCTTCGCCTTCTCGCACTGTCGCGACGTCGTGGCCGAGGTCAGCCGGGCCGGAGGCTACGGCGTGCTCGGTGCGCTGGCCTTCAGCCCCGACCAGCTCGAGGTCGAGCTCACCTGGATCGACGAGCACTGCGGCGGCAAGCCCTACGGCGTCGACTTCGCCATGCCCGAGAAGTTCGTGGGGAAGGGCGAGGCCTTCGACCTCGACGCCCTCGAGGCCCTGATCCCGACCGAGCACCGTGACTTCGTCGAGAAGCTGTTGACCCAGCACCACGTCCCGCCGCTGCCCGAAGGTGCCGAAGGTCAGATGAAGGCGGCCGGCCTCGGGGTCGAGGCCGAGGGCCCGGCCCAGGTCGAGTTGGCACTGCGCCATCCGGTCTCCATGCTGGTGAACGCGCTCGGCCCGCCCCCCGACTATGCGGTCGCCGCCGCCCACGCGAAGGGCGTCCTGGTCGGCGCGCTCTGTGGTTCGCCCCGTCACGCTCAGAAGAACCTCGAGCGCGGCGTCGACGTGATTGTCGCCCAGGGCAACGAGGCCGGGGGTCACTGCGGGGAGATCTCGACCATGGTGTTGGTTCCCGAGGTGGTCGATACGGTCGGCCCCGATGTCCCCGTGCTCGCGGCCGGCGGCATCGGGCGGGGCCGCCAGATGGCCGCCGCCATGGCGCTCGGAGCTCAGGGCGTCTGGACGGGGTCCATCTGGCTGATGGTGGCCGAATCGGCCACAGAGCCCTGGGTTGTCGAGAACCTCCTCGCCGCGGGCTTCACTGACACCGTGCGCTCGCGTTCGATGACCGGGAAGCCGGCCCGCCAGATCCGCACGGACTGGACTGAGGCGTGGGACGCCGACGACGCCCCCGAGCCGCTCCCCATGCCTCTGCAGGGAATCCTCTACGCGCCGGCGGCCCACCGCTTCATGCGGGTGCACTCCCGGGAGCTCTCGGGTTCGCCCGCGGGCCAGATCATCGGGCGCGTGCACTCGGTTCGCCCGGCTCGCGACGTCGTCTTCGACATCGTCACCGAGTGGATCGACACCAACGAGCGGATCGCTGCCGCCACGCACGAGGACTGAGCGACCGGCGGCGAACTGGTGGCGTCCGATCCGGGCCGACGAGCAGCTCTCGCCGCGAAAACAAGTTTTCGATAGGGTTGGGATGTGACCAACGCCGCCGCGGTGACCCTCGACGAGGTGGATCTGTGGGACCTGGCGCACTTCGCCCGTGGCACCGAGCACGCAATGTTCGACTGCCTGCGCGACGAAGCACCCGTCTGGTGGCACGACCGCCCGGGAGGTGAGCCGTTCTGGGCCGTCACCGGCTACACCGAGGCCCGGACGATCCTGTGCGACCCGGCCACTTCAGCTCGGCTACCGAGCGCGGCGGCATGTTCCTCCGGGGGAGCCAAGCCAGCGCTGCAGTGCTCCCCGAGGGGGTCGGGGGTCCGATGATCGAGACTGATCCGCCGCGGCACCAGCCCCAGCGCCGCGTCCTTTCGTCGACCTTCACCCCGCGGGCGGTGGCCACGCTCGAAGCCGATGTGCGCCAGGTCACCTCGCGCTGCCTCGACCGTGTGCAGGAGATGGGCCGTTTCGACTTCGTGAGCGAGGTGGCCCACGTCATCCCCTCCGAGGTGACGCTCTCCCTGCTCGGCGTGCCCCAGGCCGACTGGGTCCGACTGGCCGACCTCGAGCACCCAGCGCTCACGAGCGCCGACCCCGAGTACAACGCCGGCGATTCGGGGGTGGCCACCATGGACGACGCGCTGCTCGCCCTCGGTCTCTACTTCTATGAACTGCTGAACGAGAAGGAGCGCACCGGAGGTGACGACCTCCTCTGCCATTTGCTGGCTACGCCGGTCGATGGACAGGTCGACGAGTTCGTCCGCTGGGCCAGCCCGATCCGCCACGTCGCCCGCACCGCCACCGCCGACACGACGGTCGGAGACGCGGCTGTCCGGGAGGGCGACCGGGTGGGCATCTGGCTCGGTGCGTGCAATCGGGACGGCTCGGCGTTTCCCGATCCAAGCGCCTTCGACCTGGCAAGGGACCCCAACCCGCACCTGGGCTTCGCCTTCGGGCAGCACTTCTGCCTGGGCACACACCTCGCCCGCCTGATCCTGCGCGTCGAGTTCGAGGAGCTCCTGGGCCGCTTCTCGAGCATTGAGCTGGACGGGGAGCCTGAGGGCGTGTGGTCCAACTTCGTCGGCGGCCTGAAACATCTCCCCGCGGCGGTCTCGCGATGACCCAGCTCGAGTCGGGTGGCGTCTGCGTGGTCACCGGGGCGGCCTCGGGCATCGGCCGGGTGCTCGCCGGCGCCTTCGGGTCGGAGGGGATGCGCGTCGTCCTGGCCGACGTGAACGAGCCAGTGCTGGCCGAGGCCGTCGCCGAACTTGCCTCCGCCGGTGTCGAATGCGTCGGCCAAGTGACCGACGTGCGTGACCCTGCGTCCGTCGAGTGTCTCGCCGAGGTTGCTCTGGAGCGCTTCGGAGGCGTCCAGGTGGTGTGCAACAACGCCGGCGTCTCGACCATGGGCAAGCAGTGGGAGATCAGCGTTGAAGACTGGGACTGGGTCATCGGGGTTTGCCTGGGCGGCGTGGTCAACGGCGTGCACAGTTTCGTCCCGCGCATGTTGGCCCAGGGAGGTCCGGCCCACGTGGTCAACACGGCGTCGATGGGCGGGTTGTTGACCGGTCCCTACATCGGGCCCTACGTCGCCGCCAAGCACGGGGTGGTCGGCTTGTCCAAGGGCCTCCGGGCCGAGCTGGCCGGGACCGGGATCGGGGTCAGCGTGGTCTGTCCGGGCATGGTGAGCACCCCGATCCTCGGTGGGATACGCGCCCACATGGACGCAATCGGTGCCGGCGGCGGCGTCGAGGTCGACTTCATGTTCGAGGTCCTCGAGAGTGGACTGGCGACGGGGATGAGCGCCCAGGACGCGGCAGCGATGGTGCTCGCAGCGGTCAAGGCCGACCAGTTTTGGGTGCTGCCCAACGGCGCCGAGCACCTGCCGAGCGTGCAGGCCGACTACGACGAGATGCTGGCCAGCGCCACTGGGCCCGGGACCGAGTCGGCGTGAGCCCGGCCGACCCGTGCGCCCGATGGGCTCAGCCGACAGGAGCAGTGGCGGCGACCCCTGCGAAGAGCAGCCGGACGGTCCGAGCCAAGAGCTCGTCGACCTCCCTGATGCTCAGGCGGTCGTGTGCCCACGAGAACAGGGCACCTTGCCAGGCCAACCCGAGGGGCACCAGCACGAGCTCGCGGTCAGCCAGGTCGTCACCGATGGCGTCGCGGATGGTCGAGATCACCAGCTCGTCCGCTTCGGCCCGGCACGCCCGCACGCCCGGGTCCGGCGAGCCGAGCGCGAGCATCAGCGCCTTGCCGAGGTTGGGGGCGCGCCCGAAGGACACACAGGTGCGATGGATCAGTTCGCACACCCGGTCGGCCGCGGTGCCACCGGCGGGCAGCTTGCGACGGGCGGCGGGCAGCGTGCGGTTCCACTCGAGCTGGGCCGCCGCGATCAGGTGGTCCTTGGAGGAGAAGTGGCGGTAGATCGTGGCCGAGGACAGGCCGGTGCGGGCGACGACGTCTCGGATCTGCACGGCCTCGTAGCCGCCCTCTTCGGCCAACTCTCGGGCGGCCGCCACCGCACGCCGCTGGTGCTCACCCCATTCCGCGGTCGATCGATCACTGCTCGCCATGCGGTCATCGTACCGGTGGCCCCAGCCTTCAGCGAAAACCGACTTTCGTTAGGGTGAAGTCATGAGCCAGATCGAGCTGCAGCGTCCACACCCCGAGATCACCCTCCTCACGCTCAACCGGCCCGAGAAACTCAATGCCCTTTCCTTCGACGTGGTCGAAGAGCTCCACGGCGCGCTCGACGAACTCGCGGCCGACAACTCGTCACGTGTCGTCGTCCTCACCGGCGCCGGACGGGGGTTCTGCTCGGGGCTCGACCTGACCGCCATCGGGCCGTCGCCCGCAGCCGCGGGGCTAAGCGGACCGCGCTCGGGCATGCGGTCCCAAGAGCGCATCGCCGAGCTGCCGCTCAAACTTCGGCGCCTCCACCAGCCGGTGATCGCCGCGGTCAACGGACCCGCCTACGGGGGCGGGTTCGCCCTCGCCCTGGCCTGCGACCTGCGGCTGGCCGCTGCCTCGGCGCGTTTTTGCGTCCAGTTCATCAAGGTCGGCGTGGGGGGGTGTGACATCGGGATCAGCTACACGCTGCCCCGCCTGATCGGGGCGGCCCGTGGGTTCGAATTGATGCTCACAGCCCGCGAGGTCGACGCCTCGGAGGCACTCGAGCTCGGGGTCGTCACTGACGTCGTTCCCGATGGACTCGTCGTCGATCGGGCGATGGAGCTGGCGGAGCTGATCTGTGGCTACACGCCCTTCGGTGTGGAGATGACCAAGCAGGTCATGTGGGCCAATCTCGATGCCGCCAACCTGGAGTCGGCGCTGCACCTCGAGAACCGGACCCAGATCTTGGCCGGGACGAGCGGAGAGATCTTGGAGGCCGCTGCCGCCTTTGTCGATCGAAAGGACCACTGATGTCCTTGTGCTGCCTCGATTCAATCTCGAGGTTCGGTGAGGACGCTGGTCTTGACCGTGATCCGCGATGGCCCGCTGTAGCTCAGAGACGCAGCACCCCGGGCAAATGACACGTAGACCGTGGCGGAAGTGGCCTGAGCGGTGCAGTCCCGGTAGTGGATGACGTGAACCTGGTCGCGGCAGACCTTCACTTGGCGGAGTCCCCGCGCTGGCATCGGGGTCGCCTCTGGATATCCGACATGTGGGACCACAAGGTCTGGTCATTTGGGGCAGGCGGGGAAGACCGTGATTTGGTGTGGCAATTCGGACCGGCTGAGGATCCTGGGGGGATTGGCTGGCTTCCGGACGGCTCCATGATCGTGGTCGGGATGGAAGGCCGCTGTCTGTATCGGATCGTTGACGGGCACTGTGATGTCTACGCAGACCTGAGCCCGTTCGCGCCGTGGCAATGCAATGACATGGCGATCGCACCGAGCGGGTTCGCCTATGTGAGCCAGTTCGGTTGGGATATGTGGGGAGGCGGTCCCTATGCTCTCGCCACATTGATCGGCGTTGACGTGGACGGCAAGGTGGAGACGGTCGCCGACGGACTTTCGACGCCCAACGGGATCAGCATCCGCGATAATGGTCGCTCGCTTGTCGTTGCAGAATCAGGTGCCTTCACCCTGACGACCTATGCGATTGCTGGCGACGGCCGCCTCTCCGATCGAAGAGTCTTCGCGGACGTGCCGGCCAGCAAGCAGGTCGCAATGGCTCCACCAGACGGGATTTGTTCGGATGCCGCTGGCGCAGTCTGGGTCGCCGAGCCTCTCGGACGCCGAGTCCTTCGCATCGAGAACGGCGGCGTGGTCACTCAGACGTATGATTTGGAGCGGCATCCATTGGCCGTTTGTCTCGGCGGGGAGGATCGCCGAACCCTTTTCATCTGTGTGGCCGGCCAACATGACAAGTCCACGCGCACGCCCGAAGCACTGGCGTCAATCGTCTCCATACGCGTCGACACTCCTGGCGCGGGCGTTCCCTGACTCCCACGCCTCGCGTCGTCAGACGTCCACAAGCTCTCGAAGAGCGAGACGACCGAGCTGCTGTCGACCATCCGATAGTCCATCTATCGAAGCGAACTTTCCCTGATTACAGGATCGCCGGCAGATTGCCCGAAGGTCTGCGGGATCCCAGAAGAATCCCACGAAACCGGTTGAGACTGTCGTTGGCGTCTTGCCTGGTAGGAGCGCGTAAAGGCCGTATTGCTCTGGTAAACCGCCGAATCAACGCGACTGGCTCAAACTTGGGACCACCAGGCCAGACAAGAGCACCGGTCCGGAGGCGCCCGACAGGTCGAGGGGCCTCATAGACCCGCCCCCAGCTTTCGGTGGCGGCCCGTCGCGCGTGATGCCTTCGGGCAAGGAGTTAGGCAGAAGCGCTGCGGCGGGCGGTTTCGACCACTCCTGATCCCATTCCGCGACCCACATGTCCAGGCCGGTGATCTGAAGCACGCGCTGGACGATGGGCTGGGGGCGAGTGACGAGCGGGAAGCCAGCGTTCTTGATCGCTCGTCCCTTGTGCCTCGTTGGGGTGCAATTGCCGTTCCTTTTCTGGGCAAGGGAAGAGTTGGACTGGTGCTCCGAAAGACGTGAGGGTGCGCCACGTTGTCCCTTTGAGGCCTTCTTTGGAGCGGGCCGCTAGGCGCGTCTCTCAGGGCGTCGCCGGGAAGAGGGGAGTGCGCAACATGGAGAACCGCCGAACGCCACGCCAGCCTGCCAATTGGGCCGGTATGTACCGCCTTGAGGGTGAGTCCGCCGTCGAACCTCGAGCGTGCGAGATCGCCGATATCTCGAAGTCCGGACTCGGGATCACGTTCCCTCACGGTCGGCCGTCCGAGCTGATCGGACGTCGTATCTCGGTCGAGATCTCTGCCGTGGGTAACACCGTCAATCTCCGCCTCAAGGGCGAGATCAAGAATGCAACGGTGGTCAATGCGAGGAGCGCCATTGCTCGAGTCGGAATCGAGTTCGCCGCACTCCCTGTCATAGAGGAGGCGATGCTCGCAGCGGTCGTCGACGTGATGAATGAGGTGCTGATTACGAACTGACCGGTTTCATCGGGATGGCGCGGTCGATAAGTCGGTCATCTGAAGGATCGGACCCGACCAGGAATCCGCTTTGGCGGCCAACCCCGAGCTTCTGGTTCAGCTTCGGCTCGCTCTGGCCGTGGTGGTCAGCGCGGACGCGTTGTTCACCCTCGCCGGCCTATGCGGTCTCAGCCTCGAAGATGCCATAGACAGCGCGGAGAAGACCGCCAGAACGCTTGCCTCTGCCGCCTTTCAGCAGATCGGCTAGGACGCGTCGACGTTGGTCAGTATCGGGTCGGTGCCCCGTTGGATCAGTGAGGCTGCCGCCAGGGCCAAAATCCTGCGCCGGTCAGAAATGACCCGCAGAGCGCCCGAAGGTCGGTGGGGCACTAGTTCGCTGCATGCGACCCGTCGTTGCTGAGCCGGACAAGCAGACCTGCGGCGTGTAGCGCCTGAATCCGGTCAGGTTGATCTGCATGGCGGCGCAGATGCTCGGGGCGGCCGACGACATCGAGCGTGGTCGCGACACCGCGACCACGCGCGGGTGGTGGAGAGTGGCACGATGCGAAGCGATGCGCCATGCGACTCGCGTCCTGCTCGGCCTGGCGGTCCTCGCCGCGTGGCTGCTCGTTGCGGCGCGGCCGTCCGGTGCTGTGCGGACGGGGACGACCCAGGGCCAGATCGCGGCAGCCTTCGATCAGCTGCAGTCGCTCCCGAAGGTGGCCCGGGGGGAGGCGTACCTGGAGGGCTACGACGGAGCTATGCGGGCCGCCCTGCAGCAGGCGGGCACCCGGCTCGTGAGCGGGCTCAGTGGCAGGCCTGTCACCGTGAGCTTCAGCACCGGGCCAGTCACTGTGGTCCGGTCGGGAGAGGCGGCGGTGTCGCTCACCATCAGCGTGAGGGCGAAGCGCCCGCCTCCCGCCTACTCGGACTCGTTCAACGCGGTGGCCTTGAGAGTCGGCGGCCGATGGAAGGTCTCCTGGACGACGATGTGCCTCCTGGTGGAATCGGCCGAACAGCTGTGCCCGCCGACACCGCGGCACCTCGTCGCGGGCGACATCGTGCCGACGGCCCAGCGCGCGGGCGCGGCCACGACCGGGGCCACGGCGGGCACGCCCGGTCTCGTCGCCCCGGGGCCGCTCGCGATGGCGCCCAATGGCGGCGTGCTGATCGCGGACGCCGACCGCAACCAGATTCTCGAGTGGCACAGCGACTCCCTCTCGGTCGTCGCAGGCGATGGCCTCAGTGGGTTCTCCGGTGACGGCGGCCCCGCCGTCGACGCAGAGCTTGACGACCCAGGTCCGATCGCCGTCGCACCTGACGGGACGATCTACTTCGTGGACCGCGGCAATAGCCGCGTCCGCGCCGTCAACTCGGACGGGACGATCACCACGGTGGCGGGGGACGGCGCCATCGGCCTGGAGTCAACGAAGGTGGACGGTCGGCCGGCGACGAGCGTGTCGCTGAACCCGTTGGGTATCGCCCTCTCGCCGGAGGGCATCCTCTACGTGGCCTCGAACTCGGCCATCCTCGAGGTGCAACCCGACGGCCTCGTCTCGACGCTGGTCGCCGGTGGACCGCCCGCCGGGGTGGACGTCAACGCCGCGGGCACCCCATTGGCCTTCTACCCGACGGCGATGGCGTTCGACGGCCAGGGCGACCTCCTTGTCTTCTCGTTCTCCCCCAAGGAGCTGTTCTTCGTGGACCCGGCCAGCGGTCAGGTGACCCTGATCGGCCAGGACTACGCGAATGCGCTGGCCCCGGCCCCGGACGGCTCGGTCCTGGTGGCCGAGCATAACGGGCCGCCCGAGCGGGTGAGCGGGACCACCACCACCGAGCTCAAGCTGACGAGCCCGCTGCGGGGCCAGGGCTACCCGCTGGTGGCGGACGGCATCGCCGAGGCGGCCAACGGGACCGTGTACGTCGACACGGACCCAGGTGACGGCTTCAACGAGCAGGCGGACCTCTATGAGGTGACCGGCGACGTCGTCCAACCGGTGCCCATTACGACACCGGACCTCGGCAGCCTGCCGGCAGCCGGCGCGCCCGGGTTCCCTGCCTCGGTCTTTCCGCTCAGCACGCCGGCGCACGGCACCGACGCGGCGCTGACCTCGTGCCCCTCCCCCGTGGGAGTGGTTCCGTTCACGCCGTCCGCTGTGGCCACCGCCCGGCTGATGCTCGGCCTATGGAACGCCGGCTTCTCCTACGACCTCCATGCCAGCGACCGTTCGTGGTGGTCCGAGCTCATCGCCACGTACGTCGGCGGTCGCCAGACCGTCGGTCCCGCGTCGGCGGCAGCCGGCACGTTGTACGCGCCGGCCATCGTCGCCGCCTGTGGGCAGCAGCTGGTGCGCGACTCCATCGTTGTCGTCATGGGAGCCTCCGTGTACAGCTACTCCTTCGAGCACCTGTATCTCCTCGACCGCGACGGCACGCCGCTCGTGTACTTCAGCGGGTACTAATGAGAAGCGGTTGAAGGTCCAGCCCTTCGCTCGTACCACGTCGAAAAGACCACCGTTCGGCATATCTCAATGCTTGTTCTTTGCTTCGTCGTGCGCCGCTTCGTCGTGCGCCGCTTCGTCGTGCGCCGCTTCGGCCAGCCGCTTGATCGCCGCGAGTCGCCCGTCCCATTGCGCGGCGAGGTCAGCCATCGCCCGAGTGGCCTGGTCGAGGCGACCCGCTTCAACCTCGTAGAGCACCTCTCGACCCTGTTTGCGCCGGCGGATCAACCCGGCTTGTTCGAGCACGACCAGATGTTTGGAGACCATTTGGCGGGAGAAGGGCACGCGACCAGCCAACCAACTGGCACTGACCCCACCGTTGCTGACCAGGAGGTCGAGCACCCGGCGACGAGATGGGTCGCCGATGGCCGACCACAACTCATCGTCGGTCTGCGCCGTCATCCTGACCGACGCGCCCCGAGGACGCTGGCGAGGCGGTCAAGGAACTCGCCCCATCCCTGCTGGTGCTCGTCGGCATAGCGCTGCTTCTCCGCGTCGGGCCATTCGCGCAGCTCGTGGCCGCTTTCGGTCACTCGAAGACGGGTCCGGTCGTCGCCCTCGGGGGTCAGCGTGAACTCGACGAGCATCGAGTTGCCTGTTACCGGCTCCTCTCCGCGGGGATGGTTCCAGCGGAAGGAGAAGCGAGTTGGTGGTTCGACTGTCTCGACGACGACCGGGCCACCCTGGTCCCCGAACCCCATGTAGCCATGCGCGCCGGGTTCAATTGCAAGTTCGACCCGATCGGCGAACCACAGGCTCATCTGGTCAGGCTCGGTGACTGTACGCCACACGACCTGTACCGGTGCCTCGATCAGAACCTCCCGCTCAATGACGAGGTCTGCCATCAGTCTCCGCTCCTTCCTTCAGCGCGGCGGCCATCGCCGGCCGCGGGTGCCGCAACGTGGTGTCGCATGTCGGTGCTCGCTCGTCCCGTCCCTCGAGCTGCAACCCAAAGTAGCACGTCACGAGCAAATATGCAACCTTATGTTGCACATCTAACATGGGAGTCATGGAGGCGAGCTACATCTCGGGATTGACCCTGCTCGGCGTGACCCAGGACCAGGCCATCGTTGCCACGCTGCTCTACCGCGCCTGCACCACCTACCTTCCGCCGATCTGGGGCTGGGCAGCTCTACGCTGGTTGCGGCACCACGGCTTCGCTGTGACGCCCCGATCCTTCCATCCACCTTCACGGCATTCGAAGGGGATGCGCTCGCCACCCGGACGGGTGCGCTTGGGGCAGGTGGCGTACGACGGTACGCCGAGAATCGCCAGGCCCCGCGTGGACCAGGTTTGCATCGGGGATTTGCCGGTTTGAGGCCGGCTGACTTTCTCCCCGAGCGACGTCCCGCAACCGCACAAGGTAGTAGTGACTGGACCCGCCTGCACTGATTCGTAAGTGATTGAAATGTCGCCAATAGCTTGCCAAGACGTGTCTCTTCGATGTCAGAATCGTGCCGTGGAAGTCGGGTGCAAGACGAGCCCGGTCGAGGCTCCCGCCATGAGCCGTGTGGCGAGGACATCGATGCCTGGGGTCGTCGACGCACTCTCTCTGACCTGAAAGGCATCGAGGCCATGGCGAGTACCGGAACCGCCCCAACGTCCATGATCTTTGTGCTGTTCGGAGCCACGGGAGACCTGGCTCGTCGGCTGGTTCTGCCGGCCTTTTACCGCTTGGCCATCGCCGGTCTGCTCCCCGGGGACTGGCGGATGATTGCCGATGGTCGCGGCCAGGGTACCGATGAGGCGTTCCAAGAAGAAGTGCGAAAAGCCCTCGAGGAGTTCGGGCCACGGCCCTCGGAGGGGCCATGGGACGAAGTGCGCCATCGCCTCCTCTTTGCCGGAGGCGGTTTCACAGTGGACGACCCCGGAAGCCTTCTCGACGTGCTCTCACAAGCGAAGAAGGAGCTCGGCGGTAGCCCCCAACTGATTCATTACATGGCTGTACCGCCGTCCGCGTTCGGACCCTTGACCCAGGCGATCGGCGCGCACGGTCTCGCTGCCGACTCCCGAGTGGTGTACGAGAAGCCGTTCGGGACCTCTCTCGAGTCGTTTTGCCAGCTCGACAAAATCGTCCATGCAACGTTCGAAGAATCGCAGATCTATCGGATCGATCACTTTCTCGGAAAGGAGGCGACGCAGAACATTCACGTTCTTCGATTCGCCAACGGCCTCTTTGCGGGTGCCTGGGATGGCTCCCACATCGAGAGCGTGCAGATCGATGTACCGGAGACTCTCGACGTCGCGATGCGAGCGGACTTCTACGACGCTACCGGCGCCATCCTCGACATGCTGGTGACCCACTTGTTCCAGATTGCCGGCGAGCTCGCAATGGAGCCGCCACACTGCCTCGAACCCGATTGCATGGGCGAGGCACGCGAGGCGGTCATCGGCTGCTTTCGACCGTTGAGTGCCTCCGACGTGGTGGTGGGGCAGTACGACGGGTACCGGGGCACAGGTGATGTCCCGATGGATTCGCGCACCGAGACGTACGTTGCGGCCCGAATGTGGATCGACAACGAACGCTGGAAGGGAGTGCCGTTCCTGTTGCGTACCGGCAAGTGCCTCGTCGAGAACCGACAACGGGTCAGTGTGGTGTTCAAGGACGCAGTCCCGGGGCTACCGGGTCAACCGGGGGACGGCAGCATCCTCGGATTCGAGTTGTCCGGGTTTGGGGAGATCGATCTGGGACTCGTTATCAAGGAACCAGGGCCCGAGATGACCCTCGGGGTGGGCAGGACCACGCTGCCTTTGGGCTCGGCAACCGACGGGCTGTCGCTCCCGGCGTACTCGCTCCTTCTCCACGATGTTCTGACCGGCGACCGTTCGCTCTTCACTCGACCAGACGGACTCGAGCACGTGTGGACGGTGGCCGATGGCATCTTACGGAACAAGCCGGAGCCACTTCCTTATGCGCGGGGTTCGTGGGGCCCACCCGAAGCTGCGGAGTTGGCGCGTCCGCATGCTTGGGTCCTGGGTGAGTGAAGCTCGACCGACGCCCCGCAGTGTGGTTGCTCCTTGCGTACGGGGATGGAGTGATCGGCTGTGGCAAGACCTCGTCACGGCGGCTCATGCATAGAGTGAGGTACGAAGGACCCGGAAGACGGAGAGGGAGGCGATCGACATGAGCAATGTGGATGGCGACATCAGGACAGCAGCTGCAAAGCTCACCGACGCGATGAGTGGGTTGTTGCGTGCCATCGACGCGATGGCAGATGAGGCTGCGGCTGCTAGAGATATCCCGGAGGATTTGCCTGATGAGCTCGAGCGGCTGGCCGCTCGCCTCAACGCCGTTCGCGGCTTCGGCGGCTGACGCAACAAGGCCGGAGGTTCACATCCCCCCCGCCACCAATTGATCGCAGGTCAAGGCCGGTCCTCGGGGTCGGCGCTCCTGCTCCGCCTTGAGCCCGGGTGGCAACCGGGCGGTTCACCGCTGAGATCCTCGAGTCCTCCCTGCTTCCGAGTGGGTCGCAGCCGGCGATAACGGCGTGGCAGTCCTCACTCCGCTCGACTGACCATTCGTTGCACAACCCGTCGACAACAAGATGTGAACACCTGCGAAATCACGCAGTGGGCACCCTCAAGGCTGGCGAAACCGTGGTCGATATAGGCATTGCGCGCGGATGCGTTGTGCGTGTGGCCCACTGACGAGGCGGGGGTGTGCGGGATGGCGACCGGCCAGGACGGAATACGGCTGATTCATCGTGTGGAGCTCGAAGATTGGTTCAGTCGCGCTGGCCGGACCTGGAACCCGATAGTGGCCGCGGGTCGGCAGTTCGATGCCCTCACCTGCGAAAACAATGACGTTCCGGGCTTGGATGCCTACGACCACCTCTGCGAAGTGGCCAACCTGGCCCTCCAGTGGCTCGAGGACAATCCCTGCCCCGACAAGGTGGTCGGGACGCGTTTCAAAGCCCAGATGATGGCGTACCGCGCTGTGGCCGACACCGTGCGGTCCACCATCACCGAGGAGGACGGCGACCAGATGGTCGCTCAACTGAGTCACCTGCGCGATGTGGTCGACAAGCACACCGACGCGATCGACGAGACCTTGCGTCCCCGCCCTCGGCTCGGTCCCGAGGATCGTGGGGAACCAGCGTCCGTCGAGCAGTACCGCCGCCGAGTCCCACGCCAACCCGCCTACTGGGATGGGAACTGTCGTGTGGAGGGCGAGTCTTCTGCGGGGTGGCGAGAGTGCCGAGTCATCGACATCTCCATGTTTGGTATCGGAATCACGCTCCATCACCCCGTGCCGTCCCAGCTCGTTGGTCGCCGCATCGCCATCGATGTGCCCGCAGTCGGTGACTCGGTCAGCATTCGACTCGAAGGCGAGATCAGGAACGCGGGATCGACGATGGGCGGAGTCGTCCGCGTCGGAGTCGAATTCGAGGGGCTCGCCCAATCCGAGCGGGGAACGCTTCACCACCGGGTTGCGGCCACGAACGGCTGAGCCCAAAGGTCCTCGAAAGAAATCAGATCGCGTCACCGGCCGCCCGGGTCATCGGCGTCGTCGCCGGCCCGTACCCGTCGATGCGAGCCGCCCGCCTCTCGCCCACCGCGGCGTTGCGCACGGTATGAGCACCACTACGAGGGTGCGACGACCCGCGCCAGCCACTCGTCGGCATCGCGTGCGCCCTGCCGGGCCGCTGTGGACTCGACGAACACCGCCGACGGAGATGAAGGAGGGGGCAAGTCCCGAGAGCTCCGTCGCACGCGCCGGCGCCGCATATGCCGGAACGTCGGATTCCCCGAAGATGTCGCCCAGGTAGCAATGCCAGGCGAACTCGTTCGCCTCCCTGTTCCAGACGACCAGGTCGTCGAGCCGACTTGACTGGGTGGTCCGCCGGTCATCGAGCATCGGTGCTTCGACGCCCGCGGTGGCGTTGAGCCCACGTGGTCCGCTCCGCGCCCGAGGCCCGGATTCAATAGGGGTTGCACAAACGGGTCACGCCGCAGCCGGGACCGTATAGAACGGCGGGTGAGGCTGTGAATATCCTTCGACAAGGGCCGCGATTGGGGTGGTCCGCGAACACCGATGGGAGGCGCTCGTGCCCGCCGTGACTCCTGGCGATCTCTTGAAGCTGCCGAGGATCCCTCCTCCCGACCGAGCCCGGTCCACCGAACGCCCGGTGACCTCGGTCACCACCGCGCCGAGCGGGCTCGAGGGAGAGGGGTTCCCCGTCCGCCGGGCCTTTGCCGGCCTGAGCCTGCGTGACCTCGACCCCTTCGTCCACATGGACCAGATGGGAGAGGTGGACTACGCGCCGGGCGAGCCGAAGGGCACGCCGTGGCACCCTCACCGTGGCTTCGAGACGGTCACGTACATGATCGACGGGACCTTCGCCCATCAGGACTCCCAGGGCGGCGGCGGCCTCATCACCGACGGCGCCACCCAGTGGATGACCGCGGGAGGCGGAATCCTGCACATCGAGACGCCACCCGAGGACCTCGTGGTCTCCGGAGGCCTGTTCCACGGCATCCAGCTCTGGGTGAACCTGCCGGCCAGGGACAAGATGATTCCACCCGCCTATCAGGGACTCGAGGCCGACGACGTGGTTCTGCTGTCCTCCGGCGACGGCGGCGCGCTCATCCGGGTCATCGCCGGTGACATCGATGGCCACCGCGGCCCCGGCTCGACCCACACGCCCATGGCCCTGTTGCATGTGTCGGTGTCCCCTGGGGCTCTGGCCGAGCTCCCCTGGGACCCCGGATTCAACGCCCTCGTCTATGTGCTCGCGGGATCCGGACGTGTCGGCAGCGAGGGCCGTCCGGTTCGAGGTGGCCAGCTGGTGTCCTTCGGGCCGGGTGACTGGATCGCGATGAGAGCCGACGATGCCCAGGACTCGCGCACGCACGACCTCGAGGCCCTTGTGCTCGGCGGCCAGCCGATCGGGGAGCAGGTGGAGCACTACGGGCCCTTCGTCATGAACACCCGGGACGAGATCGTGCAAGCCCTCGAGGATTTCGAGGCGGGGCGGCTCGGAACCATTCCACCGAACGCACTGATGCCGCACGTGCCAGATCCCAACCCGGTGCGCGCCGAGCACACGGGCATCTGAGCCGCGCCGGACATACCCCCGGCGTCAACGCTGGCAGGGCAGTGAGCGGCCTGGGCGACACGTGCCTGAATCCCGTCAGGCTGCAAATTGTGCAACTGTGCGCCGGGTAACTCTCGCGGTTCGGTACGTGGAAAGTCCCGCCAAAGGCTTCGACCCGGTGCTCGCGGAAGAGCGCGGCTCAGCGGTCCTCCAGGAGGGCGGGCACGCCGGCCTGTCTAGCAGGCAGGGTGAGACGGGAGCCCCGATTCGGGGTTCCCGACGGCCCGATATCCTTCTGCTCGCCATGGCAGGTCGTGCGCACGAGATGATCGAATCGAGCGACGCCGTGCGGATCGCCCTGCACGACCTGGGCGGACCGAGCGGCACGACGACTCCGGTGCTGCTCTTCTCGCATGCCACCGGGCTTCACGGTCGGGTGTGGGAACCAATGGCGTCGTTCCTGAGCGATCGATTCCGCTGCGTGTCGCTTGACCTTCGAGGCCACGGCATGTCCGAATTACCGCCGGGGGCGGGGTTGGCCTGGTCGGGCATGGTCGATGACATTCGGGCCGCTCTGGACAGCGACCACCTGCCGGTCGGACCTCTTCACGGCGTCGGCCATTCGATGGGTGGCGCGGCACTGGTGCTGGCTGCGGCGGCGCGGCCCGACGCATTTCGCTCGCTCTGGATGTACGAGCCGGTCATCGTCCCTCCAGAGGACCGGCCGCTCTTCGACGGTGACAACCCCATGTCCGAGGCGGCGATCCGGCGCCGCAACGAGTTCGACTCCCTGGATCAGGCCTACGAGAACTATCGATCGAAGCCTCCACTCGACCAGTTGCACCCCGAGGCCCTGCGGGCCTACGTCGATGGCGGCTTCGCGCGGACCCCGGACGGCTCGGTCACCTTGCGGTGTCGGCCCTCCACCGAGGCCGAGGTCTTCCGCCGAGCCGCGACCAGCGGTGCGTGGGACGCCGTCGATTCACTGGAGATACCGGTGGCCATCGTGGTCGGACGTCCCGAGGACATCGGGCCCGGAGCATTCGCACCGGAAATCGCGGCGGCCCTCCTACGCGGCACCCTCGTCGAACGACCTCACCTGGGCCATTTCGGTCCACTAGAGGACCCCGCGGCCATGGCAGCCGACGTGGCCGACTGGGTCCGGAGGAACTCCTAGCGCGTTACCTGATGAACGCCGGAAGGGTCTCCCAGCCGCGTACCGTGGAAGTGGGGGAGAGCCGAGCGTTCGCCAAGTCGATGTCCCAGGCCGGGAACCGCGCCAGCACCTCTTCCAAAGCGACGCGACCCTCCAGTCGCGCCAGCGCTGAGCCCAGGCACAGGTGGATGCCGTTGCCGAAGGTGAGGTGCCGATCCATGGTCCGGTGCATGTCGAACTGGTCACCGTCGGCGTAGCGCCGGTCATCCCGGTTGGCCGATCCCAGGAGGAAGAGCATGATGCTCCCGGCAGGCACCTTTTCGTCGTGCACTGCCACCTCGTCCCGGACCACGTAGCGGCCATCGTGCGGTGCGGGCGACTCGTAGCGAAGGATCTCTTCGATGGCATCGTGAATGAGGGAGGGGTCCTCGTCGAGCTGTGCTCGTTGGTCCGGG
>JBKQUM010000048.1:0-119628 GCA_052140165.1 Acidimicrobiales bacterium
CCGGTCCGCACAGAGATCCGCCATTTCGACGAGCTCAGCGTCGCTGAGCGCAGTGCAATCCTTGGTGCTCACTACGATCGGCATGAAGTGAGTCTACTGGCTTCGCTCGGCGCGTTCCCAACCGGTCCGGGGCGCCCGGGACCGGTCGTAACCCCCTTGACACCCCGTCACCCCAGCTCAGGGCCAATTATGACTGGAACGTCACTTTCTTCAGGAGAGGACCGCACTCTGTCCGAGCAACCGCTTCAGTTCGCCGACGAGCCCGTTGCGGCAGTCGACGTTGAATTCGGGGGGCAAGCGGAGGACCTTGGCCCCGACATGGAGCAGGACCGCCGAAGGGCCGGGGTGACAGCTCAGCACGTCCTTGAGCCCCTCGACCTTGGCGTCGGTGAGCACGCCCAGGGGCAGCGTGATGTGGAGGTCTTCCTCGCCCCGATCGAGCAGCGGCCGGGTGACCTCCATGCAGACGATCTTGGGCTCGTCCTCACGGGTGTCGAGCCGGCCCCGCACCACCAGGATCGAGTCGTTCTCAATGAGCCCCCCGTACTCCGCCATGGTCTTGGGGAACACAAAGACCTCCATGGCGGCCTGAAGATCCTCGAGGACGAACCGGGCCATCAGGTCGCCCTTCTTCGTGTAGGAACGCCGGAGGTCCGTGACGACGCCCCCGACGGAGCGCACGGGCGCCCGGTCCCCCGCCGCGGGATCCTCCTCCCGCAGATCCGAGAGACTGCAGTCGGTGTGACGGGCCAGCGCCTGCTCGAACCCCATGAGCGGATGATCGCTGACGTAGAGCCCGAGCATCTCCTTTTCGAAGGAGAGGCGCTGCCCCTTGTCGAACTCGGTGTCGGGGATGGTCACCTTCGCCGCCCCCCATCCAGGTTCACTCTGCTCCTCCTCGAACGCGGCGAAGAGGGAGGTGATGCCGAGGTCGTGCTCACGGCGACGCTCGAGCGTGCGATCGACTATCTCCTCGAGCACCAGACACAGACCCTGCCGGGTATGGCCGAGGGAGTCGAAGGCTCCGGCCTTCACCAGCGAGTCCATTGTGCGCTTGTTGAGCACTGCCGGATCGACTCGCTGGCAGAAGTCGTAGACGTCGGCGAACGGCCCGCCGGTGTCACGCTCCGCCACGATGCGCTCCACCAGAGCCTCCCCGACGTTGCGCACCGCGGCCAGCCCGAAGACGATGGCGGGACCGTCCCTGTCGCCGGTGCGGTCGGGCGCGAACTCGGCCACAGAGCGGTTCACGTCGGGCACGAGCACGTCGATCCCGCGGGCCCGGCACTCGGCCAGGTACACCGCGGTCTTGTCCTTGTTGTCCTTGACCGACGTCAGCAGCGCCGCCATGTACTCCACGGGATAGTGCGCCTTCAGCCACGCGGTCTGGTATGCCACGAGGCCGTAGCCGTAGGAGTGCGACTTGTTGAAGGCGTAGTCGGCGAAGGGCTCGATGATGTCGAAGAGCTGCGTGCCCAGCGCCTCGTCATACCCCTCGGTCACGCAACCCGCGACGAATTTCTCGCGCTCGGCGGCGATCAGTGCCCTGATCTTCTTGCCGCAGGCCTTTCGAAGGTTGTCGGCCTCCTCGAGCGTGTAGCCGGCGAACTTCTGCGCAACGCGCATCACCGACTCCTGGTACAGCATGAGCCCGTAGGTGTCCTTGAGGATGGGCTCGATGTCCGGGTGCAGGTAGGTGAGCTCCTTGCGACCGTTCTTGAGCTCGGGGTAGTCGCGGTGCATGTTCGCCGCCATCGGCCCGGGCCGGTAGAGGGCGACCAGTGCGGCGACGTCGTCGAAGCTGGTGGGTGCCAGTGAGCGGAGCGTCTGGCGCATCGCGGCGCCCTCGAGCTGGAACACACCGATGGAGTCGGCCCGCCGCAGCATCTCGAGCGTCATGTCATCGTCGAGCGCCACGGCATCGATATCTGGCCGCACTCCGGTGTCCCCCTCAATGAGGTCGAGCGCACGCTCGATCACCGAAAGGTTGCGCAGCCCCAGGAAGTCCATCTTCAGCAGCCCGAGGTCCTCGACCCCGTGCATTTCGTACTGGGTGACGATGGGCGCGTCCTCCGGACTGCCGCCCGCATCTGGCTTGCGCTGAACGGGCAGGTAGTCGGTCAGCGGATCCCGGGAGATCACCACCGCGGCGGCGTGGATGCCGTCCTGCCGACGCAGGCCCTCGAGCCCGAGGGCGACGTCGATGACCTCCTTCGCATCGGGGTCCTCGTCACGCATGGTCCGCAGCTCGGCGGCGGCGGCGAAGCCCTCCTCGTGCCCGTCCGTCTTGGTGAGGCAGGCGTGGAGTGGGGTGTCACGACCCATGACCAGGGGCGGCATGGCCTTGGCGATCCGGTCGCCGACGATGTAGGGCTTGCCCAGGACCCGTGCCGCGTCGCGCACGGCCGCCCGGGCCTTGATCGTCGAGAAAGTGATGACCTGGGCGACCCGGTCGCTCCCGTACTTCTCCGCGGCGTAGCGCATCACGTCAGCCCGGTAGCGCTCGTCGAAGTCCATGTCGATGTCGGGCATCTGCTTGCGGCCCGGGTTGAGGAAGCGCTCGAACAGGAGGTCGTAGCGGATCGGATCGAGGTCCACGATGCGCAGGCAGTAGGCCACGCAACATCCCGCGGCGGAGCCTCGGCCGGGGCCGACACGGATACCCGACTCGCGTGCGAAGCGGATCAGGTCCCAGACCACGAGGAAGTAGGCCGCGAAGCCCATGTTCCCGATGACCGAGAGCTCGTAGTCGAGCCGCTCCACCACCTCGGCCGGCAGCGACGAGCCATAGCGCTGCCGCGCACCCTCCATCGTCAGACCGCGCAGGTAGGCCAGCGCGCGCTCCTCGTAGGTCTCGCCGGTAAACGAGTCGGGTACCGGAAACTCGGGCAAGCTCGGCTTCCCGAGCTCAATCTGGACGTCTGCCCGCTCGGCGATCAGCAGTGTGTTGTCGCAGGCCTCGGGAACGTCCCGGAACAGATGGCGCATCTCGCCCGCCGTCTTCAGGTAGTGCTCGGTACCCTCGAACTTGAAGCGGTTGGTGTCGGAGAGAAGCGCTCCCGTCTGCACGCAGAGCAGCGCGTCGTGCGCCACCGCGTCCTCGCGGTGGGTGTAGTGGCTGTCGTTGGTGGCCAGCAGCGGTGCGTCAAGACGGCGGGCGATCTCAATCAGCTGGGGGTTGGTGCGGTGCTGGTCGGCGATCCCGTGGTCCTGCAGCTCCACGAAGAGGCTGTCCCGGCCGAAGATGTCCTGCAGCCTCGCTGCTCGCCGTTCCGCCTCCTCGACGTTGCCCGCCAGCAACGCCTGCAGCACGACGCCCCCGAGACAACCCGTCGTAGCGATCAGGCCCTCGTGATGGCGCTCCAGGAGCTCCCAGTCCACCCGGGGCTTGTAGTAGTAGCCCTCGAGATAGGCGGCCGATGACAGCTGCATGAGGTTGCGGTATCCCTGCACCGTCTCCGCCAGGAGGGTCAGGTGGTAGTACAGCTTCTGACCACCGTCGACGTCACCCCCGGTGTCGTCGACCCGTCCCCGCCGCACCGGCCTCTCGTGACGTGATTCGCCGGCCATGTAGGACTCGGTGCCGATGATCGGCACGATGCCCTGGTCCCGGCACGCCTTGTAGAAGTCGAGAACCCCGTACATGTTCCCGTGGTCCGTGATCCCGAGCGCGGGCTGACCGTCGGCCACGGCAGCCGCCACGAGGTCTCCGACCCGGGCAGCGCCGTCGAGCATGGAGAACTCGGTGTGGGTGTGCAGATGCGTAAACGACCGCTCCGACACCGGCCCTCCTTTCGCCACGTCGAACTTACACCGGTGTGATTCCCTCCGGACCCAGCAATCTAGCCCGCCGGGCGGACCCGGAGGACGACTGATCCGGCCACCTTGTCATGCAGGGTCTGCCGCTTCCTGTCCCACAGAGGGAAGAGCATGTCGAGGAGCCAGATCAGGCCGAGGAGGAAGAAGAGGAGGTCGATGAGGCGGAGCACCCCCTCGAAGAGGGCCCGGGCGAGCGCCCTCCCGTATCCCAGGACCGCGAACGACTCGTCGCGGACGGCCCGCACACCGACCGCCATCATGCCCACCGTCTGGCCCCGGGGAGAACCACAGAGCAGCGTTCCGTACACCACGTAGAGCACACCCGTGATCAGGAACGGCACCGCCGAGAAGTTCCGGCGCCGGGTCCCCCGTCGGGCCATGAGGTGGACGTTGAGGGCGTGGCTGTGCCGGAACAGCACGAAGAGGACGACGAGTACGACCAAGAAGATGACGAAGTCGATCAGATAGCCGCCGACCCTGATGCCCCAGGTGGCGTAGGTCTCCCCCGCCGGCGTCTGGAGGGGGTAGCCGGCCTGCGTCTGGGTCGGGAAGGCCGGCGGCCCGCCAGGGGGCGGTGGCGGTGCGTTGCCGGGGAAGGACGGCAGCCCGCCGGGCCGAGCGCCGGGCTCCTCCGGCCCGGCGGTCACGTCCACCCCATCAGAATCGCGGCCTCAACGTTGTGGCGGTCACAGGTACGCCCCCGTCCTGCCCGTCTCGCCGGCGGACGGCAGGCCCCGCTGACGCATCTCCTCGAGCTGGGCTCGCGCCGCCATCTGCTGCGACATGAGCGTCGCCTGGATTCCGTGGAACAGCCCTTCGAGCCACCCGACGAGCTGAGCCTGTGCAATCCGCAGCTCGGCGTCACTTGGCGCCTCGACGCCGAAGGGTGGGGCCATGCGTTCGAGCTCGGCTACCAGGTCCGGCGACAACCCCTCGGAGAGGTCGCGGATCGACTGCTCGTAGATCTCCCGCAGGCGCACCCGGCTCTTCTCGTCGAGCGGGGCGGCGCGCACCTCGTCGAGCAGCGTCTTCACCATGGATCCGATGCGCAGCACCTTGGCCGGCTCGTTGACCGACTCCGTCGTCCGCTCATCGGAGTCGCCGTCCCTGCCGGGGGACCCGAGGACCTCGTCGGGCGAGACGACCCCGGAGTCGGACAGGACGACCGGGACGTCGTCACCGGTCACGTCATTCGTCGCGTCGCTCATGGTGCCCTCCATGCCCTTCGGATCCCCGCCCGCCGCAGTACGCCGCGTCCTCGCCCATGGCCCAATGTTGCCATCAGCGGAGCCCCCTCACGAGACGCGCCAGGCGAGCAGGGGGATCAGCATCTCTGCAGGGGTGAGCGAGCCGTGGCGGGCCCTGAGGCGGAGCTCACCCGTGTCAGCGGGGTCGAGGAACGCCGTCGGCGCGAAGGGGACCAGGGCCACGTCGCCCAGGCGAGCCGCCACCGCGGCGGACGGCACGCCGCCGAGCCAGCCTTCGTCGATGACCTGCTCCTTGGTCCGCACCCACGCGACGTCGCCGTGCAGAGCGGCCGCGGTCTTCGCGACGTCGTCGCTCGCGCCCGGACGGACGTGCAACCAGCGAAACCTCCCCTCGCCGCTCATGAGGGTCACGTCCTGCATGATCTCGGGACCGAGCACCTGGACGGAATCCCCCACATCGACCTGACCGTGATCGGCCGTCACGACCAACACTGCCCCGGGTGGAAGCGCACCGAGAACGTCGCCCACGAGTCGGTCCGCGGCACGCAGCTCGTCGTCGTAGTAGTCACCCAGTCCCTGGGCGTGGGCAACCTTGTCGATGCCTTCGTAGTACGCGTACACGAAGGGACTGCCCGCTCCGACGAGCTGGCGGACCGACGTCACGAGCCCGGCCGGCGTATACCAACGGTGGAGCTCCACGTCGCCAAGGTGCGCGGCGGTGAACCCGGTGGGCCCGTAGTCGTGGCGCGTGACCACCGGCACGGGGCCCGTCGAGCCCGGGAAGGACTCGAACGGCTGGAACACGTGCGCCGGTACCGACATCCGGACGTCGGCGCCCCGGACCGACCACTGCAGGACGTTCATCACGTCGCCGTCGAGGGCCACCCGGTAGCCGACGACACCGTGCTCGGCCGGCACCCTTCCCGTCACCAGCGAGGTGAGTGCGCAGGCGGTCGTGCTGGGGGCGACCGTCGTCATGGGGCCGCCCGTGCCCGACGTCATCACGGGAGCCAGCCTGGTTCGCTCCTGCAGCTGCTCGGTGCCGAGGCCGTCGATCACGAGGAGGACGATCTGGCGCGCTCCGGCCACGAGAGCCGGGAACCACGGGGGCAGAGGAGCGTCCCCAGGGTGCGCCAGCTCTTGGAGCAAGGTGGGCAGCACACGGTGGATACATGGGCCGTTCCAGTCGGGCAGCAGAGGTTCGGGCGTCCGACCAGCCCTCCCGACCTCCTGTCCGGGGTCCTCTGCCGTTGCCTGGGCCACCGCTCCATCGCTCACGGAGGCACACCCTATGGCCCACGCACCCCCGGTACCGACCTGAGGGCCGGTAGCATTCGTTCCTGTGAGGGTTTCGACACGGGGTGATTACGCCAGCCGGGCACTCCTCTCCCTGGCGCTCCATGGGGCCGAGTTGCCGACGTCCGTCCGGGACATCGCTGAGCGCACCGGTCTGCCCCAGCCCTACCTCGAGCAGATCCTCCTGGCCCTCAAGGGCGCCGGCCTGGTCCGCTCGAAGCGGGGCGTGGGCGGCGGCTATGTGCTGGCCCGCCCACCCGAGGAGATCACCCTGGCGCAGATCGTCTCCGCTGTCGACGGGCCGATCGCCGCCGGTGACTTCGGCGAGCCGCACGAGAACGGCGCCTGTGACCACGAGGGCCAGTGCGTCCTCCTGGCGGTCTGGGCCGACGTCGGCGAAACCATCCGCACCCACCTGCAGTCCTACACCCTGGCCGACATGGTGGACCGCGCCCGCGGCAACGTGGCCGCGCCCGTCTGATCCCTTCCCGGCCAGACTCAGGCTCTCAGTCCGGGCCCCTGTTCCACACCTCGATGGCCGGCCATTCGTAGTCCCAGCCCAAGACGCTGATGGCCCCCGGTCGCAGCAAGAGCAGGCGTCCTGCGACGGGGGGCAGCCCGAGCCACCGAGCGGCCAGCACGCGGAGGAGATGCCCGTGCGCGACGCACAGGACGTCGCCCTCGCTCCCGCTGGCCCGCTCGAGCACCCGGTCGGCCCGCCGGCCGACGTCCGACACCCGCTCGCCGGCGGGGACCCCGTCCTCCCAGAGGCTCCAGCCGGGCTGGAGCTGCCTGATCTCGGCGGTCGTGAGGCCCTCGTAGTCGCCGTAGTCCCACTCCATGAGATCGGGCTCCAACTCGGCTCCGAACCCGGCGAGCGCGCAGGTCTCCGCTGCCCGTCTGAGCGGGCTGGTCAGCACCAGGCCGAACCTCGTGAGGCCGTGCTCGCGCATGATCTCACCTGCCACTTTGGCCTGTCTGCGACCCTGGTCGACCAGGGGAATATCCGTGCGCCCCGTGTGTTGACCACTGAGGGACCATTCCGTGGCACCGTGCCTGACCAAGACCATCCGGGAGGGCATGCGCCGTAGACCAGCACGGGGCCGTGGCGGGCGCAATTCGGTCCGAACACCCCGATGGAATGATCGGAGCCCGGTCTCTGTTGTACACGGCAGATTGATCCCGGGAGCCTGCGGGTACGTACGACTGGGAGTGAGCAACAAGCGTCTGGAGCCAAGATGAAGAGCGCGGTGAGCACGTCGGACACGTTGGGATTGATGTTGCGCGATCTCGACCAGTTCCCGATGCCCGATCACGAACAGCAGGTCGAGTTGGCCAAGCGTGTCGTGGCCGGGGATGAGGCTGCCCGCAAGCAGATGGTGGCGGCAAACCTGAGGCTCGTGGTGCACTGGGCCCGTCGGTATCAGGACCGCGGCGTGGATATGGCGGACCTCGTCCAGGAGGGCACCTTCGGCCTGATGCGTGCGGTGGACAAGTTCGACTGGGAGCGCGGCTTCCGGTTCTCGACCTACGCGACCTGGTGGATCCGCCAGGCCCTGCAGCGGGCCGTGCAGCAGCACGGTCGTACCATCCGGATCCCCCTCGAGGTCGGGGAGCAGATCCAGCGCCTGGAGTTGACCAAGTCGGAGCTCGCCAGCACGCTGGGCCGCGCTCCGACCGAGGCCGAGCTCGACGACGCGACCGGTATGACCGCGGACGAGCGCGAGTCCCTCGAGGACGTGGCGCGTGTCACGGCGTCGCTCGATCAGCCGGCCGCGCTCGAGTCCTCGACCACCCTGGGCGAGTTGGTGGCTCCGGACAATTCGGACTTCGTGGGCGACGTGGAGGAGGCCATGGTCTATGACCGTGTCCGCGAGGCAGTCGAGCGGCTGCCCCGGCTTCAGCGTGACGTCCTCAGGCTCCGCTTCGGCTTCGACGGGGACTCCCCGGCGTCGCTCCAGTCGACTGCCGAGCGCCTTGGCGTCGGCGTCCGCCGGGTGCGTCGCGCCGAAGAGGAGGCCCTGGCTGCGCTGTCCTTCGACGCCGACGTGAACGGCGTCCACGAAGCGGCCTGACGCGCCCCCTCGCGGGACTTCGCGGTTCCTAGGACGGCCCACCCAGATAGGCCCGGAGGTCTTCCGCAAGCGATGACGTGAACTCCATGCGTGCCCCCGTGCTCGGGTGGGTGAACGCGAGCTCGAAGGCATGCAGGAAGAAGCGCCCCGATCCGAGGCGCCTGTCCGGCGTTCCGTAGCGAGCGTCCCCGACGACCGGATGCCCGATGGCCGCCATGTGGACCCGGATCTGGTGGGTCCTCCCGCTCTGGAGAGCGAGCTCGAGCAGCGTCGTGGGCGTCCCCCCCTCCCTGCGCTCCACGACCGCATACGAGGTACGGGCCGGCTTCCCGCCAGCCGTGACCGCCATCCTCGTGGGTGTGCGGGCGGAGCGCCCGATGGGTGCCTCGATCTCCCCCCGGTCCTCGGCGACGGTCCCGGTCACGAGAGCGAGATACCGCCGCTCCATCGTGCGCGTCGCCAACTGCCCGACCAGCTCCCGGTACGCCGCCGGGGTCCGCGCCACGGCGAGGAGCCCAGAGGTCCCCTTGTCGAGCCGGTGCACGATCCCCGGCCGGTCGGGGGCGCACACCCCTCCGGCGACCAGCTCGGCCAGGTCCGGGAAGCGGGAGAGCAGGCCGCCGACCAGCGTGCCCTCGTGGTGCCCGGCCCCCGGGTGGACGACGAGACCGGCCGGCTTGTCCACGACCACCACCTCTGCGTCTTCGTAGACCACCTCGAAGCGGACGCCCGGCTCGGCCACGACGGCATCGTCGCCTGCCTCGGGCAACATCACCATGAGCGTGCTCCCCTCTCGCAGCACGCCACGCCCGACCCGGACCGTCGAGCCGTCGACGAGCACCCGGCCGGCCTCGACCAGCTCCGCAGCCGCGCTCCGAGAGACGTTGGCCACCATCGCCACCGCCCGGTCCACCCGGAGGCCCGCCATCAGGGCCGGCACCTCCGTCGTGATCGTCTCCGCCACCCCCGACGGTGAGGGCGCCACCGATTCGCCACCTTCGGCTCCGCGGCCCTGGTCGCCCCCGCCGATGCCCGCCTGGTCGCCCCCGCCGATGCCCGCCCGGTCGCTCACGCCACACTCCCCTGGCGGATCTCTTCCCGGTCCCCGAAGAGCAGGCTGGCGATCACGATGACCACGCCGACGGTCACGCATGCGTCCGCAACGTTGAAGGTGGGCCAGTAGTCGAGCGTGATGAAGTCGGGCACCCGTCCGCCGTGCCCGCCGACGATCCGCTCGCTCAGGTTCCCGACGGCACCCCCCAGCACGAGACCGGCGCCGATGGCCTGTGGCACCGTGCGGACCTGGGCCACGACGAAGGCGAGCACCACGACGCCGATGCACAGGAGCACCGTGACGGCGACGGCCTTCCCACTGAACAGGCTGAAGGCGAACCCCGAGTTGAAGGTCATGGCCAGGCCCACCGGCCCCCAGAGGTGCCGAACGTCGTGGAGGTGATCGAGGGCCAGCGACGTGGTCACCCGATCCGCCACCACCACGATGGCGGCGATGGCAAACGCCACCACCCGCGGGCGGGTCAGCGCCGCGACAGGCCCCCGCTCTTGCAGGCCACGCAGAGACGGGCGTAGGGCAGCGCCCGAAGGCGGGGCTTCGGAATGGGCTGGAAGCATCGCTCGCAGTACCCGTACGTCTTGTCGGCGATCCGCTTCAGCGCGTCGTCGATCTCCTCGACTGCCAGCGTCGCCTGGCCCGAGAGGGCGAGATTGCGCTCTCGGTCGACGGTCACCGTGCCGCCCTCACCGGACTCCTCGTCGAACTGCACGTCCCCGGGCTCGCGCTCGAGGGCGAGGGAGTCCGCCTCCGCTCGCAGCGAGGTCGCCTGTTCCTGGTAGATCGCGCGGTCGGCCAGGAGCAGCTCCCGGACCTCCTCGAGGAACTTGACGTCCTTGGCATAGGGGCCGGTCTTCGGCCGGACGGGCGCCGGCGGCTTGGGCTTCGGCGTGAAGGTCGTCCGGGCCGGCGCCGGCGCCGCCGCGCCCGAAGCCGGTGCAGCCTTCTTGGCCACCGCCTTCTCCGTCGACTTCTTGGCCGGCGCGGCCGCCGCAGCGCCCTTCTTCGCCGGCGCTTTCGCCGCCGCTGCCGCTGTCGCCGCCTTCTTGGCTGCCGGCGCGCTCTTCTTCGGGGCCGGCGCAGCCTTCTTGGCCGGCGCGGTCTTCTTGGCCGCCGGCGCCGGCGCAGGCGCCCTCCTCGCGGCAGCCGGCGCCGTCTTCTTGGCTGGGGGTGTGGCCTTCTTGGTGGCCGTGGTCGGCTTCTTCACAACAGGGACTGCCTTCTTCTTCGAGGGAGAGGGACGCTTCTTTGCCGTTGCAGCAACCTTGGCGGACGAGGTTTTGTTCCCGGCCCGTGACGAAGCGGTGGAGGCCGAACCCGACCCCGACACCCGCTTGACCTGGGTGCCCTTGCTCGCTGGGGTCATCGTTCCCTCCTTCGGACCACGTGACGTGGCCCCATTCCCTGACGACGACCTCGTCCGGGGAGCGGGTGACGATACCGGACAGCACGGTCAGGGGCAACACCGCCACCGCCCCCGAACCGCCGAGTCAGATCGGGCGCGGCGCCCCCGACACGGCGGCGCCCGAGGCGCTCTGGAGGTTGAGGGTCGGCGCGCCGTCGTCCGCTTCGGGGAGCGACGGCTCGCCCACGGCCCTGTCGGCCGGGGTGGGCTTGGGCTTGACGCCCATGAGCGAGTTGGCGGGCTGCACGTTCTCGTCCACCCACTTGAGGATCTCGGAGAGGGCCCCCCGGAGGCGGTTGCGCTCCGACTCGAGGTGCCGAGCCATGCTCTCGACGTCGGCGGCCAGCTCGGTCCGGGTGGACTCCAGCCGGGTCACCTCCTCGCGCAGCTTCTGGTGCGTCTCGGCCTGCAGCTGTGCCGCCGTCGCCTCCGCGGAGGCAATGGCGGCCCGCGCCGTCTCCTCGGCCTGCGCGACCACTGCCGCCGCCTCCGCCTCGCTCTCGCGCTTGGTCTGGTCGACGAACTTCTGGGCGAGAAGGAGCGTGCGCTGCAAGGTCTCGTCGGAGAGCGCCGCGTCGGCCGCGGCAGCGGGTGCACCCTCCTCGGCGTCGGCCACCACCGGGGCGGCTCTCTTGTCGCGCTCGAGCTGGGCGATCCGCTCGCTCGCCTGCCGCAGCCGCTCGTTCAGCTGCCGGACGTGCTCCTGGAGCCCCTCCGCCTCCTGGGCCGCCTTGTCCAGGTACTCATCGACCTCGTCGACGTTGTAGCCCTTGAGACCGAGGCGGAACTCCACGGTACGGAGCGTGTCGAGAATTGATGCGGGAGCTTGCGAATTGTCCATGACGGCCGAGTCTAACCCCCCCCTCCTACGATTCCAGTTATGCCACTCAGGCCCTCAGCACCGGAATCAGCACGATCTGGGCCACGAGGATGACCACGAGGAAGGAGAAGTCCAGCCCTGCCATCGGGCGGATGATCCGCCGCACCGGGCGTAGGACGGGCTCGGTCGCCTGGTACAGGAAGTACTGGATCCGGGACAGCGTCGTATCCGGGCGGATGCGGAACCAGCTCAGGATCGCGTACGGGAACATGATCAGCCAGATGTAGGCCTCGATCAGCCACGCGAGCAGATGGAATATGTTCACCAGCCTGAGAGGGTAGTGGGATTACTCGCGGCCGAAGCCGCGCTCAACCAGGCGCTGGCGCTCCTCGTCCGAGACCTTGACGTTCGTCGGCGCCAGCAGGAAGACCTGGTCCGCCACCTTCTCCATCTCGCCGCTCAGGGCGTAGGTCACCCCGCTGCAGAAGTCGATCATCCGCCGCTGCAGGTCGCGATCGGCCATCTGGAGGTTGACGATCACGGGCCGGTTGTCCTTGAGACGGTCAGCGATCTCCTTGGCGTCGCCGAACCGCGACGGCGCCACCACGTGCACCCGGGCGGACGACGGCGCCGACCCGGACGGGCTGATGGAGGTGTCCACGGGCACGGCACGCACCGAACTCGGCCGAGGCGAGACGTTGCTCGGCGCCGGCTTGGGCTGGGCGGGAACGGCGGACTCCCGGGGAATGGTCCGCACCCTGGTCATGCCGCCGCTGTACTGGGACTCTTCGGGCTGGTCGTATTCCTGGGCCCGCGGCTCGACCCGGGAGGCGGCCGAGAACCCGCGGGGTGCCCTGTCCTCCAGGTCGTCGTACTCGTCGTACTCGTCGTCGAGCAGGCCGAGATACACCATGGTCTTCTTCATGAACGAGGGTGACATACCTTCTCCTGTCGAGTGACAGCGTAGTGCCTGCTCGGCAACCCTGGCGGGCCTTCCGTGCCTGCGCCGGGCGGCATCCGGCCGCTCAGGCTCCCCCTAGCCTCCACCAGAGGCCCCCCATCACGCTCAGGGTCCGCCTCAGCCCGCGCTGCGTGGAGGCCGGTCGCCGAAGAGGGCACGCCCGACTCGGACCATGGTCGTCCCTGCCGCCACCGCGGCCTCCAGATCGTCGGTCATCCCCATCGAGCGCTCCTCCAGGCCCAGTTCGTCTGCCAGCCGCCCCACCGACTCGAAGGCGGCCCGGGCGGCGGCCGGACCCGGTGCCGCCACGGTCATGAGGCCCCTCACCGCCAGGCCGAGGCCCTGCAGCCGGGTCACCAGGTCGCCCACCTCCGCCGGCGGGCAGCCGTTGCGGCCCGGCAGGCCCGTGGTCTCGACCTCCACCAGGACCCCGGCCCCGGGGGCGAAGCGCGCGATCCGGGCGCCCTCGGCCTCCCGGGCGACGCTCTGCCACAGCCCGACGATGGGCGCCAGCTGCGCCACCTTGTTGCGTTGCACGGCGCCGAGGAAGTGCCACACGACCTCCTCGGGCACCGTGCCCGACGCCTTCGCCACGAGCTCAGCGGCGTAGTTCTCGCCCACGTCGTGCAGCCCCGCGTCCACTGCCGCGTGCACTGCATCGATGCCGAACCCCTTCGTGACCGCGATCACCCGGACCCGGGAAGGGTCACCACCGGCGCGCTCGATGCGCAGCCGGACGGCCTGCAGCCTCCGCGCGACCTCGTCGCTAGCGCAGGAAGGAGGGGACGTCGAAATCGTCGTCACCCAGGTCGAGATCTTCCTCGGACCCGGTGGCGTCGGCGAAGATGTCCACCGGCTCGGGCGTGGCGAAGATCGAGGAGGCCAGGTCTGCGGACTTCGAGGAACCCGCGCCCTCGTCCCAGCGCTCGAAACCGGCGGCGATCACGGTCACCCGGACCTCGTCACCCATGTTGTCGTCGATCACGGCGCCGAAGATGATGTTGGCGTCGGGGTGTGCCACGGCGTGGATGATCTCCGCCGCCTCGTTCACCTCGAAGAGCCCGAGGTCCGAGCCGCCCGCGATGTTGAGGACCATGCCGCGGGCCCCCTCGATGGACGCCTCGAGCAGCGGCGACGTGATGGCCGCCCGGGCCGCGTTGGCCGCCCGACCCTCACCGATGGACGAGCCGATGCCCATGATCGCCGTGCCGGCGTTGGTCATGACCATCTTCACGTCGGCGAAGTCTGTGTTGATCAGCCCGGGCACCGTGATGAGGTCGGTGATGCCGCGCACACCCTGCAGAAGGACCTCGTCGGCCATCTTGAAGGCGTTGACCATGCTGGTCTTGTCGTTGGACACGGTCAGCAGGCGGTCGTTCGGGATGACGATGAGCGTGTCGACCTTCTCCTTGAGGATCTGGATCCCCTTCTCGGCCTGCATCGCACGGCGGCGCCCCTCGAAGGTGAAGGGGCGGGTGACCACGCCGATGGTCAGGGCGCCCAGGCCCTTGGAGATCTCGGCGAAGACCGGCGCCGCCCCGGTCCCGGTGCCACCACCCTTGCCGGCCGTGATGAAGACCATGTCGGCGCCCTGGAGCGCCTCCTCTATGTCGGGCCGATGCTCCTCGGCCGCCAGCCGCCCCACCTCGGGGTCACTGCCGGCGCCGAGCCCGCGGGTGAGCTGACGCCCGATGTCCAGCTTCAGGTCGGCATCGCTCATGAGCAGCGCCTGCGCGTCCGTGTTCGCCGCGATGAACTCGACGTTGCGGAGGCCCGAGTCGATCATCCGGTTGACGGCATTGACGCCGCCACCGCCGACCCCGACCACCTTGATCACTGCCAGGTAGTTGCCCTGGGAAGGCACGGTCGTCATGAACTCCCTCGTCCTCGGGTCGATCGCCGACCGTTCGCTCGCTGGTACGGACCGCCAGCCGTCACCGGGGACGTGCTTCCGATCAGCCATCCCTGAACCTTTTGGGAAGGTTGATGTTCACAGTTCGGCAACGTGACCCCACCATACGGGGGGCGTTCAGGCAGGTCAAGCATCCTACGTCACCCGGCTGTCACCGTCGGGGCGTCGGGGACGCTCACATCGATGACATCGCCGTTGTGCAGGGTCGCACCCGCCAAAATCGACGAGACGTCCTCGTACTTGGCCGTGAGCTCGGCGGCCGAGCCGATGTCGACGACGATCGGGGTCGTCATGGCCAGCTGGATCCAGCCCGCCGGCTCCACCGTGACCGCCGTGACCTGCGCGGCGAAGGAGGTGGGCAGGGTCGACGCGACACGGAGCCCAGGCTCGTCCCTGGCCGCGATCACGCTGCCGGGTGCCCCCGGGGACTGCGGCACTGTGAGGAGGATCAGCCCGGGCGGGCGGGCGGTGGACACGCTCAGCACCCGGCCGTCCGCGCTCAGCGACACCCAGCGACCCCCCGGCTCGCTGACGACGAGGCGCGGCGTCTCCTCGGTGACCGCGATGTGCACCCCGTCGGGCCACGAGACGCGCACCGTGGCCGAGCGCACCCAGGGCATCCGTTCGACCGCCGTCGCCGCCGCACCCGTGTTCACGTCGAGCAGCGGCGGGTGGCCGGCCAGCCCGGCCTGCGCCTCGACCTGCGCGGCGGTCTCGTGCACGATCCCGGTCACCGTCACCGAGCGGGCCGAGAGGAGCGGCGAGTGGATGAGGTACCAGCCGCCCACGATGCAGCCCGTCCCCACGAGGCCGATCACGAGCACGCGCAAGCGGCGCCGCCCCTGCTCCTTCATGACGGCGGTCCGCCGGGCCGAGATGCGCGGGTCCATCCGGCTGCCGCCCCGCCCGGCGCTGTGACTGCCGCGGCGCTCCCCGCTGCGGCCCGGCGGCCGGCGCTTCCCCGTCTCCGTGTCGACCGGCGTCATCGCCGCGCTCCGTTCACTGCATCAGTCTTCCCGTCACCGAAACCGAGAAGGCGGACCTCGGTGCGCAGGGTGACCCCGCAGCGCTCGGCGACGACGCCGCGGACGTGCTCCATGAGCGCGTAGACGTCGTCGGCCCGGCCGTCCCGGTCCGCCTGGATGAAATTGGCGTGCTTGTCCGACACGTGCGCCGTCCCGAGCCGGAAGCCCTTCAACCCGGCTGACTCGATCAGCCTCCCCGCCGAGTCGCCTTCGGGGTTGGTGAACACGGAGCCTGCGTTGGCACCACCGGGCTGGTGCTCGCGCCGCCATCTCACGATGGCGGCCACCGCCGCGTGTTCCTCCTCCACCGATCCCGGCGTGACCCTGATGTCCGCCGCCACGACCAGCTGCGTGGGGGTCACCGTCGAGGTGCGGTAGCCGTACGCCAGGCGGGCGGCGTCGTCGGTCCCGCCGGCGTCCGCGACCAGGTCGACCCAGCGGTAGCGGACCAGGCACGAGGCCATGTCCGAGCCGTGGCCACCCGCGTTCATGCGCACGGCACCCCCGACCGATCCGGGCACGCCGACGGCCCACGACAGCCCGGCCCAGCCGGCGTCGGCCACCCGGCGCGCCAGCACCGGGAGCGCCAGCGCGGCCCCGGCGCGCACGACCGGTGCCGCGGCACCGTCGCCGGTCGCGTCGGGCAGGTCGAGCCCGGCGAAGCCGCCCCCGAGATGCAGCACGATCCCGTCGAAGCCCGCGTCGGACACCAGGAGGTTGGAGCCCCGCCCGATGACGAAGATCGGGCTCGACTCCCCCGCCGCCTGCTCGCGCAGGGCGGCCCGTACCACCTCCAGATCGGCGGGCCCCTCGACCTCGACGTACAGCGCTGCCGGCCCCCCGACGCCGTAGGTCGTCAGCGGGCCGAGCGGCCGATGGAGCGACGCCCGCTCCCCCAGGGCACCGGCCAGGGCGCGCAGATCGGCGGGCGTGGTCACCACTCCGGCGACCCGAGCAGGTCGTCGGGGAGCGTGGTCAGGTCCCCCGCCCCGAGGGTGAGGCAGAGGTCGCCCGGCTGGAGCACGGCACCCACGGCCTGGCGCAGCTCCTCCCAGCCCGGTGCATAGGTCACGGGCAGCCTCGGATCCTGCGCCCTGACCGCGTCGGCCACCAGGCGGCCCGAGACTCCGGGGACGGGCCGCTCGCCGGCGCTGTAGACGTCGGTGACCACGAGCACGTCGGCGTCGGCGAACGCAGTCCCGAATTGGGTCGCCAGCGCGGCCGTGCGCGAGAAGCGGTGCGGCTGGAACACGGCCACCAC
This sequence comes from Acidimicrobiales bacterium, assembly GCA_052140165.1. GTDB lineage: Bacteria > Actinomycetota > Acidimicrobiia > Acidimicrobiales > RAAP-2 > Bog-473. The sequence goes on from JBKQUM010000048.1 coordinate 16,852, forward strand.
CCGCGACCAGCCGCCGCTCTGCGCGGTCGCCAGGGCGGCCCGCACCTCGGTCGGGAGGTGCGCGTAGTCGTCGACGAAGGTGACGCCGCGCGCCTCGCCGCGGAACTCGAAGCGGCGCGTCACACCGGCGAAGCGGGCGAGCGCGGCCTGCGCCGCCTCGAAGGGGGCGCCGGCACGGAGGGCGGCCACCGCAGCGAGCGCGGCGTTCCGGGCGTTGTGCAGGCCGGGGACTCCGATGTCCAGGATCCCCAGCGCCCCCTCGGGTCCGCCCAGGCTGAACGACACCGAGCTGCGATGCAGGTCGAGGTCCCCGATGACGTACGTCGACCCCGGCGCGGTTCCCACCGTGATGGCGCCGTGCTCCCCGCCGATCGCTGCCGCCTCGGGGTCGTCGGAGCACACGACCGCTCCCCCGCCGGCCCGGTCGAGGAAGGTGGAGAACGCCCCCCGCAGCGCCTCGAAGGTGCCGTAGTAGTCGAGGTGGTCCGGCTCGACGTTCGTGAGGACCGCCAGGTCGGGGCTGATGGCCTGGAACGTCCCGTAGCTCTCGTCGGCCTCGACGACCAGCCACTCCCCCGAGTCCCAGACGGCGTTGGTGCCGATCTCGTTGACGTCGGCCCCGATCACGAAGGAGGGCCGTAGCCCCGCCTCCACCAGGATCAGCGACAGCATGGAGGCCGTCGTCGTCTTCCCGTGGGTTCCCGCCACGGCGAGGCAGCTCCGGGTGGCGCAGATGGCGGCCAGCATCTCGGACCGGGGGACGACCCGGATCCCCTGGGTGTGCGCCTCGACCAGCTCGAGATTCTCGGGCGGCACCGCGGGCGAGAACGTGAGGACGTCCGCGTCGGCGTCGGCGACGTTCTCACGCCGGTGCCCCACCGCCACCGCGATGCCGCGGGAGCGGAGGCGCTCCGCCACCGGCGAATCCTTGAGGTCCGAGCCCGACACGGTATGGCCCATCGCCCGCAGCACCAGCGCGATCGCACTCATGCCGGCCCCTCCGATGCCCACGACGTGGATGCGTCGCGGCACCGCGAGGTCCAGCGGCTCCGGGCGGGCGTCGTCAGCGGGCATGGGCGTCGACCAGCTCGGCGACCCGGGCCGCCGCGTCGGGGTGCGCGTGCGCACGGGCGGCGTCGCGCATCGAACGGAGACGCGCGGGATCGCCGAGCAGCGCGTCGAGCTCCTCGGCCAGCCGCTCCCCGGTGCACTCCGGGTCCGGGACGTGCACCGCCGCACCCATGCCGACCAGCGCCTCGGCATTGCGCTCCTGGTGGTCCCGGGGGGCGCCGGGGAGCGGCACGAGGATGGCGGGCACCCCCGCCACGAGCAGCTCCGCCACCGTCATGGCGCCGGCGCGGACCACACACACGTCTGCCGCCGCGTACAGATCGGGCGTGCGTTCCTCGAAGGGCACGACGCGGTAGCACAGCCCGTTGCGGTCTCCGCCCCCCGCACCCTCGGCGGGCACCGCGAACGCCTCGTAGTCCCGCCGACCGGTGACGTGGTACACCGAGCGCCCCCCGGAGCCGGCCCAGGCGCGCGCGAGCTCCGACACGGCGCGGTTGATCCGCAGCGCGCCGAGCGACCCGCCCATGGCAGCGACCGTCTGGCGGTCATCGGGCAGGTCGAGCGCCTTCCTGCTGCGTGCCCGGCCCTCCGGCGTCCCGTCCAACGAGGCGAGATCGGGGCGGACCGGTGTCCCGGTGACGTGTGTCCGCGGGAGATCCGTCCCGGCGAACGCCACGGCGTTGGCCGCGGCGAAGCGCCCGAGCAGCCCGTTGACCGCCCCGGGCACGGCGTCGGTGTTCACGGAGACGAGCGGGACCCGGGTGACGACCGCTGCGAGACCGGCGGGAAAGCTCGCGTAGCCCCCCACGATGACGACCACCCGCGGCCGCCGGGAGACGAAGGAGCCCAGCGCGCGGGCGAAGGCCCACACGAGCCCCACCACGGCACCGGCGTTGGCCCACCAGGCCGCAGGGCGCATGCTCCGCCGCAGCCCGCGTCCGGGCAGCAGCGTGTAGGGGAATTCGAGCGCAGGCCACGTGGTGGCCTCCTGCCCCCGCCGCGACCCGTAGAGCTCGATGGTGTCGGCCGGGTGCCCGCGCTCCACGAGCGCGCGGGCGATCTGCAGTGAGGGGACGATGTGACCGCCCGTCCCTCCGCCCGCGATCACCGTGCCGCGCCGTGCGCTCACCGACCTCGGGCGCCGGCCGGCCGGCGGGTCGACGCCGCCACGGCGCCTCGATGCCCGCCGTGAACCCCGTGGACGCCGTGCGTCCTGTGCCCGGCGCTGCCGCGGCTCTTCGCCCGGGCGCCATCCGGCCCGGCGATCCGGAGCGCGCCCCCGGCCTCGCCCTGACGGGCCACGTTGATCAGCACGCCCGCCGCCGCCATGGTGATCACGAGCGACGAGCCGCCGAACGAGATGAACGGCAGGGGGATGCCGGTGACCGGCAGCACTCCGACCACGGCGCCGACGTTGATCAGCGTCTCGGCCCCCACCCAGGCCACCAGCCCGAGCGCGAGCAGGGCCCCGAAGCGGTCGGGCGCCTGCGTCGCGGCCCGGATACCGAGCCACAGGAGGGCCCCGAGGAGCGCGAGCACCACGAGGGCGCCGATGATGCCGAGCTCCTCGCCGATGACCGAGAAGATGAAGTCGGTGTGCGCGTTGGGCAGGAAGCCCCACTGCGCCTGCCCGCCGCCGAGTCCTTCACCGTAGATGTGGCCCGACCCGAGACCGATGAGCGATTGCATGACCTGGTATCCCGACCCCGAGCTGTGGGCCGAGGGGTCCATGAACGAGAGCAGCCGGGCCCGGCGGTAGGGCGAGGCCACCGCCACGATCAGGGCCAGGCCGGCCAGGGCGGCCATCACCTTCATGACAGGACCGAGCCGCACTCCCGAGACGAACAGCAGGGCCAGCGCGATGAAGCCGAGGACCATGGCCGTGCCCATGTCGGGCTGGGCCAGGATCAGCACGCACGCGAAGCCGGTGACCAAGATGAGCGGCCCGATGATGCGCCGGTCGGTGGCGTCCTCATCGAGGCGGCGCGAGATGAAGTCGGCCGCGAACAGGGCCAGGGCCAGCTTCATCAGCTCGGAGGGCTGGAGGCGGAACTGCCCGAAGCCGACCCACCGGCTCGACCCCATCGCGTGCACGCCGAGCCCCGGGACCAGCACGACGAAGAGGAGCCCGAAGGTGACGAGGAGCAGCAGGGGGCTGAAGCGCCGGAGCTTCCGGTAGTCGACGCGCATGGCCAGACCGAGCGCCACGACGCCGATGGCCATCCACATGATCTCTCTGATCAGGATCGCCCACGGGGTGCCGTACGTGGAGATGGAGACCACCGAGGAGGCGGTCCCGACCACGACGAGCCCGATCACGCAGAGCAGGGCGACGACGACCAGGAGGACCGTGGAGACCACCAGGTGCCGTCCGCCGACTCGCACACCGGCCGCCGACGCGCGGGCGTGGCCGTGCCTGTCCTTGACCGTAGTGGGCCGGGCCGCGGTCACCGCACCCACTCCCCGTGGGCGCGGGCGCGCCTCTCTGCCCGGTCCGACACCCGATGCATGGCGACAGTCTCCCGCACGGGACGGCGCAAGTGGCGGAGGGTCATGTGAATTTCGCCACCGTCAGGAAGTCGCCGTAGAAGATCCCGAGGCCCAACGCGCAGAAGAGCCCGCCGAGGATCCAGAACCGCACGATCACCGTGGTCTCGGGCCAGCCCCCGAGCTCGAAGTGATGGTGGATGGGCGCCATGCGGAAGATGCGCCGGTGGAACATGCGGAAGCTGATCACCTGGAGGATCACCGACAGGGTCTCCATGACGAAGAGCCCGCCGATGATGAGCAGGAGCAGGTCGAGGTTCAGCAGGAGGCACAACGCGGCCAGACCGGCGCCGATGGCCAGTGACCCGGTGTCGCCCATGATGATCTTGGCCGGAGCCGCGTTCCACCAGAGGAACCCGATGCACGCCCCGGCGAGCGCGACCGCCACGAGTGAGAGGTCGATCGCCGAAGCCGGGAGGACGTGGTAGATCGAAACGTGCCGGAAGATCCAGTACCCCATGATGGACAGGACGGCGAAGCAGAACGTCCCCGCCCCGGCGGCCAGGCCGTCGACGCCGTCGGTGATGTTCACCGCGTTGGACGAGCCCACCATGACCAGGACGGCGAAGATCACCCAGCCGACCTGCCCGAGGTTGATGCCGATGACGTCGGCGCGGGTGAAGGAGAGCGCCGTCGACGAATGCGCCCAGTGCACCGCCAATTCGGCAAAGACCAGAGCGCACAGGAGCTGGGCGGCCGACTTCCCCCGCTTGTTGAGCCCCAGGCTGCGCCGGTGGTGCACCTTGATGTAGTCGTCGAGGTACCCGATGAGGCCGAAGGCCACGACGGCCCCGACGGCGAGGTAGCCCGTCCGGGAGAAGCGGACCTCGGTGCCGATGTGGCCGACGGCGTACCCCAGCACGACCGCTCCCACGATGGCGATGCCGCCCATGGTCGGCGTGCCCGCCTTGGCGCTGTGGGTCGCGGGGCCGTCCTCCCTGATGTGCTGGCCGATCTGGCGCTTGCGGAAGTAGCGGATGAGAAATGGGGTCGAGAGGATGGCAGCCCACATCGCGATGCCTCCCGAGACCAGCAGGCCGAGCACGTTCTCGTCAGACCTCCGAGTGTGCGCTGCCGGATGGGGCGGCGGAAGTGGAGCCGACGGAGGTCGCCGCCGCACCCGTGGCCCACGTGGAGGGGTCGGATCCGTATCGCACAGCCAGTGCCTGGCGCGCCTCGACGGCGTCGTCGAATGGCAGCCGCCTGCCTGCGATCTCCTGGAACGTCTCGTGTCCCTTCCCGGCGAGGACGACCACGTCCCCGGGCCCGGCCGCGTCGAGGGCACGGCGGATGGCGCTCCGGCGGTCGGGTTCGACGACGATGCGCGGGTTGGTGCGCCCACCCGGGATCCCTCGCAGCACATCGTCGATGATCTCGAGCGGATCCTCGTCGCGCGGGTTGTCCGACGTGACGAAGGCCAGATCGCTCATCCGCGCGGCGACACCGCCCATGACCGGTCGCTTCGAGCGGTCCCGGTCGCCCCCACAGCCGAAGATGCTGAGCACCCGACCACCGGGCACGAGTGACCGTGCCTCGCCCAGGACCACCTCGAGACCGGCGGGGGTGTGTGCGTAGTCCACCAGAACGGTGAACGGCGGCCGCTCCGCGGCCTCCGCTGCAGCCTGGGCCTCGGCCGCCGCGGCCGCACGGGCTGCTGGTGGCGTGGCGATGACCTGGAGCCGCCCGGGGACTGGCTGCACGTGGCGCAGCGCGAGCCCGATGTCCTCCGGGCCCAGGTGCGGCTCGCCGAGCGCGAGCGCCGCCTCGGCGGCCAGCAAGGTGTTGTCGACGTTGATTGCGCCGGTCAACGGCGTCGTGATCCGCTGGCCGCGCCAGGTGAACTCGGTGTGTCCCGGCCTCAGCACCACATCGGAGGCGTCGGCGTGGTGCACGGGGACGGTCGGGATGCGTGATCTATCCAGAAGGCGGCGACCCCACGGATCGTCGGCGTGCACCACCCCGCGCAACGCGTGGCGCGGGGTGAAGAGCATCGCCTTCGCCTCGAAGTAGTCCGCCATCGTCCCGTGGTAGTCCAGATGATCGTGGCTAAGGTTGGTGAAGACGGCCACGTCGAAGTGGATGCCCTCCACCCGCGACTGCACCAGCGCGTGGCTCGACACCTCCATGGCGACCGCGTGCCGGGCACCGTCGGATTTCTGCCGGTCCCGCACGCCGGCGAGCACACGCTGGACCTCCGTCGCCTCGGGCGTCGTCCTCGCGCCCGAGAGCGTGCCCATCACGTTGGTCGGCCGACCGGTCGCACCGAGAAGGTCACCCAGGAGCTGCGTCACGGTGGTCTTGCCGTTCGTCCCGGTCACCCCGATCATCAGGAGGTCTCGTGCGGGGAACGAGTAGAAGGCCGCGGCCAACCGGGCCATGCTGGTGCGCATCGTCCCCGGCGCGATCCGCGTCTGCACGACGTCGCGGTCGATCAGCTCGGGGATGAAGTGCTCGCAAATGAGGCCGACCGCGCCGCGCTCCACCGCCTCTGCGGCATGGGTGTGCCCGTCGCTGACGAGGCCGGGGACGCAACAGAACAGGTCCCCCGGCACCACCCTCCGGCTGTCGTGGGTGATGCCGCCGACGAGGACGGTGGAGGGGTCGCCCACCGACTCGATCACCTCGATGTCGTCGAAGAGGAGGTTCATGGGCACGGTTCGCATGATCGAACCGACAGCGTTGCATGCTCCGGACACCCCTGCGTCACGCCTGCAATGGGTGTGTGGGAGCGAGTCACGTGATGTCCTGGGCCTGACTCGTCGTCGACGGCGGGGTCGTGCCGGGTGGGACGGTGGAGGTCTGTGCACCCGGGGTGGTGGGGATGTCGTAGCGGTGCAGGGCATAGCTCATGATCTGGGAGAACACCGGGGCCGCCACCGTGCCGCCGAATATCGGGGTCGGCCGGTCCAGCACGACGATCATGGACAGCGTCGGGTTCACCGCCGGCGCGAACCCCACGAAGGACGCCATGTAGGCCCCCGTCACGTAGGAGTCACGGCCCTGGGTGGGGATCTGGGCCGTCCCGGTCTTCCCGGCCACGGTGTACCCCGGCACGGCTGCGCTGGTTCCGGTACCGGTGTTCACGACCTGCTCGAGCATGGACGTCAGCTCGGAGTCGACGGAGGGCGAGAAGACCTCGTGGGCGGCCGACGGTGCGGTCTGGGTGAGCGCGCCCGACGGGCTGACCGTGGCCTGCACGAGCTTCGGAGCGACGAAGACGCCTCCGTTGGCCACTGCGTTGTACGCATCGAGCACTTGCAGCGCACTCACGGCGTCCACCTGGCCGATGGGCAGGGAGACGTAGTCCGTGGGCTCCCACTGGGCCGCGGTGGCGAGCAGCCCGGGCGACTCCCCGGGGAAGTCCAGTCCGGTCGGCTGCCCGAAACCGAGCGCCTTGACCTGGTTCAGCAGCCGCTGCTCGCCGACACCCTGCGCGATCTCCGACGTCCCGATGTTGGAGGACTGCGCCAGGATCTGCGTCGCGGTGAGCGCCTCGGTGGGATGCGGCTCGGCGTCGTGGAAGGTCGAGCCGTCGAGCTGGATCTGGTCGGGAACGGTGAAGACGCTGTTCGGATTGATGAGGCTGTCCTGCAGGGCGGCCGAGAAGGTGACGAGCTTGAAGACGGAGCCCGGCTCGTAGAGCTGGGTCACCGCGAGGTTGCTCTGCGCCTCGTCGATGGCGTCGTGCGGCCCGATGGGGATGACCCCTCCGGTGCCCGATGCCGTCGTGCCGGTCGGGCTGGTCGTGCCCGACGCGTCGGGGTGGGTGGCGGCGAGATTGGCCATTGAGAGGATTTGGCCCGTCTTGACGTCCATTACGACGGCGGTGCCGCTGACGGCGTTCGACGATTCGATCGCCTCGGCGAGAGCCTGTTCGGACTCGTACTGGAGCTGGGTGTCGAGCGTGAGCTCGAGTCCCGTGCCCGGGGTCGTCGACACCTGGTTCGTCACCGGGGACTGTGGGAGTGCGACCCCGGCAGGCGACTCCATGATCGTCTCCTTGCCGGCCGTTCCCGCCAGCTGGCGGTTGTCGCCGTACTCGAGCCCCGCCGCGCCCTGGCCGGCCGCGTTGGTGAAGCCGACCACGGGTGCGGCCAGGTTCCCGTTGGGTACCAGCCGCTTGGAGTCGTCGATGAGGGTGATGCCGGGGATCGCGTCTGCTGCGATCTTCTGGCCCGTCGTCTGGGACAGCTGGCGGGCCAACACCACGTAGCCCGATCGCTCGTGGAGCTGGGTCGCGAGCGTGGTGGCAGGGATGCCGAGCAGGGGCGACAACGCGAGCGCCGTCTGCACGGGATGGGCCACCTGGAAGTCGTCGGCAACGACGTCGTCGGTCGGCACGGACATCGCAAGGGGTGACCCGTCGCGGGCGTAGATCCCGCCCCGTAGCGACGGGAGGGAGACGGAGATGGAGGATTCCCCGCGTGCCGCCGCCTCGTAGGCGCCCGCGTGCAGGACCTGGACGTCGACCAGGCGCGCCACGAGGAGCAGCATGGCGACGACGAGCACGAACCGGACGAGCCGGACCCTCCGGTGAAACCTGCCACCGGCCCACGACTCCTGCGGTCGCGACTTCGAAAGACGCGCCGCCTTCGTGGACGGCCGATGCGGGCGCGGGCGCGGCTGTGCGATGGTGCGGGCCGACGTGGAAGCGGCGCGCCGTGGCGGTGCCGCAGGGCGCTGATGCCGGGCCGGGCGGGCCGGGCGGGCCGGGCGGGCCGGGCGGGCCGGGCGCGCCGGGGCCGTCGACGACCGGACCCCGGCCGACGAGCGGGCGCGGGCCGACGTCGTCGAGGGCGTGGGCGCCCGCGCAGGTGACTTCCGTTCTGCCGGTTTTGCCGTCGACGCTGATGCTCCGCGACCTGTGAGGGAGCGCGCGCGGCGAGGCTCATGTCGGGTCGTGCCGCTCACGGCGTCGAGGTTGCCGTCGTCGTCGAAGCGGGTGACCCCGATGCGCCCGTAGCGCCCGTGGCGCCCGTGGATGCAGCGCCGGAGCCCGATGTTCCCGTCCCCGAGGTCGATGTCGTCCCCGAGGCCGATGTCGTCCCCGAGGTCGATGCCGGAGGCGGTGTCGGTGCGGGCGTGACCTTCGGAGTGGGGAGCGGAACGGAGAGGGAGACATAGGGCAGCTCGACCACGCCGGCGGGCCGCACCATGCCTTCGCTCGTCGCGGCTGCCACGATACGAGAGGGCGTTTCGAGCTGCGCAACGGCCAGCTCCGCCTGCCGGTGCGCGGCCTGCTCGAGTGCGAGGTCGTGCTGAAGCATGGACATCCTGACCTGGCCGTTCGCGAGGAGCGCCTGGGCGACGACCACCGCCAGGAGCGCCGCCACCACGATCGAGACGGAGAGCATGTTGAGCACCCGCCCACCGGCGACGCGGCGGGTTCGTGTTCCAGACCGGGTCCGACCCGGGATGACCCGGAGAGGCACCCGGCGTGTTTCCGGTGCCGCTGCACCCGAACCACGGCTCCAGCGACGCGATGGGCTGGCTCCGGCGGCTCCGGCGGCTCCGGCGGCTGCGTGGTGGCGGGCCGGGGCTGCCGTTGCCGCAGAAGGAGGCGCCATCAGCCCGCGTCCGTTCGCACCATGGCACGCAGACGAGCGCTCTCGGCACGTGGGTTCGCGGCGACCTCAGACGGAGATGGCTTGCGGGCACCACGGAAGACCAGTTGGTGGCGGGCCACCGCACCGCACACACACGGAAGACCCGGCGGGCACACGCACCCGCCGGACGCCGCCTCGGCGAAGGTCTGCTTGGTGAGGCGGTCCTCACCCGAGTGATAGCTGATGACGGCACAGACGCCGCCTACCGCGAGGTGTGCCAGGGCTGGCGGCAACGCGGTACGGAGCTGGCCCAATTCGTCGTTGACCTCAATCCGCAAGGCCTGGAACACTCGGCGGGCCGGGTGTCCCTTCCGGCGTACTGCCGCCGGCACCGCTGCCGCCACGACATCGGCCAGCTGGGCGGTCGTCGTCAACGGCCGGGCGCGCACGATCGCCCGAGCGATGCGTCCGGAGAGACGGCCCTCCCCGTTCTCACGGAACAGCGCCGCCAGCGCATCCTCCGGAAGGTCGTTCACGAGGTCGGCCGCCGTGACCCCGGCAGTCGGATCCATGCGCATGTCGAGCGGACCGTCAGAGCGGAACGAGAAGCCCCGCTCGGCACGGTCGATCTGGGGTGAGCTCACCCCCAGGTCGAGCAGAACGCCCGACAGGGGGCCTAGCCCGGCGGACGTGATGACCTCTTCCAACGCCGAGAACGGGGACCGGATCAACGTGACCCGGTCCCCGAACGAAACCAACCGGAGCTGCGCCGCCTCGAGCGCCACCGGATCGCGGTCCAAGCCGACCACGCGCAGCTCTGGATACGCCTCGAGCAACGCCGCGGCGTGACCTCCCCCTCCGACCGTCGCATCGACGACGATGCCGGGCGGTACGGACGCATAGAGCGACACCACTTCGTCGCGCAGCACGGGGATGTGTTCGAACGAGTGGGCCATCTGCAGCCCCTCGGCCAGCCGGTCGAGAGGGAGGTGGAGATCCGGACGACCAGCGAGGAAGTGGGTGGAGTGGCCTTCCAACGTGCCGGTCGAGGAGCTGCACATGGTCCAGTGCGTTCCGTGTGACGTCGTGGTCCTGTCGAGTGTCCTTTCTCTTGTTGGCTCTGTCGTCGTTGCTCGTGTTGTCCGTGTTGTCCGTGTTGTCCCGGTCGTCCCGGTCGTCCCGATTCCCGCTACTCCCCGTCGCCCTCGAGGAGCCAGCTCTCCTCGGGCAGCACCCGTTCCGTCCAGGCCGTGGGGTTCCACAGCTCGACCCTGTCGATGGCGCCGTGTACGAGCACCTCGGCCTCCAGTCCCGCGAAGGCACGGAGGTGCGCCGGAATCGGCATCCTCCCTTGGCGATCGATCTCGACCTCGGCTGAGTTCGAGGCCCAGATCCGAGCCCGGTTCCGGTCGGACCGGCCGGCGTCCGCCCGGTCTTGCATCGCCTGCATCTGTCGCTCGAACTCCCCGGGCGTCCAGAGCGCGAGGCAGCCCTCCGAGTTCTGGGTCAGGTAGCCGCCCCGCTCGAACTGGCCGCGGAACTTCGCGGGCAGGATCACCCTGCCCTTCGTGTCGAGCGAGTGCTCGTACCTCCCGACGAAGCCTGCCACCGGCTGTATCTCCCACGACGCTCCCTGGCCTGCGTCCCTTGACGCTCGGTTGCACCATTTCGAACCACTTTACGCCATTTTCCTCCACCGAACAACCACCATGAACCCCCGGCAACTCAAAAGCAACCGTCTTCCCCCACCGGCCCCCACCCAGGGACGCGCGTGACCAGCCGGAACGGACGGTTCGGGATCCCCGAGGAGTGAAAGGGGAGGGGGGAAGAGGAGTGGTGCGGGGACGCGAGGGGCGTGCGCCGAGAACCGCTACGCGGCGTTCGGCGCGTCGCCACCGGTCCGCGGTGGCATCCCGAGACTGGCAAACGAGCCCAGGAGCTCGTCCCGCACACGACCCAGGTCCTCGACCGGAGGTTGGATCTCGCGCAGACCGACCGCCAAACGTTTCAGGCCGCGACCGAGCTCTTCCCGGGCCTGCTCGTCCATGGCGAGGAGATCAAGCAGCGGATCCGGATCCCAACGCAGGTAGGCGCACGACGAGAAGAGCGCGCCCTGGCGGGACCGCCACTGCGACAGACCGACCAGCTTGCGTCCGCTGTGGAACACCTCTCCGGGCCCCCGGCCCGCAAAGCACACGAGCTCACCGAGCTCCCCGGGCACGGATCGGCCGGAATGCGTGTCGAGCTCGCGGAGCCCGAGGCGCGCCAGCGTGTCCGTCCACCACGAGCCGACCCACTCCGCGGCGACCGAGACGTCGAGCTCCCACAGTGGATCGTCACTCGGTATCCAGGCGTCGACCCAGAGCTGGCGAGCCGGTTCGAGATACACGACACCGCCACCACCACGACGCCGAGTCAGCTCGACGGAGCGCCGGCGCAGCGCCGCGGGGTCCACGATCTCCGTCCGTTGCGTGCTGCCGAGCACCAGGGTCGGCCCCGCCACCTCATGAGCGAGGGCCAGTCGCCGGGGTTCGGAGCGGAACTGCTCGACGTCGAAGAGAGCCTGCGACGAGGGCAACCTCAGGAGGCCGCGGCCAGGTACGGCTCCCACAACGGATCGACGTCTGAGAGGTGACGCAGCCGCCACAGATGGCCGTCGGGCGGGGCCGGCTTCACCCGAAGCGTCCAGCCCAGCTCGGAGAGCAACTGATCGGCCTTCTCCAGGTTGTCGCGCTTGCACGCGGCGACGACGTTGGACCAGTCGTGGGTGCCGCCACGACTGCGTGGGATCACGTGGTCGATGGTGTCGGCCGGTTGGGAGCAGTAGACACACAGACCCCCGTCCCGGCGCAGGACGGACCGCCGCGTCACCGGCGGCGTACGGGCCCACCGCGGGATGCGCACCATGTGGGCCAGTCGCACGATCGACGGCACCTCTATTTCGAGCCTCGCGGAGTGGAATACCTTGCAGTCGTCGCGGATTGCCACCGCCTCGGCCCGGCCCGCAAGCATCAGAACGACGGCACGACGATCAGAGACGAGGGCGAGCGGCTCGTAGGTCGCGTTGAGGAGGAGCACCCGCTCCATACCCCACAGAGGCTACCCGCGGCGGGGACGCGACCTCTGACACCACCGGAGGTAGGCCACGACGTCGGATGAGGTCAGTGCCTCGGCCTCCCCGTCGCCGCCGTAGGCCGTGACCAGCCGGAACCGCCAATAGCCCTCGCCCGGCAATGGCACGAAGGGGGGACGGTGCCACCACCCCGGCCGCGCCAACCGGCGCAGAGCTCCGGCGGCGGCCCACCACAGCGCCGGACGGGGCAGCACGGCCCGCGCCACCACGGCGGCATCCCTCCCCCACCGGGCGCGGCTCAATCCCCCACCCCTGCGCCGCGCCAGCCGACCCGGGCGGCGCCGACGAGTGGCCCCCGGTCCCCGAGTCCGCCCGGAGCCACTCGCGCACCCAACGCGAATTCGAGCCGACAGAGCCGATCCATCTCCGCCTGGGCGGCCCCGAAGAAGGGCTTGCCGAATCCGAGCGCCACCGACCCGCTCACCACCGCAAGTGGTAGGTCGAGGAGGTTCACCACCGATGCGATGGCCCGACCGACCAGCGTTCCCGCGCGCTCCACGACGACGGCGGGGGCAAGTCGTGCGGGCTGCCCCGTGATCGCCGCCAGCGCCGTCCCCGACGCCTCCGCCTCAAGGCAGCCACGGCCGCCGCACCGGCACTCCCGCCCGCCGGGCTCGACGATCACGTGGCCGATGTGACCGGCGTTGCCGAGGCGCCCCCCGAGGAGCCGTCCGTTGAGCACGATGCCGCCGCCCACACCGGTCGACACCACCATGGCGATGTAGTTCTCGCAGCCGGCGGCCGCGCCGACCCAGCCCTCACCGAGTGCGAGGGCCTTGGCGTCGTTGTCGACGAAGGCCGGCACTCCGGCCAGCTCGGCGAGCCGTGCGCGTAGGGGGAAGGCTCGCCAGGCGCTGATGTTCAGCGGCGACACCTCGTCGCCGCCCGGGCTCATCGGACCGCCACAGCCCGCGCCGCACACAACGACCCTGTCACCGGTTCCCACCCCGGCGAGGACGCGCTCGACCAGTCCGGCGAGGTCTCCCCACAGCAGTTCGGCGGCGGCATCGAGGTCTTCGCCCTGCCCCTCGCGCCCGACCGAGGCCCGGCCTGCCGGAGCCGGAGAGGCCCTGGTCGGCAGCATCGCCCGCTGTTCCAGGGATCCGTCCAGGGAGACCAGTCCGACCGCCATCTTGGTGCCGCCGATGTCGACGGCGAGTGCAAGGTCTGCCACGGAACCGGTGTTACCTCGACGTCGGGGTCGCGGCCCGGAGGGACCGCGGACAGCCCTGCGAGATGCTCAGTCCTCGCGCCGGTGGAAGCGGGAGCGGAACCAGTCGCGCGCCTCGGTCACCGCGCCCTCGATCCCGTTCGAAGCGCCGGCCGACTTGGACTGCTCCCCGTCCTTCGCGCGCGTCAGATCGTGCCAGCCCGCCCGGCCCATGCGCCGGAGGTTCCGCTCGAACCAGACGGCGGAGGCGAACATGATGACGACGCCCAGGAAGCCGGCGATGACCGACTTGCTGTAGAACGCCACCAGGATGACCACGCCGAGGACGAAGGTGACGGCGGCCCATTTGCAGTAGCGACCTGCGTGCCGGTAGACGGTCTCCGATCTGACGCGCTCGGCAAACTCGGGGTCCTGGCGAACCAAGGACTCCTCGAGCTCGGCCAAAATTCGCTGTTCGTGGTCGGAAAGCGGCACTACCACCTGCCCCCTGGGATCTCCACATCCATCTGCGCCCCATGTTTGCACGCCCGGACGGCGCGGACAATGAGGATGTGCTCCTTCGCTCCTGACGACACGACCGTCTCCACCGCCACTCAGCTTAGAACCCGCGCGGAGCGGTCAGCACGCGGTCATGGAGTTGTAACGGGTTGCCTCAGCGTCCAGCTCAGGAGGGTCGGCCCGCCCCCGGCAGAACCCCGGCGCCGGCGCCGGCGTTCTGGGCACTATTCCCTGGGCTTCCGGCGCATGATGAGCGCCGTGATCAGCGCCCCGAGCAGGCCGGAGATCACGATGACGAGGATCAGGGGTGCCTGGCGGTGGAAGACCCAGAAATCGATCCTGACCCGACCCAGGTTGGCCAGAGCGAACCAGACCAGCAGGATGACCGCCACGGCGACCCCGACCAGGGTGGCCTGGTGCCGACGGTCCACCTCCTTGCCGTCGGCGCCATGACCGCCGGCGCTGCCGAGGGAGTCGGGGGGATCCGAGTGGACCGGACGCTTCGCCACGGGGCCATTCTGCCCCTTCCGGTGCCCGCCGTCGTGCAACCCTGCGGCGCCGACCTCTCGGCTCTGCTCCGATTTCAACCTCGGGCCCCGACAGCCGACCGCCACCTGCTATGAGAGAGGTCCCGAAAGGAGGCGTCATGAGCACGAGCGAGATACTCACCGGCGCGCGCACCATGTGGGAGCTCGTCGACCGCCGCGCCAAGGCATCGCCCGACCACCCCATGCTCATTGCCGCGGACGGCGAGACCGTTACCTTCGGGGCCTTCCGTGACCGGGCCGAACGGGCGGCCGCCGGACTGCACGGCATGGGGGTCACCACCGGCTCCGTCGTGTCATGGCAGCTGCCGACGCGCATCGACACCGTGGTCCTCTCCATCGCACTCTCTCGCCTGGGGGCCGTCCAGAACCCGATCATCCACCTCTACCGCGAGCGCGAAGTCGGATTCGCGCTCCGTCAGACGGGCGCCTCCCTGTTCGTGATCCCCGGCATCTGGCGGGAGATCGACTTCGGCGCCATCGCCGACCGCGCGCTCGACGGCGCCCCTACGCGACCGACGATCCTCACCGTCGACGCCGGCCTTCCGGAAGGCGACCCCGCGGTCCTGCCTCCACCGCCCCCGGGGGTAACACCGGAAGACGCCCCCATCCGCTGGATCTACTACACGTCAGGCTCCACGGCCGACCCCAAGGGCGTGCAGCACACCGACCAGACGCTGATCGCGGGGGGCTGGGGCCTCGCCCGCGCCCTCGACATGGGTCCGGACGACGTCGGCTCCATCGCGTTCCCGTTCGCGCACATCGCGGGGCCCGACTATCTCGTCACAATGCTCTCGTTCGGGTTCCCTGCGATCCTGGTCGAGGCCTTCTCCGCACCCGACGTGCTGCCGATCTTCCGCCGGCACGGAGCGACCATGGTGGGCGGGAGCACGGCGTTCTACGTCGCGTACCTGGCCGAGCAGCGCAAGACCCCGAGCGAGCCGATACTCCCCGCGCTGCGGCTCATGTCGGGGGGTGGCGCCGCCAAACCCCCCGAGGTCCACTACGAGGTCCGCGACGAGATCGGTGGCCGCGGCGTGGTGCACGGCTACGGCATGACCGAGGTGCCGATGATCTCCAACGGCTCGCCCCACGACACCGACGAGCAGCTGGCGAACACCGACGGCAAGCCGGTAGAGGGCGCCGACGTCCGCATCGTGACCCTCGACGGTCGCATTGCCGCTCCCGACGAGGAGGGCGAGGTCAGGGTGAAGGGACCAATGGTCTTTCACGGCTACACCGACCCTTCCCTCGACGCGGACGCCTTCGACGCGGACGGCTACTTCCGCACGGGGGATCTGGGGCGGCTCCGCCCAGACGGGCATCTCACGCTCACCGGCAGGCTGAAGGACGTCATCGTCCGCAAGGGAGAGAACATAAGCGCCAAGGAGATCGAGGACCTCCTCTACACCCATCCCAGGGTGATCGAGGTGGCGGTCATCGGGCTCCCCGACACCGAGCGGGGCGAGCGCGTCTGCGCGGTCGTGCAACTCGCCGACGACGCCGGCGGGCTCGAGCTCACCGACGTCATCGCATTCTGTCGGGAGGCCGGCCTCATGACCCAGAAGATCCCCGAGCAGCTCGAGGTCCGCACCGACTGGCCCCGCGCCGGGACCGGCAAGATCGTGAAGAAGACGTTGCGCGACGAGTACTCGGAGGCCTAGTGCCCGGCCTCGTCGTCCCGCCGGACCCGATTGGCGGCCGCCCGTATCGCATTGTCTTCGTCTGCACCGGGAACATCTGCCGCTCCCCCATGGCGGAGGTCATCACCCGAAGCCTTGCGGGGTCCACGGGACTGGACGACGGCACCACGCTCACCGACCACGTGGATGTGCGCAGCGCCGGCACAGGCCCCTGGCATGAGGGCGAGCCGATGGACGAGCGGGCGTCGGAGGCTCTCGTTCGGGCCGGCTATCCGCGTCACCGCCACGTCGCCCACCAGTTCTCGTCGTCAATGCTCGGGCACATCGACCTCATGGTGGCCCTCGACCGGCGCCATCAACAGACCCTGCGGGGCCTGGGCGCCGACCCCCACCGCCTCGCCCTCCTCAGGGCGTTCGACACCGCCTCGGGCGCCGCGGCGGACGTCCCTGACCCCTACTACGGCGACGACGACGTCTTCGACGACTGCCGGGACATGATTGCCGCCGCGTGCTCGGGCCTCGTGGAGTCCCTGGCCGCCCATTGGGACTCGCTCTGGGCGGCCTAGGCGGGACGAGGCGCCAGCCGCGCGAAACGGCTGGTCAGCGATCCACCCGCCCGTGGCCGGCGTCCCACCGTGTGAGATAGTGCCGTCGTGGTCTCACGAAGGGTCATGCGCCGGCGCCGCCAATTTGCGGTCGGGGGCGCGCTCGTCGTCCTCCTGCTGATCTATTTCGCCTTCTTCTCGGGCGGCTCGGGCAACCCGGGTAAAGCGGGCACCTCCACCACGTCGACCGGTCCGGGGCACCATGCCATCGTCACCGCCGAACGCTTCCCGAAGCGCTCGCCGCTCAACCCCGACTGGAAGGGCAATGGCAAGACCGTGACGCTCGGCTTCGGGGGGGACGTGCACTTTGCCGGCGTCGTGGGCGAGAACCTCGCGAAGGACCCATCGACTGCGCTCGGGACGACCATCCCCCAGCTCTTCTCAGGGGCCCAGCTCCGCATGGTGAACCTCGAGACCGCCGTCACGGACGGCACCTGTCCCGAGCCCCAGTCCAAGCCGTACATCTTCGATGCTCCGGCCTCGGCCGTCACCGCTCTCAAGAGCGCGTCGATCTCGCTCGCCACGGAGGCCAACGACCACGGCATGGACTGTGGTCCGCAGGGGCTGTCTCAGAACCTGACCATTGCGCAACAGGCCAGCTACCCGATCGTCGGGATCGGCAACAACGCCGCTCAGGCGTTTGCCCCGTACCGGATCACCATCGACGGGCAACGCATCGCGATCATTACGGCGACCCAGGTCATTGCCGACAACCTCGTGAGCACGTGGACCGCCACCGGCACCCAACCCGGTGTCGCCTCGGCCATCGACCCGACCGAGCTCGTGCGAGAAGTGCAACAGGTGCGCCGCACCGCGGACACCGTGATCGTCTACGTCCACTGGGGCACCGAGACTCAGGCCTGCCCGAACCCGCAGCAGGAGCCCCTCGCCCAGCAGCTGGTGAAGGCCGGCGCCGACATCGTGATCGGCTCGGGAACGCACGTCCTCCTCGGGGGCGGTTACCTCGGCAGCGCCTACGTGGACTACGGGCTCGGGAACCTCGCCTTCTACGACGATGAAGCTCCGGAGACGAGCAGTGGCTCGCTCATCATCACCGCCGAGGGCCGACACATCACGGGAGTCGTGTTCCGCCCGGCCACGATCCTGGCCGGGCTGCCCCAACCCCTCAGCGGCGCTCCCGCGGCCACCGCGCTCCAGAGCTGGAACGCGGCGCGAGGCTGCACCGGGTTGTCCGCCACCCCTTCGGCGAGCGCGGCCACCATGCGCGGCGAAACCGTGGCCTTCGTCGCGCCTCCGGTGGCGGCGACCACGACCACGACCACGACCACGACGACCGGCGGCTCGGGCTCGGGCGCGACGACCACGTCGACCACGACGACCGGCGACGGATCCGGATCGTCGTCGACCGGCACGGGCACCGGTACCGGCGCCACCACCACGACGACGACCGTGCCTGCCTCCACCACAACCTCTCCCACCGACAACGCCGGCTGAGCCGTCGTCGGGGGTTATCGGCTCAGCCCACCGAATCGAAGGTCGGCGCGCCATCCTCCAGCGGCACCCGCGCTGCGCGGGCGGTGAAGCTGATGGCGTGGTACCAGCCGCAGAGGAGCAGCAAGTCGAGGAGCTGCGCGTGATCGAACTGCTCGTCGAGCTCCTCCCACAGCAGATCGCCCACGTCGGACGAGTCATGCAGCTCGTCCACGAGCCGGAGCAGCAGCCGGTCTCGCTCCTCCCAACATGGGTCGGCGGGCCCACCGTGCGTCAGCGAGGAGATCTGCGCGGCGTCGAGGCCGGCACGCGCTGCGAAAAAGGCGACATGGACGCCCCACTCGTACTCGCAACCGCACCGGGCGCAAGTCCGATCGATCACGATTTCGGGCTCCCTCAGGCCCAGCGACAGCGAGCGGCCCAGCTGGTGCCGGCCCCATGGCTGCATCGCAGCGGTCATCGGAGGGTTCCGCACAAACGTCCGGAAGAGCGTTATGGGGGGCACGCCAGCCGGCATCATTGTGTGCAGCTGCTCCTCGATCGCCGGCGCGAACGGTGGCTCCAGCGGTGCGATGCGCGGGTTGAGGGACATTCCAGCACCTCCATCTCGATGGCTTCCAAATCTTCGATGTTTCTGAATCAGAAACATCGGGACGGCACTACCCTATCCGATATGTTTCGGATTCAGAATCACCGGTCTCGCCCCGTCCCGTTCTGGGGGGTTCCGGTCCCGTGACGCCCTCCCGCCCCGTCCCCGGGCGCCCGGTCCGAGGTTCGTCATCGGGACGGCCCCTCATGGCGGCGCTCGACCTGCTCGGTCGCCGTTGGGCGCTTCGCATCCTGTGGGAGCTGCGCCAGGGCAGCCTGGGCGCCCGCGCTCTGCGGGTCCGCTGCGACGACATGTCCTCCAGCGTGCTCTACGAACGGCTCGCCGACCTGCGCACGGCGGGGCTCGTCACCCGGGGGCACGACGGCACGTACGCCCTCACGGCGGTCGGGCGCCAGCTCGGCGACGCCATCACGCCGCTACAACAATGGGCCGAGCGCTGGTCCAGGGCGCAGCGCGAGGTGGGAACCTGACCCCGCTGCCACCGCCTGTTAGGCCGGGTCCATCTTGGACCAAGTGTGGGGCTTCTCCTCGAAGGCGTCCTCGCCGGGCAGGCGCCGGTAGCGGAACCGAATCTCCTCCAGGTCGTTGGGCTCGTTGACCGTCTCATCGGCCAGCCGCAGGACCATGTCCGCCTGACGACGGAGCACGATGCGTTGGTCGACCGAAGTGGTGTCGAGCATGATGGATCCCAGCGAGTCGATGAGCCGGATCAGCACCGCCGGCGTCCCCCGGGCCGACTGCCGGATCTTGTCGAAGGCGCGGTTCACCATGCGGGCATACGACGGATCCGACTCGATCAGACGGACGTACCCCGACGCATCTCTGTAGACGCCCTCGTCGAGCACGCGGCCGGACACCCGGCCGAGGCCGGCCGACAGCCAGTCGATGCACGTGAGTGCCGTGAAGGTGTCGTTGACGGCGGCCGAGAGCGCTCGGATCGCGATCTCGACGAGCTGGTCTATGGCGAAGACAGGGTCCTGCACGAGCGTCCGGTGCGGCCCGGTGACATGGGCCTTGGACAGGGCGCGGGCGACCTCGGGTGCCGCTCCCCGTGGCCACACGATGGCAAGCGGGCGGCCATTCGCCAGGTAGTGACCCGGCCGGTGCTCCAGTCGGACCACGGAGTCGGTGCGGGTCGCGATGGCGATCAGCTGGGAGTAGCCGACGTACTGGATGTAGCCGCTGACCTGCGAGGGCACGATCGCACCGCGCTCGTCAATGAGTTGGAGCAGCTCGGGCACCGACTTCCCCGCATGGGTATGCGAGGTCGGCTCGGTGTCGGCCCCGACCATGTCGGGGAACTCGGCATCGATCGAGTTCATCAGGTCGTCAGCGATCCCGGCGATCACCTCGGGAAGCTGGATCGACTTTGCGATGTGATGGATGAAGTAGATCAGCACTCCGAGGTCGACCATCAAAAGGGCCTCGGCGACCGAGGTGGAGAGGTACGGCACGAACTTCGGTGCCACGCTGCCGATGGAGACCAGCACGAGCACCGCGTACACGAACGTCCCGACGAAGACGCCCAGCGTGACCTGGTTGCCGATGTCGCGCACGAAGTTGCGCATCATTCGGGGCCCGAACTGCTGTGACGCCAGCGTCAGGGCCAGGATCGTGATGGAGAACACCACGCCCACCACCGTGATGACGGCCGCGGCGATTGCGATCAGAACCTGTTCCGCATCGCCGCTCCCGGTGTGGATCCACGAAGGCAGGATCAGCGGATCGTGGAACGCCGCCACGTCGATCTCGAACGTGACGATGAACAACAGGACCGACACCACGATCAAGATGCTCGGGACGACCCACAGCGTCGTCCGGAGCTCTTCCCAACGCCAGCTCGGCAGCTGGCGCCGGTCCTTGCCGACGCGCGCCGGCTGTGGCGGGACTACCTCCTCGATGTCGCTCATGACGGCCCGGTCGATCCAGGACCGCGAGGGATCGATACGACACCGCGAGGGCCCGGCGCAACGCAGCGGGATCGGTTCGAGAGGGCGGGATCGGTCATGGCGAAGGGGTCACTCGTCGCCGACCAGTCTTCCCGGCACACCGCTCAAGAGCGGCGCCAGTCTAGCCGCGACCCTCGTGGCACCCGTCCGACTCACGACGGGAAGAAGCGGGGCAGAAGGCTCCTGTTCGCCGCGAGGAGCTCGTCCGCCAGGTCAGCCGCCAGCGGGTACTGCCCGACGATCGGGTTGGCGAGCAGAGCCCGCACGACGTCGTCGCGGCTCCCGGAGCACGCGGCCCGAACGGCCAGACGCTCGTAGGCCTTCGCATGTTGGACCAGCCCGAGCATCTCGGGCGGCAGTTCCTGCTGGGGCAGTGGATGGGCACCGCTCGCGTCGACGACGGCGGTCGTCTCGACGACTGCATCGTCGGGGAGTCCGGGCACCGCCCCGTCGTTCCGCATGTCGACGACCTGAACGTCGCCGGTGCCCGCGTGCAGTGAGGCCATCAGGCGCACCGCGGCGAGGGAGTAATAGGCACCGCCTCGGTACGACAGCGCGGCCGGCTTCGATGCGAGGGCCGGGTCACGGTACTCCACGAGGAGCGTGGTCTCGAGCTCGGCCACCACGTCGGCCCGCGAGCGGTACCCGGGTGCGGATTGCTGCGCCACCTCGGCATCGTGGCCGTAGTAGTAGTGGACGTAGTACGACGGCAGTGCGTGCTGTAGGCGGAGCACGTCGAGGGGCACTCCGCTCTCGAGCTCGACCTCCGGGCCGAAGCGATCGAAGAGCTCGTCGAGGCGGTCCTCACCGGACATCTCACCGACAGCCCCGCCGACCCCACCGGCACGTGGCGTGCGGGCGGAGCGGATCCACGTCAGGTGGTTGAGCCCGACGTGCTCGACGTCCACGTCGTCAGGATCGACGCCGAGATAGTGGCCGATCCGCCTCTGGGCCCAGATGGCGACGTTGCAGAGGCCCACGGCGCGGTGGCCCTCATCGAGCAGCGCCTGCGTCACGATCCCGACCGGATTGGTGAAGTCGACCAGCCACGCGCCCGGATTGGCCCGGGTCGCCATCTCCTCGGCCAGCTCGAGGACGACCGGCACCGTGCGCAGCGCCTTGGCCAGGCCGCCGGCGCCGACGGTCTCCTGGCCCAGGCACCCGTATCCGACCGGCAACGTCTCGTCGACGTGCCGAGCCGCCTGGCCACCGATCCGGAGTTGGACCACGACGAAGTCCGCTCCCTCGAGGGCCGCGTGGGGGTCGGCGGTGGTCCAGAACGTCCCGCCCCAACCCCGCGCTCTCAGAATCCGCTCGGACAGCCCGCCGACGACGTCGCGGCGCAAATCGCTGGGATCGAGGAGCACGAGGTCGTCGACGACGATGCGGTCCTCGAGGTCGCACAGTCCATCGACCAGCTCGGGGGTGTACGTGCTGCCTCCGCCGACGACGGCCACCTTTGTCCCCACGCAGCGCAACGTAACATCCGGGCGTGCCCGACCTCGCTCCTCTCGAGCCAGTCGTGCTCGCGTTCGACGGGGGCAGCACCAAGACCGACGCCCTCCTCGTCTCGAGCTCAGGCAGCGTCCTGGGCCGCGCCCGGGTCGGTCCGAGCAACCACCAACTCGTCGGCCTCGACGGCATGCTCGAGGCTCTGGGCGAAGCCGTCGCCGCCGTCACGGAGGACGCGCGCCTGGCGGACGGGGCCACACCGCTCTGCGCGACCGGCGTCTACTGCCTGGCCGGCGTGGACCTACCGGTCGACGAGGAGAAGCTCGCTCCGGCAATTGGCGACGCGGGGTGGACGGATGCCGTGAT
The DNA here is from genome assembly GCA_052140165.1 of Acidimicrobiales bacterium. GTDB lineage: Bacteria > Actinomycetota > Acidimicrobiia > Acidimicrobiales > RAAP-2 > Bog-473. Next base: position 39,440 of record JBKQUM010000048.1, read on the forward strand.
TCTGCGCAACGACACCTTCGCGGTGTCACGGGCAGGCACAACGGCGCCATGGGGTGTCGGGGTCGTCTGCGGCACGGGGATGAACTGCGCCGCCGTCGGCCCGGACGGCCGCACGGTGCGGTTCCCCGCACTCGCCGAGCTGTCGGGGGATTTCGCTCCCGGCGGCGCGTGGCTCGGCCTGCGCGCACTCGGGCTGGCACTGCGGGCCGGCGACGGCCGTGGCGCCACCACCTCTCTGAGCAGTCTGGTGCCCGCCCACCTCCGCGAGACCGATGCCGAGGCGGTCCTCACGGGCATCTACACCGGCGCCATCCCGTACGCCCGCCTCTTCGAACTGGCGCGCGTCCTTCTCGATGCCGCGGCCGACGGCGACGCCGTCGCCCGCGAGGCGGCCGACATGCTGGCTGATGAGGTGGTGGCGTTCGTCCACGCCGCGGTCGACCGGCTCGGCCTGCAGGACCAACCCGTCGAGGTGGTGCTGGGCGGTGGCATCTTCGACACCCGGGACACGGCCTTCCACGGCCGCGTCGCTGCTGGCGTCCACCAGGCGGCGCCCCGGGCCGTACTCGTCCGCCTCGATGCCCCGCCGGTGCTGGGGGCCGCCCTGATCGGGCTGGACGCGATCGGGGCACCGCCCAGCGCGCTGGCTGCGCTGCGGGAGGCCCTCACCACTTCCCCGGAGTCGTGACCGCCCGCCGGTCGCACGTGCGCGACCCGCGGACCCCACGGGTGAGCCGAGGCCGCTGACAGCTCGACGGAGCCGATGGAGCGGGCGACCCGAAGGCTCAGTCTCGGATCCGACTCAGGATCTTGTCGCGGCGCTGGCGCTCGGCCCGTGGCAGATCGCACTGCGCAATTGCGGCGGGTCCGTTGGTTGCGGCCGCCTCACGGAGCATCTCGGCGATGCCCGAATAGATGACCTCGATCGTGAAGTCGTCGACTTCGATGGCAGCCATCTCGGTGCCATCGTCGGCGAGGTGGATGACCTTGATCATCAGTCCACCAACACCCGTGAACGGATTTCCTCACCCTGGCGCTCAACAGCGATGCACGCGCCCTCCCGGAAGATCCAGCCCACCTCGCGCCACGGGTTCAGGTCGGGCAGTGTCTCGGCCAACGCCGTGGTCCCTCCCTGCCCCGACTGATCCATGCGCCTCATGGGGATGAATTTGATCCTGAGTTGTCTCAACTTCGGTGACTTCCGGTTGCAATTGCGGTGCCGACGTCCGCTCGGCGGATCCCGGCCAATCGTCCCAGCTCAGAACGTATTTTCGGGCAGACAGGCCTACCGCGTCAGCGAGCGAAGAGGTGCCACCCCGCCCACATCCATGCCAGCACCAGGAGTACGCGCAACAGGGGCCCGGTCGCGAGCCGCTCCACGACCACTGCGGGGCGAGCGACGCTCGCCTGCGACGAGCGGGAGCGTGCCCACAACCCGAGCGCCCACACGCCCAGCACGGCCCACACCGCGTAGGAGACGGCGGCGATCACAGTTCCTCGGTCGGCCCGGTCGGCCCGGTCGACCCGGTCGGCCCGGTCGGCCCGGTCGACCCCTCAGCTCCCGGGATCGCTCGCGCACCCCGGCGGAGGATGCAGGCGCCGAGGCACAACCAGCCGAAGAACACGGCCGCCCTCAAGACGTACGACCGGTCCACCGCGTCGGCAATGGAACTCAGCGTCGGATGCTCTCGCCGACTTCCCCTCGCGAGATACTCGACCAGCTCCCACGTCACGACGGCGGCGAGGAGCACGGCCCACGCTCTGAAGCGGTGGCTGGCCCGGGCCGCCATCCCGGCCTCGCGTGACTCCGGCAACGGGAGCACCAACGGCCGTGGTCGCCATGGCCAACGCACCACGACGAGCACCGCCAGCGCAACGATCGGGATCGCCGTGACGACATCCGCGGGCAAGGTGAAGGCGGTCGTGGCGGCCGCGCCCAGGGCGTAGGCCGCACCGGCGGCCAGCAGTACGGGCTCCCACCGACCACGTGGGTGTTCGTCTGCTGGCACAGGGCGCCGTTGTGCCTGACCCTCAGCCGGACCCTGCCGCCCCGACCAGGGGCAACAGCTCGGCACGGATCCGCCGCGATCCGCCGACGCCGTCACCTGAGCGCACCCTGACGGGCCCGGGGGCCTCGACGCTGCGGTGCAGGTACCCGAGCGCGGTCCAGGCCCCCAGCTCGGCACTCCATGCCGCAGAGGTGATAGTGCCGGCGACCTTGTCGTCTGCCGCACCGTCACCGGGAGGCGCCTCGCCCGCGTGGAGCGTCATGCCCCTGGCCAGGACATCGCCCGCGGCGTCACCGGCGGGTCCCGCGGGAGCCACCAGCCCCACCAGGCGCCGCGCCACGTTGGAGCCCCGCGAATCGATTCGTGCCACGAGCTCCTGGCCCGTGTAGCAACCCTTGGTGAATCTCACCGTCCGCTCGACCAGCCCGGCCTCGGCTGCGATGGTCTTGCCCGTGAGCTCGGTGCCCATCGCGGGAATCCCCGAGACGATGCGACAGGCCTCCACGGCAACGGGACCGCATGCCACCAATCCGACGGGGAGCTCGACCGCATCCGGTCCGAGCACGACGTCCTCGGGGCCGAGCAGGTCGACCCCCTCCCAGCCGTTCCACTCGAAGGGCAACGCCAGGACACCGCGCTCGGTCAGGACCGCAAGCAGCCCCGCGGCAGCCTCGCCGACCGCCGGGCCACGCAGCGACAGGCAGCGCCACGCGACCTTCTCCAGCTCCACCTTGGATCGCAGCAGGAAGCGGCGGAGCCGCGCCGTGACCGCATCGCCGTAGCCGGCGTCGACGTCGATCACGAAGCCCTGCCCGTCGCTGCGGGTCACCCGCAACAGAGCGGACAGCTTCCCGTCGGGCTCGAGCAGGAGCGAATCGGCCGCTGCCCCCACCGGCAGGGCGGCCACATCCTGGCTGAGTTGGCCCTGCAGGTATGCCTCCGCGTCGGGTCCGCGCACCGCCAGCACGTCCCGGGACGAGCGGAAGACACCGGCACCGTGACGGAGTGCGGCCGTCTCCGCGTCGAGGCTGCTGCTCATCGACCCGCTGCGCCGTGCCGTGCCGCGCTCATGCGCCGCGCGGCCGTCACCGCCACCAACAGGGCACCCGCCTTGTGCGCGCACTCCTCGTCCTCGCTCTGGGGGTCGCTGTCGGCCACGATGCCCGCCCCGGCCTGCACGCTGGCCCGGCCGTCGGGCGTCACCACCATGGTGCGGATGGCGATGGCCGTGTCCACGTTGCCCGAGAAGTCGATGTACCCGACCACGCCCCCGTACACGCCCCGCTTGGTGGGTTCGAGCTCGTCGATGATCTCCATGGCCCGCACCTTGGGGGCGCCCGAGAGGGTGCCGGCGGGCAGGGTCGCCCGCAGCACGTCGATCGGGCCCTTGCCCTCGGCCAGCTCACCCGACACCTGAGAGGTGATGTGCATGATGTGGCTGTAGCGCTCGATCGTCATGAGCTCGTCCACCTTCTCGGTACCGAAGCGGACGACGCGACCCACGTCGTTGCGGGCCAGGTCCACCAGCATGATGTGCTCGGCCAGCTCCTTGGGGTCCTCCGCGAGTTCGCCCTCGAGGAGCCGGTCGTGCTGCTCGCTCTCGCCGCGCGGTCGCGACCCTGCGATCGGCCGCGAGATCACGATGTTGTCGCGCAGGCGCACCATCGGCTCGGGTGACGCGCCGACCACGGTCACCTCGGGAAAGCGCAGGAAGTACAGGTACGGGCTCGGATTGAGCAGCCGCAGGGCACGGTAGACGTCGAAAGGATCGGCATCGAGCGCGAGGTCGAAGCGCTGCGACAGCACGACCTGGAAGATGTCCCCGGCGCGGATGTACTCCTTGGCCACCCCGATGGCGGCCTTGTACTCCTCCGACGTCATCGTCCGCCCCGCCTCGGCTCGCTCCAGTCCGGGCGGGGGTGCCGCCACCATCTCGCCGGACATGGGTCCCGAACGGGCGCAGTCCGCCGCCAGCCCGCGCAACCGGTCGCAGGCGGCCTCGTAGGCACCCGCCACCGTCACGGCGTCGACGACGCCGTCGGGCGCATCGGGCACCACGACGTTGTCGACCAGGACGACGCGCTGGCGCCAATGGTCGAAGGCACAGAACTGCCCGATCACCACCAACGCGGCGTCGGGATGGCCGAGGTCGTCGTACGGCGGTTCCGGCAGCCGCTCGACCTCGCGGACCACGTCGTAGCCGAGATACCCCACCAGTCCCCCGTGCAGCGGCGGCAGCCCGGCCAGGACCGGCGACTGGAAGCGCTTGACGAGGCCCTCGACGGCGGCGAGGATCCCGTCGTCGGTGCGCTCGACGTCCAGGCGACCCGTCGCCTCGACTGTCCGCCCCCGCGCCGTCAACGTGGCCAAGGGCCGCCGGCCCACGAAGGAGTAGCGACCCCAGCGCTCACCGCCCTCGACGGACTCGAACAGGAACCCGTCCCCCTCCCCCACCACGTTGGCGAAGCAGGCGACGGGGGTCAGGGTGTCGGCCACCACCTCACACCAGACCGGAACGATGGTGTGCTCCTTGGCCAGCGCTGCGAACTCGGCCGGATCGGGCCGGAAGACGAGCCCGCCCGGGCCCGAGCCGCCCTCGGGTGTCACGGAGCGGGCACTCCCGGGCCTGTCCCGATGGTCCGGTAGAAGCACGACCGCTCACCGGTGTGGCACGCCCCTCGGCCGTGTTGGTCCACCAGCACCACGAGCGCGTCCCCGTCGCAGTCGACGCGCACCTCGCGCACGTACTGCCGGTCGCCCGAGGTCTCGCCCTTCTGCCAGTACTCCTTGCGGCTGCGGCTGTAGAACCACGAGCGCCCCGACGCCAGGGTGCGGCGCAGGGCCTCGGCGTCCATGTAGGCCACCGTGAGCACCGTCCCGTCGGCGGCATCCTGCACGATCGCCGGCACCAGGCCGTCCGCATCCTTGGCGAAGTCCACGGCCCGCACCAGGTCCTCGTCGACCGTGAGCGCCACACCCTCGGGAACGGCGGAGGCCTGCGTGGCCCCGGCCCCGGTCCCGGTCAAAGGTAGAGCCCCGTGCCGCTGTCGTTGCGGGGGGAGGCGATGGCATGGATGTCGCGCTCGCGCAGAATCACGTACTCCTCGCCGTGCACCTCGACCTCGAAGCGGTCCTCGGGATTGAACAGGACGGTGTCGCCGACCTTGACCGTCCGGACGTGAGGCCCGACCGCCACCGCCTCGGCCCAGGTCAGGCGACGGGTGATCTGCGCCGTGGCGGGGATCAGGATGCCGGCACGCGAGCGCCGCTCGCCGTCGGTCGGCGAGATCTGGACCATGACGCGGTCGAAGAGGACCGAGATCGGCTGCTTGTCCTCTGCTGCGGGTGCCTTGGCCTTTGTCGTGGCCTTGGCCTGGTCCGTCCCGTTCTTCGTGGTCGACGAGGGCACCCTGGCACGGTACCGCACGAGGGCGCCCTTCCAGGTCGGAGGGGTCAGACCGGGCGCACGACGACCCCCCGCTCGGCCATGTAGGCCTTGGCCTCGCCGATAGTGAACTCACGACGGTGGAAGATCGAGGCCGCCAGGACGGCGTCGGCGCCACCGTCGAGGGCACCGTCCACCAGGTCCTGCAGCCGTCCGACGCCACCCGACGCCACCACCGGGATCCCCACCGCGTCCACCACGGCCCGTGTCAGCGCCAGGTCGAAGCCATCCCTCGTCCCGTCGCGGTCCATGGATGTGAGCAGGATCTCGCCCGCCCCGCTGGCGGCGCACTCCACCGCCCACGCCACCACGTCACGCCCGGTCGGCGTCCGGCCGCCGTGCGTGTAGACCTCCCAGCCACGACCCTCCGCCCGGGCGCGGGCGTCGATGGCGACGACGGCGCACTGCCCGCCGAACTCGTCGGCGATGTCGCGCACGAGCTCGGGTCGTTCCACTGCGGCGGTGTTCACCGCGACCTTGTCCGCGCCGGCTCGGAGGAGGCGGCGTGCATCCTCCGCCATCCGGACCCCACCCCCGACCGTCAAGGGGATGAAGACCTGCTCGGCGGTGCGCGCCACGACCGAGACCATGGTGTCGCGTCCGTCGGAGGACGCGGTGATGTCGAGGAACGTGATCTCGTCCGCTCCTTCGGCGTCGTAGCGCTCCGCCAGTTCGACCGGATCGCCCTCGTCGGTGAGGTCGACGAAGCGCACACCCTTCACCACACGGCCGTCGGTGACGTCGAGGCAGGGGATCAGGCGGATGCTGCGCACGCGACCAACCCCTCCTTCACGTCGAAGCGTCCCTCGACGAGCGCCTTGCCGACGATGGCCCCCGCCAGCGAGCGCCCGCCGACCCGCATCCGGGCCAGGTCGGACAGGTCGCCCACGACCGAGACCCCCCCCGACGCCACCACAGGCAGGGCGGTGGCGTCCATCAGCGCCTCGAGCCCGTTCAGGTCGGGACCCGAGAGCATCCCGTCACGGGCCACCGCCGTCGCGACCACCGCGCCGATGGGCTCTCCCTCCCAGAGCGCCAGCAGCTCGCTCACGGCGCGGCCCGACCCGGCGAGCCAGCCCTGCGCCTGGGCCTCGGCCACACCGTCCTCCCCGATCCGGTAGTCCAGGCCCACTGCGACGCGCCCGGGCCAGCGGCGGGCACAGCGCCCCGCCAGCGCGGGCTCCTCGAGCGCCGCGGTGCCCAGCACCACGCGGGCGACGCCCGCCTCGAGCAGCTCTGCAGCGGCGTCCTCCGAGCGGATGCCACCTCCCGCCTGCACGCGCACCGACGCGTCGGCGGCCAGGCGTACGATCTCGCGCACGGCAGCGCGCTCGTGCGGCACCCCGGTGCGTGCCGCGTCCAGGTCGACGACGTGGATCCAACGTGCCCCTCCCGCGATGTAGCGCGCCGCCAGCTCGGCCGGGTCCCCGTAACGCGCTTCACGGTCGAAGTCGCCCTGGGCCAGCCGGACGGCCGTTCCGGCGCGCACGTCGATGGCGGGGAGCAACTCCATCACACCGCCGCCGTGGACGCGAGCGCGACAAAGTTCGCCAGCAACGCCAGCCCGGTGGCGCCCGACTTCTCGGGGTGGAACTGCGCGCCCCACAGCGGCCCCCTCCATGCCAGGGCGGCGACCGGTCCCCCGTAGTCGCAGACGGCGACCGTCTCCGCGCCGAGAGGCGGAGCGAAGGAATGCACGAAGTACACCCACGGGTGCGGGCCCAACCCGTGCAGGGGCGCGGGCTCCGCCTCACCGTGCACTTCCAATGTGTTCCACTGCATTTGCGGGTGCTTGACCCCGGGCGGCAACGGCGACACCGTGCCGGTGAAAATGCCCAGACCTCGCGCGTCCGGGCTCTCCACCGAACTTTCGTAGAGGAGCTGGAAGCCCACGCACACACCGAAGAACGGAACGCCCGCCTCAATGGCCCCTCGGGCCGGGTCCTCGAGCCCGCTTTCTCGCAGCGCCCGGGCGCACGCCCCGAACGCGCCGACCCCCGGCAGGACGACGGCGTCAGCCGCCTCCACGGACGCCGCGTCGGTCACCAGGCGCGCCGCCGCGCCGACGTGCTGGAGCGCCTTCTCGGCCGAGCGGAGGTTGCCGATGCCGTAATCGAGAACGGCGATACGCGGACCCTCCGTCACAGGCTGCCCTTCGTGGAGGGAATGCCACCTCCTTCTATCCGTACCGCGTCGCGCAGGCAACGGGCCACGCCCTTGAAACTGGCCTCCAACATGTGGTGCGTGTTCTTCCCGGCGAACCGGTGGATGTGCAGCGTGATGTTCGCGGCCGTGACGAACGCACGCCAGAACTCCTCGGCGAGCTGGGGGTCGAACGGCGGCGTGCCCAGGCCCGGCGTGTCGGTGGCGAACTCGAGCCCGTAGGCCAGGTACGGGCGGCCCGAGATGTCGACCGCGACCTGAATCAACGCCTCGTCCAGCGGCACCAGCATGGAGGCGAAGCGGCGGATTCCCACCTTGTCCCCGAGCGCCTCGGAAAGACAGCCGCCCAGGACGATGCCGACGTCCTCGACTGTGTGGTGCGCGTCGACGTGGAGGTCGCCCGTGGCCTCGACCATGAGGTCGAAGGAGGCGTGGCGGCCCAGCTGGTCCAGCATGTGGTCGAAAAAGGGCAGGCCGGTCGAGACCTCCGTCCGACCCGTGCCGTCGAGCACCAGCGTGGCGTCAATGGTCGTCTCCTTGGTGGCGCGCTGCTTGGTGGCGCGTCGCGGGTCGGTCGTCACAGGCTCTCCTTCAATGCGTGGAGGAAGCGGTCGTTCTCTTCGGGGGTCCCGATGGTGACGCGCAGGCAGCCCCGCAGGCCGTCCCAGCTCGCACAGTTGCGGATCAGGATGGACTTGGCGAGGAGCGAACGCCATACGTCGTCGGCATCCCGGTCGCGCGGGCGGAACAGAATGAAGTTCGCGTCGGAGGGCCAGCTGTCCACCGGGAGGTCGCCCAGGGCGGAGGCGACCCGCCCCCGCTCCTCGGAGATGCGGGCCACCCGCGCCTGCATCTCGGCCGTGTGCCGGAGCGCGAGAAGGCCCGCCAGCTGTGTCTGCGCCGACAGGTGGTAGGGCAGGACGACGGCCTCGCACGCCGTCACCACGGCGGGATCGGCCACCAGGTAGCCCAATCGGGCACCGGCCATGGCCCAGGTCTTGGAGAACGTCCGGGTCACCACCAGCCCGGGTCGGGCCGGGCCCCGCAGCTGGAGCGCGGACCACGGGGAGAACTGCCCGTAGGCCTCGTCCACGATGACCAGGCCGGGTGCCGCCGCGCACACCACGGCGATGGTCTCGGGCGGCTCGGCGCGGCCGGTCGGGTTGTTGGGTGAGCACAGGAAGGTCACGTCGGGCTTCGCCGTCGCTAGAAGCGCCTCCGCGTCGCGGGGATCGATCTGGAAGTCGTCGTCGCGCGACCCCTCGACCACCTCGGTCCCGGTGATGCGCGAGATGTGAGAGTGCAGCGCATAGGTGGGCTCGAACACCAAGGCGCGGCGTCCGGGCCCGCCAAACGCGAGCATGAGGCACTGGAGGACCTCGTTCGACCCGTTGGCGCAGAAGACCTCGTCCGGCGAGACAGCGTGCAATTCCGCCACCGCCCGCCGCAGCTCCGTGGCCGGGCGGTCGGGGTACCGGTTGAACGACACCTCCTCCAACGCCGCGAGCAGCTCCTCGCGCCAGGCGTCGGGGGGCGCGAAGGGTGACTCGTTCGTGTTGAGACGCACCTCCGCCTCGACCTGGGGCGAGTGGTAGCCCTCGGCCAGGTCGAGATCCGGGCGCACCGGCGGCACGGCGCTCACGTTGCAGCCCCTTCTCCGAGCTCGCCGAGTGCAGCCAGGCGCAGGCGCACCGAGTCGGCGTGGGCGGGCAGCCCCTCCGTCCCGGCCAGCGTGATCACGAGCGGTCCGAGCGTCCGCAACGCCTCCGGCGTCACCTGCACCGCGTGCAGGTGCTTGCGGAAGTCATCCGCGCGCAGCGCCGAAGCAAAGCGGGCGGTCCGGTTGGTGGGGAGCACGTGGTTCGGACCTGCGATGTAGTCGCCCATGCTGGCCGGAGACCAGTCCCCGATGAACACGGCCCCCGCATTCTGCACGAGCGCGAGCATCGCGAGGCCCTCCTCGTCGGGAACCATCAGCTCCAGGTGCTCGGGGGCGATGGTGTTCGCCACCGCCAGCGCATCCTCCGGTCCGTCGACCAGGCACGTGATCCCCGACGTCGCCAGGGTCGCCTCCAGGTCCGCCCGCCGGCTCGAGCCCGCCACGATGCGGTCCACCTCGGCCGAGACCGCCTCGGCCAGCGACGCATCCCAGCAGACCAGCCAGGCCAGGCCGTCAGGCCCGTGCTCGGCCTGCACGACCAGGTCGACGGCGACGAACGCAGCGGGCGCGTCCGGACCGGCCACGACGACGATCTCGGACGGCCCGGCGAAGGCCGACGCCACCCCGACGACGCCCGACACCTGGCGCTTGGCTTCGGCGACGTAGGCGTTGCCTGGCCCGGCGATGACGTCGACCGCGGGCAGGGTGCGGGTCCCGTAGGCCATGGCGGCGATCGCCTGCGCACCCCCGATCCGGTACACCTCGTCGACCCCGGCGATCGAGGCTGCGCACAGTGTCGCCGGATCCACCTTGCCGTCTGCCGCCGGTGGCACGCACAGAGCGAGGCTCCCGACCCCGGCCACCCGGGCCGGCGCGGCGCACATGAGCACGGTCGAGGGGTAGCGCGCCCGGCCACCTGGTGCATAGATGCCGGCGCGCTCGACCGCCCGGGTGAGGTGCCGCACCGTGATGCCGCCGTCGACCAGGTCGCCGGGCGGCAGACCCTCGTGCGCGTGGTACGCCAGGATGCGGTCGAACGCCACCTGCAGAGCCTCGGAGAGGTCGGGATCGACGCGGGAGCGCGCCTCGTCGATCTCCGCGACGGGGACCCGCAGGCCGTCGGACACGTCGACCCTGTCCAGCTCGGCCGTCTGGCGGACCACGGCGGCATCGCCATTGGTGCGCACGTCGAGAAGGATCCGCGCCACCACGTCGTGAACCTCGGCCCCGGGGGCCGAAGGCCGCGGCAGGGCGGCGCCGAACGGCGGCTTGGTGCCGCGCAGGTCCAGGACACGGAGGGACATGAGGTCTCAAGGCTACCGGCGGGCCCCCCGGGGCCCATTCCGGGCCGGCCTGCGACGAGGCGGCGTGCAGACACGGGGACCGCGGCCGTGGAACCGCCCGAAGCGGGCGTGGGCCCGGAGACGTCTCCCGGGGCGCGACGGACCGTCCCGGATCGGCCATCATCGCGGGATGTCATCCGCCGCCGAGATCTCCTCCTTGTCCTCCACCCTCGCCGAGCTGCACGAGCGGGTCACCGCCATGGCCGAGGGTGCGCTGTCGAGCGGCGACGAGGACATGGCGCACGAGCTCATCGCCGTCGAACGCGCTCTCGGGGGGGCGCTGCGGCGCCTTCGCCGCTTCTCCCAGGGCCCGAACCGGTGAGCCCCGCCGTCAGCCGTCCAGCCGCTCGGTGAGGACGACCCGGACCGTCGCACCGGCCTCCTTGCCGATGGCACGGCGGATCTCAGCCTTCACGGGCAGCTTGTGCGTGCCGTCCCCCAGGGCCATGAACGAGCTCTCGAAGAGAACCCCGTCGACCGTGCCGCGCACGTTGGCGAGGCCGCGCGTTCCGAAGAACTCCACGGAGCCGGGCAACCACATCGGTCCACCCGCCCTTCGAAGGACTCTTCTCGAGGGTGGCCCGGGACGACTTCCTCAACGCGCGTCCCACTGCCCGACCCTCACACGGCGTAGAGCACGAGCTCGTGGCCGAGCAGCGACGCCGCCGTGCGAAGCACCGTCTGGCGTTGGGTCACGACCGCACAATTGCGCCGCTCGGCCAGCTCCACCACCGCCACGACGCTGAGGTCCGACGTGTCGCACCGGGCCGCGAGCTCACCCGAACGGCGGGCCGCCTCGCCGTTGAAGGGCTCGACCTCGGTGCCGGCCAGCAGCTCACCGATCCGGTCACTGCGCGCCTCGGTCCGATACCCCTCGGCCACGGCCACGGCCGGGATCACCGGCACGATGCCGTTGGACAGCGCGGCGCGGTGGAGCGCCCACATCATGCGGTCGCCTCTGGCCGCCGCATGCAGGGCGCCGAGGCCGTAGACGAGCCCTTCTCGGCGGTTCGCGCTCACCGCCGCCGGACGCGTGACGCCACGCCGGACACACCCGAGCGCAGGCGGGCCAGGAGGGCTTCACCCGCCGCGAGCTCCTCGGCGCTGAGCGAGCCCGTCTCGCCCTCCCAGGCGGCGACGCCCCGGAGTCCCTGGCGCACCCGCAGCTGCTTTTCGGCCGCCGACGAGAGCCACGCGCTGAACGAGACCCCGTCCTGCTTGGCCGCCTCCTCGACGGCCGACGCCACCTCGTCGTCGAGTGACACCGACCGCTTGGTGACCATGGCCCGAGGGTAGCACCTCAAGTACTACCAGGGACCCGCACCGCCGCTGACCAGGGCCGGAAACACCAATGCCGGCCCGAAGGCCGGCATTGGGCGAGTCGGCCAGGAGGCGGATCCCAGACACGACTCTTTTGGAACCAGGTGGCGGGAACCGGTTCCGGGGCCAATGGTAGCGCCTGTGTTTTCCGATTTCACAAGAGAAACCCGAATTGCCTAAAAAGAGGCCGAAAGGCCCATCGCGCGCCGATTACCGTACCGAGGGGCAGAAATCGGCGAGAGGGCATGCGGCGTGGAGCGGCTTCCGGGCAACACATGTCTCCCGCCCAAGGAGGATGACCCGAAGGCTGAAGGCGCCTCGATCCGCGGCGGGTATCAGCTCGTTGAGCTGGCGCTCCACCTTGACGGCGTCGCGCTGCTCGGCCGGGGCCAGGCCCTCGAGAAGACCCAGGCGCTGGCTCACCCGCAGCACGTGGGTGTCGACGGGGAGACCGGGCAGCCCGAAGGCGACGCTGCGCACGACGTTCCCCGTCTTGCGTCCCACCCCCGGGATCGTCACCAGCTCTTCGAGCTCGCGCGGGACCTCGCCGCCGTAGCGATCGCTGACGGCAGCGGCCATGCCGATGAGGCTCTTCGTCTTCGAGCGGAAGAACCCGGTGGAGCGAATGATCTCTTCGACGTCCTCGGGATTGGCAACGGCCAGGGACGCCGGATCCGGGTAGGCGGCGAACAGCACGGGCGTGACCATGTTGACGCGTGCATCGGTGCACTGCGCGGACAAGATCGTCGCAACCAGCAGTTGAAACGGGTTCTGGAAGTCGAGCGCGCACAGCTGCCTCGCCGTGCCCGGGTAGCGCTCCGCGAGGCGTTCGACCGTGAGCCGCGCCCGCCCCTTCGGAGTCCTCGGCTTCGCCACTCGCTCACGGTACCGGGTTACGTTGGCCGGCGTGGACGTGGAGCACATGGTGACCGTCGACCTGGACCACCTCGGCGACACCGTCCGTGCGGAGCTCTCCGCGCTCCTGGACCGGGCCGACGCGGCAGGCGGCCACGCTGCACTCCCGGAGCCGCAGCTGCTCGCCGTCACGCATCCGGGCACGGCGCCGGCGGAGGACCGCGCCGTGCTCACCCGCGACCGGGGCGCTCTCGTCGGGTTCGCCCTGCTCTCGCCCGCCCAGGACGGCTCCACCGTGCTCCACGTCGCCGCGGATCCCGCCACCCGGGCTGACGGCACCGATGACGCAATCGTGTCCGCTCTGATCGGGCGCGCCGTGACCGAGGCGCCGGCCGACGCTCCCGTCCATCTCTGGGCCATGCACGCCGGTCCCGCCGACGACGACCGCGCCAGCGCGCACGGATTCGTCGCCGAGCGCGACCTCCTCCAGATGCGCGTCCCCCTGCCGCTCGCGCCCGATGTCGTGACGGCGACCAGGCCCCTGCCGACCCGCCCCTTCGTGCCCGGCCGCGACGAGGAGGCATGGGTCGACACCAACAACCGGGCGTTTGCCGGCCACCCCGAACAGGGTGGGTGGACGGTCGAGCAGCTCCGCGAGCGCATGGCGGCGGAGTGGGTCGAGCTCGACGGGTTCCTCGTCGCCGACGATCCCGACGGTGCCGGCCTCATCGGTTCGTGCTGGACGAAGGTCCACCGTGACCGCACTCCTGTGCTCGGGGAGATTTACGTCATCGCCGTCGATCCTCGGCATCACGGCCAGGGCTGGGGACGCTCCCTCACGGTGTCGGGGCTCGAGTCGCTGTGGCGGCGAGGTGCCACCGTCGGGATGCTCTACACCGACGCCACCAACGCAGTCGCCGTCGCCCTGTACACGTCGCTCGGCTTCACCATCGACCACGTCGACCGGTCCTATCGACGCGACCCGGCCGACACCGCCTGACCACCTGCCGCCCAGCGCCAACCGCCCCCCGCTCCCCGGCCGCCGCCTCCAGCGGGCGGACCGGGCTCAGCTGGTGCCGGCTCCGATGGCGCGCCCGACGCCGAAGGTGACGGCGGCAGCCACCACCGTCACGGCGAGCTGCCGCAGGGCGGAGACCAGAGCCGGCCGTTCGGTGAACTTCGCGAGCACGACGCCCACGGCCAGCGAGGCCACCGCACCCAGGACGACCGAGAGCACGATGGCCAAGGTTCCAGAGGTGAACAGCCACGGCGCAAGTGGGATGAAGGCACCCACGGCGAACGTGACGAAGGAGGCGGCGGCCGCCTGCAAGGGATTGCCGAGGCTGTGCGACGTGATCCCGAGCTCCTCACGGGCGTGGGTCTCGAGGGCCAGCTCGGGATCCTGCATCACCTCGTTGACCATCTCGGTCGCGACAGTGGGGTCGATGCCCCGCTGGACGTACATGCTCCGGAGCTCGGCCGCCTCCCCCTCGGGGCTGCGGCGCAACGACCGGCGCTCCACCTCGAGCTCGCGCTCCATGAGCTCGCGCTGGGCGGTCATGGACAGGTACTCGCCGGCCGCCATGGAGAAGGATCCCGCGATCAGCCCGGCCACCCCGGCCAGGCGGACGAACGAGGCCCCGGGATTGGCGCCGGCCACGCCCAGGACCAACGAGACGTTGGTCACCAGGCCGTCGCTGATCCCGAAGACAGCCGCCCGGGCACCTCCACCCCGGACATCCCGGTGCTGGTGGACCGGCATGGCATCGTGCTCGTGCGCGTGGGTCACGAGGCTCAGCGTAGTGAGGTGCTCCAGGCCGGGTAGCGTCCCTCAGCGGAATAAACCCTGACCAGCGAGGAGCGCAGCATGCCCACCATCGTCGACGGTGTCGACGCCTTTCACGAGCTCGTCGGCAAGCAGCTCGGATACTCCGAGTGGCAGGCGATTACCCAGGACCGGGTGAATCTCTTCGCCGAGGCGACCGACGACCACCAGTGGATCCACGTCGACCCCGAGCGTGCCAAGCAGGGTCCCTTCGGAGTCGCCATCGCCCACGGGTACCTCACGCTCTCGCTGGCCCCGGTTCTGTTGAACGAGGTCATCACCGTCGAGAACACCAAGTTCGGCGTCAACTACGGATGCAACAAGGTCCGCTTCCCCTCACCGGTGCCGGTGGGCGCCCAACTCCGCATGGGGGTGACCGTGGCGGGCGTCGAGGACACCGACGGTGGCGTGCAGGTCACCTATGACCTCGTCATGCAGGTCAAGGACGCACCGAAGCCCGCATGCGTCGCCCAAGTGGTCTACCGCTACTACCGCTGACGCCACCCCGCTCCATGGCACCACGACGCAGGAAGGCGGGCGCCGATCCCGCGTCGACGGCGCCGCTGCCCACCGGCGAGGAGAAGACGGCGCGCGTGCGCGCCATGTTCGACACCATCGCGCCGCGCTACGACCTCATGAACCGCCTGATGACCTTCGGGCTCGATCAGGCCTGGCGGCGCGGCGCCGTGGGGTCACTCGCCCTGCCCGAGGGCGCGCTCGTCCTCGACCTGGCCTGTGGGACGGGCGACCTCTCCCGGTTGGCGCGACGCCGCGGCTACCGCGCGGTCGGGGCGGACCTGAGCGCGGGCATGCTGGCGGCCAACGCCGCGTCCACACCGCTCGTCGAGGCCGACGGCAGCCGACTCCCCTTCTTCGACGGCGCCTTCGACGGCCTCGTGTGCGGCTACGCGCTGCGTAACTTCACCGACCTGGGGACCACGCTCTCGGAGTGCGCCCGCGTCCTGCGCGCCGGCGGGCGTCTCGCCGTGCTCGAAGTCGATGCCCCGACGTCCAGGCTCTGGCGTGCCGGGTACGACGTGTGGTTCAACCGGGCCGTCCCCGCCCTGGGCGGCGCCCTCTCCGACCGGGAGGCCTACCAATACCTCCCCCGCTCGGTGGCCTACCTCCCCCCCGCCCCCGTCCTGCGCCGGATGCTGCTCGAGGCCGGCTTCTCCGCCGTCGGGATCCGACCCCTGGCGGGAGGCCTGAGCCAGCTCGTAGTCGCCACCCGCGCCGGCTCGGCGTGACGGACGCGCTCCACGCCCGAAGTGTCCCCCTGGAGTACGGGCCCGATGCGCTCCAGTTCGACGGGAGCCCGACGGTCCTCTTCGACCGCCCCGGGCTGACGCTGGTCGGGTGGGGCACGGCGCAGCTCGTCAGTGCGGCCGATGCCCCGAGCGCACTGAGGGCCATCCCCTGCGACGACACGGTCCGGCGACCTGGCTCCGGGGTCGTGGCGCTGGGCGCGCTCCCCTTCGTCGACGCCATGGCCGGCTACCTGGTCATCCCCCGGTTCTCCATGGGGATCTCACGAGACCCCGAGGGGCTCACCCGGCGTTGGGCCACCGCCGTCGGTCCGGCGGACTCGGCGCTCCCGGGCACCGACGACCTCTTCGACGCCGTGATCTGGCAGTACGGCACCACGCCCGAGGTCGCCACCGACGACCCGGCGGTCACCTCCCTCTCGTCCTCCATGACCTCGCTGGCCTACGGCGACATGGTCGCTGACGCGGTTGCCGCCATGGGCCAGCCGGGTGCCGCACTGCGCAAGGTGGTCCTGTCCCGTCCCGTCACGGTCCGGCTCGACGGCCCGCTCCCCCTCTCGGCCGTGCTGCGGCGGCTCCGTGCCGGCGAGCCCAACTGCACGATCTTCTCCATGCCGGTTCCCGACGGGACCTTCTTCGGTGCCAGCCCCGAGCTGCTGGTGGCCCGGCAGGGCGACAAGGTCTCGTGCCATCCCCTGGCCGGCACGGTGCCCCGCGGGGACACCGCACGCGCCGACGCGGACGCCCAACGCGACCTGGCCCGGTCCTCCAAGAGCCGCGAGGAGCACGGGTACGTGGTCGCCGAGATCGCGGCCACGCTCACCCCTTACTGCGACGAGCTGTCGGTGCCCGAAGAGCCCTCCATGGTGGCGTTCCGCTCCGTCGCCCATCTCGGCACGAGGATCGAGGGGCACCTCCGACAGCCGGTGGGGGTGCTCGAGCTTCTGGAGCACCTCCATCCCACGCCGGCCGTCGGCGGCACTCCGCGCGCGGAGGCGCTCGAGTTCATCGCGCGCCACGAGGCCGACCGGCGCGACTACTGGGCCGGACCGGTGGGTTGGGTGGACGCCACGGGTGACGGCGAGTGGATGATCGGGATCCGCAGCGCCCGGCTCGACGCCGACGGCGCCACCGTCACACTGCGCGCCGGAGCGGGCGTCGTCGCGGACTCGGTCCCCGAGGCCGAGGCGGCCGAGACCAACGTGAAGCTGGCGACGGTCCTCGACGCCGTGGTCCCCGGCGCGTCAGTGCAGCTGCGGTGAGCTGGCCGGCGTCGGCTCGCCGACGCCGGCGGCGACGTGGGTGGCGGCGAGGGGGATCTTGACCAGCAGGGTCGCCCCCGGCCGCGAACCCGGCGCCGAGAGCACCTCGGCCGACCCGTGCAGGGCCTCGGCGATGGCCCGGACGATCGCCAGCCCCAACCCGGTGCCCGCGGCCGACCGCGAGGGATCGCCCTGGTAGAAGCGGTCGAAGACGCGGGTCGCCTCGGGGGAAGGGATCCCCGGCCCGTTGTCGGACACCTCGATGTACCCCATGCGCTGTGCCACACCTGTCGACACGCTGACGTCGGTGCCCGGCGGCGTATGGGCCAACGCGTTGCGCACCAGGTTGTGCGCCACCTGCGCGAGACGCTCGCCGTCGCCGATCACCACGACCGGCGGCCCCGGCTGGAGCGTCAGGTGGTGCCCGTGGGCCACCGCGTTGGAGTCGCCCACGGCGTCGGCGCAGATGCGCTGCAGGTCGACCGGTTCCGCCCGGAGCGGCCGGCCCCGGTCCAGCTCGGCGAGCAGGAGGAGGTCCTCGACCAGCCCACCCATGCGGGTCGCCTCCTCCTCGATGCGCTTCAGCGCCTTGCTCCGCCCCGCCTCGTCGGAGAACCCGCCGCGCCCCAACAGCTCCGCGTAGCCCCGGATGGAGGTGAGCGGCGTGCGCAGCTCGTGCGACGCGTCGGCCACGAATTGGCGCAGGCGGTCCTCGGAGGCCGACTTCTCGGCGAAGGCCCCCTCGATCTGGGTCAGCATCTCGTTGAGCGCCACACCGAGGCGGCCCACCTCGGTGTCGGGGCGCCCCTCGGGCACACGCCGGGTCAGATCTCCCGAGGCGATGGCATCCGCCGTGCCCGCCATCTGGCGCAGCGGGCGCAGGCCCCGGCGCACGACCACCATGACCAGCACGCCCATGGCCAGCAGCACCGCGAGGCTGGCGATCAGCTCGACCCGGCGCAGCGAGGCCAGCGTGTCGTTGGTCGGGTTGAGCGAAATGGAGGTGATCAGCGTGCCCTGGGGCACGGTGACGGCGACGGTGCGGTACTCGCCGTCCGGGTCGCCCGTGCTGCCGAGGATGACGGCGTCGGGGTCGGGGCGCAGCGTGCCGGCGTACCGCCCGACGTGGACGCGGCTGTAGATGTCGGGCACCTGCTGGACCGGGATGTCCTTGGTCAGGATCGGCGCCGGGTCGGGTCGGGCCGTCGAGCCCGAGGGGCGGCGCAGGATCACCTGCCCGTTGCGGTCCAGCAGCGTCACGTACACGTCGGAGGAGATCCGCCGAGAGATGTCGGCCTCGTTGATCGCCATGTTCCTGCCCGCGGCGAAGGTGAGGTAGTTGAAGCCGAGCGCCTCGTTCTGGGCCAGCGTGTTGTCGGCCTGGCCATAGAGGAAGGAGCGGACCGAGGCGTACGTGACGACGTCGGCGACCAGGAGGCCGACGACCAGCAGCAGCGCCACGACGGCGACGAGCCGCTTCTGGAGGCTCATCCTTCCCGGGGCAGTCGCAGGGTGTAACCGACGCGGCGGATGGTGTGGATGAGCGCCGGCTCTGTGGCGTCGATCTTCTTGCGCAGGTAGCTGATGTAGGTCTCCACGATGTTGGGGTCGCCCCGGAAGTCGAAGCCCCAGACGTTGTCGAGCAGCTCGGACTTGGAGATGACCCGCCGGGCGTTCTCCAGCAGGTAGCGCAGGAGGTTGAATTCGGTCGCCGTGAGGTCGATCGGGGCGTCGTCCCGCCACACCTCGTGGGTGTCGATGTTCATGGCGAGGTCGGCGAATTGCAGGGTGGAGACGTCGGCGGCCGCGACCTCCCCGGCCCGGCGCAGGATCGCCCCGATGCGAGCCATGAGCTCCTCGACGCTGAAGGGCTTCGTCACGTAGTCGTCGCCCAGGCTCAGGCCCTCGACCTTGTCCTGGGTCGTGTCCCGCGCCGTCAGGAAGACGATCGGCATCTGCTCACCCTGGTTGCGCATGCGCCGGCAGACCTCGTTGCCGTCGAAGTCGGGCAGCATCACGTCCAGCATCACGAGGTGGGGGCGGAAGGTGCGCACCTGCTCGAGCGCCTGGGCGCCGGTGGACGCCACATCGACCTGGTAACCCTCGAACGAGAGGGCGGCCGAGAGCAGCTCGGCGATGTTGGGCTCGTCGTCGACGACCAGGATGCGCGCCGCCGGTGCCTCGATGGTCATGTCCCCGGCGCGCTGGTGCTCATGGCGATCGGACGGGATCCTCGGCGCCGCTCAGGCTCCGGGGCCCTTCGCCGTCCTCGTTTCCTGCCTTCCCTGCGGTCCCCGCATCCCCGACTCCGCCGGCGGAGGGGACGTCGGTGACGGCTGCACGCGGCGTGCGCCCGAAGGCCCGGACCAGGCGCCCGAGACCCCACCAGGCCACGAGCCCGAGCGCCTCGATCACGATGATCGACGACATCTTCGACTCCCCGGCCTCGCGGTCGACGAAGCTGATCGGCACCTCGGTGATGGTCGCACCGTGCTGCTTGGCCCGGTACGTCATCTCGATCTGGAAGCCGTACCCCTCGGCCCGGATGCGGTCGAGGTCGAGCCGCTGCAGGATCCGTGCCGAGTAGGCCCGGTACCCCGCCGTCGAGTCGGCCACGCCGAGACCGAGGACGGCGGACGCGTAGAGGTTGCCACCCTTTGACAGGAGGTGGCGGTGCCAGGCCCAGTTGGGGATGGACCCGCCCTCGACGTAGCGCGAGCCGATGGAGACGTCGAAGCCCTCCTCGAGCGGTGCGATCAACGAGGGCAACGCCGCCGGATCGTGCGAGAAGTCGGCATCGATCTCGACGAAGGCGTCATAGCCGCGCTCGAGGCCCCACGCGAAGCCGGCACGGTACGCGCTCCCCAGGCCGGACTTTGCGTTGCGGGCGAGCAGGTGCACGTCGGGCAGCTCGGCCGCCAAGGCGTTCACGAGGTCGGCGGTCCCGTCGGGGCTCCCGTCGTCGACCACGAGCACGCCGGCCTGCGGCAGACAGTCGTGGATCCGCTGGAGCATCCGCTCGATGTTCTCCGACTCGTTATAGGTCGGGATGACCACCAGCGGCCGCATGGAGGGCATTCTAGGTGGTGGCGCCGCCCTGGCCCCGGCGCCGGTCGGTGCGGCGGGCCGAACCGGTTCGGATCTCTGGCCTGGACCTTCGCCGTCTCCGGGCGGCGCAAAGGGTGCCCACGCCCCCTGGCGACGAATGGCCTAGATGTCCGACGGGTCCGTCACCGCGAGCGGGCCGTGGATCTCCGACGGGTCCACCACGGCGTCGGGGCCCCGGCGCAGCTCCCGCACGATCACCTGGATGGCGCCGCCGAACGGGATGCCGACCAGGGCGCCCACGAAGGTCCCGAGGCCCCCCGCGATCCGGCCACCGAGCGTGGCGCCCACGAGGACCGCGATGAGCACCCAGAACGGGTTCAGCTGGACCGTCCGGCTCATGATGACCGGGTTGAGGACGTGGTTCTCGACCTGCTGGTAGACGAGGAAGACGATGAGCATGACGATCCCGGCCGGCACGGAGTGGATGGCGGCGATGACGACGACCGGCACGCCGGCCAGCAACCCGCCCACCAGGGGCAGCAGGTCGACCAGGGCCACGAACACGCCCAGCAGCAGCGCGAAGGGGACGCCCAGGATGGCCAGCGTGACCCCCACGATGATCCCGGCGATCACCGAGGTCGCCGCGTTCCCGAGCATGTAGCCCGTGACCGAGCGGATCGTATCGTCGATCACCCGGCGCAGGCGGTTCGCGGTGGCGGGACGGAACACGCTCAGGAAGCCGGACCACAGCCGGGGCGCCTCCAGCATGGTGAAGAAGGTGAGGATGGCGATCGTCGCGATGGAGATGAGCGTCGAGACCGCCGCGGCGCCCACGGAGAACGCAGTGGCCGGCTTCAGCACCTTGGTGATCTGGGAGGTGATCTTCGTCGAGCTCTCGGAGAGGTACTTCTGCAGGTGCAGGCGGAACACGAGCCGGCCCAGCGGCCCGTGACCCTTCTTGGCCTCGCGGATGAGCGTGGGGACCTGCTCGCCGAAGTGCGTGGCGGCTGTCACCAGGGGCTCCGTGAACAGGTAGACGAGTCCGATCAGGACGAGAGCCCCGAGGAGGAACACGAGGACCGTGGACCCGCCGTGTGACATCCCCCGCGCGCGGAGGAAGCGGGTGGGCGGCGTCATGAGCAGCGTGAAGAAGAAGGCGATGACGATGTAGACCACGATGGTCCGCAGCGCCCAGAGCCCCAGGATCAGCGCCGCATTGAGGTCCAGCAACACGATCACGACCACCACCGACACGACGATGGTGCCGAGGGGGATGCCGCGGCGGTCCGCACTCCCCGAGAGCTTGGACCGCCACGTGTCAGGAGGCTCCCCGGCCATGGGACCAGCTTGGCAGCTTTGACCTTTGAAGAGGCGGTTGGTCACACCACCGACGTGCAAGCATGAATGCGATGGACCAGGCCGAGGAGCAGGGGGAGCCCGAGGAGCAACCCCCCGCACCCCCCGGGGCCCCCCGGGCGCGCCGGCGGTGGCTGCCGCGCAACGTGAAGATCACGCTGATGGTGCTGTTCCTCTTCTTCGTCGGCGAGTACATCCTCCTGCCCGAGCTCGCCAGCGCACGCCGGCAATTCAGCCGGCTCACCCAACTGAACTTCATGTGGCTCATCCTCGGCGCGCTCCTCGAGGTCGCGGCCCTTGTCGCCTACGCGGAGCTGACCCGCACCGTCCTCTCGCCGGACGCCCCCGACCGGTTCCGCATCTTCCGCATCAACATGTGGGCGCTGGCCGTCAGCCATGTGCTTCCCGGCGGGACCGTGCCCGGCACTGCGGCCAGCTACCGGCTGCTCACCGATTCGGGCGTGTCGGGCAGCACCGCCGCATTCGGGCTGGCCACACAGGGCATCGGCTCGGCGGTGGTGCTCAACCTGATCTTCTGGCTGGCGCTGCTGATCTCCATCCCACTGCAGGGCTACAACCCGCTCTACGGTTTCGCCGCCATCCTGGGCGTGCTCCTGCTGGCGATCTTCGGCACGGTGGTCTACCTCTTCACGCGGGGCGAGAAGCAGGCCGCCGTCTTCATCCAACGAGTGGCCAACCGGCTCCCCTTCGTAAAGCCGGAGACCGTGACGTCGCTGGTCCAGAAGGTGGCGGACCGCATGAAGATCCTCTTCTCGAGCTCCGAGCTGCTCACCAGGGCCGGGATCTGGGCCGCGGCCAACTGGCTGCTCGACGCCGCCTCGCTGTGGGTCTTCCTGCTGGCCTTCGGGGCGCACATCTCCCCCATCGACGTCCTCGTGGCCTACGGGCTCGCCAACATTCTCGCCGTCATCCCGGTGACCCCCAGCGGGCTGGGTGTGATTGAGCTCACCATCGTCGCCGTCCTGAAGGGCTTCGGGGTGCCCGGCGGCGTGGCCGCCGCCGGGGTCTTGAGCTGGCGCCTGGTGAACTTCTGGCTGCCCATCCCCTTCGGCGGTGCGGCCTACCTGTCGCTGCGCCTCGGCCACCCGCGGGCGCCGGCGGGGCCCGAGGCGATCACGCCCTGACCCGGCGCCCCTGATGCCCTCGGGACACCCCTCGGTCACGGCACGCTGGGTCGCGGCTCACCGAGCCCGCCTGGCACGCACGCGCCCGTCGACGCCCGGAGGCGACGTGGAGGGAGAACGCCGCCTCTACCGGTCCGTCGGTGGCGCCCTCGCCGTACCGGTCGGTCGACCCGCCGGGTTCGAGCAACGCACGAGGGTGATCGACGGCGAGGTCGCCCGCGCCATCGGGCACGGGACAGCTCAGGTCGTCCTCCTCGGCGCGGGGTACGACGGCCGGGCTCTGCGCTTCGGCGGCGGGACGGTCCGCTGGTTCGAAGTCGACCTGCCCGCCGTCCAGGCGGACAAACGGCAGCGACTGGGCGCGCTGGGAATCGAGCCGGGCGGGGTCACCTATGTGGGGTTCGACCTCCAGCGCGGCGACCTCGGGGCGGCGCTCCACGCCGCCGGGCACGATGCGGCGGCACCGTCGCTGTTCGTCTGCGAGGACGTGGCGGCCCACCTCACCCTGGAGGCGGCGGCGTCCCTGTCGGAGACCCTGCGCGCCCGTGCGTCGGCCGGCAGCGTCCTGGTGGCCGACTTCGTGGTGACACCAGAGCCGGGTGCGTCCGCCCGGGTGCTGCGCGCCACGACGGGCGCGCTCCTTGCGATGACCGGGGAGCCCCGCCGCAACGAGTTCCGTCCCGGGGACCCCGAGAAGCTGATGGTCGTGACCGGCTGGCGCGTGGCCCACGCGGACTCGGCCGCGGAGAGCAGGGTCGACCGGGGCTCGCACACGCTCGTCCTCGTCTGCGAGCCGGATCCGGCGCGCTGAGCGCCGGGCCGCGCCTCAGCTCCCGGCGCCGGTCGCTGCGATCGCCCGGCGGCTGCGGCGGATCACCGGCTTGCGGACCGGCGCGCGCCACACTCTGACTCCCGCGCCCACCAAGAGGATGATGAAGAGCAGCGCGTAGGAGTCCGAGACGGGCATGAGCCAGCCCCGTCCCGCGAACGCCACGTTCGGCCCATGCGGGACCCACCAGGTCGGCGCGGCCCAGAACAGCACCGCCACGGCCAGGGCGAGCCACTCGCCGTAACGGGGCCGGTCCTCGGCCAGGGCGAGCCAGGCCACCAGGAGGATGACCCAGATGAAGTGGTGGGACCACGAGACAGGGCTGGCGAGCGACTCGGTGGCCTCCACCACCAGGAACCCCAGCACCGACGACGAACGTCGGTAGGCAGCCGACGCCACGGCCAGCCCGATCGCGGCAACCGTCACCGTGATCACGAAGCTCGTCGATGTGGTCACGGTGTGACCCAGCATGCGCTCCGTCGCGCCCAGGACACCCTGGTTCCCGATCCACGACAGCATGCCGGCCCGCTGCGGGTCCCGGATGTAGTGCGTCCAGTACGACCACGAGGTGGAGGCGTTGACGGAGGCCGCGAGGAGCGCGGCGACACAGAACGACGCGACGGCCCGGACGCCCGAGCGTCCCTGCCGGGTCAGGAACAGGTACGGGATGAGGATGGCGGGCGTGACCTTTATGGCGGCCGCCAGCCCGACCAGGATCCCCCGGGGAATCGGCAGGTCCAGCGTCATGTCCGCCACCACCATGAGGGCGAGGATGATGTTGACCTGGCCGAGCAGGAACGTCTGGCGCACCGGGTCGAACATCACGACCGGCAACACCAGAGCGAGGGCCCACCACAGGATCGTCCGGCGGTCGAGCGATTTGCACACGGCGCGCAGACTCACCGCGATCAGCGCGAACACGGCGGCGAGGTTGAGCCAGGAGAACGCCACCT
This sequence comes from Acidimicrobiales bacterium, assembly GCA_052140165.1. Taxonomy (GTDB): domain Bacteria; phylum Actinomycetota; class Acidimicrobiia; order Acidimicrobiales; family RAAP-2; genus Bog-473. The sequence continues at coordinate 63,918 of JBKQUM010000048.1, forward strand.
CGCAGATCCGCAACGGGACGTGCGCGAACGGCGCGAACAGAAGGGCGGAGAACGGTGGATAGGTGAACCCGAGATGGTCGATAGGGAGCGTGACCGTGAAGAGGTTGTTGGCGTGGGCGTGCGCACCGCCGAGCAGGTAGGTGCTGAGGTCGATCTGCTCGTGGACCAAGGCCAGCACGGTCACGCCGACGACGGCGAGCGCGCACGACACCATCGGCCAGGCCCACCCCCGGGACGACGAGATCGCGCGCATGCGCAGAGTCAGTGGATCGCTCGCCATTGCGGAGGATGGTACCGGCGGCAGGGTGCCGTGGTACGGCTTTGGCCCCGAGCGGTCCCTACGCCGGGGACCTGGCCTCGTCACCCTCTCCGACGCGGAGATCCGAGTCGAGGCGGCGGCGGGCCCGCTCCCGCGCCAGCTCCTTCAGGCGCTCCTGCGAGCTGACCCCGTGCCGGTTCGTCACGCGGCGCCAGCGCCGGTCGGGACCGAGCTCCCATGCGTTGGTCTCGTCCGCGAACACCAGGTCGAGCACCTCGAAGAGCCTCGCCTGCAACTCGGGGTCGCGCACCGGGACGACCACCTCGATCCGTCGGTCGAGGTTGCGGCCCATGAGGTCCGCCGAACCGATGTAGATCTTGAGCGGCAGACCGGGCCCGGCCTCCGGGTCGGCGGGGGCGCCACCGAAGCGGTAGATCCTCGAATGCTCGAGGAAGCTGCCGACGATGGAGCGGACCCGGATCCGCTCGGAGAGCTCGGGGATGCCCGGTCGCAGGCGACACAGGCCGCGCACGGCCAGGTCGATCTCGACACCGGCGCCGGAGGCCCGGTAGAGCGCGTCGATCATGCTGGCGTCGGTGAGGCCGTTCAGCTTCATCACGATGCGGCCCGCCGGGCCCGCGTCCGCCTGCTCCTCGATCATCGCCATGATCCGCTTGCGCACGGTCACCGGCGACACGAGGATCTGGCGGTAGTCGGCGTGCCGCGAGAATCCGGTCAGGTAGTTGAAGAGCTCTCCCACATCGGCGCCGATGTCGGGATCCGAGGTCAGCAGGCCGATGTCCTCGTAGATGCGCGCCGTCTTCGAGTTGTAGTTGCCGGTCCCGACGTGGCAGTAGGGGCGGACGCCGTCGTCCTCGCGCCGCAGCACCAGCGCCGTCTTGGAGTGGGTCTTGAGCCCGACGATGCCGTAGACGACGTGCACCCCCGCCTCTTCGAGCGCGCGGGCCCACCCGATGTTGGCCTCCTCGTCGAACCGAGCCTTCAGTTCGACGATGGCCGCGACCTGCTTGCCGTTCTCCGCGGCCTGAATCAGCGAGGCCACGATGGGGCTGTCGCCGCCCGTGCGGTACAGCGTCTGTTTGATCCCCAGCACCGCCGGGTCCTCCGACGCCTGCGCGACGAAGGCCTCCACCGAGGTGGCGAACGAGTCATAGGGATGGTGCACCAGCACGTCGCGCTCGCGCAGCAAGGCGAAGAACTCGGACGGCTCATGGGCCACCACCGCCAGGCGGGGCGGCGTCATCGGCGTCCACGTCTCACCGTGCAGATCGGGGCGGTCCAGCGCGTACACGCCCCAGAGCCCGCTCAGGTCCAGGGGCGCGCTGACGCGGAAGATGCCGTCGGCTCCCACCTCGAGCTCGGTCGCCAGCAGGTCCGCCAGCTCCTGGCCCATATCGGCCTCCACCTCGAGGCGTAGCGCCTTGCCGAAGCGGCGGCGGCGCAGCTCCATCTCGATCGCCACCAGGAGATCGTCGGCCTCGTCCTCTTCGAGGGCGAGGTCCGCGTTGCGGGTCACCCGGAAGGCGTGGTGGTGCCCGATGGTCATCCCGGGGAACAGCGACTCCAGATGGGCCGAGATGACCTGCTCCAGCGGCACGAAGCGCTCCCCGTCGGGCATGACCACGAAGCGGGGCAGCGCCGGCGGGACCTTGACCCGGGCGATGCGCCCCTCCCCCGACACCGGGTCCTGCACCTCGACCACCAGGTTCAGCGACAGGTTCGAGATGTAGGGGAAGGGGTGGCCCGGGTCGACCGCGAGCGGCGTGAGCACGGGGTAGATCTGGCGCTGGAAGACGTCGACCAGGTGCTCACGGTCGTCGTCGTCGAGCGAGGACCAGCTCGAGAGTCGGATGCCGGCCTGGGCGAGGGCGGGCACGATCAGGTCCAAGAAGATGTGATCCTGGCGCCGGACCAGCTCCTCCACCCGGCCCCGGATCATGGTCAACTGCTCCCCGGGCCGCAGGCCGTCCACCGAGCGCGTGCGGACCCCGGCAGCGACCTGGTCCTCGAGCGCCGCCACCCGTATCTGGTAGAACTCGTCGAGCAGCTCGGAGAAGATGGCGAGGAACTTCGCCCGCTCCAAGAGCGGCTGCCCGTCGTCCTCGGCCAGGTCGAGCAGCCGCGACCCGAAGTCCAGCCGTGACTGCTCGCGGTTGGTGAAGCGCTGGTAGCCGAACGCCTCGATCTGCTGGTACGTCGGGGGCTGGTGGTGCTCAGCCTCGCCGACAGAGCCGTCGGCCGTCGGCGACGGGCCGGATTCCGGACCGCCACCGGCCACATCCTGGGCATTCGTGGGGCACGTGGGCTCCGCCGGGGGTTGGCGCTGAGGTTGGGTCTGGGTCATGGGCGGAGGGTCGACGTCAGGCGCGCACGGCGGGATGTCACCTTCGATCCTACCCCCCACCACTACGATTCGCCCGGTGCCGTCACGAGCCCGTCGCACGCCATTCCCGCGTTACGTCTGGGGTCCCAAGCCCAAGCGGCGGACCGAGCTGGGTCTCCTCGTGTTCGGCTCGTTGTTGATCGTCGCGCTCTACATCATCGCCGTCCTCGGGCAGAAGTCCAAGGTCCCCGACAACATCGGCGCCTTCCTCGGCATCGTCCTCGGGCTGGCCTTGCTCGCCCACATGGCGAACCGGTGGCTCGCCCCGAACGCGAACGCGGTGATCCTGCCGCTGGCCGTGCTCCTCAACGGGATCGGCTACGTGATCATCGCCCGCTGGGACCCGGGCCAGGCCAAGGGGCAGGCAGCCTGGGCGGCCCTCGGCGTCGTGCTGTACGTGGCGACCCTCTTGGTGGTGCGCTACTCGCGCGATCTCGAGCGCTACCGCTACTTGCTCCTCCTCCTCGCCGGCGTGCTCCTGGTCGCGCCGCTCTTCTTCTCCCCCATCTATGGCGCTCGCCTCTGGGTCCACTTCGGCGGCCTGGAATTCCAACCGATCGAGTTCTCCAAGATCCTGCTGTGCATCTTCTTCGCCTCCTACTTCGCGGAGAACAAGGAGATGCTCTCCATCCCCACCGCCCGGGTGGGCAACCGCCTCGTCCTCGACCCCCGCCCGTTGATCCCGCTCGTCGTCGCCTGGGGCGCCGCCATGGCGGTGATCGGCCTGGAAGACGACATCGGCTTCGCCGCCCTCCTCTTCGTCCTGTTCATCGGCCTACTGTGGATCACGACAGGTCGGGTCGGCTACCTGGTCCTGGGGCTCGTGCTGTTCGGGGTCGGCGCGTACATCGCCGCCCGCTACTTCGGGCAGGTGCACACCCGCGTCGAGGGATGGCTGGACCCGTGGCCCACCGCGACGAACCAGAATCCGGGGGGCTACCAGCTCAGCCAGGCCTGGTACAGCATGGGCGCCGGAGGGGTGGGCGGGACCGGCCTGGGCTTCGACCACTACGCCTATCTGATCCCCGAGCTGACGAGCGACATGATCTTCGCCGCCATCGGGACCGAGATGGGGCTGGTCGGCTGCGTCGCGGTGGTGATGGCCTTCATCCTCCTGGTGGGCGCCGGCTTCCGCGTAGCGCAGACGGCCCGCTCCGACTTCTCACGCCTCTTGGCCACCGGCCTGACCCTCATCATCGGCTTCCAGGCGTTCTTCATCATGGCCGGGGTGGTGCGGCTGTTGCCCTTCACCGGCATCACGCTGCCGTTCGTGGCCTACGGCGGCTCGTCGTTGCTGGCCAACTACATCCTCATCGCGCTGATGCTGCGCATCTCGGACGAGGGTGCGCAGGCCCAGGCCGCGATGATCGCCGCCGGCGCGGCCGGCGGTCCCGGCGAGCACCCCATGGTCCCGGCGCGCTGAGGTCCGGCCTCGGCAACGCCGTGGCGCAGGCCCGCCGGGGCGGGCTGTCCGGCCGGCAGGTCACGAATGGCCCATGTTCTCCACTTCGGTGAAGAGGCCGCCCTGCGCCGCGCCCGACCCGGACAAGCCGCCGCCGCTGCCGCGTAGAACGAAGGCGATGCCCACTGCGAGGACGGCGCCGGCGAGGGGACCGGCCACGTAGACCCAGTAGCCGGTGAAGGTCGTCGAGACGAGGTCGGGGCCGAAGGTGCGGGCCGGGTTCATCGATGCGCCCGAGATGGGGCTGGCCCACAGGCCCGCCAACGCGATGTAGCCGCCGACCCCGAAGGCGCCGATGATTCCGACGTTCTGCGCACCCGACGCGGTACCGAGGATCACGCTGACGAGACCCATGGTGAGGATGAGCTCCATCCAGAAGGCGGCCATGTTGGAGTAACCGTGGGCGGGATAGTTGGACCCGTACATCGCGGACACGTTGATCACCGCATGGAGGAACAGCGCGGCCAAGGTCGCGCCGGCGAGCTGCGCCACGATGTAGCCGGGCACGCGTCGCCAGGGGAAGTCACGGCGCAGTGCGAAGGCGATGGACACCGCGGGGTTGAGGTGCGCGCCGGAGATCTTGCCCATGAACAGGATGATCGCCATCACCATGAGCGCCGGCGCCACGACCGCCGCGGTGCGGCTGATCACCCCGGGGAACGCATGACCCATCATGCCGCCGCCGGCGGCCACCAGCACCAAGAAGAACGTGCCGAGCACCTCGGAGACGATGCGCCGCCATTCCTGGCGCGGGTCCTTGAAGTCCGCGATCCGGTCGAGAATGCCCTGCTCGTAGTGCGCCAGAGGCCCGAGGGTGTTCTGGACAATGCCCTCCGGTGTGACGGGTGTGCTCGACGGACTCGTCATTCGCATCGTTCCCTTCGTGTGCCCGTGTGGGACCGCTCGCGCCCATCCCCTGATCGGTGTCGCCTCGATTCTTGGGGCAGGGCGTTCCGCGCGAGTCTCGGGCATGCGGCGAGTCAGGTCCTAGGGCCGAAAGTCACTGAAATCCGGGTTGGGCCGCTTCGACCACGAAGACGGGAGCGCCCGGGCGCGACCCGGCTGCCCCTGGGGGACAATCACTCGGGGAGATCCGGGGATCCGGAGAAGAGGAGCGCGCCATGCCAGCCGATTTCAACGACCGGACCGACTTCGAGAACGCCGACCGGGGGTTCATCGCGAGCATCGAGCCCATGACCATCAGCGACGCCGAGGGACGCCAGGTCTGGGAGATGGACGGGTGGGCCTTCCTGCAGGGCACCTGCCCCGAGACCGCCAACGCGAGCCTGTGGCGCCAGGGGCAGCTGAATTGCGGCCACGGCCTCTATGAGGTCACCGAGGGCATCCACCAGGTGCGCGGCTTCGACCTCTCGAACATGACCCTCGTCGAGAGCAACCACGGCGTCATCGTCATCGACCCGCTCGTCTCCCAGGAGACGGCGGCGGCGGCGCTGGCTCTCTACCGGGCCCATCGCGGCGAGCGGGCCGTGACGGCGGTCATCTACACCCACGCCCACATCGACCACTTCGGAGGCGTGCTCGGCGTCGTCGACCGGGACACCGACGTGCCGATCCTCGCTCCCGAGCACTTCTTGGAGCACGCCGTCTCGGAGAACGTCTACGCGGGCACGGCCATGCTGCGCCGGGGCTACTACTACGGCGGCGTCACGCTGCCCAAGAGCGCCAAGGGCACGTTGGGCATGGGGCTTGGACCGACAGTGTCGACCGGGTCGGTGGGGCTCATCGCCCCCACCCTCGACATCACCAGCACGGGGCAGGAGGAGGTGCTCGACGGCGTCCGCATCGTGTTCCAGTCCACGCCCGGGACCGAGTGCCCCGCCGAGATGAACTTCTACTTCCCGGACCACCGGGCCCTGTGCCTGGCCGAGAACGCCACCCATAACCTGCACAACCTCTTGACGCTGCGGGGGGCGCAGGTGCGGGACCCGCGCATCTGGTCGCGGTACCTCGCCGAGGCCATGGAGCTCTTCGCCAACCAGTCCGACGTGGCCTTCGCCTCGCACCACTGGCCGACCTGGGGCGCCCACAACATCGTCACGTACCTCGCCGGGCAGCGGGACCTCTACGCGTACCTGCACGACCAGACGCTGCGCCTCATGAACCAGGGCTACGTGGGCGCCGAGATCGCGGAGATGCTCGAGATGCCGCCGGGGCTCGACGCGGCGTGGCACACCCACGGGTACTACGGGTCGGTCAACCACAACGTCAAGGCCATCTACCAGCGTTACCTCGGGTGGTACGACGGCAATCCCGCGCACCTGTGGCTGCACCCGCCCGTTGCCGCCGCCGAGCGCTACGTCCAGGTCATCGGCGGGGTGGACGCGACGGTGGCCAAGGCGATCTCCTTCCTCGAGAAGGGCGACCTGCGCTTCGCCGCCGAGCTGGCCAGCCACGCCGTCTTCGCCGCCCCCGACAGCGAGACAGCCCGCCAGGTGCTGTGCACGGCGCTGACCGAGCTCGGCTATGGATCGGAGTGCGCCACCTGGCGCAACTGCTTCCTGATCGGGGCCCAGGAGCTGTTCCACCCGATCGAGCACACCGAGGTCAGCTCGGCCGGGATGGCGCCCGCCCTCACTGTGACCCAGCTGTTCGACTCCGTCGCCATCCGGATCAACGGGCCCAAGGCGTGGAACGAGCGCCTGCGCATCAACTGGAGGATCAAGGGGCGCGGGGGCAGCGACGACGGCTCGGGTGCCCGGAACTACCGAATGGAGCTGAGCAACGGTGCCCTCATCCACTTCCCCACCTCGCTGCGCGAGGAGGCCGACCTGACGGTCACGTTGACCAAGGCCCAGCTGATCGCATTGCTGGCCGAAGGTCGGACAGACGGGGTCGACATGTCCGGGGACACCGGCGTGCTGGCGACCCTGGTGGGGCTCATCGACAGCCCCGATCCCGACTTCGCGGTGGTCACCCCGTAACGGCCCTGAGGCGCCGTTACGAAGGCGACGCCCCGACGAAACGAAACAAAAAGGTCCGTGCAGGACCTGTCAATGATTGTTGCAACGGCTCCCCAGGACCCGCGGCGAGCGTCCGGGCCGAGTTTCCTCCTCAGCCGGCGCCTGTCGAGCCGCCGGCCACCTCGTAGGACCACAATTCGGAGGACACCGACACCGGCCCGCCGTGCGGCGACGGGCGGTCGGCACCGGCATGCCCGTGGGCAAAGGCCGGCGAGGACACCCAACTCTGGAAGGACGCCTCGTCGCGCCAGCGGGTCACGACGAGCCACTGGCGGCGGTCGTCGGTGGGGCGCAGCAACTCGAAGCCCTCGAAGCCCTCCTGGTCGTCCACGGCCCCGGCGCGGGCGGCGAAGCGGCGGGCCAGCTCGTCGCCCGCGTCGGCGGGCACCGTGATGGCGTTGATCTTGATCACGGTCGGTCTTTCACCAGCAGTCATGGCACCTCACCAGGAATCTCGTCTGGGACCGATCTTGCCAGGTCCGGCCTGCTCTCGCCTCCACCGCTGACTACGTGTTCACCCACAACCTTGAAGGGACCAAGCACTTCGGCCTGTGGCCTCTTTCGGAAGCGGCGAACGCCTGTTTCGGCACCAGCGAATGGCCCGCCGAGATCCCTGCTCCCCAGGCCGGCATCGAGTTCGAGGTGGCCGACGTCCCCGCTGCGGCCGCCGAACTCAGTATGAAGGGCTATCGGCTGATCCACAATGCCCGTACGGAGCCCTGGGGCCAGATCACCGCTCGGCTGTTGAATCCGGAGGGATTGCTCGTCGCCATGTGTTACTCCCCGTCGTTCCACGACACACGGGACGGCTGATCGTCGGCTCCTGATGGAGCAGCTTGGCGGACTCTCTCGACGCCTGATTCGGCGACATCCCCTAACTGCCCGCGTCGCCGGGACCGTGGAGCAGTCCGGCACCTCGGGGGTGTGCCCCTTGGGGCGCTGACCCCACACCAGGGTGTGACTTTTCGGACGTGGGAAGGTCAGTTGACCGGGCGCTTCGGGGGGTGATGCACCCACGACATCGACTGGAACCCTTGGGGGCTGGCGCGGCACGACCCCGCAGCTTCGGCGGCAGGTCGCCGAAGGAGGATCCGCGACTGAGGGTAGAGGGAGCGGGATGATGTCTGTGCCCTCGTTCACGTCGGTGTGATCGGGGAAGGAGAAGAGGCCATGCCAACGGCGACATCGATGTGCTGTGTCTGCCCGAACTGCGGAGCCCGAACCCCCGCTGGGAACCACCCACGCTGCAACGAATGCGGCCACCGCACCCGTCAGAAACCCGTTGCAATCACGGAGATCACGGAGCGGGCGACGACACGGATTTTCAGGCTGTAATCAGCTGTCGCACTGCCGAGCATCATCGGCAATGCGACGTGCCAAGTGTCCAAGACGGTGGTTCGATTCCGGGACCGCGTCAGCTCCATTAGCTCCGCTGACCATCGGACAGTAGATGCCGGGCTGGCGAGGGAGTTGCCTCCATGCGCGTCTGATCTCGTGTGCAACACGCAAGAACAACGGTTGCTCGCCGTTGTCTCCCTGGGGGGCAGGACGGAAGGAGACTTCCATGCCGGCGCACCGCAGCCGCGATACTGGTCGTCGCCACACTCGCTCCGCTCGGGTTCGTCGCAGCGACGACACCGGCATCGGCAGCAACGATCGAGGGTGTTTCGACAACCACCAGCAGCCGTCGTCGGAGAGACCTACTCCAACCAACTTCAAGATGCCGTTTACGGGATACCGACATACGTCGCCATGAACGGCGGGTCCGGCTGTTCAGCCTCGAATTACGCCCGGGCGCTACCCATCGGATTGTCGATGAGTTCCACCGGGCTGATCAGTGGCGTGCCCATTCTCCCGGAACAGGCTCTTTTGCATTGGTCTCGTCTTCCCAGGTTTCTATGAAGAAAACGCGGTCAGCACCATGACAGTGGGAACCGGTAACGCAACACTCGATGCCAGCCTGATACCTGAAGGCACCCAAGTCGCCATCGAGGTGGCCCCGCTGAACGCCAGCGCCCAGGTCGGCCCCGTGCTGGAATCCGTGTGTTCCGGGCTTCCCGGCGCCTCGGCAGCCCCGATCCGTTGGACCCCATTCTCCTCTTGCCGGCTGATGAATGCCTCAACATTGCGACTGAGCCCGTGCTCAACGGTTCATTATGACCGCGACCCTCGAATCGCGCTCGTAGCCGTGTGGCTCGTCATTGTTCTGCCCGCTCTTTTCACTCCATAGCCCCCCGAAGGGACTTGACAAGTAATAGGAGCGTTGCCGGTACTGCAGCACCATCTACTGAAGGTGTTCGCCGAAGAAGGCAATGATGCGCCTCCGAGCATCCTCGGCTGAGAGCTCGTGGTAACCACCACCGATGACCTTCCCCATTACTGCGAACAGAGCGCTGTCGTGGTCGTTGAGGAACGAGTGCCCGGCGTCCGGGTATTCCTTCACGTCGTGGGCCACGCCATTTGCCGTGAGCGCATGCTCCAACCGTTCGGCGGCACCACGAAGCGTACGATCCTTCGCGCCGAAACTGCCGACAATCGGACATGCCCCGGACAAGAAGCTCTCGGCGTCCTTTGGGACCTGCCCATAGTTGACGCTCGACGCCGAGAACCCGTGGCCCGGGGCAAGCAACAGAGCGAATCCGCCACCCATGCAGTAGCCGATAACGCCGATCTGACCCGTGCAGTCATCCCGGTCCGCCAACCAGTTGCGTACCGCGTCCACCTCGTCGAACGCTCTTCCTTGGCGGGCACGTAAATCGCGGAAGATGGAGCGCAGGCAAATCATCTTCTTGCCCCAGTGGAAGAAGTCCGGTGCGACGGCCAGGAAACCTTCTCCGGCCAACCAGTCGGTCTGGTTCCTTACGTCTTGGCTCATCCCAAGGGCATCGTGGATGACAACGATCCCCGGCCACGGCCCCTGGCCCGGCGGAGTTGCCATGTAGGTTGGCAGCTCACCGTGCGTGGGAATCCTCACCTCAACCATCGCCCACCTCCACATCGTTCCAAGAGCTCAGACGCCTTCGTAGCCACCCTGATGATTCACGCCAAGAGGAGCGCGGTCGAGTCCCTGAGATGCAACCTCCCGATCCGACGCCATTGGCCGAAATCGGTGCCGTCCGGTACGCGCACCGATATCGAGCGGCTCCTGTGCCCAGTCCGCCGGTGAGTGGACGGGCATTCCGATCGTGCCTGGTCACTCCGCGCCTCGTATCGCCGTCCTTCTGATGACGGTCATGGCCCGATCTGATCAGATTCGGCGGCCCACCGCTGGGCGCACTGGTTCGGTTCACGCGGCGCCGAGCGGATCGACGTCGCCCAGGGTCTCGAGCAACCGCTCGTCGACCAGGATCGGCGCCGGCACCGGCATACGCAGTGCCAGCACGATCCCGTCGGAAGGGCGACAGTCCACCCGCTCGCGACCCCCCGGGGTCATCACGTCGAGCTCGGCCAGCAGCGTCCCTTCCTCGCGACCCACCAGCCGCACCGCGATGACGTCGATGCGGGCCCGCTGGAGCACCTGCATGAACAGCTCGTGGGTCATGGGCCGACGACCCTCCATGCGACGCATCGCCTGGGCGATCGCCGTTCCCTCGGGCAGCCCCACCGGGAAGACGAGTGTGCGCATCGGCGGCTCCGACTCCACGAGGGTGACCGCGGGGTACTGCGAGGGCAGGTCGAGCACCACGTCCTCGACGTCCATGACCCGGAACGAAACGACGGGGGCGGACGGCGGGACCGAGGCCGAGGCCGGGGCCGGGCCTTGGGCGGTCGCCACCAGGGACGCCTCCGGCCCGGGCTCCACCTCGCTCATCTGAACCTCCGGCGTGCGCCCACGCTCAGTGCCAGGCCGACGGCGGCGAAGAACACGAGCACCGCTGTCCCCCCATAGCTGACGAACGGGAGCGGGATCCCGGTGATGGGCATGATGCCCATGGTCATCCCGGCGTTCTGGAACACGCTGAAGGCGATGAACGCGAAAAGCCCGGCGCAGATCAGGCGGCCGAAGACGTCCCGTGCCACCACCGCGGCGTGCAGCACCCGCCAGGCGATCACGCCGAGCAGGGCCAGCAGCCCCACCGAACCGACGAATCCGAGCTGCTCCCCCACCGCCGTGAAGATGAAGTCGGTCTGCTGCTCGGGCACGTAGCCGAGATTCGTCTGCGCTCCGTGACCGATCCCCGAGCCGAACAGCCCGCCCGACCCGATGGCGTTCTTCGCCTGTTGCCCGTTGTAGATCGCCTCCTGCACGTACGGGTTCGTGCTGTGCGAATTCGGGTTCAAGAAGGTCGTCAGCCGTGCGATCTGGTAGTGGTGCAGCAGCCCGCCGTCCACGGCCACGAGCGCAACGAGGACAGTGCCGATGAGCAGCATCACCAGGATCCTGATCGGCAGGCCGGCCACCGCCAGCATGACGAGGAGCACGATCACCATGATCATCGCCGTGCCCAGGTCGGGCTGCAGCAGGACCAGCACGATCGGGATGCCGGCCATGATCAACAAACGGAAGACGTCGCGCCAGGCCAACCCCTCCTCGTCGCGGCGCGCGCAGTACGACGCCACGGCCAGGATGAGCGCCAGGACGGCGAATTCGGAGGGCTGCAATTGCAGCGGGCCCACGCTGAACCAGCGCGCGGCGCCCTGGGCGCTGCTCCCCACGACGAAGACGCCCACCAGCGCCAGCACGATCAACCAGTAGAGGACCGTGGCCAGGGGTTCGAGCCTCCGGTAGTCGAAGACGGCCACCACCAGCATGGTGATGACCCCGAGGACGACGAAGAGCCCCTGCTTCTTCAGGAAGGACTTGGGATCCTCGCCCTGGGCCAGCAACGGGCCGCGGGTCGCGGTGTAGACCATGACCACACCGATCACCGATACCAGCAGCGTGGCGACGACGAGGATCAGGTCGAACGGGGGGACGCTGCGGCGGGAGGCAACGTGTGTTCGGGCGAGTGTGGTCATAACGCGGATTCCCGGCCAGAATACCGGCCGTGACCCCTGCCTCCCTGGCGCCGACCGATGCCCTGGTGGGCACCCTCGGCACCGTCAATCAGGTCGACCAGGGCGGGGGCTGGCTCTACCACCTCCTGACCAAGCTGGGCGTGAGCCCGGACACGGCATCGACCGTCACCGACCTCATCATCCGCCCGCTCGGCATCATCTTCGTCGTCGTCGTGGCGCTCATCGCCGCTCGATACGGAGCGAAGGTCATCCGGCGCATCCTCGAGCGGGTCGCCACCCAGGCCGCCAACCGGTCCGGCTCGCAGCGGGCGGGGGCCCGGGTCGCCACCATGTCGGGCGTCGTGGCGAACATCTGGCGCTTCTTCGTCTTCGTGGTGGCGGGCGCCATCGTGCTCGGCATGCTCGGCATCAACCTCACCCCCCTGCTGGCCAGCGCGACCATCATCGGCGCCACGCTCGGCTTCGGGGCACAGCAGATCGTGCGCGACTACTTCTCGGGCATCCTGATGACGGTGGAGGACCAGTACAACGTCGGCGACTCCGTGACGGTGGGCGGCGTCACCGGCGTCGTGGAGGACGTCACCATGCGCCTCACTCGATTCCGCGGCGTCGACGGCACCATGTACATCATCCCCAACGGTGACATACGCCTCGTCGGCAACCTCTCGCGCGGCTGGGCCCGCGCCGTCGTGGACCTCACCCTGCCCGGCGCGTCCGCCGCCGACCTCGATACCGTCCGGCGTGTCGTTGAGGAGGCGGCGCACCGCGTCGCCATGGATCCCGCGTTCGCCGCGCACTGCACCGAGCCGCCGCACCTCGTGGGCCTCCTCGCCGCGGACTCGTCGACCATCACGATACGGGTGACCCTCCTGACGGTCCCGTCCCAACGCGACGCGCTGACCCGGGCCCTGCGCGAGCAGGCAGTGATCGCGCTGGCGCAGGCCCACCTCTGGCCCGCCGAGGCCACGCCACCCGCCGCGCCGGGCTGAGCCGGCGCGCGGCTCAGTCGTCCCTGGGACTGGCCGCCTCGGCTGCGCGCCACATGGCCTCCACCGGAGGCTCCACGCCGGTCCACAACACGAGCTGCGCCGCCGCCTGGTGCACGAGCATCCCGAGGCCGTCGAGCGCCGTCGCGCCACGCGCCATCGCCTCGGCGAGCCACGGGGTCACGCGGGGCGCGTAGACCAGGTCTGCCGCCACCTGACCCGGTCCGAGCAGGTCCGGGGAGACGAGCCAGACCCCCGGGCCCCCGCCGTGGGCGGCCATGCCTGCCATCCCCACCGGCGTGGCGTTGACGACCAGATCGGCCGCCACCACGGCCGCGGCCACGGATCCGTCCGTCAGCGGCACGACCGAGCCCGCCGGACCCGCCAGGTCGGCCGCCTCGTAGGCCCGTTCGGGCGTCCGGTTCACGACCGCGACCTGGGCCGCCCCTCCCGCCGCCAGGGCGAGCACGACGGCCCGCGCGGCGCCGCCGGCACCCACCACGACGCAGCGCCGGCCCTCCGGGACGAACCCCGCACCGCGGGCCAGGGACGACACGAACCCCTCGCCGTCGGTGTTGGTCCCGAACAGGGAACCGTCCCGGTTGACGACACAGTTGACGGCGCCCAGCCGGCGCGCCACGTCGCTGCACTCGTCCATGAGCGCAGCGACGTCCGCCTTGTGCGGCATGGTGACCGACAACCCGGTGATGCGGGACAAGCGCATCGCCTCGAGCGCCGCGGCCGCCTGGCCCGGGGGGATCTCGAACGCGAAGGAGCGCCACGCGTCGGCCAACCCGAGCGCGGCGAAGGCGGCGTTGTGCAGGACGGGCGAGAGGGAGTGCGCCACCGGGCTGCCGATGACGCCGACGATGGTGGTGCCGGCGTCGGCCTCCCGGCGGACGTCTGCCATCGTCACGGGAGCCCCCGTGACTTCGCCAGCTGCTCGTTGGTCTGCTGCTCGGCGTAGGTGTCGGAGAAGGCCATGGTCCCGTTCTTGTTCACCAGCACGAAGAAGAGCCAGGCTCCCGCCGGCGGGTGCAGCGCGGCGTCCATGGCGTCCCTCGACGGCATGCAGATGGGCGTGGGCGGCAACCCGTTGTTGAGGTAGGTGTTGTAGGGCGACTGGATCTTCAGGTCCTGCGACGTCACCGGCCCGCCGTCCTGACCGAGCGCGTACAGAACTGTCGAGTCCATCTGCAGAGGCATGTCCTGGGCCAGGCGGTTGTAGATGACCCGCGCCACGTCGGGCATGTTGGCCGGAATGTAGCCCTCCTTCTCCACCACCGACGCCGCCGTGACCACCTGGTAGGGGGTGAGCCCGAACGCAGCCGCCGACGCCGTGCTCAACCCGGCGGCCTGGGCATCGTTGTCGAAACGATCCACCATGTCGCGCACGATGGTGACGTCGGTCTCCCCCGGGAGGATCAGGTAGTCCCCGGTCCCGAGCATCCCCTCGAGGTCGTTGGACCCCGGCGGCGAGAAGACCGAGTGCACCGCTCCGCTGGCCGCTGCCGCGGCGAACCCACCGGCGGCATGTCCGGGCAGGCTGTCCACCTGCGCGGCCACCTCGGAGAGCGTGAACCCGGGGCGCACGTCGACCGGGTAGATGTTGGGCCCCGCATCGAGGGTGGCCCGCACCTCCGAGAAGGTCTGGTTCTCATGCAGGGCGTAGCTCCCGGGGAGCACGATGGGCGCGCCGTGGAAGAAGTCCGAGATCCGGAAGGCCAGCGAGCTGCTGATCACGTGCTGCTGGCTCAGCGAGTTGACGATGTCGTCCATCGACTCGTCCTCGTGGACCGTGACCACCACCTGGGGACCCTCCGGGCCGAGGGCGTGCGACTCCAGCTCGTACCAGAGCGTGAACGCCAGGACGAGGACGAGCAGCACCGCTCCGACCGCGGCCACCACCCGACGCCGGCGGCGGACCCGCGCCGAGCGGGCCGCCCTGCGCTCCGTCCGCGTCGGCCCGCCGTCGCCGGCCTCGGGGGCGCCGCCGGCCGTGTCCGCCGTATCCGCCGTATCCGTCCCGAAGGGAGTGTCGGGCGATTCGCCGGGCGCAGGCGGCTCGGGTTGCGGCCACGGCAAATCCTCGCCATCGGTGTCGTCGGGCCCGCTCACCCGTGATCCAACCAGGCCTGCAGCAGCACCATGGCCGCTGCGCTGTCGATCACCTTGCGCGCCGCCTTCCCCGTGCGGCCTGACGCCCTCAGGGAGCGCTGGGCCTCCACGGTGGTGAAGCGCTCGTCCACCGTCTCGACCGAGATCCCGAGGGGATCGAGGAGCACGCGCAGCTCGGAGACCTCCTGGAGCGCAGCCCTCGCCGCCGGGCCGACCTCGCCCGAGAGGCTGAGCGGGAGGCCGACCACCAGCGTGGACGCCTCGACCTCACGCACGGCATGGACGACGGCCGAGCGGTCCCGCGCCGGGTCGCCGCTGCGCTCGATCGTCCCCCACGGGCTCGCGATGCTGCGCCCGCTGTCGCTGAAGGCCACACCGATGCGCCTCGCCCCCAGATCGAGCGCTGCCACCCGACCACGACCGCGACGGCGACCGGAGCCGCCCCCGTCGTCGCTCACGCGGACAGAAGCCGCTGCGCCTCGGCCAACGCCGCCTCGATCTGCGAGGCATCCTTGCCCCCCGCCAGCGCCACTTCGGGCGAGCCCCCGCCCCCGCCGCCCACCAGGGCGCCCAGTGTGCGCACGAGCTGGGTGGCATCGGGTGACCCGCCGGTCGCTGCGGCGATCGCCACCTTCGACCCGTCCGGCGAGCCCCCGAGCACGACCGCTCGCACCCCGTCGTGGCGCAGGACCGCCTGCGCCAGGCTCCGCAGCGCGTCGGGCTCGACGTTGTCGCGCCGGGCCACGACCACGCCGCTGTCGGCCACCGCCTCCGCCGCCAACGTCCTCGCCTCCGCCTCGCTCGACTGCTGCCGCAGCCGGGACAGCTCCCTCTCCGCCTCGCGCTGGCGCTCCAGCATCCGGCCGATGGCCGCCACCAGCTCCTCGGGCTCGGTCCGGAGCAGCTCCGCCGCCGACTGCACGAGCCGCTCTCGCTCGAGAGCGCGCTCCAGCGAGGCGTGACCGGTCAGCGCGAAGATCCGCCGCGTGTTCGAGCCGATGGAGCCCTCGGACACCAGCGTGACGGGGCCGATCTGCCCCAGCGAGTCGACATGGGTGCCGCCGCAGAACTCGAGCGACGTCGGCCCCGCCTGCACGACGCGCACCGACGAGCCGTACTTGTCGCCGAAGAACGCGATGGCGCCCATCTTCTCCGCTTCCTCGCGTGACGTCTCGGTGGTGCCCACCGTCACGTCGGTCAGCACGGCGCTGTTGGCCAGCGCGAACACCTCGTCCAGCTCCGCCCTGGTGGGCTGGCTGTGATGCGAGAAGTCGAAGCGAAGGTACTCGGGGGACACCAGCGATCCCTGCTGGCGCACGTGGTCACCGAGCACCGAGCGCAGCGCGGCGTGCAGCAGGTGCGTCGCGGTGTGGTTGCGCCGGATCGCCTCCCTGCGCTCGACGTCGATCGTGGCGAGCGCGTCCTGCCCCGCCCGCATCTCGCCGCTCAACCGTGCCCTGTGCGCGATGAGCCCCGGCACCGCGAACACGGTGTCGTAGACGTCGGCGATGCCCGACTCGGTCACGATGGTGCCGGTGTCGCCGACCTGGCCACCGCTCTCGGCGTAGAACGGCGTCCGGTCCAAGAAGATCTCGACCACGTCGCCGCCGGCGTCGTCGCCTTCGTTGTCCGCCGCTTGGAGCACGGCGAGCACACGCGCCGGCGCCTCGTAGTTGTCGAGGCCCCGCCCGATGAACGGCGTCGGCCCCTCCGTATCGAGCAGCGCCCGGTACGCCTCCTCGTCACCGGCCCGGGACGCCTTCGCCGCCGAGCGGGCACGCTCCCGCTGCTCCGCCATGGCAGCGTCGAATCCGGCCCGGTCGACCTCCACCCCCGCGTCGCGGGCGAGCTCCTCCGTCAGCTCGACCGGGAAGCCGTGCGTGTCGTGCAGGGTGAAGGCCACGTCGCCGTCCAGCACCTTCGTCCCGGTGGCCAACGCCTCTTCCAACCGGCTCAGCCCGGCACGCAGGGTGCGGTCGAACCCGGCCTCCTCACGCGCGACGACGTTGACGATGAGATCGTGCTGGGCCGCCAGTGCGGGGTAGGCCTCGCCCAGCACCTCGGTGGCCGCCTGCACCAGCGTCGGGCCGATCGGCTTGTCGACCCCCTGGCGGCGGGCCGCCATCACGGCGCGGCGCACCACGCGGCGCAGCACGTAGCCACGACCCTCGTTGGCGGGCAGGACCCCGTCGGCCACGAGCATGGAGATGGCGCGCCCGTGGTCGGCGAGCACGCGCAGCGCGACGTCGGTGCGCGGATCGGCCCCGTAGGAGGTCCCCAGGACGGAGGCCGCCGCGTCGATGATCGGCAGGAAGAGGTCGGTGTCGAAAATCGAATCGAGGCCCTGGATGATGGGAAGGATGCGCTCCAGGCCGGCCCCGGTGTCGATGTTCTTGCGCGGCAGCTCCGTGAGCTCGCCCTGGGGGTCACGGTTGAACTGCATGAAGACGAGGTTCCAGATCTCGACGAAGCGCTGGTCGCCTCCGTGCTTGGGGCCACCGTCGTGGCCGTAGGACTCCCCCTTGTCGAAGAAGATCTCCGAGTCCGGCCCGCAGGGTCCCGTCTCGCCCATGGCCCAGAAGTTGTCCTCGTCGCCCATGCGCTGGATGCGCTCGGGCCGCACGCCGACCTTGTCGATCCACAGCTGCTCGGCCTCGTTGTCGCCCTCGTGGACCGTGATCCACAAGCGATCGCCGTCGAGGCCGAAGACGTCGGTGAGGAGCTCCCAGGCCATCGGGATGGCCTCCGCCTTGAAGTAGTCCCCGAAGCTGAAGTTGCCCAGCATCTCGAAGAAGGTGCAGTGGTAGGTGTCGGTGCCGATGATGTCGATATCAGGGGTGCGGAAGCACCGCTGAATCGAGGTGGCCCGCCTCCACGGTGCCGGCTCCTCGCCCAGGAAGTACGGCTTGAAGGGCACCATGCCGGCGATCGTGAAGAGGACCGAGGGGTCGTGCGGGATCAGGCTGGCCGAGGGGACGATCGCGTGCCCCCGGTCCTCGAAGAAGCGCGTGAAGGCCGCCCTGAGTCCGTTGGCGTCCATCGCTCCAGCTTACCGGGGGCAAAAACGGCTTCGGGGTCCGAAATCGCCCGGTCGGCGCCGTCCTCAGGCCGAGGACATCCCCACGATGGGCTCGTTCAGCGTCATGCCACCCGCCGACCCGTAGAACCCGGCGTCGCCGTAGGTGAAGATCCCGCCGTCGGCCGCCACCAGCCAGTAGCCCGCCCCGTCGGGGGAGGCGGCCATGCCCACCACGGGCTTGTTCAGGCGGAGGGAGCCGGCCGAGCCGAAGAACCCCGCCGTCCCGTAGTCGAAGATCCCACCGTCGGCCGCCACCAGCCAGTATCCGCCGCCGTTGGGGGCCGCCGCCATGCCCACGACGGGCGAGTTGAGGACCAACGAGCC
Source organism: Acidimicrobiales bacterium (assembly GCA_052140165.1). GTDB lineage: Bacteria > Actinomycetota > Acidimicrobiia > Acidimicrobiales > RAAP-2 > Bog-473. Next base: position 82,490 of record JBKQUM010000048.1, read on the forward strand.
GGTCGACCCGTGGAAGGCGGCGTCGCCGTAGGAGAAGATGCCGCCGTCGGAGGCGACGAGCCAGTAGCCACCACCGTCGGGGGTGGCGGCCATGCCCACGATCGGCTTGTTCAGATGCATGCTGCCCGCCGAACCGTAGAACCGCGCATCTCCGAAGTTGAAGATGCCGCCGTCGGATGCCACGAGCCAGTAGCCGCCCCCGTCGGGGGTGGCCGCCATGCCCACGATCGGCTTGTTCAGGTGCCGGCCGCCCATTGAGCCCTCGAAGGGCGCATCGCCGTAGTCGAAGATGCCACCGTCCGAGGCCACCATCCAGTAGCCGTCCGTGCTCGGGGAGACCGCCATGCCCACCACGGGGGCGTTGAGGGGGATGCCGCCGGTGCTGCCCCAGAAGCCGGCGTCGCCGTAGTCGAAGATGCCTCCGTCGGACGCGACGAAGCGGTAGCCCTGGCCGCAGTTGAGGTCACCGCCGTACCCGTACTGGTCCGCGGGGGACGTGGCCGAGACGCCCTGCGAATTCGCAACGGTCACGTCCACGCAGATGGGCCCGTAGGCGTTCGGCGGGACGACTGTGATGGAGTTCTCGGACTCGGTGAGGATCTGGCCCGCGCCGACCGAGCCGAACGTCACCGATGTGGCGTCGGCGAACCCGCCCCCCGAGATCGTGACGGCGCCACTGCCGCTGATGGGTCCCGTGTCGGGGCTGACCGACGACACGGAGGGGCACCCGTCTGCGCCCTGCAGCGCCAGCGACAGGTTCTGGTCGACCGGCGCGCCGAGGCCACTGGCGGCGTTGTAGCCGGGCCCGGCCTCGAACTCTCCGAGGTGCGAGTCGGTGAAGTCGTTGTTCCCCGAGGTGATGTCGGTGAAGGTGGAGCCGTTGGCGGCGGCCGCGGCGTAGAGGGCGGGGCCGACCCGGCCGAGCCTGCCGAAACAGCCCTGGTTGGTGTCGGCGAAGAGGCCCGCGTTCGTGGGCGCGGCGATGCTGGTCCCGCCAAAACCGCTCCAACCCCCGTCGAAGTAGGCCACCACCGCGCCGGCCGACGGGTCGGACGGGTACGAGATGTCGGGCACCGACCGGCACCCGGACGAGTTGTTGCACGGATCGAAGTCCGGGCCGCTCCCGCCGGCGGGCGGCTGGTTCGGGTTGCGCGGCCACACCGAGGAGTAGCCGCCGCCTCCCGCTCCCCGGCGGGGATTGGCGCACGACGGGATGTTGAGGCCGGCGGAGTAGCAGTCGTTCCACACCGTCTGCGACGACGCCGACGCGCTGGTCATCGTGGTGCCGCCGGCGCTGACGACGTCGGGCTGGGAACCGGGATCGTCCACCGCCAGCCTGGTCGTCCCGTCCGTCGGATAGCAGTCCTCCGAACCGGCATCCCCCGACGCGGCGATCATGGTCTGCCCCTGCAACGCCATGCGGGCGAAGATCCCGTTCTCCGTCTGCAGGTCGCCGGCGGGGATGTCGTACTCGCAGTTGCCCCAGCTCGTCGTGACGACCTGGGCGCTGTCGTCGCTGGCGATGCGATCGAAGAGGTCGAAGGCCTCGGCGTCGTTGTTGTTGGGCGCTTCGTAGACGACCAGGGAGGCGGAGGGCGCATTGACGGCGGTCAGCTCGGTGTCGAGGGCGGCCTCACCGCCGCCGGCCGCCGGCCCGCCGGGGCCGCCGTCGACGAGCACGTTGCGGATGGAGTTGGACAGGCCGTAACAGGACTCGAACGAGTCGAAGTCGCTCTGGAGGTACTGCTCGAACTCGACGACGGCGATCGTCTGGCCGATGCCGGTGCGCCCCTGGGCGAGCATCTGGTTCAGCCCGAAGATCGAGGACATCTGGGTCGACGTGTAGACGCCGGCCTCGGTGCCGGCGGCGGCTGACGCAGCGGGGCAGGCCTGCGGCGTGGAGGCGTGCGACGCGAGGTCGCGGCCCTCGTCCGGCGCGGTGGCCGGGGTCGTGGTGGCGGCGTTGGCGGGAATGGAAGGGGCGGCACTGGGCCGCGACATGGAGTGCTCCTGGAACAGACCGTCCAGGCCGACCACACCGGTCACCACCCCGGCGAGAGATGCCGGGACCTGCGGTGATGCGGTGTTCACGAGCGCCTTCGCCTGGTTCGGTGCCCGGACCGACTCGAGCGGCGTCCCGAACGCCGCGGAGACGACGGCGGCCGTGCCGCTCACCGGGAGCAACGTGCTGCCCGGGCCCGGAGTCCCGACCGCGAGCCCCTGGGCGCGCAGGACCGAGGACACTTGCGCCACTTCGGCCGGGCTCGGACCGAACTCGGCCGCGTACTGGGCAGCCGTGAGGTAGTGGCGGTAGTCGGGCGAGCCGGGCGTGGACACCGCCGCGACCGCCTGCGCCAGGCCCGCGGGGTCCTGCCCGGCGAGGACGACGTCGAGGGTGAGGACCTGACCGGACGGCGCCCACCCGAGTCGGGCGGCGTCGGCGGGGATGGAAGGGGCGGCCTGGGGGAGCACGACGCGGGACTCGGGCGCCGCGGCACCCGCGCCCGGGGGAACCAGTGCTCCGGCGCTGAGCGCGGCGGCGCCGAGCGCCGCGACCAGCAGGGCGACCCTCCGGTGTCCTCGGTTCACGAATGGTCCTCCCTGTCGCCCCGGTCGCGCCTGTCGCCGCCCGGATCCGCCCCGCCACCGGTGCCAGCGCCCTCGGCATCACGGGATGTCGGCTCGTAGTACACCCGACCCTCGAGCGCGTGAGGACGATACTGCTGCGCGACCACCCCGGAGGGGTCGTCGTGGGGGTACACGTAGCCCTCGCCGTGGCCGAGCGAGGCTGCACCCTTGTAGTGGGCATCGCGCAGGTGCGCCGGAACCTCCTGGTGCACGGCGGAGCGCACGTCGTCCTGGGCCCGGCCGAGCGCCACCACGACGGCGTTGGACTTGGGCGCCCGGGCCAGGTAGATGACCGCCTCGGCCAGGTTCAGGGCGGCTTCCGGCAGGCCGACGTACTCGACGGCCCGGGCAGCGGCCTCGGCCACCAGCAGGGCCTGGGGGTCGGCGAGGCCGATGTCCTCGCTGGCGAGGATGACCATGCGGCGGGCCAGGAAGCGGGGGTCCTCCCCCGCCTCGATCATGCGGGCCATCCAGTACAGGCCCGCGTCGGGGTCCGAGCCCCGCACGCTCTTGATCAGGGCGCTGATCTGGTCGTAGTGCTCGTCGGCGCCCTGGTGGAACAGGCGGCCGTCCCGGGCCCGGGACATGTCGCCCATGGTCAGCACCACCGGCGCCGAGGGATCCTCCGCACCGGCGCGGGCCAGCGCCACCGCGACCTCGACCGTGGTGAGCGCGGCCCGGGCGTCGCCTTCGCAGGCCGCCACGACCGCGTCGATGGCGTCGTCCTCGGCGTCCGCTCCCTCGAGCTCGAGCCCGCGCCGCACGAGCGTGCGCAGGTTGTCCCGCGACAAGGGGTGCAGCCGCCACAGCGAGGCCCGGCTCAACAGGGGCGGATTGACCTCGAAGAAGGGATTCTCCGTGGTGGCTCCGATGAGCACGACCAGCCCGTCCTCGACCGCGGGGAGGAGCACGTCCTGCTGGGACTTGGAGAAGCGGTGCACCTCGTCGATGAAGAGCATGGTGCCCTGCCCGTGCTCGCCCAGCCGGCGCTCGGCCTCCGCCAGCGCCTCCCGCACGTCCTTCACGCCGGCCGCCGTGGCCGAGAGCGTGGTCAGGTGCTTGGCCGTGGTGTCGGCCAGCAGCCGGGCCAGCGTCGTCTTCCCCGTCCCGGCGGGGCCCCACAGGATGGCCGAGGTGACCCGGTCGGACTCGGCCAGCACCCGCAACGGGGCACCGGGGCCGACCAGGTGCTCCTGGCCCACGACCTCGTCGAGCGTGCGGGGTCGGAGCCGGGCCGCCAGCGGCGCCTGGCGCCTGAGCTGGCGGTCGGCGGCGTCGGCGAAGAGGCTCACGCTCCTAGCCCTGTGACGGGTCGGCGGCCTCGCCCTCGCCGCCGGCCCTGGGCACCGTCGCCCGTGCGGGCGGCGGCACCACCACCCGGATGCCGAGCTCGGCCAGGGTGGCCGCTGGCAGCGGCGCCGGGGCACCCGTGAGGAGGTCGGCGCCCGACTGGGTCTTGGGGTACGCGATGACCTCGCGGATGTTCTCCTCCCCCGCCAGGATCGCCACCAGCCGGTCGACCCCGAAGGCGAAGCCGGCGTGCGGAGGCGCCCCGTAGCGGAAGGCGCCCAGCAGGAACCCGAAGCGGGCCTCGGCGTCCTCGGGCGAGATGCCGAGCGCGGCGAATACCTGCGACTGGATGTCCCCCCGGTGGATACGCACGCTCCCCGATCCGAGCTCCCACCCGTTGAGCACGAGGTCGTAGGCCTGGGACCGCACCGCCAGGGGATCGCTCGCCAGCAGCGGCAGGTCCTCGGGGTACGGCATGGTGAACGGGTGGTGCGCCGGCTGCAGGTTGCCGTCGGCGCCGACGCCCTCGAACATGGGGAAGTCGACGACCCAGACGTATCGATGCGGGCCCTGGCCGACCGGAGGCGCCCCGATCGCGACGCGCAGCGTCCCGAGCACGCGGCAGGCGGTCGCGTACTGGTCCGAGACGGCCAGGATGAGGTCCCCCGCTTCCGCCTCCGTCCGTTCCAGGACGCGCACGCGTTCCCGCTCCGACAAGTGCCGTGCGAGGGGCCCGTCCAACGCGGTGGCCTCGCCGTCGACGACCCGGAACCAGGCCAGGCCCACCGCGCCGGCCCGCTTGGCCTGCTCGGTCAGCTCGTCGAGGCGTGAGCGCGGGTAGACGGCGCCCTCGGGCACCACGAGCGCCTTGACCGTCGGGGAGGAGAACGCCTTGACCTCCGTCCTCTCGAAGATGTCGGTGAGGTCGACGAGCTGCATGCCGAAGCGCAGGTCGGGCTTGTCGGTGCCGTAGCGGTCCAGGGTGTCGGCCCACGTCATGTGCTCGATCGGTGGCGGCCGCTCCCCCGTCGCCGCCTCGGCCGCATCGAGGACGGCCACCGAGACGAACGCCATGACGTCGTCCTGGGAGGCGAAGGAGCACTCCATGTCGAGCTGGCTGAACTCGAACTGGCGGTCGGCGCGCAGGTCCTCGTCGCGCAGGCAGCGGGCGATCTGGTAGTAGCGGTCGAAGCCACCCACCATGAGCAGCTGCTTGGCGAGCTGCGGGCTCTGCGGGAGCGCGTAGAAGGAACCGTGGTGCAGGCGGGCGGGGACGGAGAACTCGCGCGACCCTTCCGGCGTGGGTGCCCACAGCAGCGGCGTCTCGATCTCGACGAACCCCTGCCGGTCCATGGCGGCCCGGATGGCTCCGTTCACCCGGGCCCGCAGCCGCAGGTTGCGCTGCATGCGCGACCGGCGCAGGTCGACGTAGCGGTAGCGCAGGCGCACGGGCTCGTCGGACTCGGCCCGGTCGTCGACGGAGAACGGTGGCGGTTCGGACTCGTTGAGCACCTCGACCGTGCAGTCGCCGATCTCCACCTCGCCCGTGCCGATGCCCGGATTGACGGTGCCCTCGGGCCGCTCCCTGACGGTGCCGATGACGGCGATCACCCATTCGTGCCGCACGTCGGTGGCGTGGTCGATGACGCACTGCACGATGCCCGAGTGGTCGCGCAGGTCGACGAAGGCGAGGTGCTCGCCGTGCTCCCGTCGCCGCGCCACCCAGCCGCACAGGCGCACGGTGGTCCCCACGTCGGCCTTGGTCAGCACCCCGCACAAGTGGGTGCGCATGGCGGTGGGCCGGTTCTCGTCCTCGTGTCGGTGCTGGTGCTCGGTCATGTGGTCCCGGTGTCGGTGTCGGTGTCGGTGTCGGTGTCGGTGCGCAGATGCGGGTGCAGGTGACGGTCGACGTCGTTGTCGGACCCTTCGGCGAACGCCGCGTTGGCGAGGTAGCTCTTGAGCTCGTCCACGATGGCAGCCCGGGGCACCGTCCGCTGCTCGTCGTCGCTGCGCAACGGCCGCAGTCCGACCGTCCCCTCGCCCAGCTCCTGGGGACCGACCACCAGGGCCACGAGGGCCCCCGAGCGGTCGGCCGACTTGATCTGCGACTTCATGGAACGCCCGTCGAAGGCCCGGTCGGCCCGCAGGCCGGCCCGGCGCAGCTCGACCGTCAGCGCGAGCGCCGTCTCGCCGCCGGCGGTGTCGAGGACGTACGCGTGCAGCGGCCGGGCGGCGAGCGCGGCGGAGGTCGAGAACACACCCTCGGCGTCGCAGGCGAGCAACACGCGCTCCATACCGATGCCGAAGCCGATTCCCGGTGTCGGGTCCCCGCCGAGAAGCTCCACCAGGCCGTCGTAGCGGCCGCCCCCGCCGATGCCGTTCTGCGCCGCATCGAGGGCGTCGGCGGCGAACTCGAACGTCGTGCGGGTGTAGTAGTCGAAGCCCCGCACGAGCCGGTGGTCGATCGTGTAGGGCACACCCAGCGCGTCGAGCCCGGAGCGGACCCGGGCGAAGTGCGCCGCGCACGGGTCGCACAGGTGGTCGAGGAAGTGCGGGGCGTCGGCCGTGGCGGCGCGGCACTCGGGCGTCTTGCAGTCGAGGACCCGCAGCGGGTTCTCCAGGTGCCGCACGCGGTGGGCGGGGCAAAGCTGATCGACCCGCTCGGCCAGGAATGCTCCGAGGAGTGCCACGTACCGGGGCTTGCAGACCCCGTCGCCCATGGAGTGCAGCTTGAGCGTGACCTCCCGGAGACCGAGTCCCGAGAAGAAGTCGTGGGCGAGGGACACGACCTCGACGTCGAGGTCCGCGTCGGCGGGTCCGAGCGCCTCGACGCCCAGCTGGTGGTGCTCGCGGTAACGGCCCTGCTGGGGGTTCTCGTGGCGGAACGACGGCGCCACGTACCAGGCCTTCCAGGGCGGGACCGGGTGGTGCTGCACGAAGGCGCGGGCGATGGGGGCCGTGCCCTCGGGCCGGAGGGCCATCATCTGGCCGTCGCGGTCCTCGAAGACGTACATCTCCTTGCCGACCACCTCGCTGCCCTCGCCGATGCCGCGCAGGAACACTCCGGCGTGCTCGATGACCGGCGTCACGGTCAGGCCGTAGCCGGCGCTCCCCACCAGGTCCGCGAACCGGGCCACGACGGCCTCCCAGCGGGCCGACTCGGGCCACAGCGCATCGTGCATGCCCTTGGGCGTCTGCAGCGCGACTCGGCCCCTTGCCGGGACTTGGGCTGCACCGGAACCGGGCGCGGCCGACGAGCCCGCGGTCACGGGAGACTCACTCCTCACGGTCGGGGGATCAGACTTTCTTGCCAGGAAGCTGACGATAGGCGTCGAAGACACCGTCGAGGTGCTTGAGCGCGCTGATCAGTGAGTGCAGGTGGGTGGGGTCGGCGAGCTCGACGTCGAAGGCCATCCGGCTGACGCGATCGGGCGTGGTGGCGGTCCGGGCAGCGACGATGTTGAGGTGGTGCTCGGAGACGACCCGGGACACGTCGGCGAGCAGGCGGGAGCGGTCGAAGGCCTGCACCTCGATCGTGGCCACGAAGACACCGTCGTTGCCCCTGTCCCACTCGACCTCGATGAGGCGCTCCCGGGAGCGGTCGGACAGCGCAGCTGCGTTGGCGCAGTCGGCGCGGTGCACAGAGACGCCCCGGCCCTGGGTCACGAAGCCCACGATCTGGTCGCCGGGCACCGGGGTGCAGCAGCGGGCCAGGTGGATCATGACGTCGTCGAGGCCCTCGACGTAGACCCCCGTGCCGGTGCGGCGGCTGTGCCGGGGCCGGCTCGTGCTCGGCAGGGCGGTCGTCGGGAGCTGCTCGTCTGCGTCCCCGCCGCCTCGCAGTGCCTTCGTGAGGCGCTGGACGATCGACTGGGCGGAGACCTGGTTCTCACCGATCGACGCGTACAGAGCGTCGAGGTCGGCGAGGTTCATCGTCTCGGCGACCTCCTGCAGCGCCGAGGAGCCGAGCAGCTTGTGGAGCGGCAGCCCGTCCCGGCGGAGCGCCCGCGCCAGCTCCTCCCGGCCGTTCTCGATGGCGTCTTCCCGGCGCTCCCGCGAGAACCACTGCCGGATCTTGTTGCGGGCCCGGGTGGAGGCGATGATCTGGAGCCAGTCCCGCGACGGGCCGGCCGTCGGCGATTTCGACGTGAAGATCTCGACCGTGTCGGCCGAGCTCAGCTGGGTCTCGAGCGGGACGAGCCGGCCGTTGACCCGCGCCCCGATGCAGCGGTGGCCCACCTCCGTGTGGATGGCGTAGGCGAAGTCCACCGGCGTGGAGCGGGCCGGCAGCGCGATGACCTTGCCCTTGGGCGTGAAGACGTAGACCTCGTCCTGCTCGAGGTCGAGCTTGAGGGCCTCGAGGAACTCGATCGGGTCGTCGGTCTGGCGGTCGACGTCGGCGATGCGCTGCAGCCACGCCATCTCCGAGGAGTGGTCCTCCTTGGACTTGTAGCCCCAGTGCGCCGCGATGCCGTACTCGGCCCGGTGGTGCATCTCCGACGTGCGGATCTGGACCTCGACCGGCTTGCCGTCCAAGCCGATGACCGTCGTGTGCAGCGACTGGTACATGTTGAACTTGGGCGTGTTGATGTAGTCCTTGAAGCGCCCGTGCACGGGGGCCCAGATGGCGTGGATGGCGCCGAGCGCGGCCCAGCAGTCCTTCTCGGAGTCGACGACGACCCGGATGGCGACCAGGTCGTTGATGTCGTCGAACTCCTTGCCCCGGACCACCATCTTCTCGTAGATCGACCAGAGGTGCTTGGGCCGGCCGGTCACGTCGGCGGCGACGCCCATGTCCTCGAGCCGCTGGCGCACGTGGACGAGCACCCGCTCGAGATACTCCTCCCGCTGCGGTGCCCGGGCCGCCACCATCTGCTCGATCTCGGCGTAGCGCTTCGGGTGCAGCGTCGCGAAGGCGAGGTCCTCGAGCTGCCAGCGGACCTGCTGCACGCCGAGGCGGTGGGCCAGCGGCGCGTAGACGTCGAAGGTCTCCTGGGCCGTGCGCCGCTGCTTCCATTCGGGCATCACGGCCAAGGTCCGCATGTTGTGCAGGCGGTCGGCCAGCTTGATCAGGAGGACCCGCCAGTCGTCCGCCATCGCCACGAGCATCTTGCGGATGGTGGCCGCCTGCTGGGCCTCCTTGGAGTTGAACTGGAGCCGGTCGAGCTTGGTCACGCCGTCGACGACCCGGGCCACGCCCTCGCCGAACGTCTGCGTGATCGTCTCGAGCGTCAGCCCGGTGTCCTCCACCGCGTCGTGCAGCAGGGCGGCGGCCACGGTCTGGGCGTCGAGCCCGAGCTCGGCCACGATCGTCGCCACGGCCACCGGGTGCGTGATGTAGGGCTCGCCGGAGCGCCGGAACTGGCCCTCGTGGGCGGTGAGCGCCGTCCGCCCGGCCTCGACGATCATGGAGGCGTCCTCGTCGAAGCGGTGCCGGGCGAACTCGGCCAGCAGGGGCGCCAACAGGTCGCGCAGCACCCGTTCCTGCACCTGCTCCAGCTCGAGTGCCGGAGCGTCCGTGGGAGTCACCCGGGCCAGGGCCACCATCCCTCCAGGCTACCCGCCTGGGGAAACACCCGACTCAGCGCCGGCGCTTCTTGCCCCTGCTCTGGCGCGGTCGCGGCGCGGCCTGGCCCTGCGGCTGCCCGCCCGACGACGTCCCGCCGGCCGGCCGGTCCATGACGGCGGTCCCCCCGCTCGCGCCACTGCCACCACCCGCGCCGCTGCCCGAGCCCGGCCGGATCGGCCCGCTGCGCTTGGTGCCGCCGGACTTCTGCGCCGCAGCGCCGCCTCCCCCGCCGGCACCCCGGCTGACCTGTCCGGACGCCGCCACGCTCATCTGGGTGCTCATGGTCGCCGCCTCGGCGGCCGAGTACCACCCGTGCTGATCGCCGCGCTTGGCCAGGCGATCGGCGATGGAGACCCAGCGCTCCTCGCGCTGCTTCATCATGCACAGCACCGGTGCGGCGATGAAGATCGACGAGTAGGCCCCCGAGAGCAGGCCGACGAACAGGGCCAGGCCGTACGACTGCAGTGTCGTGGCGCCCAGGATCTGGGCGCCGATGAGCAGGATCGCCAGCACGGGGATGATGGCGACCATGGACGTGTTGATGGACCGGGCCAGGGTCTGGTTCATGGACAGGTTGATGAGCTGCGGGTAGGTCAGTCGCCCGCTGCTGCCGATGCCCTTCGTGTTGTCGCGCACGCGGTCGAACACCACGACCGTGTCGTAGAGCGAGTACCCGAGGATGGTCAGGATGGCGACGACCGTGTCCGGGGTGACCTGGAAGTTGAAGATGGAGTAGATGCCGATGGCCACGAGGACGTCGTGGATCATGGCGATGAAGGCGGCCAGGGCCATCTTCGGCTCGAAGCGGATGCTGATGTAGATGGCCACCACGATGAAGAAGATGATGAGCGCCTCGATGGCCTTGTCGGTGATGGAGGAGCCCCAGGTCGGGCCGACCGTGGTGATGCTGATCTTGTCGGCCACCGGCTTGGGCACCGCGTTGGCCGGCACCGTGGTGGTGGTCACCGGCACGGAGGTCGTGGTGGATCCCGGGGCGGCGCCCGCCTTGGCCGTCGTCGTGGTGGTGTGCTTGGCCGTCGTGGTCGTCGTCGGCTTCGCCGTCGTGGTGGTGGTCGGTGGGGCTGGGGGCGCGTGCGCCGCGGTGACCTCCAGCAACGCCTTCTGGACGTTCTTGCTCACCGCGTCCTGCTGGGCCTGCGACAGCTTGTTGAGGTCGGACTGCACGTTGAGGGTCTGCTTGCTGCCGGTGCCGAGCATCTCCACGGTCGGGTCGATCACACCGGTGCCCTTCAGGGCGTTGGTGGCCTGGGTCTGGCTCACGCCCGGCGCGGCGATGGTCCACTCGGTCCCGCCCTTGAACTCGATCCCCAGGTTCAGCCCGCCCCGGAGCACGATCGAGAGGATGCCGAGCAGGATGATGGCCGTCGAGATGCTGAACCAGATCCGCCGCCGGCCCACGAAGTCGAAGCGGGTCTCGCCCCGGTAGAGCCGGGCGATCGGGCCGTGACCCCGCCGGGGCTTGGCCAGGAGGGCACGGGCGGCATCGTCGAGGCTGACGAGCTCCTCCTCGTCGAGGTCCTCCGTGTCGACGCTCTCCTCGAGCTGCTCGACGTCCTCCTCGCTGACGTCGTCGAGGGAGCTGCCGTCCTGCCCGTCGCGCCCTGGGCCCTCGGTGTCGCTCACGAGCCACCACCCCCTGCGCCGACCCCGACCGGAGCCGGCAGTCCCTGTGCCTGTGGCCCTGCACCGAGCCCGGTGGCGATGCTGAAGGCCCCGGAGCCCTGTAGGCGGGGGCTCTGGCCCAGCAGGATGACGAGCGGCCGCGTGTAGAACCAGGTCACGGCCATGTCCATGATGGTCGAGAGCCCCAGGAAGAACGCGAAGCCTTTGACGTTGCCGACGGCGACGAAGTACAGGACGATGGCAGCCAGCAGCGACACGAAGTCGGCCGCCCACACGGTGCGCCACGCGCTCTTGAAGCCGCGGTCAACCGAGGTCCGGACCGATCGGCCCGATCTGGTCTCGTCCTTCAACCGCTCGAAGTACACGATGTACGAGTCCACCGTGATGCCGATGGAGACGATGAGGCCGGTAATGCCCGCGAGGTCGAAGCTGGGAGCCACCGACGTGTGCCCGAGGGCCGAGATGATGGCCCACAGCATCATCGCCGTGAGCACCAGCCCCGAGATGACCACCAGTCCCAGCGCCCGGTAGTAGAGCAGGACGTAGAGCAGCACCAGGATGAGCCCGGCGATGCCGGCGCCGAGCCCGGCGACCAGCGCCGAGTGGCCGAGGGTGGCCGAGACGGTCTCCGAGGTGGCGGCCTTGAGGCTCACCGGCAGCGCACCGAAGTTCATCGCCTGCGCCAGGTTCTGGGCGTCCGACTGGGTCAGGCTCCCGGAGATCTCGCCCTTCCCGTCGAAGGAGGTGAAGCTGCTCTGGGTGGGCTGGATGATGGGCGCCGAGTAGACGACCCCGTCGAGCTCGATGCCGAGCAGCTGGTGGAAGTTCTCCTGCGCCACCTTGTCCCATAGCGACGAGCCCGGACCGGTCAGGCTGTAGTCGACCACCCACTGCCCGGTCTGGTTCTGCGTGGCCGTGGCGCTGGCGATGGAGTGGCCCGTCATCTGCGCCGGACCGAGGACGTAGCGCTCGCCCCCGTTGGCGCTGCCGCTGGCGGCGAGTCCCGGGAGGAGGACGGTGCTCGTCTCGTACCCGGGCTTCTCGACGCTCGTCGAGGGGTACGCGATGTACTGGGAGTCCGGTGGCACGTTGTTGGACGAGTACCCCTGGGGCGAGTTGTTGGGGGTGACGGCGAGGTTGGCCTGCGTCAGCTCCGTCGACGCCGTGCAGGCCGGGATGGTCTCGACCCCCCTCGGCAGGGTCGTGGCCTTCGAACCCTTCGGCACGCCCTGGGGGTAGGCGAAGCACTCCACCGGCCTGAAGTACATGCGCGCCGTCTGACCGATTTGCGCGAGGACCTGTTGCGCGTTCGTGACGCCGGGGATGGAGACCGAGATCTGGTCCTTCCCGGAGGTCTGCACCTGCGCGCCGGACACACCGAGCCCGTTGACGCGCAGGTTGAGGATGTCGACGGTTTCGTTCAGGTCGGCTTGGCTCACGTTGTGGCCTTCGGCCGTGTAGACGACCGAGACACCTCCGGCGAGGTCCAATCCGAGACGCGGCGACCACTTGGCGGCGAACACCGCGGCAAACGACCCGAGGGCGATCGCCACGACGACCAGCACGCTGACGAGGAGGTTGCGCCGCTGTCGTCGCTGGGCCCGACCCCCCGACTTGGGGCTCACGCCTCTTCAGCCTCCCCGCCTTGCTCACCACTGCTGGGAGCACCGTCACCACCGACATCGTCGATGTCGGCCTCGTCACCGTCGTCGTCATCGACATGGCGCACCACGTCCTGGACGGGCTGGTCCTTTATGCGCACGTCCTCGATCGGCTCGATCTTCCTGGCGATCGCCTGGCGGACGAAGACGATCCGGGTCGGCTGGGGGCCGTCGAGGTTGCCGTCGTCCCCGAGTGCCCCGGTCAGGAGGGTGTAGCGGTCGCCGTGGATCTCGAGCACGGTGCCGATGACGCCGCCGACGGTCTGCACCTCGTCCCCGATCTCGATCCCGGAGCCCTGGGACTCCCGGGCCGCCTTCGCCTTCCGCTGCTGCGGCTTGATGAAGAAGAAGTAGCCGAGGACCCCGATCGCCACCAACGGCAGCAGGGTCAGCAGCGGGTTCGAACTCTTGGAGGAGGTGGCGGCGACCACGAAGTGGACCAGCGCCGGCGTTGATGTCATGGAGATCCTTGGACCTAAGCGGGTGCGAAGCGCCACCCTAGTGCCTGGGTTCCGACTCTCCCTGGCACTGCCCCGCCCCGGAGCCGCTGCCGGCGGATCCGGGGCACCGCCGCCGCCGAAACGAGGCGTCTTATATCGCCTCCCGGCGGGGATAACGGACCGGTTCCACCCGTATGGCGGCGCCTGCGATGACGCAACCGGATTGCAACCCAAAATGGCCGTCGCTGCGACAGCCGGTGTGCAATGTTCAGACCATCGGTACAGCAACCTCACGGTGAATGGTCGTTCAGAGGGGGGCGACCAAGGTGAGAGTCCGGCGAAGGGGAACGGAATCTCGCAGAGGGGGAACACCGGGGGGAAGGTGCAGCGAAGAGGTGCGCCGGCCCCGTGAGGCCGTCGGTCGGAGCAATCCGGGGGGAACCGACGACCCGGGCCGGCGCACCTTTCGCTCCCTGTACTACCCGGTGGACCGCTCGGTCCCTCGGTGTATTCCCGCAGGCCACAGCGCCGATGAGGGTGGAACCGGGGTGGCGGGCCGCCCGTGGCGGCCCCGAGATGCAACAGAACGGCTGATCAGGAGCTTCTCAATTGGGCCTCTGCGCCGATTATTCACGTGAATTGTCCTGTTTGCCCAGTACAGTTGCGTCCTGATGCGAGATGGTCATACTTCCGTGCTGGTCATCGAGGACGAGGCGGACATCCGCCAGCTCCTCCGGACCCTGCTCGAACGGGAGGGCTTCGCGGTCGCGGAGGCCGCCGAGGGCCGGGACGGCGTGCGGCAATTCCACCAGCGCCATCCCGACATCGTCATCCTCGACGTGGGACTCCCCGACCTGGACGGCTGGCAGGTGCTCGAGCGGATCCGGGACATGAGCGACGTGCCGGTCCTCATGTTGACCGCCCTGGGAACCGAACGTGACAAGGTGCGAGGACTCAACGCGGGCGCCGACGACTACCTGACCAAGCCGTTCGGGAAGGTCGAGCTCCTCGCCCGCCTGCAGGCCATCAGCCGGCGCCAGCGGTCCACGGGCGACGTGGTGACCACCTTCGACGACGGCACGCTCCACCTCGACTTCGCCCGGCAGGAGGTCGTGGTCGACGGCGACTCGGTCGTCCTGACGCCGACCGAGTACCGCCTCCTGGCGACCCTGGCCCGGCACCAGGGCCAGGTCCTGTCGCCGGACCAGCTGATCGAGCTGGCCTGGGACGACCCGAGCGGGTTGGCCCCGTCACGGGTCAAATATGCGGTCCTGCGGCTCCGGCGCAAGCTGGGCTGGGGTGAGGGGGACGACACTCCGATCGAGACGGTGCGGGGTTTCGGCTACCGGTACCGCTCTCGGATGCGGTGACCGGGCCGCGCCAGACCGGATCCGACCCTCCGGGGCGGCGCGAGCCGCCGATGCCCGGAACCTCCCTGCCCATCGGCTTCTCGGGTTCGATGCGCGTCCGCCTACCGGTGTTCGCCCTGGTGGCCGTCGGCACCGTCCTCATCGCGGTGATCCCCTTCCCCCATGACGCCCGGCGCGAGATCTCGCTCGCCGGCGTCCTGTTCTTCGTGCTCGTCGCCGCGGCCTTCCTCCTGCCCTGGGAGCGGTTGCCCGACTGGGCGTGGCTGATCATCCCGATCGGCTACATCGCCGTCATCGCCATCATCCGGGACGCCCAGGGCGGCAGCAGCTCCGGGTTGGTCGTCGTCTATCTCCTGCCGATCGTGTGGCTGTCGCTCTACGGACGACGGCTGCACCTCCTCGTGGGGCTGTTCTGCCTGGACCTGGCCCTGCTGGTCCCTCTCCTCATCGTCGGGCCACCGAAGTACCCGACGATCGAGTGGCGACAGGTGGTCGTGATGGCCACCGTCACGACGCTGGTGGCGTCGACCGTCTACACGATGGTGTCCAGGGACCGGGCCTTCCTCAGCGACCTGGCCCAGCAGTCCCGCATAGCCCGCCGGAACGCCCGCGAGGCCGACTACGCCCGCGACCGCCTCGAAACCCTCCTCCGTGCCGCAACGGGCAGCGCGATCATGGGCGTCGACCCGGCGGGGACGGTCACGTTCTTCTCGGCCGGCGCCGAGCAGATGCTCGGCTTTCGGGCGGCGGAGGTCGTAGGCATCCGATCCATCGCCGACTTCATCGACCCGGCGCAGATCGACGAGCGGCGCCAGACGATCGATGCGATGCGCACGGCCCTGGAACCCATCGACGCCGAGACGGCAGCGGAGGTGCCCTGGACCGCCACCCGCAAGGACGGCCACCAGCGTCGTTGCGTCGTGCGGGTGAGGGCGCTGCCGGTCCCCACGCCCGACACCGCTCTCGGCGACGAGTGGGGCGACGAGGGTGCGTACCACGACGAGCCCGAGGGGTCCGCCCACGCCTCCTCCTCCTCCTCGTCGTCCTCGTCCTCCTCGTCCTCCTCGTCCTCCTCCCCCTCCTCCTCGTCCTCCTCCTCGTCCGTGGCCTCCGCCTCAGCCGGGGCCAACGGCCACGCAGAGCTCGATGACGCAATGACGCCCTCGACCGGTGGCTACGTGGTGGTGGCCATCGACGTGACCGAGCGCGAGGAGCTGGCGGCCGACCGTGAGCGCCTCTTTGCGATCCAGAAGGAGGTCACGCAGTCGCTCATTGAGCAGAACAACCGCCTCCGCGAGCTCACCCAGATGAAGGACGACGTCGTGGCGACGGTCTCGCACGAGCTGCGGACACCCATCACCTCCATCCGGGGCTTCGTCGAGCTCCTGCTCGATGCGTCCTCGGAGCTCACCGAGAGCCAGATGCGCATGCTCCAGACGATCGAGCGCAACGCAGAGCAACTCCAACGGGTGGCAGAGGACCTCCTGGCCGACCCCGGCGCCGGTCGCGGGCTGCGGGTGGCGTTCACGGAGCTGGACCTGAGCCGCCTCGCCGAGGAGGCGGTCCATGCGATCCAGACGTCCGCCACGGTTGCGGGCATCCGGCTCACCATCGATCCCGGCGACGAGGTCCCCGTCTTCGGCGACCCTACGCGGCTGCACCAGCTGCTCGGGAATCTCCTGTCCAACGCCATCAAGTTCTCGCCTCGCGGTGGGCGGGTCCATGTGATCGTCGACAACGCTGACTCCTACGCCCGGGTGCAGGTGCTCGACGAGGGTCCCGGCATCCCCGAGGGCGAGCGCGACCAGCTCTTCGAGCGCTTCTACCGCCTCGCCTCCTCCACTGAGATGGGCGTGCCCGGGACCGGCCTCGGCCTGGCCATCGCCAAGTCGGTCGCCGAGGCCCACGAAGGGTTCGTCGACATCGTGGATACGCCGGGATGGTCGACGACGTTCCGGGTCTACCTGCCCCTGCGTACGTCGGTCCCCTCCCCGACACCGTCCCAGACGGTCTAGCGCCGCGCCTGGTTGCGGGGCGCGCCGCATCGTCGCGGGGCGCCTGCCCGCTCCGCCTACGCGGCCAGGAAGCCCCCCGACTGATGGGCCCATAGGCGCCCGTAGACCCCGGCTCGTCCGGCCGCGAGCAGCTCGGCATGTGTGCCCTGTTCGACCACCCGGCCGCGGTCGAGGACCACGATGCGGTCCAGCCGGGCAATGGTGGCCAGCCGGTGCGCCACCACCAGAGCGGTGGTGCCCTGCATCAGGTGCCACAGCGCATCTTGCACGAGCGACTCGGACTCGGAGTCGAGCGCGGACGTGGCTTCGTCGAGGACCAGGACCCGGGCACCCTTCGCCATGGCCTGCGCGATCGCCACTCTCTGGCGTTGACCGCCCGAGAGCTTGAGACCTCGCTCGCCCACGACGGTCTCGTACCCGTCGGGCAGGCGCTCGACGAACTCGTCCACGTATGCAGCGCGGCCTACGGAACGCACGAGGTCCATGTCCACGCCGCCGGCGGACTCCAGCCCGTAGCCGATGTTCTGCGCAATGGTGCGGTGCAACATCTGGGGGTCCTGCGGGACGTAGGCGATGTGCCGTCGCAACGAGTGTTGCGTGATCTCGGCGATGTCCTGCCCGTCGATCGCGATGAGACCGTCATCACGGTCGGCGAAGCGCAGCAGCAGTTTGGTCAACGTGGTCTTGCCCGACCCCGAGGGACCCACGAGCCCCACGTGCTCCCCCGGCTCGATCTGCAGGTCCAACCCCTCGAAGAGCGGAGCCCCGGAGCGATACGAGAACCAAAGGTCGCGGAACTCCACGAGGCCGCGCGGTACCGCAAGGTCGGGGGCGCCCGGGACGTCGACGATGTCGGGTTCGGTGGCGGCGATGCCGGCGAACTTGGCGCACCGGCCGATGGCGCGTGACATCAGACGTATGAACTCGAAGGACTCCTCCAGGCTCGTTCCGACGAAGGTGGCGTAGAACAGGATCAGGTAGACCACCCCGGCGGCCGCGATGTGGCGCAGCGCGAGCACCACGCCGACGGCGACCGCGGCCCAGTTGAAGAAGGCCATCGCCGACTCCATCTGCAACCTCGTCGTCGTGAACACCCTTCGGGCGCGCAGGTCGGCACTCATCGAATCACCGACCAGCGTCCCCACGTTGGCACGCTCGCGCCCTTCGGCCGCTTGCGACCGGACCGTGGTCAGGTTAGCGATCGTGTCCGCGATGACCCCGGTCGCCCGGGAGTGCGCGTCGGAGAACTCCTTCTCCGCGGTGACGACGCGGCCCATCCGGCGGTGCAGCACGGCGACGAAGACCGCCACGAGTGCCGCCATGACCAGCGCGACCGGCCAGGCGACGATCCCGAGGACCACGATGGCGCCAAGGGTCGTGACGCTGATGCGCAGGATGCCCCACACCATGGCGTCGATGAGCTCGACGAAGGCCCAGCTCGACGTCTCGAGGGTGGCGATGACCTCACCGGACGGCCGGTCGGTGTGCCACCCGTGGCTGAGCCCGATCAGATGGTCGTAGCCGTTGGTGATGGCGCGGCCGAACGAGCGCAACGTCGCCCCCCAGTTGAGCCAGCCGCCGATCCGGCCGAACACGGTCGCCGCGGCAAGGACGACCGCATACGCAATAATCAACGGTCCAAAGGTCTGCCACGAGTCCTGCTGGTGTGGCCCCGTGCCGGCGATCCGCCCCAGCAGGGCGGCGAAGATCAGGGGGGCGGCGACGGCGTTGGCCAGCGTACCCAGCACGATGGCCGCGCAGCTCCCGGCAAACGCGGCGCGATCGGGCCGCATCTGCCGCCAGCAGTATTCGAGCGTCGCTCGGTTCGATGCATTCGGGAAAAGGGTCCGTTCACCCATGGGGCTCTCCTGTTGGGAGGGTCAAGTGGAGCGGGCGCACCGAGGGTGCGCGGGTCAGGGCCGTCGCGACAGATGGGGGCGAGGCCTACCGGGCTCGGCCCGGTCAGAGCTGCGAGACCGGGGTCAGTGACCGGTCGGGCAGAAGGCGGGCCCGGCGATGCGGGACCTCCCTACGGCCGCACCGAAGACGGCCGGCAGGACCACGCCGGTGGGCTCGCTCAGCTGTGAACGCGTCATGCCTGCCATGGTCACCTCGCTTCCGTCTCGTCGTGCAACCCTGCAACGGTAGCGCACCGTCGCAGCGGCACGCGCACCCTTAGGGGCGAGGCGCCCTCTGAGGGCGGAGGCGGGCGGACCGTGGCCTAGAAGAGCGGCGTAGCACCCGGGGCGCCGGGTGAGCCCGGTGGTCCCTCGTACCCGAGGTGGGCCCAGGCGCGCTGCGTGGCGACCCGCCCTCGCGACGTGCGCTGGATCAAGCCGCTCTGCACCAGGTAGGGCTCGTAGGCATCCTCGATCGTGTCCGGCTCCTCACCGACACACTGGGCCAGCGTCGTCAGGCCGACCGGCTGACCCTCGAAGCGCGAGCACAGCGTGGTGAGGATGGCCCGGTCGACCTTGTCGAGTCCCAGCTCGTCCACCCCGAAGAGCTCGAGGCCGTCACTGGCGGTGGCGCCGTCGATATAGCCCTCTCCGCGCACCTCCGCGAAGTCCCGGACGCGTCGCAGCAGGCGGTTCGCCACGCGGGGTGTGCCCCGGGAACGCTCCGATATCCGGATGGCGCCCTCGACGTCGATCCGCACCTTCAGGATCCGGGCCGACCGCTCGACGATGGAACGCAGGTCCACCGGGTCGTAGAGATCGAGCCGGGCAACGAAGCCGAAGCGGTCCCGCAACGGCCCCGAGACCAGGCCAGTGCGGGTGGTCGCACCGACCAGCGTGAACTTGGGCAGCTCCAGGCGTATGGAACGAGCGGTCGGTCCCTTGCCGATGAGGATGTCCAGCCGGCCGTCCTCCATCGCCGAGTAGAGCATCTCCTCGACGGAACGGTGCAGGCGGTGGATCTCGTCGATGAAGAGCACGTCCCCGTCCTGCAGGTCGGTGAGCAGCGCGGCCAGGTCACCGGCCCGGGTCAGCACGGGCCCGGCGGTGATGCGCAGCCCCGCCCGCATCTCTGTGGCCACGATGCCGGCCAATGACGTCTTGCCCAGGCCCGGGGGGCCGGCGAAGAGGATGTGGTCCACCGCCTGGTGCCGCTGGCGGGCCGCCTCGAGCACGATGCTGAGGTGCTCGACCAGCTGGGACTGGCCGACGAATTCCGACAACGAGCGTGGACGGAGCCCGACCTCCTCGAGCTCCTCGTCGTGATCGGACGCCGTCGGATCCACCACACGTGGGTCTTCGGGCCCGACGTCGTCGGCGTCGGGCCCTTCCGCCGCGACGGCCAGGACCTCGCGGCGAGCCCGAGGGCTCACCGGCTGGCCAGCTCGCGCAGCGCGAGGCGGAGCATCTCTTCCACGCCGACATCGTCGCGTAGCCCATCGAGCGCACCGCGGATCTCCTCAGGTGCGTAGCCGAGCTCGCTGAGGGCCGCCCGCGCCTCGGCCCGCGAGGTCCGGGAGGTCCGCTGGGCCGGATCCGCCCCGGACAGCACGGCGCCGCCCGTCTCGAGAGAGAGGTCGGGCAGGTCGAGGCGACTCTTCAGCTCGATCAACAGGCGCGCCGCCGTCTTGCGGCCCACTCCGGGGACCGTGCACAGCGTCTCGATGTCGTCCTCCAGGACGGCGGTGGACAGCGCCGCCGGTGAGAGGACCGCCATGATCGCCAGCGCCAGCGCGGGGCCCACGCCGTGCGAGCCCAGCAGCACCTCGAAGCAGCGGCGCTCGTCGTCGTGCACGAACCCGTAGAGGACGATGGCATCCTCGCGGACATGGGTGTGCACGAAGAGGCTGGCCTCCGCGGCCGTGCCGCCGGTGCCGGCGGTGCCGGCGGTGATCAGGGCGGCCGCCGTCGCCGGCGTCACGGTCACCCGGTACCCCACACCGGCGACGTCGACGATCACCTCGCACTCACCCGTCCGTAGCACGACTGGCCCTCGCAGCAGTCCGATCACGTCTGGCTCCTCACGTCTCGCTTCTTTCCCTGACGAGCGCAGCTTCGACGGCACGGCGCAGCGGGACCGTCGTGAGATGACAGACGGCCAGGGCCAGCGCGTCGGCGACGTCGGGCGGGCCCTCGATGGCCGGCAGCCCGAGCACCTGGGCCACCATCCTCTGCACCTGCTCCTTGGTGGCGGCGCCGTAGCCGACCAGGCCCTGCTTGACTTCGTTGGAGGTGTACTGGACCACCTCGCACCCCGCCGCGGCCGCCGCCAGGAGGGCCAGGCCGCTCGCCTGGCCGACCGACATGGCCGTCTTCGCGTTGACCTGGAAGAAGACGCGCTCGACGGCGACCACCTCGGGACCGAGCTCCCGGAGCAGCGCGCGCAGCTCCGTGTGCAGGATCAGCAGCCGCTCGGCCAGCGGCACTCCCGGATCCGTCTCGATCACCCCGGCTGCGTAGGCACGCAGCGCACCGTCACCCTCGCCGCGGCCCACCATGCCGTAGCCGCACCGGGACAGCCCGGGGTCGATCCCCAATACGAACATGCGTTCGTAGGTTAGTCGCGCCCACCGGTCAGGGGGCGGACCCGGGAATCAGCCCTCGAAGGTGGCGAGGACCTCGTCGGAGATGTCCGCGTTGGAGTGCACGGCCTGGACGTCGTCGTGGTCGTCGATGGCCTCGAGCAGGCGCAGCACCTTCTTGGCCTCCCCCTCGTCGGGGACGGGCACCAGGGTGGTGGGCTCGAGGGAGAGGTCGACGGACTCGGGCCTGATGCCGGCGTCGTCGAGGGCCTGGCGGACCGAGTCGAGGTCGCCCGGGGCGCTAGTGACCACCCACGCCGAGCCGTTGCTCGACATGTCCTCGGCACCGCCCTCCATGGCGATCTCCATGACCTTGTCCTCGTCGTTGTCGAGGCCGACTGTCACGATGCCCTTGCGCTCGAACTGCCAGCCGACGGCGCCGGGCTCGGCCATGTTGCCGCCGTTGCGGCTGAAGAGGTTGCGCATCTCGGCGCCGGTCCGATTGCGGTTGTCGCTCAGGGTCTCGACCATGATGGCCACGCCTCCGGGGCCGTAGCCCTCGTAGTTGATGGCCTCGTAACGCACGCCTTCGAGCTCGCCCGTCCCCCGCTTGATCGCCTTCTCGATGGTGTCGAGCGGCACGCTGGCCGCCCGGGCCTTCTGGTAGGCCGTCCTGAGGGTGGCGTTGGCGTCGAGGTCCCCTCCCCCGTCCCGCGCCGCGACCTCGACGAGGCGGATGCACTTGGCGAAGATCTTGGCGCGGGCCTTGTCCTGGGCGCCCTTGCGGTATTTGGTGGTCGCCCACTTCGAATGACCCGACATCTGTGCTCTGTGTTCCTCGTTCCGCTCGCGTCCCTGTCATTCGATTGTATCGGCGAGGTCAGGCCCTCGGTGAGGGCAGGTCGATCGGCACGCGCACCTTGTTTCCGATGACCAGGTGGTACGTGCCCCTCGGCACCAACGCGACGACCCTGGCGGGCCGCCCGCCGCCCTGGGTCTGACCCCAGGTCCCCGTGGCGGTCAGCGTCTGGTGGCCCACGAGGGCGGGGCCCAGGAGGACCGGGCAGCTGATCGCCTGTGACCCCGGGTAGACGTCGATGCCCCGGGCGTTGTCGATCGTCAGCGGGAGCTCCCCGCAGGGGCCCAGGAGCGCGCCGAGCGCGGTGGGGCCGGGGCTGGTCCGGGGTCCCGAGCCGCAGGCCTTCACGCTGAGGTCGTGGAGGCTGACCCCGTAGGGCACCGGCACGCCGGGGGCGAAGGAGTGGCCGGGCACGGTGACGGTGAGCAGCACGTCACCGATCGGACATCCTCCGTAGGCGATGTGGGCAGAGCGGCTGATGGCCGCGGGCGCGGGCGCCGGCGCAGCGAAGGAAGGGCTCAGGGCGAGGGAGGTGAGAAGCGTCAGAGCGAGGGTGGTGAGGGCGGCACCGGTCCTGATCCGCACACCGAGAAGACTCCCTCAGAGAGCGATCGGTTCGATTTCATCTCGGGGGGCGGGTGGCCGCCTGGAGGACCGCCTCGACGTCGGCCGCCACCTGCTCCATGGCGGCTGCGCTGGCACCGGTCTGCATCGTCGCCATCAGCAGCGAGATGACGATCACCACCATGCCACTGGCTGTCTGTCCCGGATGGATGTCCTGGCGCACGTCCCCGGCCATCTGCTGGTCGCGGATCAATTCGGTCACGGTCTTGCGCAACTCCTGGAGTGCGGGGATGTGCAGGAGCCGCATGGTGAACTCGGGCTCGAGGCCGCGCAGGATTCGGTCGGCCAGAGGGTGCTCGTCCATGTGAGCCACCAGGGCGCGCAACATGAGCCGCCCCCACTGGTCCGGCTCCTCGTCGAGCACCACGAGGGAGACGGCGTCGTCGATCAGCCCGGCCACGTCCTCGTCGACCGCCGCGACGAAGAGCGCCTCCTTGTTGGCGAAGTAGGGGTATGAGGCCGTGGTGGACAGGCCGGCATCGCGGCAGGTGTCAGCCACTGAGGTTCCCCGGTAGCCCTCGCGGGCGAAGCGGATCACGGCCGCCGCCAAAATGGCGTGACGGGTGCGATCGCCTTTCGTCCCTGTCGGTTCGGGCGGCACCGGGTCAGGCCGCCGCAGCCGGCGCAAGGTCACGACCATGGCGGTCGACGCCGCAGGCGAGCTGCCAACCCCTGGGGACCCTGCCACCGCGGAACACGCCGGCGTCGAGCAGCGGGGTGAGGAGGGGGCGCAGGGCGCGGTGGCGCAGCGCCGTGCGGCCGGCCGAGCGGTTGACGGCGCGCCAGGTCGCCCAGGTGGGGAGGCCGACGGTGGCGTACACCCCGGGGTGGACGATGGTGTCGAACATCGCGATGGCGATGCGGGAGCCGAGGTAGCGGACGAGGAAGCGTTCGAGCGCGCCAGCGGTGACCCACTGCTCGGGGAAGATCATGCGTGCGAAGGCGAGGTGTCGAGCCTCCTCCTGGCGGTGGTACCTGGAGACGGCCTTGATCATGGGGTCGGTGTCGGGGTGCTCGCCGGCGAACTTCTGGAGGAGGTCCGGGACTTCCTCACCGCTGAGGACGAGAAGGCAGAAGAGCGATGGCATGGACGTGAGGATGGGCAAGAGGACGCGCTGCGCGACGCGGGCGATCGGGCCGTCGATCGGGTTCCTGGCCGCCGGCTGCACCTGAGTGAGGAGGCGCACGAAGAGGCGCGAGTGGCGGGTCTCCTCCCCCATCTCGTGGAGCAGGTAGGTCACGCGGGGGTCGGTGAGGTCGGAGCGGGAGACGATGTCGAGGCTGAATCCAGCCATGAGGACGGACTCGAATCGGATGCCCGTCTCGACGATGGATGCGAACTCCTCTCGGGCGAGGATGCGCTTCTGCTCGTCGGTCAACCGGGCGAAGAGCTCGGGGACCTCGGCGAGCGAGATGAGCTCGTCGGGAAGGATCTGGCCGTCGCCGACGGCGCCGGGGACGTCTGCGTCGGGCTCCATGATGCGGTTGAGCGAGGCGGTCGAGAGGCGGTCGATGCGCTGTTCGACGGCAGATCGGGCGGTGGGCACCTTGGTATCCATGATCGAAGCGATACCCTCACTCTCCGATTTTTAAGCAATTACGTCAATCCCTTATTTCTGGCATCCTGACCTGCGTGGCGGCTTCACGGTTGCTGCCGCGATTGCACCGCGTACGCTGCCGTCAATGACGACCCGCTCGCGCTCCCGACGGCTACTGCTACTCGGGGCGACCGTGGCCGCCGGTGCTGCGGCCGGGATGGCCTACCGGCGGCTGGCCGACGCCGGCACCGCTGACCGCTCTTCAGGCGACGACGGCCTACACGCGCTCGGCTGGGGTGACGTCGTGTCCCGACCCGACCATCGGATCGTCCGGACCCCGGACGGAGCCCACCTCGCCGTGTGGGACCTCGAAGGAGACGGCCCCGATGCTCCGGTCGTGGTCCTCCCCCATTGCTGGGGCTGCAGCCATGAGATCTGGGTGCCGGTCGCCCGACGACTACGTGAGCAGGGCCACCGGGTGGTGCTCTACGA
The DNA here is from genome assembly GCA_052140165.1 of Acidimicrobiales bacterium. Classification (GTDB taxonomy): domain Bacteria; phylum Actinomycetota; class Acidimicrobiia; order Acidimicrobiales; family RAAP-2; genus Bog-473. The sequence goes on from JBKQUM010000048.1 coordinate 107,100, forward strand.
CCAGCGAGGCCACGGCACGAGCACGAGGGGCACGGCGCCGCTGGCGGTCGACACCCTGGCGCACGACCTGAGTGCGGTGCTCGAGGCGACCGACGTGCGTGACGCCGTGCTGGCGGGACATTCGATGGGCGGCATGACGATCATGTCGCTCGCCACCTACCGTCCAGAAGTCCTGCGCGACCGGGCGAAGGCGACGGTCCTGGTGGCCACTGCGGCCCATGACCCCCGCGGACAATCGGTTCCGCAGGCGGCGCGCCTGGCGGCCGCCCTCATTTCGTCGCCCGTCGTGACGAGGAGCATGCGTACCACCAACGGGCACCGTTTCGTTCGGGGCGCCTTCGGGGTGGATCCCGTCCGCTCGCACATGGTCCTGACCCGCGATCTTTTCGCCGCCTGTGATCCGGCCGTCCGTGGGGGTTGGCTCGCCGCCATGACCGAGATGAATCTGCTGGAGGGCATCGCCAGCATCGACGTCCCGACCACCGTGATGGTGGGAAGCCGTGACACGTTGACCGTGCCCGCCCGCGCCGAAGCGATCGCCTCGACCATTCCGGGGGCGCGACTGGTCACCCTCGAGGACCGAGGGCACATGCTGCCGCTGGAGGATCCCGAGGCAGTGACCGACGAGATCGTGCGAGCCGTCAAGGGCTGACGGTCGTTCCGGGGTCAGCCGCCGATCATTTCCGAGGCGGTCGCCAGGTCGGTGAGGGGGTGGATACGAAGGAGCGTCCCTGCGGGCTGACGAAGCGGACCTCCCCCTGCGCGTCACCGTCCAATTTCCAACCAAGCTCGTGCACGTGGCTGTGGTGCGCCACGCAGAGCGTCAGCAGGTTGGACATGACCGTCGGGCCCTGCTTCGACGCCCAGACGACGTGATGGACGTCGGTGACGTTGCGGCAGGTGCAGCCGGGGAAGCGGCACCCGCCGTCGCGCCGCCGGATCTCGATGCGCTGCGCGTCGGTGGGGTCCCGCTGCAATGCTTTCTGGTCCAGGCACGTCCCATCGGGTGCGTCGAACGACATCGTCATGTCGGCGTTGCACGCCAGGCGGCGAGCGACCTCGGCCGAAATGGGACCGACCCCCTCGATGGAGGCGTGGCCGTATCCATCGCCATGGAGGAGCCGGTCCAGGTCGGTGTGGATGACCATCGTGACCCGGGCGCCCCCGGCACCGTCGGCAGCGCCGGCACGGCGCCCGCCCCGTTCCAGGCAGATGTCGAGCAGCGCATCGGCACAGCGACTCTCGAAGCGCACGTAGTCGGGATCGCTGGCACTCGGGTGGTCATGGCGGCGGGCTCGTCCGACCACCGCCGCCTTGACCAGCGCGTACGAATCCTTGGTCAGCTGGGCCCAGAGGAGGCAGCGCTCGTCGTCGAAGCGCACGAAGCGGCGTCCGAACTGCGCCGCGGCATCGGCATCGGTGGCCCCCTTTACGTCCGCGGCCAGGCGGCGGGCCTGCCTCGGCGTCCAGTGCTCGGAAGCACGGGCGAACTCGGCGTCGGTCTCGGGTGTCGCCACGGTGGCAAGCGGCGCGAACACATCGAGCGTCAGGCGTCCCTCGGAGAGGGCGCCGGACAGGGCGGGCAACTCCTCCACCTTCTCGGATGCCTCGACCAGCTTCCGGGCCCGGGCACGGCTCACGCGACAGTGGGCAACCAACCAGTCCGGCATGGAGAGCGAACCGTCGCCCCGCCAGGCCTCGGCGCCGGCGAACTCGGCGATCTCGCGCAGCATGGCACCCTCGTGCTCGGAGATCACTCGCTGATGTCCGGCAATGCTCTCCGCCAGCTCTACCGAGCGAGGGTCGCTTCCGTAATCCCGGCATAGAGGCCGGCCGGCGCGGCTCCGGCGGGCCGACGTGGGACCGCCGGACGGGTCGGGAGCAGAAGGCGGGGCGGCGGTTCCCATACATTCGGGAACGGTCGCGGACTACGGGAAGACGACCGTCTTGTTGCCGTTGAGCAGCACCCGGTCCTCGAGGTGCCAGCGCAGACCGCGGGCGAGCACGGTGCGCTCCACGTCGCGCCCCACGCGACGCAACTCTTCGGCGGAGTCCCCGTGGTCGATGCGCCGGGTGTCCTGCTCGATGATGGGGCCCTCGTCCAGCTCGGCCGTCACGTAGTGGCAGGTGGCGCCGATCAGCTTCACGCCCCGCTCGAAGGCCTGGTGGTAGGGCCGGGCCCCGGCGAAGGAGGGCAGGAACGAGTGGTGGATGTTGATGATGCGCCCGGGCCGGGCGGCGCAGAAGGCTGGGGGGAGGATCTGCATGTATCGAGCAAGGACGATCACGTCGGCCCGCTCCTGCTCCAAGATGCGGTCGATCTCGGCGAACGCCGCCGCCTTGGCGTCCGGGTCGGACCCGACCGGCACGCACCGGAACCGGACGCCGTGCCATTCGACCAGCGCCCGGAGGTCCTCGTGGTTCGAGATCACGCACGCGACGTCGCACTCGAGCTCCCCCGCCCGCCAGCGATAGAGGAGGTCGGCGACGCAGTGGTCCTCCCTGCTCGCGAACAGCACGACCCGCTTGCGCACGTCGGTGTCGGTCAGGTGCCATTCCATGTCGAACTCCGTCGCCACCGGTTCGAGGGCGGCGGCCATCTCCGCGGGACCGAACCCAGAGGGGAGGCTGTCCGCGACGATCTCTATCCGCAGGAAGAAGCGCCCGCTCTGCAGGTCGCCGTGCTGGGCCGCCTCGAGGACCGACCCGCCGTGGCCGGCGATCAGGCCGGTGACGGCGGCCACGATGCCGACGCGGTCGGGGCACGTGATGGTGAGGACGTAACGACGCATGCGGGGTCGGGGTCGGCTACCCGAAGAGCCCGCGGCCGCCGTTGTCGTGGGTGCCGCCGCACATCTGCGCAAAGAGCCGGTGCACCCGCCGGTCGGGCGTCAGCTCGGGATGGAACGACGACGCCAGCACCGCGCCCTGGCGCACCAGCACCGGGACGTCGTCCAGCGTGGCCAGCACGTCGACCCCGTCCCCCACCGACACCACCAGGGGCGCTCGGATGAAGACGGCCGGAAGCGGCGGCCCCTCGCCGGAGCCGAAGCGCACCTCGCTCTCGAACGATTGCCGCTGGCGCCCGTAGCCGTTGCGGCGGACGACCGCATTGAGCACACCGAAGGTGCGCTGGTCGGCGCGCCCATCGAGCACTTCCCGCGCCACCAGGACCAGGCCGGCGCAGGTGCCCAGGATCGGCAGACCCTGACCCGGGCCCAAGCGCTCGGCGAGCGCATCGAACAGCCCGGTGGACTCCAGCAGCATCGACAACGTCGTCGACTCCCCGCCCGGCAGCACGAGGCCGTCGAGTCCTTCGAGGTCTGCCGGTCGCTTCACGAGACGGGCCGAGGACCCGACCTCGCCCAGGGCCGCCACGTGCTCTCGGACGTCACCCTGCAGGTCCAGTACGCCGATCAGCGGCCCCGGCCCGGGCCCCTCCTCGGAGCCCGCTACCACCCCCGGTCGGCGAGATGCTCGCCGTACTGCGACGCCTCGAGCCCGCGCATGGCTTCTCCGAGCCCACGCGACACCTTCGCCACGTGTTCCGCGTCCTCGAAGTGCGCCGTCGACTCCACGATCGCGGAGGCCATGCGGGCGGGGTCGGACGACTTGAAGATCCCGGACCCGACGAACACGGCCTCGGCACCGAGCTGCATGACCAGCGCCGCATCGGCAGGCGTGGCGATGCCGCCCGCGCAGAACAGCGGTACCGGGAGCTTCCCCGTCGAGTGGATCTCCTGCACGAGCCCGACCGGTGCGGCGAGCTCCTTGGCCCAGCCGTACACCTCGGCCGAGTCGGCCTGCGTGATGGCCCGGATCGTCCCCAGGATGGAGCGCAGGTGGCGCACGGCCTCGACGATGTTCCCCGTCCCGGCCTCGCCTTTCGAGCGGATCATCGCCGCGCCCTCGGAGATCCGGCGCAGCGCCTCGCCCAGGTTGGTGGCACCACACACGAACGGCACCGTGAAGGGCCACTTGTCGATGTGATACGCCTCGTCGGCCGGCGTCAGCACCTCCGACTCGTCGATGAAGTCGACCCCGAGGGACTGCAGCACCTGGGCCTCGGCGAAGTGGCCGATGCGGGCCTTGGCCATCACCGGGATCGTCACGGCCTCGATGATCCCCTCGATCAGCAGCGGGTCGCTCATGCGCGCCACGCCCCCGTCGCGGCGGATGTCCGCCGGCACCCGCTCCAATGCCATGACCGAGACGGCCCCGGCGTCCTCGGCGATCTTGGCCTGCTCGGCGTTGACGACGTCCATGACCACGCCGCCCCGCAGCATGTCGGCCAACCCCCGCTTGACGGTGAAGGTCCCGGTTGTCATGGGTCCAGTCTACGAGGGCGGGACGCCCCTCCTCACCACTCGCTCAGTGCGGCGGCCCTCACCGAGGTGGCGTCGAGCTCCCCAGGCACCAGGGGGTCGTCGCGGTGCCCCACCGAGGGGTCGATCCACACCCACCGGGTGGACCCGAACCGGGACGGGGAGGCGAAGAGCGAGCCCTCGGCCGGCGCCGGGGCGTCCATCATGACCCGGAGCGCATCGAGCAGGCCACGGGGATACCGCACCGCCGACGCGCCCACCACGTCGGCTCGATACTCGCGGCTCTCCCCCACACAGCGCCGCAGCGTTTTCTCCCCCCCGAAGAGCGTGCCGAGCGTGATCCCGACGCAGGAGACGCCGTTGTCGCCCCGCTTCACGTGCGCCAGCTCGTGCGCGATCACGCCTTCGAGCTCAATGGGGTCCAGCCTCCGGAGCAATCCGGTCGTCACGACGAGGTCGGACCGGCGAGCGTCGCGACCCAGCGCGCACGCGTTGGGCACGTCGTCGTCGATGACGTGCAGCGACGGCATGCTCAGGCCGAAGGTGGCGCACAGGCCTTCGGTGACGTTGTAGAGGCGGGGGTCGTCCTGCTCCTCGATGGGCATGGCGCCGATACGCCGCAGCGCCGCGGCCGGTGCGAGCCGCCACGCTCCGTACATGAAGGCCGCGCCCGCCACGACGAACGCGGCGACGCCGGCGATGGGAGACACGGCCACCAGGAGAAGGGCACCGAGGAGCAGCGCTGGGATGGCGGCCGTCCAGGCACACAACCTGATGGCCCGGCGGCGGTTGGCCGCGACCTCTCCCGGGTACACCTGCGGCGCACCGAGGCTCGGGTGCATCTCGAGCGGCTCGAGTGGGGCCGGCGGAGCGAGCGCGACGGCGGTACGCGGCTGCTCGCCGCGTGGTCGCGATCCCGATCCCGAACCCGAACCCGAACGGGTACGGGAACGGGACCGGTTTCCACCGCCCTGACCAGACCCGCCGCCCGATTGCTGGCCTCCTCCGCCACCCTGGCCCTTCCCCTGTGCGTTGGCACCGCCGCCGTCGCCGCCTCCGCGGCCGCCCGAGCTGCTGCTGCCCCCGCCCGACCCGGCGGTGCCGGCGCCGGCGGGCCGGCCCCGGTTGCGGCTCCGGTTGCGATTGCGGTTCCTGTTGCGGTTCGCACCGCTGCCAGCGCCGGCGCCGCCCGAGCTGCCGCCGCCGCCCCCGCCCGACCCGGCCGTGCCTCCGTTGCCCCTGGGGGGCGTTCCTGAACTGTCGCTCTGATCGGCCATCGGTCTGTCAGCCTACGGCACCATCGGAGGCGGACCGGTCGTCGCGGACACCACGTTGGCCACCGCGACACAGCGACCCGCCGCTCAGACGGACGACCCGCCGGGTGCCACCTCAGCCACCGACACGCCGGCTTCGAGGGCCAGGACCCTAGACTGCGCCGATGCGCGGCGGGTGCCGTCGGCTGCTTGCCAGTGGGATCATGTCCGCCGCCACCCTCGCGCTCGGGCACGGAGCGATCGCGGGCGCTGCCACCGTGCCATCCGGTCTACAACCTCCCTTCGGAACGAACTGGCCGGTGTACCACCAGAACCTGATGTCGTCGGGTGTGGCACCCGTGAGCACGGACCTCACTCCGCTCAGGCCCGGGTGGTCCTCCCCGACGCTCGACGGCGGCATCTTCGGCGAACCGCTCGTCGCCGATGGACGCGTGGTGGTCGCCACCGCCAACGACACCGTCTACGCCCTCTCGGCCCAGACGGGGAGCATCTTGTGGAGCACCCACCTCGGCACGCCGGTCCCGATTGCCAACCTCCCGTGCTCGAGCCTCGTGTCACCCGTCGTCGGCATCACCGGGACGCCCTACATCGATCTCGCCCGGAACGAGATCTTCGTCGTGACCATGGAGGAACGGACCTCGTTCGCGGCCCAGCACCGCCTCTACGGCCTCAACCTCTTCAACGGGAGCATCGAGCTCGACGAGAGTGCCGACCCGCCGGGCTCACAGCCGCTGCTTGAATTCCAACGCTCCGGGCTCACCACGTCGCGGGGACGCATCATCGTCTCCTACACCGGATTCAACGACTGCGGGAGATACCACGGCTGGGTGCTCGGCATCCCCGAGGCGGGTGGCCCGATGCGGACGTTCGAGACAGCCACCGCTCCGGGCGACTATCAGGGCGGCGTCTGGATGGGCGGTGCCGCGCCGGTCGTCGATCCGGCGGGCAACATCTGGTTCGCCACGGCCAACAGCATGGACACGAATCCGCATCGCTATGACGGGAGCAACGCGGTGATCGAGCTCTCGCCGGGATTCCGGGTCAAGCAGACCTTCGGGGACCCAAATTGGCTCGCCGACGACTCTGGTGACCTCGACCTCGGTTCTACCAATGCGACCCTCGTGAACGGATTCGTGTTCATTGCCTCGAAGGCGGGCGACGCGTACCTGGCGCGCCAAAGGCACCTCGGCGGGGTCGGTGGCCAGGTGGCCAGCCTGGCGCTCTGTCGCCCGGCGCGACATGGCGGCTCGGCGTGGGGCGGTACCGCCGTCGACGGCTCGGTGCTCTATGTCAACTGCGACGACGGCGAGCCGGGCAACGCGCACTTCTCGCACATCACCGCGGTCCAAGTGACGAAGAGGCGTCCGTATCTTCACGTCCTGTGGCGCTCGACCACGGTGCGCACCGCCGGGCCGCCGATCGTCGCCGGCGGCATGGTCTGGACGATCCTGCTCGACGGGCACGAGGTGGTCGGGCTCAGCGAGGCCAGCGGGCAGCCCGAAGTCGAAGAGCCCGTCGGGGTCATCGCCAACCACTTCCCGACACCCGCCGTCGCGGACGGCCTGCTCCTTGTCCCCTCGCTGAAGGGCGTGCTTGCGTTCGTGGGCCCGTGGGGTCTCCCCCCGGCCCCGTCACCCGCTCCCTGAGCGACCGCGACCGGCGCCCGCAATTCGGCGGCCGGCCCTAGAGTTCGCGCGCTGCACGCCCTATTCTTTGGACGTGGCCGAGGTGGAGCACGAAGTGCAGTACCTGATCCTCGGGGAGAGCGCCCAGCCCTACCTGCTGGCCCGCGTGCGGTGGCCCGACGTGGCGCAGGCCATCAGCGAGGACTGCCCCGGATGGCTCGATGATCCCGGCCTCTTCGACCTGCCCTACGAGCCGGTGAGCCAGAGGGTCAGCAGCAGCCGGGCGGCGGAGATCGCCGCCGACTGGGGGGCCGAGCTCCCCCTCGCCTCGAGTGCAGGGTTCTCACAGCCGCGGATCAGGCGGGTCCCGCCCTCTTGGTCCGACATGGTGCCCGTGGAGAGGTGGTCGTGGTCCCTCGAGCACCTCGCGATGGTGCGCCGAACAGAGCCGTCGCACCGCTCGCAGTGGCCAGAGGAATCGGCGGGCTCCTCCAACGGTCACGGGATGCCCACGCGACGATGACCGACACCAGGACGCGGCCCGAGGACGCAGGAGAGCAACGTCGACCGAAGCACGCCCGCCGCTCGGAGAACGACTTTCCGTGGCCGGACGCCCCCGGCGCTCCGAACGTGCAACCGCGCGTCGCTCCCACGCCTCCGGGTGGTCGGGACCTGCGGCCGCCGCCCGCCACGCCGCATCTGGGCAGTGACTACCGCCTGCGAGGGCTCAACCTCGGTGCCGCGTCGCCGCCGGCGCTGCTGCCGTCGGCGGAGGCCCGCCCTGCGGCCACACGCCGTCGGGCCCGAGCCCGCCAGCGGCGGAAGCGCCGGCTGCTCATGGTGGCCGCGACGATCGCAGCCGTCTTCCTCGTTGCCGTTCTGCTGCGGCTGACGCTCATTGCACCCTTCACGGTGCCCTCGAACGCGATGGCACCGACCCTGCAGGCGGGTGACAGGATCCTCGTCCTCCAGTCGAGCTTCCTGACCGGATCGATCAGCCGCGGTGACATCATCGTGTTCCACCGTCCCGCGTACTTCCCCTGCCAGGGCTCAGGCCCAGGGCAATACCTCGTGGAACGCGTGATCGGGATGCCGGGAGAGACCATCTGGTCCGATCACCAGAACATTTACGTGAACGGAGAGCGGATTGCCGAGCGCGGATGGTACGACGCCGGCCACGGCGCCGTGAGCTCCGTCCAGATCACGAAGACGACCGTCCCCAAGGGCGACTACTTCGTCCTGGCCGACAACCGCAGCAATTCGTGCGACTCGAGGTCGTTCGGCCCAATCCCCGGGTCCTCGACCCTCGGCAAGGTCGTCGCCGTGATCGCTCGCAACGGGACCCCCGATCTGCACTTCTTCTGAGGATGCGCCATCCGAGCCGTGCAATGGCGTCGGCTGCAATGGTGATCGTCCTGGGGGTTTCGACCGGCCTGCTCGTGTTCGGCAACCAGACCCCCGCCGTGGCCGCCACCCAGCCCGACACCATCCGGCTGCTTCCCGCTCCTTCGGCCAGCGGCCGGGTCTGGAACTGGTCGGCGGCCTGCCCGCTCGGGCCCCGCGCGGGCGCCCACTGCGAAGGAGCGGGACCGGTGCTGGGCCGAGCCCAGCTCAACGGGGACGAGTGGAACCTCGGCGTGACCACGCCCGCCGAGGGAGACGTGCGGATGTCCATGACACCCACGGGAGGGTTGACGGTCCGAGGAGAGCTCCCCGTGGCGCCGCCGTGCACCGCCGCGACATGCCTGGCCCCGAGTGCCAACACCTGGGTCCGCGCCTACACCAACGTCGCGTACGGCAAGAACCCGTGCCGGGCCGCCACCTCGCCGGCGAGCGACCCGGCCCTGCGTCTCCCCGTCAAGGTCAGCGCGCTCCCGACCGACCTGGTCGGCACCACCTCGTACTCCTCGCAGGGGTCGCAGACCACCTACGACATCGCGTACGACATGTGGCTCAACCCGTCCGGCACGCAGTATCCCTGCCGCACGCAAGGGACCGTCGAGGTAATGGTGTGGACCGATTACGACCGCCAGGCGCTCCTTCCCTCGGCCCCGGTCGCATCCGCCAGCATCCCCTACGCCGTGAATGGCGTCGCCCATGACGGGACCAACGCGTGGTCGGCCTATGTCATCAACGTCGACCGGTCCGGAAAGACCTCGTCGTACGGTGGCACCGTCTTCCTCGTGCTCGACGCCGGGGACGTGGTCCCGGCGGGCACGGTCAGTGTCGACGTGACCAAGGCTCTGTCGGCGGTCGGCAATTTGCTCGCACAGGACTACGGATGGCGCAATTTCGCCAGCCACTACTGGCTGGACACCATTCCGTTCGGCATGGAGGTCGGACCTGCCAGCGCGCAACCATGGGGAAACGGCTCGACGGACTTCACGCTCCAGCTGGCGTCGTACTGCTTTGGACTGAACGCGACAGTTGCCAACCCGAAGTGCTGAGGCACGGGGCCATGTCGCTCAGGGCTCGCCGTGACCGAACTTCCACACCTGCTCCAACGCGCTCACGAGCTCGTACCCTTCTCCTGAGGAGAACGGGATGAGGCCGACGATATCGCTCGCCTTGACACCCAGCCCAGGAAGCGAACCAAAGTACTGCGCATCGCCGAAGGAGTAGACCGACCCGTCGCTCCCCACCAGCCAGTACCCAAAGCCGTCCGGGGTAGCCCGAACCTGCACGATGTTCGACACGGTGATCGGCTGCGCATCCGGTCGACGCTGAAGGTCGCCGAAGTAGTTCGCGCCACCACCTGCCCAGACCACCCCATTGGCCGTCACCTCGAGCCACCCGCCACCGGGGGCACCCATGACCTCCACGAACGGTGGAGCGACCGCCGGAGCACCTACCGGCGGAGCATCCACCTGCACCGCCGTCTTCACGCGGACCGCCGTTCCACCGGCGAGCAGCTCGCTCGGGGCGGTGACAGATGCGACGACGACGGCTCCGATCAGCGCCACCATCGCCAGCGCGACAGCCGCCCCGACGAACGATCTCCGCCCGCGGGCCGACCGGCGTGCCTGTTGCGCAGCAAACTGGCGCGTACGTTCGGTGGCAGACACCATCTGCGCCCGCACATTCCAGAATGCGGTGACGGGGGCGCACAGGAACACGCAGGCCTGAACGGAGATCATGGCGACGAGGAGGATGTGCTTGGACGACGAGGCCGCCAGCAGGCCGGCGCAGAGGAACAGACCCCCGGCCAGAACCATCTCCCAGCGCGCCAACCAGAGGGCGTCCCGCACCCGTCGCACCACCTTCTGATTCCGGTCGTTCTTGGGAGTGCGGAGGAAGACGCCCTCTCGCCGCGCCAGCCCCTGGATGCAGGCAAGAGCAATGGTCCAACTTGACGCCAGACTGATGATCAGGCTCAGGAAGGCGCGCCGGCGCGACATGTTCGTCCATTGCCGCAACAGCAACAGCATGCTCACGAGGGCGACGGCGATCAGGCTTATCCCCAACAGGCTGATCCCACCTGCAATCGGCAAGACCCAGAAGTGGGAGCCCGACAACAAGAGGGCCGTCGTTGCGAACAGCGCAATCGTGAACAGCACCATGAGGAGGTCCCGCATCCATCCGAGGCTCGCCATGAGATAGTCGCGCCGCTGTTGGCTCGACAAGCGGTTGTCGGGAGAGAGGTCCCAAGGCAGCAGGCTGCGCCAGTGCAAGCGGAGGATCTGCATGCCTCCGAAGCACCAGCGGTACCGCTGCGTGCACAGGCCCGCGTAGGAGGGCGGAACGACCCCACGGCCGAAGCAGCGTGGGATGTACAGCCCAGACCATCCCAGCTTGAGCACGCGGACGGACGCCTCGGTGTCCTCGCAGATACACCACTCGTTCCAGCCGCCGGCCTGTTCGAGGGCGCTCCGGCGGAAGAGTCCCATCGTCCCCACGAAGGGTATTGAGTTGCGCTCGTTGCGCGACGACATGTTCGTCAGGTAGAAGGCCTGATACGAGTCGACACAAGCCGTGTAGTACGGACTTCCCTCATAGCCGCGGTTGCCCTCGAAGCTCTGCAGGAACCCGATCCGCTCGTCGGAGAAGTAGGGAGCCGTTTCCTTCAAGTAGTGGGGCACGACGAAATCATCTGCGTCGATCAGTCCGATGATTTCGGCGCGCTCGTCGGTGTACCGGCGCAAGCCCAGGTTGAGGGCACCCGCTTTGAACCCCGGCCAGGGATCGACGTGCACGAAGGTGACACGCTCGCGATCGCGGCAGTAGTCCTCGACGGGTCGCCAGACCGCCGGGTCCTTCGTGTTGTTGTCGATCACGACGATCTCGAAGTTGGGGTAGTCGATCGCCTCAGCCCTCCTGATGGTCTCGATCAGCATGTCCGGCGGCTCGTTGTACGCGGCGATATGCAGGGAGACGAAAGGCTGGTACGACGGGTCGGCCTCGGGCAACGGGCGCGAGTGCCGGAACCGGCCCAGCACGTCACTTGTCGCGTTGACGTAGGAGTTCCACAACGTCACTGCGACGAGGCTGAGCAAAACGAAGAAACCCGACACCAACAGCTCGAACCCGCCGTTGGCATCGGTCGTGGTGAGCTTGACGGTGAACAGGATCAGGCCCAGTCCGGCGGCGATGTACGCGGCCGAGAAGACCTGTGCCACGGGATTGCAGTCGGGTCGGGCGACAACCACGATCACGGCGATCAACACGACCGTGGTCCCGGGAAGCTCCAGTGTGGTCAACGGGATCCCCCAGATCACCGACACGAGCCAGCACGCGGCCACCGCGATGGCCAACGCGCCGGTGGAGCTGAAGATGACCTCGGAAAACCTCGATCCGCTCCCACGCAGACTGAATCGTCGTGCCGGGCTCAGCAGAAGGGGCGTCGCCAGGAACAGCTGCATGAACCCGACGAGGGTGAAGTCGTAAAGGTTGAGCCTGAAGAGCATTGAGCACCCTCATCACGCCGCTGGCACGTGCGATTGTAGGCAGTCCCGGCGAGGAATGCATCGGGGTCACGAGCAATTCATCTGACCCGAAAACTACGTAACTCGGGCGCGCGAGGTCGGGGTGCGGGGCGGACCCCCGCTCGGGACGACGCCCCGACGCTCAGGTGTGATCAGGCCGCGTCGGCCGCTTCGATCGTGACGCGGTAGCCGAGAGCTTCGATCTGGTGGGCGAGCCGACGGGCGTGGGCTTCGGGACGGCGCTTTTGGAACCAGCCGGCACCGAGGTCGTTGTAGGGCACGCCGCCGGCCAGGATGTGGAAGGCAGCGACGAGAATGGAGTGCTCGACGGCCTTTCTGGCCTTGGCATGGCCGATGCGGCCGCGCAGACGGGTGAACTGGGC